>JACPPF010000127.1 GCA_016191165.1 Planctomycetota bacterium
CTGGCGTGCAGATCGATGCCGCAGTAGAATTGGTGTTGTTGGTTGTAGAACCGCATCATGGTCTCCTTGGGTTGGGCGGGCTTGATCCCGCACACATTTGGGACGAGAACTCGTCGCTGGGTGTCTCGATCCCTTATACCATCTTGGGACAGGTTTCCGCCCATCCCAACGAGGCCATGAACAGTATCAAACGGATGAAGCTGACCGGGGCCGCCATCCTGGTTTCGCGCGGCATAAAGGTCTTGCAGGCGGCCCCGGCAGCTTATCCTTATCGTTCGATACCATGTAGCCAGCAAGGTATCCGAGGTGGTACAAGTCTCCATCAGGTAGGCCACCATAACCCCTGATTACGGAGACCAAACATGACCACCACAACCACCACCGGCACCCTGTACGTGGCCCTTGAACTCGGCTGCGAGAAGTGGGTTCTCGCCAGCGCGACCCAGGCTGCCGAGAAGCCACGCTTTCGCACCATCGCGGCTCGCAATCTCGCCGCGCTCAAGGAAGAGATCGCCAAGGCCAAGGCACGCTTCGGACTATCGGCCAACGCGCCGGTCTGCACGTGCTACGAAGCGGGACGCGATGGCTTTTGGCTGCACCGCGCACTTACGAAGATGGGGATCAACAACATCGTCGTCGATGCCAGTTCCATCGAAGTCAACCGGCGGCAGAAGCAAGTTAAGAGCGATCCGGTGGACGCGGCCAAGCTCGTCAACATGCTGTGCCGCTACCATTCGGGCGAGCGCAAGGTGTGGAGCGTCGTCAACGTGCCGAGCGTGGCAGACGAAGACGGTCGGCAACTGCACCGGGGCATGAAGGATTTGCAACGGCAGAAGACCGAGTGCAGCAATCGCATCAAGGGCCTGCTGGCATCGCAGGGTCTGACGGCCGCGGTCGATGCCAAGTTCCGCGCGACGCTTCGCCGGGTTGCGTGACTGGGCAGATCAGCCGGTGCCCGCGGGGATGCAGATGCGCTTGCTACAAGAGTACGCAGCGTGGGAGACGCTGCATCGGCAAGAGCGCGACGCGGCCAACGAGCAGGAACGTCAACTGCGTGAAGGGCAGGGTCGGCAACAGGAGTTGATGCGTCGTCTGATGGGGCTGAAGGCGGTGGGCGCGCGAACCGCCTGGATTCTGGTGATGGAGTTGTTCTCCTGGCGCGCCATCAAAAACGGCAAAGAACTGGGATCGCTGGTGGGATTGACGCCGGTGCCGTATGACAGCGGCAAGAGTCAACGCGAGCAAGGCATCAGCAAGGCGGGCAATCGGCACGTGCGTTGTCTGATGGTCGAGTTGGCCTGGATGTGGTTGCGTTGTCAGCCAGACAGCGCGCTGAGCCAATGGTATGAGCGTCGTTTCGGCGCGGGCAACAAGCGGGCGCGCAAAGTCGGCATCGTGGCGTTGGCGCGAAAGTTGTTGATCGCGCTGTGGCGCCTGGTGGAGCACGGCGAGTTGCCCGAAGGCGCCCAGGAGAAGGACTGGCGTCTGAACGTCAGTTCGACGGCTCGGCGTCATGCGCGGCAAGCGGCTGCAGCGGTGTGAGAAAAGTGGATACGTGAACGAGCAAGCAACGAATCATAAGGGAGAGACGTGACCGCCGCGGAAGAAGCGGGCGAAGGCAGTCGGAGAGAGTCGCCGTTATGCCGCCGGGTGACCTGCAAGGGCACCGTTCGTTCGATGGGTGGACTCTTGATTTGGCGTTCAGTACGCTCAGGGCGTACAAGGTAAGGGGTGTTGGCGTTCGTGGCGAACGTCACACGGATAGACGGTTGTCCGGGCGCACTGCTCGGTCCGTTGAAGACGCCAGCCGACACGATGGCATTCGCCAGCACCGAGCCGCGGCAGGAAGCGACCGCCAAGACGGGCATTCTTTCTGCCCCGCCGCTCTCCCCCACGTCAGGGTGAGGGGAGAGCGGCGGGGATGAAAGAATGCCAAGACAGAGTTCTTTCTGCCCCGCCGCTCTCCCCCACGTCAGGGTGAGGGGAGAGCGGCGGGGATGAAAGAATGCCAAGACAGAGGAAGCAAGGACGCGCGGGCAAGATGCCCGATCGTGAGCGTGGCCGGTCCGCGCCATGACAAAAAAAGTAGTAAGATGCCTGAATGGGGCTTGACGCGAAACCTCATAGACGGCGGCAAGGCATTCCAGAAATATGGTGGACCTGAGGTGCATACCATTGGCAAGTTCAAGGACATTCCACGCTCTGATAACCTTGCGGCATGGGGTGTTGGACACGGTATCGCTAAGGAAATAAGCACCACACAGTTTTTCAAAAAATACTTGGCGCCGGGGAAGTCTCCCTTTAAGGTCGGGGGAAAAATCACATCAATTGGATTGGCTGGTCTGTATAAGGGCGAGGTAACTGGCAAGTTTACTGCGTCTAATGCCGAAGTTGCGCAGTTTGAAAAAGACCTCGTAAGAATTATCAATTTTACTCTCAAGGAAGGCTTAGCACGTCGCACGGGAAGGTACAGCAAGTATTTGCAAGAGGCGACGGGGAATAATATGATTAGAGTATCACCGAGAGCATTGACGTTTATTGCCGACGGAAAGAAAGGCTACAACACTGCCGATCTTGGTCCAACAAAACAAAAATACGATCCAAATAACCTGACGAGTATCGACTATTTTTACCCAAAGTTCTATCCAGAATATGAGAATTACAAAAAAACCAAAGGAGCAAACGCTTTGGACATGTTGGATTACCTGAATAAGCGGTATCTTCAGCACTCGAAGTATGGTCCTCAGCCAGTTGATTGATCACAGTTTTGGGAGGATTGTATGCGTAAGTTTTGGGTTTCCCTTTTTCTTGTTATAGTAGTTGTGATTTTGGCCAGCACTGGAGTGGTTTCAGTAGTTCTGCCCATTGATCGACGCTCCGAAGCGAAACAGGACATCGCCGCTCATGTTTCTGCCGGCAAAAAGCTTGCAAACCAAATACGCGCGTTTCGATCGAGGACCGGCCTTTGGCCAATCTCCCTAGACGAATTGGACCTTTACGAAGGCAAATGGTCTTATACATGGGATGCATCTGGAAACTGGAAACTCCGCCAGTTCGTTGAGTTCCCATCGCTTGCTATTGTCTGCGACGGAAACGATGAGGGGACAATCTGGAAATTGACAGACAGCGAGGGCGAAAAGATCCTAAATTCGGATGTGGTATCTGCCAATTCATCTAACCTAACTAAACTAAAGCTGTCTACTTTGGAAAAACGCATCAAACAGCATTGGCGCCAAGTAATCCACTACCAAGGGCTCTATAGCATTCTAATGGAAGCCGGTGCTGTTCAGGAAGCAAAAATTGTAGGCAGACGCGCCCGAGATGTATTCCCTGGCCATTGGTGGGGTTATGCGGCTTGCGCGGAAGCAGCAGAGAATACAAGACCCAAGGAATTTAACGAATTGGCGCAATTTGTCGAGAAAAAGGATGATTTCCCCCACTCTACGATACTTGCTTTCTTATCCATGACACTCAATGACAGGGAATTTGCGCGCCGCCTACTCCGAAACCTACCGTCAAAGCGAGTTTGTGACCTGCCAATTCCAGAAATGACCGAATCTTCTCCTAAGCTGTTGATGCCCGATTACGTGTTCTTTTATGAATCGGCCACGATCGCGAACAGAATCGAAGACAATCATGCGTTGGAAGAAATATGTGCTCTCTGGGAATCACATTGGAAAAAAAACGGACGTACCACTGATCATAGTTTTCTTGCGTTCCGAGCGGCAATTCTTGCGAAGGCTGGAAACTTCTCTGGCGCCCGTTGCAATTTGGATTTGTACGAACGTGAATCAAGGAATGGGTTAGTTGGCGATCTTACAAAGCTGAAAAATGCCATAGCAAATAAACAGTCAAAAGTGGGGTTTTTGCCGCGACCGATCGATCAAATCAAAGTTAGAATAGTTTACAAATAAGGCTCATCCGGGTTTCTTGTGGGTGGAATTTATTGGTGCACCTATCCAGGTTGAAAAACGACGGAAAGCAAGGCGTTTTCCACTCGAAAACCAGAGCGATGGATGCCAGCCAGCCACACCGCGCAGCGGGTGGCTGAGGCGGAGCGAAGCGACGCAAGATAGAGGACAGGCATTCAGCGGGCAAGACGTGATGACGGTTTGGCAGGCGCTCGCTATGGGGATTGACTCACATCGGCTATTCTCTTCAAGGCCGCCGACGGCAACCGCGCGATAACCAATCGACCATGCTCAGGCATCCAGACTCTCCTGCAAGCTCCATTTCGCGGCGGTTCCAGGCGTTTTTTCACGGTCGGCGCGCACCCCGGACGCCGGGCGAGCGCGCAGCTCGAACAAGAACATGGAGGCGATTGCACTTTGTGTCTCCGCGGCGGTTACACAAAATCCCGTAGTGCGGCATGCACGGCATCGGCAGGTCGTTTCGTGTGCGGGGCGAGCTCATTCCCGATAGTTGATGGTGTATTTGGTCAACCCGAGTGGCTCAAGCAGAAAGCGATGCGTGGTCTTGCGATCAATGATCCACGGCGCCAGGTGGTCGCGTACCATTTCGCTGGCGGCATTGCCGAATGCGGTCCCGGTTTCCAGCAAAGGCCCATCGACCAGATCGCTGATGGCGTGAAAGCAATTCGTCGCGATGTCTCGACGTAGCCCGCGGTCCAATGCCTTGTAGGCTATTTTTCCGCTCTCGAGCCTTATGATCTGGGCGAGGGCCTTGTCGTACAACTCTTTCTTGATTCGATAGGGGCCCCATGCGGTTACCTGCGCGTTTACAGCGCTGGCCTGCCGCATCGTCGATGGCAGGTCAAAATTCTTTCCCCGTTCAGGAGCGCGCAAAAGGGACACGTTCCAGGTCGCGGCGATCCAGCTGATGGAATGGATTTCACAACGCGACGTGAGCGCCTTGCCGTCCTTGTCTTGGGGCACCTTCACAAACGTTGCAAAGCTGTGTGCCAATCTGGGCACCTTCGGATTACCCTGGTACGCGAATATCACCATGTAGTAGGCATCGTCCGCGCGCGCACCCGGCACAAGCCAAAACCAGGCCAAGGCAACGAAACCAGCAAGTACGAATTGATTCTTAATGCATCGCATTGCCAAGTCTCCATCAGGATTGCTGGGTTCCACTCTCCAAGGCAAAATGTGTGCCGAATGAGCGAGGCATCGCCTTGCGAGTCCAACGAGCCAAAAAGGTTAGGCGACGCTCTGCAAGGATCCGTCGCTGACACGTCCCGCTCGCAGGGTGGCCGACGGTCATGCCAGGCGCCTACGTGAAAACACGGAACGAGGAAACTCGCTGCCCATCGTTGTGATGTCAATTTCACAGCGAGGATGCAAATCATGGCCCGTTCTCAAGGATTCGCAGCCCCCACAACACGCGGAAAACACAACGCGCGACTTTGGCATACGAAGTGCGTTGTCGTTGCATTCGGTGACCAATGCCCGGCCGTGAATCAAAAACTCTTGAACGGCATCAATGACAGGCATAGGCCGTCTTCGAGTTTGCCGGAGTGAGAATGATGAGACTCGAATCCCTGCGTGATCTGTTTGTGGAGGAGCTCAAAGGCCTCTACACCGCTGAAAAACAACTTATCAGGGCGTTGCCCAGGATGGCCAAAGCGGCGGCATCCGATGAACTGCGCATGGCCATGCAAGAACACCTGGAAGAAACGGAACAACAGATCGACCGGCTGAAAACGATATTCAAGGAACTCGAGGCCAGCCCACGTGGAAACAAGGGTAAGTCGATGAAGGGCCTCATCGACGAGAGTATGGAAGCGATCGACATCGAAGCCGAACCTTGTCTCAAGGATGCCGCGCTCATCGCCACCGCCCAAAGAGTCGAACACCATGAGATGGCAGGCTACGGCACCGTGCGGAAGTATGCCCACTTGCTCGGGCTCGACGAGGCGGCCAACCTCCTTCAGGAAACGCTCGACGAGGAAGCCGCCGCCGACCAAAGGCTTGGCGAAATCGCTCAAAGCATAAACGAAGCAGCCCACGCACAGGCCTGAGCGGGTCGGGCTTGGACCTTGGCGGGCGACCATGAAGGGGCGTCGGCCCGTCCATGAAAGACCAATCAACCGCCTCTTCGCATCTCGGCAAAGGAGAGTGTCATGAACTGGGATCAAATCAAGGGAGACTGGAAACGCTTCACCGGCAAGGTCAAGGAAAAGTGGGGCAAGCTCACGGACGATGACCTGATCACTGCGGCAGGACAGCGCGATCAGTTGCTTGGGCTGATTCAAAAGCGGTACGGCCTGGCGAAGGAAAAGGCGGAGACGGAGCTGGAAGAATTCACCAGGTCGCTCTAGGCGACGGAAAGGAGGGAATCATGGGGCTTCTATTATTGATTCTCCTGATTCTACTGCTTCTCGGAGGCCTCCCCACCTGGCCCCACAGCCGACAGTGGGGATATGCGCCCAGCGGCAGCATTGGTCTTTTACTTTTGATCTTGCTGTTGCTGCTGATCTTCGAACGATTCCCCGGCGGCTGGTATTGACGCGAACAACCGGCCTGCCAATTCGACCCTGTTGAACGCTCAAGCCAACCCGGATTCGCCACCCGACTCAACACAGCGAATTCGGGTTGGAAGGCGTTGGCAAGGAGAGCTAACCATGGCAACTACAACACAACAACCGCGCACCAAATGAGTCCCAACGCAAAGGAGAAAGTCATGCGAAAAACCGTCTGCACCTTGAGCCTGGTCGCCCTGGCCCTGTTGGTTTTGACCGGCGACCTGTTGGCCCAGCGCGTGCGCGTCGGTGGCGGCCGCTTTGGCGTCTCGGTTGGCGTCGGCGGCGGCTACTATTATGGGTCACCCTACTACTACGGCCGCCGCGGTTATTACTACCCGGGCTGGGGGTACAACTATGTCCCTTACTACTACAACCCCCCGCCGGTTTACTATTATCCCAGCCCGATCGTTCAGGTTCAGGCGCCGGCAATCCGGCAGGCCAACTATTACGATCCGAACACGGCGACCATCACCGTGCGGGTTCCGGACGCCAACGCGCAGGTATGGTTCGACAACTCCCCAACCGCGCAGCGCGGTCTCGAGCGATCGTTCTACACCCCAAACTTGCAACAGGCCGGCACCTATGTGATCCGAGCGCGCTGGATGGAAAATGGCCAAACTATGGATCAGGAGCGCCGAGTTTTCGTTCAGCCGGGGCAGTCCGTCATGGTTGATTTCCATAGGTAAGGAGACTGAGTCAACGCCGTGGGCAAGCAACCCGGCGGTTTCACTTCCGTTCGGGTTGCTGACGGCCCCGCTTTCCCCCCTCAGCTCACATCGAGGTTTTTCCCATGAATCTTTACACAATCATCCTGGTGGACGGAACCGCGGTGGAAGTGAACGGCGAGTCCATTGAAGACGCCATCCGGCAGACGCAGGCGAAATTCGGCAAGGCCGTTGCCAACGTCAGCCTTGAAAAGGAAATCAAGGAAGAACCATCGAGCACGTATGAAAGTCTCCGAAAGGGAGGACCCAACTTCTGAAAACCTGTGTGGATCGCGCAGTCGGTCCCGCTCCCGGTCTCACTTCGTCCCGGCTTGTCTGGCTACCGGTCACGGCGTATCCTGTCGATACCATGAAATCCAGCGAACAAACGGACCTGGAACACCTGGCCCTTTCTGGTGAGGTCGCCAGGCAGCTCGCTCACGATTTCAGCAACTTTCTGTACACACTTCTGTTACGGATTGACACATGGGAAGGCGCGCCAAAACCGCAGGCGCCCGATTGGCAGCGCCTCAAGGAAGACGCCAGGCAAATCTCCCAGATGCTTCATGAATGGAGTCGTTTTCATAACCGGGTTCTGCCTGGCGAGCCGACCGATATCGACCTGAATCAACTGATTCGACAGGTGCTGAGCCAATTCCCCTCGGGTAACATGCCAGGCGTCGAACGAACCGCAGCGCTCTCGGTCCAATCTGCGAGGATTCGCCGTCACGCCCTGGATGTGAAACACCTCGTGTTACTCCTCCTGGAGGAAATCGTGCAAAGATGTCAAATATCGGAATGGATGAATCCACGTATCGCGATTCAGACGGAGACAACGCAACAAGGCGCCGTGGTGCGAATGGTCGTGAGCCATGATTCCGGCGCCGACGGTCATCGCGAGTTGGCGGAAGAATGTCCGCCGTTCCTCGTGCGGACCGCGTGCGATTCGCTCGCCTTGCGTCTCGATGCGAAAATCCGGCGCGACGCGGGGACGCACGGGGGCTTTACCATCGTGGTTGAGTTACCCCACCTGCCCGGGTAAAGCTACATCGCCATTTCCGTGGCAAACGACGGCCAGGTTAAAAATCGGCCTGGTTCAATTCAATCGATTCTAGGGTAACAAACAATCCGCGAGCCGCCGGGCTTGTCCGGGCGGTGCATCTCGATTCGGCCTGGCTCCCCGCCGGGACAAGCCCGGCGGCTCGCCGTGACCTTCACTTGAACCAGGCCTAAAGATCCATTGCCATCGAGTGATGCATTTCTTGGCACGCGCCGCTAATCGTATGATTTCGCGCACGGTTTTTCGCGCCGAATTAGCCGACCAACCGCATGCGGTACCGGCATTTCCAAGACGTCAGTCACGCCCTGGGTTGCCAATTTTCCGTGTGGCGCCTGGTTTCTGATTTTGCCTTGTCGAGCGCCGTGCCATAGAGCAATCCTCGTGGCGTTGACGCTGTCCAAAGAGGTTTGGCCAGAATAAGGTCTATGTCAAGGTGAGATACCCGGGAGAGCATGACGATGGCCAAGCAGATGCCCAAGGGGACAAACCAATCGGAATTGCCGGCCGTTGAGCCCGCTCATGCCGGTCCGCGCCGCCGACTTCTGGTGGTGGATGATCGCGAGGCAACCTGCCAGCACCTCAAGCAAGTTCTTCAGAGCGAGCAGCTCGACGTGGACTACCACATCGACGGCCACCAGGCTCTCCAGGCCATGCAGAAAACGGCGTATAGCATTCTGCTCACCGATTTGAAAATGCCGCGCATGAGTGGCATGGATCTCATTCGTGAGGTGCAAAAGCTTGCCATTCCGGTAACGATCATCGTCATCGCCGGGCATGGAAGCATCGACGAGGCGGTGCAGGCAATTCGCCTGGGGGCTTATGATTTTCTGACCAAGCCGGTGGAGGCCGTCCATCTGCGGCTGGTGATCGAGCGTGCGCTGCGCGATCGCGCCTTGCAGGATGAGCTGGCGCAGTTGCGGATCAATCTCCAGAATCAGTATTCCTTCCAGAATATCCTGAGCAAGAATCACCGCATGCACGCGATTTTTGAACTGATCAGCAATGTCGCGCATACCAATAGCACGGTCCTCATCGAAGGGGAAACCGGCACCGGCAAGGAGCAGGTGGCGCGCGCCGTGCATGCGACCGCCAGCGAACGTAGCGGACCGTTTGTCGCCATCAACTGCGCCGCGTTGCCGGAAACCCTGCTGGAAAGCGAACTATTCGGACACGAAAAGGGAGCCTTCACGAGCGCAGTGGGCCAACGAAAGGGCCGCTTCGAGATGGCGGAAGGCGGGACGATATTCCTGGACGAGATCGGCGATATGCCCGCGTCGATGCAGGCGAAATTGCTTCGCGTTCTCCAGGAGCGCTCCTTCGAACGCATCGGCGGCACGGAGACCATTCACGTCGATGTGCGGGTCATCACGGCCTCCAACCGGTCGCTGCCTCAGATGGTCAAGGATGGGAAATTCCGGGAGGATTTATACTATCGCCTGAACGTCATCAAGATTGATTTGCCTCCCCTGCGCGAACGGCGCGAGGATATTCCGTTGCTGGCGACCCATTTCGTCGCGAAATACTCGCCGGCCAGCACCAGTCCCAAGAAGATTGCTCCGGACGCCATGCAGGTTTTGCTCGCGTATTCCTGGCCTGGCAACGTCCGCGAGCTGGAAAACGCGATCGAGCGCGCCTGTGTCACGTCACGCGAGCAAACGATCCAGATTGAAAATCTGCCTCCCGATTTGGTCCATCCGCCCAGGGCGAAGTCGCCGTTCGCGATCGACTTGCAACGTCCGCTCACGGAGCACCTTCACGAGGCGGTCGCTCAAATCGAGAAAGAGTTTATCAGTAGAGCCCTTGAAAAAACGCGTGGCCACATTGGGCAGTGCGCGCGAATATGCGGATTGTCGCGGCGAAGCATCACCGCGAAGATGAATGCCTATGAGCTGGACAAGGATGCTTTCAAGACTAGCGAGTTGGGAGCCACAGAACCGGAAGCATGAGGCGGGCCGAACGTCAGGATCTGCCGCCCAACGCTTCCGGGTTGAACCCTTGGCGCCGCGCTAGACGGGCGGTCCACTCCCGCGCATGGCGTTTGCGAGCAGGGACACGACAAACAAGACGAAGAACACGACAAAGAGAAGCCAGGCGATTTCGGCCGATACGGCCGCGACGCCGCTCACCCCCAGGGCGCCAGCGATAAGGGCCACGATCAAAAACACCAGTGCCAGGCGTAACATGGGATTCTCCTTTTTTTTAGTTGTGGTGTGAACTTCTCAACTTCCGCCAAGGCTCAAAAGGCAAACGATGTGCCATTGCGGAGTGAACCGTAGCCGGCATGGCGGGCGACGATCATGCGCGCCGCTTTTTTCGGTGGTGCCTTTCGGCCGCTTCCTCGATGGAATGGGATTCGGTCAGGCTGCGATCCGCCCGGGCGAGTTCGACCAGGTGCGAATAGTGAGCATGAAGAGTCTGGATTTCCTCTTCGGTCAGGCCTTCGATATTGATCAGGCGGTTGCTGGCTCCATTAGTGGCTGCCACGATTTCGTTTAGCTTGAGGTGGATAGCTTGCGAGTCCTTGTTCTGCGCGCGCTGAATCAGAAACACCATCAAAAACGTGACGATGGTGGTGCCAGTGTTTATCACGAGTTGCCAGGTGTCCGAAAAGCCGAAGACGGGACCACTGATGAGCCATACGACAATGGTCAAAACCGCCAGGCCAAACGCGCTGGAGCCACCCGTCCACGCGGTGGCCCAGCCAGAAAGCCGGGCCAGCCAGGATTCGCCCTTCACCGCTTCCCGGGGCGTGCGTTGAGGCGCCCCGACGGAGGTTTTCATGGTTCACCATGCGTTTGAAATGCCGTGAGGTCCGCCTTGGTACTGGCGGACCGCCGAGGCTGTCTGGCCGTGGAATCGATGGTTCGCGTGAATTTGCGCGTGCCGCGAACGAGACTCGCGACCAGGTGGGGACCAATGCGCGTGTGCGTCACGGCTGCCGTGTCCCCTTCGCGCAACTCCGTCAGGCGGCTCGGCCGCCCATTGAGCAGGATCGTGGTGTCTTTGGTCAGTTTGAAGGTCAGATTCTTGAACGTTTCGGTGAGTACGAGTTCACTCCTGACCGGATCGACGCGAGCAATGCGTCCCTTGGCTTCCAGGGCATTCACGGCACTTGGCCCTCTGCCGAGTTCTGGAGGCGCCAGAATGACCGCGCGTTCGCGGTCCACCGATGCGGCGGCCATCGCCCACGCGTTCAGGGAAATCGCGGCGCCAATTGCTGCGGCGATCGACATGAAAATGAAACTGCAAACGGGGACTCGCATGGCACATTCTCCTGTAGTAGGTTTCAAAGCAGGCCGACTCCCGGGGATCGTCAACCGATGCCGAAGAGGATCCAAAGGAATATCGTTCCGTACATCAGCAGTCCGAACGTGAACGTGGCCAGCAACAGGCCCACGACCCGCGTGGCGGCCTGGACGTTCTCCTCGCGCATGCCCTGAATTTCCATCTCCGTAAAGCCGGCGCGATGCGGCGGGTCAGCCGCGGGCGAACGAGCTATCAAGGGCGCCCACGACGGGGGGTCGCTTGCTGGGAAGGATGCGTCCAGGGCCTCATCGACCCGATCAGGAATCGACGTGGCCCGCGACTGCCCATTTTGCGGCGCTGACGGTTGATTGGCAGGACTGGTAATTCGCGTGGACATGGCTGCCTCCTCTTGGGCTGATAGTTTGGCACGTTATTCCCATCGCAAACGCAATGCCCAATCAGACGGTGCATGAAACGCGATGCAAATTCCGCTCAAGCCAGATTGGCATCGCTAACACGGGCATCGTCGTTCCCACTGTTGGGAAATCCAGCGCACGGTGGGGCCTTGGGTTGCTTGGCGTTGCGCCGCCGAGGAGTTGATCGTGAACGAATCCACACCGGGTACTGGCGGGCATCGCTCGGGCATTTGGACGCTTGCGGTGTTGTTTTCGATCGACGTGACCGTGTTCATGGATCGGGCCGCCCTTGCCGCGGTGCTCTTGCCGATCGAGCGACGCTTCGAGCTTTCTGATACGGCCGCCGGGTTTCTCATCGCGGCTTTTAGCGTCAGTTATTGCGTGGCGCTCCCGGTCGTGGGCTGGCTGGCGGACCGGATACCGCGACCCTACGTGTTGGCGGGCGGCGTGGGCCTGTGGGGTCTGATGTCGCTTGCGACTGGGTTGGCGCAAAGTTGGGAACAGTTGCTGATCGCGCGTTGCCTCACGGGTATAGGCGAAGCGACGTGTGCGCCATTGGGACCGGCGGTGATTGCGGACCATTTCCCGCCCCGCCAACGCAATCGGGCCCTGGCCTTCCTTTTTCTTGCCATTCCAGTCGGATCCGCCCTGGGGTACCTCGTTGGGGCGCAGGCAACGCTCTGGCTGGACTGGCGCTTTGCCTTCTTCTGTTCCGGGGCCCTCGGCGTAGCGGCCGCGGGTTTGGCCCTCACCCTGGGCGAGGCCGACCAACCGCCCGAATGCCCTTCGGATGCGATCTCGAGTTTTGAAGCCTGGAAAGGTCTGCTTGGCGAGCGCCGATTTGTGTTGACTACGATCGGGATGGCGTTCCTGGTTTTTGCGCTCATGGGCTGGAATGCATGGGCGCCGACGTTTCTCACGGCGGTGCGGGGCATGTCGCTGGACGATGCCGGCATGGCGTTGGGCGTTATTGTCGCGCTCGCCGGAGTCGGCGGGGCAACGCTGGGGGGCTGGCTTGGTGACCGGCTGCATCGTCGCGGCCCGGGGGCCACGATGGCGCTGGTAGCCGCTACGACTTGTATGGCCGTCCCCTGCTTCGCGGCGGCGCTCTGGGCGCCTTCGGCACTACTTTTGCTTGGAGGCCTTGGGCTCGGCTTGACGTTGGTTTTTTTCAATGTGGGGCCGCTTGACGCCGTCCTGATTTCGATCACGTCGCCGAGGGCGCGTGGCCGGGCTTTGGCGCTCAACGTTTTGGTCATCCACCTGCTGGGTGAAATGCCGGCGCCGTGGGTCGTGGGAATATTCTCGGACCTGACCGGAACGTTGCGGTCCGGCCTGGCCTTTGCCCTGGCGGTGCTGCTCATCGCCGGCGTATTGTTCTGGTTGGCCGCGGGTGTTTTGCTGCTTGGATTTAGGCAGCGAGGACCACGACCCACCGCCCATGCGTAGGCGCCGCCTTGCCGAATCGGCGTGAACCAGGCCGAAGGCCTTGCTACGCAATTGTAGGTCAGGCTTTCCAGCCTGACGCGAAGCGCCCATTATCAATTAACATGGGCTACGCTGTCAGGCTAGAAAGCCTGACCTACGAAATGCGTAGCAAAGCTCAGGCCGAAGTGAGAAGGTCCACTCCAGCCATAACTCTCAACTAAACGTGATGTTACAGCGTTTTTTTGGGGACTTCTCACGGAACGGGGGGTACTCCCCACTGACATTGCGGCCTGCCTCAAGCCGGGGGGGGAGTGGCGCGTTTCCTGGCGCCCGTGAACAGCGCAGCGATGTAACGCTATTGAAGATTCCCCGGCGCATTCGCCCACCCAGCCGATAATTCCGCCATGAACAAAGGGGGAAAGTCATGTTCAATTCACAAACGTTTACGGAATTGCCGTGCGGTCTGAACTCGTTGACGCAACGACTTTCAGACGACGGCGTTGTCCAGTTCTACCTTTCCATGCGCGATCAGTTTCCGGATGGTCACATGAAGGATCTCGTGGCCCAGGACCTGGACGGCGCGCGGCATATCCGCATTGGCGACCGAAACGTCGTCAACTTTGGGTCGGATAGTTTCCTCGGCCTGGACCAGGACGCGCGGGTCCAGGCGGCAATCACGGCGGGCGCCAAAAAATGGGGAACCCACAATGGCTCATCGCGCGCCTTCTATAGCGTGCAGGCCAACCTGGACGCCGAATCCCGGCTCGCGGACTGGCTCAATGTCGAAGATGTGTTGATCTTTCCCAGTGTGACCCTGGCCAACATTGGCCTGATCCCGGCCGTTGCGGGCGCGCATGATTTACTCATCGTCGATCGTCAGGCGCACAACAGCATTCACGAAGGAGCGAAGATCGCCAAGGCGGACGGGGCAGTGGTCCGGAAGCTTTTTCCGTGCACGGCCGAGAGGCTCTCGGAAATGCTCGCCGGGCAGGCGCACTCGGCGAGCGTCGTGGCCATGGATGGCGTCTACAGCATGTCCGGGAGTTCCCCGCCTCTGGCGGACCTCGATCAGGTCGCCCGCGCCAGCGGGGGCGTTCTTTATGTGGACGACGCTCATGGCACTGGCATCTTTGGCCCGCGCGGCAACGGGATGGCGGCGCGCGAACTGGGGACGCTGGACAACGTGCTCATGGTCGGGTCGCTTTCCAAGGCGTTCAGCTGCATGGGCGCCTTCGTCACCTGCACCACCGAATTGAAACTGCTGCTGAAGATGAAGTCGAGCACCTACATTTTCGGCGGCCCCGTGCCGCCGCCGTACCTGGAGGCCGTTTGCGTGGTGTGCGACATCCTGATGTCAACGGAATACGACCAGATCATGCGCCGCCTCAATCGACTCATTCGGCGTCTGGTGGCAGGACTCGAGCGCCTCAATCTGGTTGTCCTCGGGCGAGAATCCCCAATTGTCGCCGTGTTGATCCGCGACGAAGAATTGACTTTGCGCGCCGGAAAGTGGTTATTCGATCACGGATTCTATGTGCAATCCGTCCTCTTCCCGGCTGTGGGTATTAATCAAGGTGTGCTTCGTATCCAGGTAAACGCCAATCACACGCCCGAGGCGGTCGACGGGTTGCTCAACGTCCTGGCGGACCTGAGTAAGCAAATCAACTTACCCCACGCGGCATAGGTTGCGCGGAACCAATCAATCAAGCTGCGTCGAGTTCACGCTCGCCCCGGGGAGGAAACGATCATGACTCAAGAAAAAACGAATGCCCTCCCGGCGGCGGTGCGGCAACTGCGCTTCGCGCTGACCACCATGGGTGGCTGCGAGACAACCTGGGTCGACGACCTCTACGCGACACTCGGCTATCTCGCTCAGGCAATTCAGGAGGAGGTCCAGAGGGCCGAGGAAACCAAGGCCAATCTGGACGCCCTCAACCCGGATTTTCAGAATGCGCCCGTAAACGAGCGCCACGTTCGGTCGGCGCGAAAACAATTCATCCAGCTCGGCGAACAGGCGCATCAGTTGCGCGCCGACTTGCAGATGCTCCGAGCGACGGCATGTCTGGACGCGATTCTGTTCAGGCAGCGATGTGAACGGATTTGCGGCGCCGTCGAAAAAGTGCAGCTGACCCTGGGCGAGTTTTTTGTTGAAACGATGAACTCAAATCCCGGCGCCGGCGAATGAGCGGCCCGGTCGGGTCCGATCGCCGGTTCCGATGAATTCAGGGATTCCCCGATTGAGTCCCGTCTTGGAAAGGTTACAATGGAATTGTCCTGCACGAAGGTTTCGGTGATTGGGCGACACCGGTTCCTGAGTGCGGGACTTTTCATGCGCCAGTAAGAATTCATTCCAGGATCAAGCCATACGCGTCGCCATCCGGTCCCCGAAATGAGTCCTCCTGGCCATGAACGCGTGCTTTCAGGCGAGCGGCAGGTATTCTTCTCCCCTCTTCCCTGGGAGAGGGGCGGGGGTTGCCCATGCCAGCCCCTCTGCGCACGAGCACGCCGCGCAAGCAAGTGCCGACCTTGCTTGCGCGGCGTGCTCACAGCGCTTTTTGTACAGCGGTCAATAACACCGGCAGATCGCCTTTAGCGCTACACGGGTTCCGCTGCCATGTCAGCTGCGATGGTGAGGCCGTTATCGGACGCAAGCCGGCGATCGCGAACCTCCTGGCGATCCACGCGAATGGCCGACGGCGCTTCGACGCCGAGGCGGACCTTGTTGCCCTCGATCATCACGACAGTGACAACGATGTTGTTGCCGATGACGAGCTTTTCTCCAGGTTTTCGTGTCAATACAAGCATGACATGCCTCCATGAAAAGAGAGGGGTTGAAATTCAGACCAAACGTGATTTGGTGGGCTCGGCCTTGTCGAGGTAGGCCAGGACCGAACTCAGCGGAAATGGCTTTGCCAGGACCGCGATCGCGCCGGTTTGCAGCAGTTGCTCCTGGGTATACGGACGACTGTCGCCGCTCATGTAGCAACAGCATACGCCGGCATTGATTTTCTGGAGCTGAAGCAGGGTGTGCGGGCCGTCGAGTTCTGGGAGTCGTACATCGAGCAACACGTAGGCAATCTGGTGCTGAAACCGGCGATAGACCTTGACAGCTTCACGGCTATTTTGGACGTACCACGCAGGCACGCCGTGCAGCGTCAAAAACCGCATCAGGAGCCCGCCGATCGATTGATCGTCATCGACAATCAAGACACCCGCGGAAGGAGTTTGCACGGCTTCCGAAGGATTTGGGACGGCGTCTGGATGTGGGGCTTGAGCCAGTGACATGGGATTCGTTCCTTTCGAGCCGAGTGACGAAAATGCACGTGGAATTGTCGCTGGCGAAATGCCCGAAAACAATCGGGGGAATCATGACTTTCGATGCTGGTTCGGCTGAATGCGGGATGAGGGAATGCCTGATAATTTCGCAAACCCGGTATTTCCGCGCCGTGGTAAGGCATTTGCTGGTTTGATCGCCCTGGCGGCGGGTCGTGGTCCAATTTGAAGTAGGTCAGGCATTCTTGCCTGACAGCCGTCGCGAAACGTCAGGCTGGAAGGCCTGAGCTCCGGCAAACTGTACCACTACCCGGCAGCGCTTGAGATTGACTTCCCGAGGCAAGTTGGCTGAATGCGGAGACGTCGATGTGGGTGCGGATACTCCTGGTTGCCGCGACCTATTTCGTGGCTGGGCGTCTGAGCTTGCTGTTGGCCATTCCCCCTGGCTATGCGGCCCCGTTTTGGCCAGCGGCAGGTTTTGCGGTGGCGGCGCTGCTAGTCTGGGGCAATCGCGTATGGCCTGGCGTGATGCTGGGTTCCTTTCTCGTCAATGTACCGACTACGTTTGACTCCCACAGCGCGGTAGCTGTCACCATGTCGCTGGCGTTGCCCCTGACGATCAGCGCCGGCGCTGCGCTGGAGGCATTGGTTGCCGCGGTGTTGGTTCGGCGATGGGGCGGGTATCCCGATTTGAATCGCGAGCAAACGGTAGCCAAGTTGTTGATCCTCGGCGGGCCCGTCAGTTGCCTGATCAATGCGACGGTCGGGGTGGCGGCGCTATGGTCCATGGCCCGCATCACGAACGTGGACCTGGCTTACAGCTGGTGGACCTGGTGGGTGGGGGATTCCATCGGCGTCTTCGTGGCCACGCCGCTGGCGATCTTGTGGGCCAATCGCACGCGCGGAACTCGCCTGCAACGCCCGTTGACGGTGTCGGCGCCGCTTGGAATTCTGGCGGCCGCCGTGGTTGTACTGTTCGTTCAGGCCGGGGCCAGTGAGGAGGAACGCCTGCGCAATGAGTTCCGTTTCCAGACGGAGATTTTGACCCGGGCCCTGGAAAATCGAACCGACCTGATCCTGCGGGAACTGCACCGGGCCAGCCGATTCCACGGCAACAATCCCAATGCAATCAACCAGGAAAAGTTCATCACCGCGGCACGCACCCTATTGAATGAGCGCGACCATGTCGATGCCCTGTCGTGGGCGCCGCGCACGCGCGGCGCTGACCGGCAAGAGTTCGAGGATGCCGCGAAGTTCGTCATTCGGCAAACGGGCCCGGGGGGATTCGTCGCGGCGGCGCCGCGGGCTGAGTATTATCCAATCCTTTATCACGAGCCGGACGATCCGCGGATTCTTGGTTTCGACATCGCCAGCGATCCGGTACAACTCGACGCGCTAAATCGCGCCATCAGGATGGCCAGACCGATTGCCAGCGCCGCTGTGCCGGATCGCATTGACGTTGACAAGAAACGCATTCTGGTGTTTTTACCCATTTACCGCGAAAATGAGGTACCCGAGGCAGGCCCGGATCGCACCCAAACAATTCTTGGCGTCGTGATCGGGGTCGTGCAGCTGGAGCGGTGGATTGAGGCAGCCTGGCGCGATCGCCCAAATGAGGGGATCGATTTTTGCTTTTTCGATGGCCTGACATCGCATTCAGAACAAGCGGTCTTGTGCCGCAGAAACGGAGCGTGGGTCCCTCCACCCCAAACCGGGGCGCCCCGCGCCGAGCCGTCCGACGTCATCGTGGAAACCACGGCAATTGACGGGGCGGGGAGGAACTGGACACTGCAATTTACGCCATCCGAGACCTATCTGGCCGAGCATCGCTCCTTGCAGGCGTGGACCGTGCTCGCGGGCGGCATGTTGTGTACCGGCCTGCTGGGCGCCGTCCTCCTGGTCGTGACGGGGCGCGCCGAACTCGTGGCCGAGCTTGTTGACGAACGAACCGCCGAACTGGCCCAGACGAATGCAGCCATGCGAACGGAGATCGCGGAACGCATCCTCGTGGAACAGGAACTGCGCAATCGTGAAGAATCGTTGCGGCAAAGCGAGGAACGCTTTCGGATTCTGGTTGACGGCACCACGGATTACGCCATTTTCATGCTCAACGGCGACGGAAATGTCGTCAGCTGGAACGCCGGCGCCGAACGGATTAGTGGCTACGGCGCCCAGGAAATCGCCGGTCACCACCTTCGGCAATTCTTCACCAGGGAAGACATTCAAGACGGCGTGCCAGAGAGACAGCTGGACACGGCTGCCCGGCTTGGACGCTGCGAAGATGAAGGATGGCGCGTCCGCAAGGACGGTTCGCGGTTTTGGGTCCACGCGGTCCTGACCGCCTTCCATGACCAGCGCGGCGACTTGCGCGGGTACTGGAAGATCATTCGCGATCTCACCGACCGCAAACGCACCGAGGAAAAATTCCGCGGCCTGCTCGAATCGGCGCCGGACGCCGTCGTGATTGTGCGGGATGACGGCAACATCGTCTTGGTCAATCGACAGGCCGAGCTCCTCTTCGGTTACTCCCGCGCCGAATTGCTTGACCAGCCCGTTGAAATCCTCATCCCGGCGCGGTATCGCGTGCAACACGAGGCGTATCGAAACAACTATCAAGCCCAGCCCAGCGCGCGACCGATGGGTGCGACTCTCAACTTATATGGCTTGCGCAGGGACGGGGTCGAGATTCCCGTAGAAATCAGCCTCAGCCCGCTCGTGACCGATGAGGGCGTTCTCATTTCGAGCGCCATTCGCGATATCAGCGAGCGCAAGCGCGCCGAGGCGGCCCTGGAGGAATCTCGCCGATTCGTGCAGCAAGTGGCGGAAATGACTCCCAGCGTGCTGTACGTATACGATCTTAGGAAACACTGCAATGTCTTCGTCAATCGTCGCCTGGAGACCTTTTTGGGCCATGCCTGGGAGGAAAACCAGGACCTGGCTCTGCCGACCGTGTTGACGGAAGTTCATCCGGATGACCTGCCCCGCGCCGAGCGCGCGTTTGAGCAATGCCTGGCGGCCGAGGATGGAGAGGTCATTGAGACCGAATATCGTATTCGGCATGCCAACGGAGAATGGCGCTGGCTTCACTGTCGCAATACCGTCTTCATGCGCGACGACGAAGGCAACCCAACGCAGATACTCGGCGCCGCGCAAGATATTACCGACCAGAAGCGCCTGGAGGAGGAAGTTCTGGAGATTGCGGCTTCCGAGCAACGACGCATCGGTCAGGAACTACACGATGGCACGGGGCAGGAATTGACCGGCCTCTCCATGCTGGCGGACAACCTGGCCGATGCCATTCGCCATGACCGCCCCGACGACGCACGCCGCGCGGAACGCATCGCCGAGGGCCTGCGCCACGCCCTTCGCGAAGTGCGCCTTCTGTCGCGTGGCCTGGTTCCGGTGGAAGTGGATGCCGAGGGCTTGATGGCCGCCCTCAGTGAGCTGGCGGCGCGCATCACCGCCCTTCATGCCACTCGGTGCGTGTTTGAATACCGCCAGCCGGTTCTCGTCGAGGATAATTTCCGTGCCACGCAACTTTTCCGGATTGCCCAGGAGGCGGTCACCAATGCGCTCAAGCATGGACAGGCCAAGAGTATTCGCATTAGCCTCGAGGCGCAAGGGCAATATATCACCCTTCGGGTTGCCGATGACGGAAATGGGTTGCCCGATCTGGACGAAGCGACTGAAGGGACCGGTTTCCGCATCATGCGCTACCGCGCCGGACAGATTGGGGCGCATTTCTCGGTTGGCGATGGCGCAACCGGCGGCACCATGGTTACCTGCACGATCTACCGGGGATTGCCATGAATGAAGTCACAACCAAGCCGAAGATCAAGATCCTGATCGTTGACGATCACCCCATCGTTCGCGAAGGTTTGGCCGCTCGCCTGGGCCGGGAGCCAGACCTCGACGTGTGCGGCGAAGCCGAGGACGTGGCGGATGCCCTTGAGAAAGTGAAGAACTGCCAGCCGGACCTGGTGATCATTGACCTGTCCCTGAAATCCAGTCAGGGGCTCGACTTGATCAAACGAATCAACGCCAGTTCGCCGTCGACCCGGACGCTGGTGTCGTCCATGTTCGACGAGTCCCTTTACGCCGAGCGCGCCTTGCGGGCCGGGGCGCAGGGTTATGTGAACAAGCAGGAAATGTCGGAGAAAATTGTCGATGCCATTCGCCAGGTGCTCGATGGAAAAATCTACCTCAGTTCCCCCATGACCGAAAGGCTGCTCCAGCGGGCCGTGGGCGCACCCCCGGAACTTTCCAAGTCCACGACCGACATTCTGTCCGATCGGGAACTGGAGATCTTCAGGTTCATCGGTCAAGGAAAGACCACGCGGCAAATCGCGGGCGACTTGCACCTGAGCATCAAGACGATTGAAACTCATCGCGAAAACATCAAGAGCAAGTTGAACATTGGCAACGCCGCTGAACTGAGCCGGGAAGCGGTGCGCTGGGTCATGGAGAACGGGGGGTGACGCCGCGGCCGGCGCCACCCCGTTGGACTGACGCGCTCTACCGGATGGGCGACGACGGCGTGGAAATGCCTTCCAGAGCATGCCCCGCCAACGGCTCGCCACCTTCCTCCACCGCCAGGTCGCCCAGGGCGATGATGCCGACGAGCCGATGGTCGTGATCGAGTACCGGGAGTCGGCGGACCTGCTTTTCCCTCATCAGCTCCGCTGCTTCCGCGACGTCGTTGTCTTCTTGACAGTGATAAACGTAGGGCGTCATGGCGTCGCGCACGGTATCCCTGCGCGGGTCGTGGCTGTCGGCCACGCAGCGGACCGTGATGTCGCGATCCGTGAGCACACCCACGAGCCGGTCATCTTCACAGACTGGCAGCGAGCCCACATCGAGTGCCCTCATGCGCTCGGCCGCCTGTTGAAGCGTCGAATCGGGCCGGATACACTCGGCATTTCGGGTCATCACATCGCTGACTTGCATGAGAGGTCTCCTTTACAAAAACATGAAGCGAATCATCGAACCGGCATCGCGCGCTTTGCCCACTCGCTTTGCCGAACACGCGGAAAAAATTTGGCTTCTCAGGCGCCAAACATCCGGAGCTTATCGAGAAGATGTCGCCGCAAGGCGGCATTCCGGTCGTCGGTTCCGGGCTGGACGGTGGAGTTTTCCAGGAGCGACATGAGTTCCTTGCGCTCTTGATCGTTCAATTCGATGACGAAATCATCCAGTGCTGGCGTAACGTTGTCCACGGGACTCGAATCCCGTTGCGGCCGCCGACGAATCACCATCCACGTGAACCCACGTCCCCAAAGGAGGTAGTGAAACGATGCCAGGACGGCAAAACAGACGCCCGCCGTAACCACCGTGATGAGCAGGCCAGCACTGACCACGTTGAGGATTGCGAAAAGGAACATGCCAAACATGAAGGCCAGCGTGACTTCCCATAGGGTCATCCAGTTTTTCCACAGTGAGTTGCCGACGGATTTCATGGCTGTCTCCAATCTGAATCTGAACTCGTTTCCAATCTCTGAGGATCTGATTTTTTCGTGGGGCAGGCGTCCAGCCTGCCGATTCTTCGCCGCATGGGCGGGCGGGAAGTCTGCCCCGCGGCGAAAAATCAAACCCTCGGGGCTTGGGAACGCAATGAAAAGCGGCCCTTCCCTTCGCCGCTACGCCTAACCACCGCGGGTAGGGTCGTTGTCTTGTTCCCGCAAAAAAAGCAGGAGGAAAACGAAACCGATCGACGGCACCAGGACTGGCAACAACATGGCGGCGACCACCAATAATCCTGGCTGTAGCGTCGCCATCACCATCGCCAGTGCAAGAAGGACGATCGGCAGCGAAAGCCCGACGAACGACAGATCGGCCGCCGTCAGACGAAAACCGTCATGGGATGCACGAGAACAATTTGGTCTGGGCACCGGCGTCGCAATCGCGAGATCATGGTGTTCGAGGTCACGCTCAGGTGGGCCCGTTTTGCGTTTGAAAAGCATGTTGTTCATGGCTGGCTCCTTTTTCTTGCCTTGAGGCGAGTTATCCCCCTTGCGAATCGACATGCTTCTGCCGATAGGCAGGTAGCAACCGGTGCGCCAATGCTCTTTCGTTTACTTTGTTCATCGGAACAATCATCATTTCGCGGCAGCCATTCCCCCGTCCTGATTTAATGCGACGTTGGCGTGCGCGCCCTTTTTTCGTTGCCTGAGTCCGTCCGCTGGCTTGAGCGCGCCTTCTGTTTGAGAGTGTTCAACGTAGTTCGGACGTGCCTACCGTTTCTCAGAGTCGCGCACAACGATGCGCAGTCCGGGGCCGATTTCAGTGTCCACGGTTTCGCAATATCCCTGGCGCCGGCGCAAAAGTGCAAGCGCACACCATGTTGTTTTTCACGCAAATCCAGCGGCATTTCTTCGGCACTGAATGTGCATCAAGCATTTTGATTATTTTTTCACCAAAAAGTTGAGGTGCGAAAAATGGCAACCAACAGACAGCGGGCCGTTGCCAATAGGAATATTCGCAAGGCGCAAGCCGCCTGGCAAACGATGACCCCACGCCAGCGTGCGCTGGCACAGCCCAAGGGGCAAAAGCGACAAAAACCCGGAACGGTTGGCGGCGGAGTATGCAAGGCCGCGGGGAATAGATACCGGCAAATTCCACACCTGAGTGTTCCGTGAAAGGAGACCATCATGGCAATGCACACCTCAAAAATCGCCTCGCCAGCCAAGGCAACCCCACCGCGCGAAGCGGGCGATCGCCAGAATGGCGACATCAATCGAGAAACGCTCCTCGAGGGCCTCAACTTCGATCTGGCCGGCGAGTACCAGGCCATTCTGATGTATACCCACTACGCGGCAAAACTTACCGGGCCGTATCGAAAGGAACTGCGCGCGCTGTTCCAGGCCGAGATCGCCGACGAGCAAGGCCATGCCCAGTTCTTGGCCGACAAGATCGCGACCCTGGGAGGTGAACCCACAACCCAGCCGAGGTCGGTTCCAACCGCCAATGGACCTCGCGAAATGCTCGAACAGGCGCTACTGGCCGAGCAGGAAACGATCCAGGCTTATGACGAACGCATCGGCCAGGCAGAGGCCTTTGGCGACATCGGACTCAAGGTCGATCTGGAGAATCAGATCGCGGACGAGACCCGACACAAGGAGGACATCGAGCGAATCCTTGCCGGCTGGCACCGGTGAGACGGACGGGGAAACCCGGAGGCTTCCATCATGATTCGCAAGCTAAAATCGGGACAATACCGTCTCTATGCGCGGAATCCTGATCCGAAGACAGGCAGGCGACGTAACCTTGGAACGTTCAAGTCCCGGGTGGCGGCACTTCAGCATGAACGCGAGATCCAGTTCTTCAAGCGCCGTTGACCGATCGTTCCCCGGTCATTCATGGTTTTCCGCCTGGGACGGCGTGTCGTTCGGTCCCGATTGCGAAGGGAAAAGCCGTTCCAATTTGCCCACGGCATACAGGATGATCAGGCTGAATAACGCCGCGACGCTCGCAGCCAGAAAGTTTTGGCTGCCACACGCCGCGCCGATCGCGGACGCAAGCCAGATGGAGCTTGCCGTCGTGAGCCCCTTGATCTCCAGGGTGCCTGTAAGTTTGAGAATGGTGCCGGCGCCAATGAATCCAATTCCCGCCGCGATCCCCTGGATGATTCGACTCAGGTCGGCCGATGTTCCCCCACTGGAATCCATGCCCGTATGAACGAACAGGGCGGCTGCCATGGCAACCATCATATGCGTGCGCAGCCCGGCCCAGCGCCGGTGCAATTCGCGCTCCAGCCCGATCGCGCCCCCCAGCAGGGCCGCGCACCCCAAAACCAACAAATGGCTGCCAAGGACTTCCACGACTGGTACGCCTTGCGTTGCCCAGGAAATTGGGAACTATGGAGAGTTCTGCGTCGGCGGTCGCGACAGAAGACTGATCAACGCGACAAACAACGCAGCGCCGATGATTGACCAGACGATGGGAAATTGTACCCCGCCAACTTCAAGCAGGAAAAGCTCCGGCAGCGAAAGGGCGCGAGCCAACCAAACCCCGATCAATGCACCGATGAAACCGAGCGCGATCGAGAGTAAACATCCGCCACGCGAATATCCACTGATCGCCATGCCGAGCGAGCCGCAAATCGCGGCGACAACTAGCAGGATGATGAATTCAAGGATTGTCATGGCGCCTCCAAAAAAATCGACGTCGAGACCCGGTTGCAATCGTTGGATAGAACGCAAAATTCATGCCGCTCTCCCGACTCGGATGATCCATTCCGTTTGGCATCCTTTTTTCTACCTTGAAACACCGCGGGGCAAGCACAACCCCAGGCCTTACTGAACGCTCATGGAGGTCGAGTCATGAATGTGGTTGCGGCAATATTGTGGCTTCTTGTCGCCATTCCGGGTCTCTCAGTAAATTCTCTGATTCATGAGCAGACGTTGCCGAAAATGGAGCAGCACGAAGACGCGAACAAAAATGTGAAACCAACTGACCAACAGCGCGCCCCAAAAAAAGAGCGGGTCTCCGAGGCGGATCAGATTATTCGCCTGCAAAAATACCTGGATATCGATTCCAAGACTCTGGAAAAAACGAGGAACGAACTCAGCAATCCTAAAAGTGAATACCGGCTGGCTGAGGAGGCGTTCAAGAAACTGGATCTGATTTTGGACCATAAGCGTACCGAGTTGAAAAAGGTCAAATCCACGGGTGCCAAGGCTGCCGCTGCCAAGCTGGAAGGTGAAATAAGTGCACTGGAACAGCAGCGTTCCCTGGCGCGGGATCGTTTTGAGGTTGCCCTCAAGGAACGCAAGATTCTCCAGGAGCGGGCCGCACTCCTGACTGTGAAGACCGAAAAAATTCGGCGCGCCATTGCCCTGTTGCAGGGGGCGCCACCCCCTGGGACAAAGGAGGCGCCTGCGACACCGGACAGGCGCTCCCCCCCTCAGGCCGCCCCCAGCGTTGAAAATCCCGCGCCCAAGGCGCCGCCGCTGCAGCCCACCCCTCCAGGTGCGCCAGTCAGCATGGAATTACTCAAGGCGCAAAAAGAAGCGGCATCCAAGGACGCGGCCGCCAAAAACGCCAAGGACAAGTTGAAGGCCATCGATGACCGCATCATTTTTCTCAACAAGAACGTCGACCTCGACAAGCGAATCCTGGAAATCCTTCATGAAAAGGCCGAGAGCGCCGCCGCTATCCGCGCGAACCTGCAAAAGGAATTGGCCAAAAAACGCGCCGCCAAGATCGCCGAGGACGAATTGACAGGCCTTGTGGCGAAGCTTGCGGAGGCCGAAAAACTCGTCGCCGCCACGGCCACCGACATTCGCGAAACAGGGGATCGATTGGCAAACCTCCAAACCGGCCTGAAGAAGCTCGCGGCCGACAAACTCGTCGCGCAGGAGCAAGTTGACCGCACCGGAAAAGAAGCGGTCCATGCCGAGGATCGGGTCAAGTTCCTTCAATCGCCCCTGGCCCCTCACAACCTGATCGCCTGGTCATGGGCGCACGTACCGGCAATTGGTATCGTGCTCATCGCCATGTTGTTATTGCATTGGATGGTGCGCCTGGCCAGTCAGCGCATCGTGCAGTGGGTGTCACGGTACCAGTTTCGCGGCAATCAACGAGATCGCGAGAATCGCGCCGATACCCTCGTTGGAGTTTTTCGCAACACGGCGTCGTTCCTCATCATCGTTGGCGGAACCTTGATGATTTTGCAGGCGTTGGGGATTCCAATTCTGCCCTTGCTCGGCGGGGCGGCTGCCGGTGGGTTGGCAGTGGCTTTTGGCGCCCAAAGTCTCATCAAGGATTATCTCTCCGGGTTCATGCTCCTGCTCGAGGATCAGTACGGGATCAACGATGTCGTGAAAATCGCCGGCATCACGGGGCAGGTCGAGAATATCACCCTGCGCATGACGGTGCTTCGCGATAACGAAGGCACCGTCCATTTTGTTCCTCACAACACGATCGTCACCGTCAGCAACATGACGCACCGGTGGGCGCGCGCCTTCCTCGAAATTCGTGTCGCCTACCATGAGGACGTGGACCACGTAATGCTGGTCCTGGAGGAGATTTGCAGGGAACTTCGCGCTGACCCCGCCTTTGGCCCGTTCATCCTGGACGATCCGGAAATGCTCGGCGTCGATCAACTCACCGAGAACGGCATCACCATTCAGTTTCTACTGCGGACCAGTCCCCTCAAGCAATGGCCCGTCAAACGCGAACTGCTGCGCCGCATCAAGGCGCGATTCGGCGAACTTGGGATCGAATTACCTCATAAGGAATTCACCTATACCCAACCCTCGCCTAACGGCATCGCGCCCGCCGATGGCCGCGCCGACGCACCTGCGCACTAATCTTCGCTCAGATGGGAAGCCGTATTCCAAATCGCGCCAATCATCTCGCCTATTTTTGAGAAAGGACGGCTTTGGAACGGACTTTGCACAACGGGAAAGTCGGATCGCCGTGACGAATCCAGCCCAGGATGCCCACATGAAGGAGGTGCTCGATGCGTATTTTCTTCTTTTCGCTTGCCCTGGCAGTCTTGCTAACCGGCACGGTTGCCGCGTCGTGGGCCGATGCCCAGTGGCGCCGCGGACGGGTGTACTATTACCCGTATCCGGCACGGACCTACTACTACTCGCCTCCCCGAGTGTACTTTTCCTACACGCCGGGCTACTACCATGGCGGGTACTACTATGCCCGTCCCTACCGAGCGTGGCGCTGGCGCTAACGCTATCGCCCGGTAACTGGTCACCAGAGCATCGAGGGCGGTTAACGGTTTCCGCTCTCGCGGATTTTTTCTTCGTGTCCATACGATCTGCCCTTTCCCAGAACTTCGTAACTCAAACCGCACCCTTGGCCACGCGTTTCCCTAGGCTGTGGATTTTTCGGGCGATATTGCCGAGGGGTTGCACTTTCCGAGAAAATCTAGTCATGCCCATCGGTTGAACCATGCAGGCTGGAAGTAAAATGGCTCTCCTGGCACGATAGCGGTGCTTAACAAACGCGTCGTCCCAGGGAGAGCCAAGGATGGCTGCGTGGGAATTGCCTGCCGATTTGTCGTCGTGGATTGTGCAGATGGCTTTTGTGCTGGTTCGCCGAACCCAGGATCGCTTGTTGTCGCTGGTGGTTTGCGCCCTGGCAGACCGACGATTTCGTGTTGTACAACAAGTAGGTCAAGAAGACGTACAAAACGTTCCTGGCGACGTATGAACCCGTGGGCGGCAAGAACCGCGTGGTGCTGGTGAAAGAGAAGCACGGCTGGTTCGCCTGCTTTTGCACGAAGGCCGACGCGAGCGTTCAGGAAACCTTGGAAGCGGTGGCGGACCGGGCAGCCGTGGTTCGCTTGCAAGCCATAGCCCTCTTGGTACAACAGCGACGCCGCCGTGCGATCGCATACGCCGTGACCTTGGCGGCTCAGTTCTTCCGCCAACTTGCGGGTACTCTTGCAGGTCCAGAGCAAAGGCGACTCCGGATCGCCACGTGTCAAAGCCTCTGCCAAACTTTCCAACACCGACAACAACTGTGGGTCCAAACTAGTGAGCGGCTTGCGACCAGCGCCCACATTTCGCAACCGAGGACTAACAGGTTCCTCAGAATGTTGTTGTCGAAATTCCAATTCGCGCGGGCCGGAGTAGACCGTATCCCGAGCCATGCCGGTCCCCTTTGGAAACGCAGGCCACGCCGCCGTATCCCAATTCTTGGACTTCGGTAGGGACCCATTGGCGTCGGGAGCGTTCGTCCAAGCCGGCGTCCAAAGATTGAAACTTGCGTCGAATCCGGTCGACAACAGCTGCATCGTGCATCCTGCTCAAATCGCAGATTGTCCTCATGCGGCCAAGATCAAATTGTCGTTTTTTTTCGCAGTCCCTAAACGGCAAATGCGTCCAAATTCAGTCGGAACGCCCTGACCTGGCTTGAAATCTGACCTGACAGCACATGCTTCGCGTGCAGGTGTCTTACGTCTTGATACTTTCTTAGCGCGCAACTCGGCAGTCTTAACCCCTTTTTGATGCAACCGTCGGTACGATTTGAACGGGCAATCACGGAGCGCGCGAGGGTTTATCGATGTTGGACGGACTTTTCCTGGCTCTAATCGCGGGCTTCGGCTTGGCATCCTGGGCGTTGATCGCCTTGTGCGGTCGGCTCATGGGAGACAACCAATGAGCGGAATCGAACTCGTCGGACTTGTCGTCGCCGTTGGCCTCATGGCGTACTTGATGGTCGCATTCCTGAAGCCGGAGTGGTTCGCATGAACCCGAATGCGTGGATTCAGCTGGCGATCTATCTCATCGTTCTGGTTGCTTTGGTCAAGCCGCTAGGCTGGTACATGGCTCGTGTCTATCAGGGTCAACCGTGCGGCCTCGATCGAGTTCTCGGCTGGCTGGAGCCCGGCATTTATCGATTGGCCGGGATCGATCAGCAATCGGAAATGGGCTGGAAAACCTATGCGTTTGTGGTGTTGCTATTCAACGCCATTGGCCTGCTGGCGGTTTATGCTCTCCAACGACTGCAAGGGTTGTTGCCGTTCAATCCGCAGGATTTGGACGCCGTGCCGCCCGACCTTGCGTTCAACACCGCCGTCAGCTTTGCGAGCAATACCAATTGGCAGAACTACAGCGGTGAAACGACGCTCAGCTACTTGACCCAGATGGTGGGCCTTGGCGTGCAGAACTTTGTCTCGGCCGCAACCGGCATGGCAGTGCTGGTGGCGCTCATCCGCGGTTTGACGCGCCATTCCCCCTCACCCCCAACCCCTCTCCCTCAAGGGGCGAGGGGAGACTCGGCGACGATCGGCAACTTCTGGGTCGATCTCGTGCGTTCGAATCTTTACATCTTGCTGCCCCTCTCATTCGTCCTCGCGTTGCTTTTGGTCTCCCAAGGCGTGGTGCAGAACTTTCAGTCTTACCAACAAATCGATCTCGTGCAGACCGCGCTGGACGCGGACAAGAAGCCGGTGACGACGCAGACCTTGCCGATGGGGCCGGCGGCGTCGCAGATCGCGATCAAGCAGCTTGGCACCAATGGCGGCGGGTTCTTCAACGTGAATGGCGCCCATCCTTATGAAAATGCAACCCCGCTGTCGAACTTCCTGGAACTGCTCGCGATCCTGCTGATTCCGGCGGCCCTTTGTTACACGTTCGGCGTCATGGTTGGCGACACGCGCCAGGGCTGGGCCGTTCTTGCAGCCATGATGGTCGTCTTTGTACCGCTGACCATCGGTTGTATCGCTGCGGAACAGGCGGGCAATCCGGCCATCGATCGCGAAGTTCGTTTTCCGTTAGCCGGACGCGCAAGCGACGGCTCGCAGCTTCCGTCGCTTGCGCGTCCGGCTAACGAGGACGAAGACAGCGGCGGCAACATGGAAGGCAAAGAGGTTCGCTTCGGTATCGCCAGTTCCGCACTGTGGGCCTGCGCGACGACGGCGGCCTCCAATGGCAGCGTCAATTCGATGCACGATTCCTATACACCGCTGGGCGGCTTGATTCCGATGTGGCTCATGCAGCTTGGCGAGGTCATCTTCGGCGGTGTCGGCAGCGGACTGTACGGCATGTTGATGTTCGTCATCGTCGCCGTCTTCGTCGCCGGGCTGATGGTCGGACGCACGCCGGAGTACCTTGGCAAGAAGATCGAAGCATTCGAGATGAAGATGGCGTCGCTGGTCATCCTCATTCCGCCGCTCGTAGTACTCGTCGGGACAGCGATTGCCGTGCTCGGTCCGGGATTGGAATACACGGACAAAGGAGAAATGAAGAACCCGCCGAACCCCGGCGCCCACGGTTTTTCGGAAGTCCTCTACGCTTTCTCATCGGCCGGCAACAACAATGGCAGCGCGTTCGCGGGCCTGAATGGGAACAACCTGTTCTACAATACGGCGCTCGGCATCGCGATGCTCATTTCCCGTTACTGGCTCATCATCCCGACGCTGGCCATCGCCGGTTCGTTGGCTCGCAAGAAATACACGCCGTCGGGCGCCGGCACGCTGCCGACGCATACGCCGCTTTTCGTCGTGCTGATCGCCGGAACCGTGCTGCTGGTCGGTGCCTTGACGTTCGTTCCCGCCCTCGCGCTCGGACCGGTGGCGGAGCATCTGCAAATGACGGCAGGGAACGGAGCCCAACCATGAGTTCGACAACCAAAGCGCGCCCATTATTCGATCCGCCGATTGTCCGGCGTGCCGTCGTCGATGCTTTCAAGAAGCTCGATCCGCGGCGTCAGGTTCGCAATCCGGTGATGTTTACGGTTTACATCGGCAGCATCCTTACGACCGGGCTCTGGATTCACTCGATCATCGAGCAGACCGGCGAAGCGTTCTTCATCATCAACATCACCGCGTGGCTATGGTTCACGGTTCTGTTCGCGAACTTTGCCGAGGCGATGGCCGAGGGCCGCGGCAAGGCCCAGGCGGATTCGCTCCGGCAGACCAAACGCGACGTGGTCGCCAAAAGGGTGGACGAGCCGCATCACGGCGCTCGTTTTGCGCTCGTGGCTGCATCGGCTCTGCGCAAAGACGACGTCATTGAGGTAGGAGCTGGAGAGTTGATTCCCGGCGATGGGGAAATCGTCGAAGGCGTCGCCTCCGTGGACGAAAGCGCGATTACGGGCGAAAGCGCTCCGGTCATTCGCGAGAGCGGCGGCGACCGCAGCAGTGTCACCGGAGGGACGCGCGTTCTCTCCGATTGGCTCGTCATCTGCATCACCGCCAATCCTGGCGAAACGTTCCTGGATCGCATGATCTCTTTGGTCGAAGGCGCCAAGCGGCAGAAGACGCCCAACGAGATTGCGCTCGACATTCTGCTCGGCGCAATGACGATCATCTTTCTGATCGCTTGCGCCACGCTCTTGCCGTTCTCGAAATACAGCGTTGCTGCCGCCGGGCAAGGAACGCCCATCACGATCACCGTTTTGGTGGCGCTACTGGTTTGCTTGATTCCGACGACAATCGGCGGCCTGCTTTCAGCGATCGGCATTGCAGGCATGGATCGCATGATCCAGGCGAACGTCATCGCCATGTCAGGCCGGGCCGTCGAAGCGGCGGGCGACGTGGATGTGTTGCTCCTGGACAAGACGGGCACAATCACGCTCGGCAATCGCCAGGCCGTGGAGTTGATTCCCGCGCCCGGCGTCCAAATTAGCGTGCTTGCCGACGCCGCGCAGCTCGCTTCGCTAGCCGACGGGACACCGGAAGGCCGCAGCATCGTCGTCCTGGCGAAAGAGAAGTACGGCTTGCGCGGCCGCAACGTGCAAGAGCTGCACGCAACGTTCATCCAATTCTCGGCGCAGACGCGCATCAGCGGCGTCGATATGGACAGCCGTCTGGTCCGCAAGGGCGCGGCCGACGCTATTGAAGCGTTCATCCAGGAGCGTGGCGGAACCGTTCCGGCAGAATTGAAACGCCGGGTCGATGACATCGCGAAGCGTGGCGGCACACCGCTCGTGGTCGCGGAAGGTCCGCGTGCACTCGGCGTGATCTATCTGAAAGACATCGTGAAAGGTGGCATCAAGGAGCGCTTCGCCGAGTTGCGCCGCATGGGCGTCAAGACGGTGATGATCACCGGCGACAATCCGCTCACGGCGGCAGCCATCGCCGCCGAAGCCGGCGTGGACGATTTCCTTGCTCAGGCGACGCCGGAAGCGAAGCTCAAGGTGATCCGCGAACATCAAGCCGGTGGCCAACTGGTCGCGATGACCGGCGACGGTACGAACGATGCGCCGGCGCTTGCCCAGGCCGACGTTGCCGTTGCGATGAACTCCGGCACGCAGGCAGCCAAGGAAGCCGGCAACATGGTCGATCTCGACTCCAATCCGACCAAGCTCATCGAGATCGTCGAAATCGGCAAGCAACTCCTGATGACGCGTGGCTCGCTGACAACGTTCAGCCTGGCCAACGATGTCGCCAAGTACTTCGCCATCATCCCCGCCGCTTTTGCGGCCACTTATCCCGTGCTCGACAAGCTCAACATCATGGATCTTGGACACGGGACGGCCATCCTCTCGGCGGTGATCTTCAATGCCCTCATCATCGTCGCGCTGATCCCGTTGGCGCTGCGCGGCGTGAAATACCGTCCGGTTGGGGCGGCCACACTGTTGCGCGACAACTTGTTGATTTATGGTCTGGGCGGTTTGGTCGTGCCGTTCATCGGCATCAAGCTGATCGACCTGATCTTGGCCGCTTGCGGCTTAGCGTTTGCATGACACCTCGCGAGCGCTGAGCCGCAAGCGGCTGGAGGAAAACATGAAATCGCATGTACGAACCGCGTTCACGGTCTTCGGACTGCTCACCATCCTGACGGGGGCCGTCTATCCCGCTCTGGTAACGCTCATTGCCCAAGGTGTGTTTCCCTATCAGGCAAACGGCAGCGTGATCATGCGCGACGGCAAGGCAGTCGGTTCGGAATTGATCGGGCAGACCTTCGACATCCCGCGCTACTTTTGGAGCCGGCCCTCCGCAACGGGACCGATGCCCTACAACTCGGAAGCGTCCTCGGGCTCGAACCTCGGCCCGACGAATCCAGCTCTGATCGAAGCCGTGCGTGATCGCACCAAGGCGGTGCGCGAAGCGCATCCCGATCAATCCGGGCCGGTCCCCGTGGATCTGGTCACGGCGTCGGCAAGCGGGCTCGATCCCCACATCAGCCCCGCCGCCGCCGAGTATCAGGTCAAGCGCGTGGCAAAAGCACGCGACCTGAAGGACGACGTGGTTCGCGAGTTGGTCCGCAAAAACACGGAAGCCCGCACGTTCGGCGTGCTCGGCGAGCCGCGCGTCAATGTCCTGCGGGTCAACCGTGCGCTCGATGCATTGAACGTAAAAGAGTGACGATGAACGACGAATTGTCGGAGTATGAAGCCCAGTCCGATTCATGTGCCAGCGAACCGAATTGGCTGATGCGGTTGTGGTTGAGCTTTTGGGCCTGGTTGACGGAGCCGATGCCCTTTCCGCGTGACCACTGGGATCGGCGTGAAGTAATGATTATCTGGGATGAATTCGATTGCGATGGTGATCCGGCTCTGCCGGAAAGCCGGGCGGGGGAACCGGTAGACAGCCGGTCTCCTCCGTCATGAAACACCTCGCTCACGCCTTGGTTCCTATCTAACCCGTAGGCTACACAAGCCAGGGTCGTGGGCGAGGTTTCAGTTCTCCCCTCGCCCAATGCGTGAGCGGCGTTGGCGCCAAGCCGTAGAATGACGAATATGGCCGACAAGCGCCCCAATCCTGATGAACTCTTGGCCCGCGTGCAAACCGACGAAGCGCGTGCGCGGCGCGGTAAGCTGAAGATTTTTTTCGGCTACGCCGCTGGCGTCGGCAAAACCTACGCCATGCTCGAAGCCGCCCGGCGCGAACGCGTGGAAGGAAATGAGATCCTAGTCGGCTACGTCGAGCCGCACGGCCGGCCGGACACGGAGGCGTTGCTCGAAGGTCTCGAAGTCATTCCGCCGCGTCAGGTTCCTTACCGCGGTGTGACTTTGCGCGAATTCGATCTCGATGCCGCTCTGGCTCGACGCCCCAAACTGATCCTCGTTGATGAACTGGCTCATTCCAACGCTGAAGGATCTCGCCATACGAAACGCTGGCAAGACATCGAGGAACTGCTCGAAGCGGGCATCGACGTTTGGAGCACTCTGAACGTTCAGCACCTGGAAAGCCTAAATGATGTAATTGCGCAGATCACCGGCGTCGTAGTCCGCGAGACGCTCCCGGATTCCGTGCTCGAACGCGTCGATGAAATTGAGTTGATCGACATCACGCCGGAAGAACTTATCGAGCGGCTCCAGGCCGGCAAGGTTTACATCACGCCCCAAGCCGAGCGAGCGCTTCAGAGTTTCTTTCAAAGGGCGAATCTCATCGCGTTGCGCGAGTTGTCGCTTCGGCAGGCCGCCAATCGCCTGCGGCGCGACGTGGATGCGGCGCGGCTAGATCGAGCGGCGCCAGGCCCGTGGGCAACGAGCGAACGCTTGCTGGTCTGTGTCGGTCCCAGTCCGACGACGGCCAAGCTCATTCGCACTGCCAAGCGGATGGCTGCCGCCTTCGGTGCCGAATGGCTTGCCGTCGCCGTGGAGACGCACGGGGGAAGCCAGACGTTGACGGGAACGCGACAAAAGGTCGCGCAGCACCTGCGCCTGGCCGACCAACTCGGAGCGGAGGCGCACACGCTGGTCGGCGCGAACGTCGCCCAATCGATCCTGGAATATGCCCGCTCGCGCAACGTGACGAAGATCGTGGTCGGAAAAACCGCCCAGCCTTGGTGGAAGCGCTGGTTCGTCGGCACCGTTGTCGATCAATTGCTGGACAATAGCGGCGATATCGACATCTACGTGATTCGGGGTGAGTCCGAAGCCGCCGGCTCGATCGAATCGTTGCCTCCGCAAGCGCCGGTTCGCTGGACCGATTACGTCGGCACGGCACTCGTCGTGGCCGTTTGCGGACTGATTGGATGGTTGAATCATTTTTTTGGGTTGGCCGAGGCCAACACCGTCATGGTCTTTCTGCTGGGCGTGGCTTTTGTCGCCTCACGCTACGGCCGAGGACCCTCAATTGCCGCTTCAATAGTCAGCGTAATCATCTTCGATTTCTTCTTTGTGCCCCCCTATTTGACGTTGACCGTTGACGACCCGCAGTACTATCTCGCGTTTGGTGTCATGCTTGCGATTGCCTTTCTCATCAGCACGCTGACGGCGCGGCTCAAGGAGCAGCTGCGTGCCTCCCAGGAGCAAGAACACCGGACCGCCGCCCTGTACCGCTTCACCAAGCAGTTGAGCGAGATCACGGGTATGGAATTTCTGGTCCGCGCTGCCGGGCAACAGCTCAGCCAGGTTTTCGCCGGCGAGGTCGTGCTGTTCTTGCGAGATACCAGGGGTTCCGTCGCTCTACGCTTCGGTGACGATAGCAGCGTAGCCAAGCAATCGGTGAACGCCCTGGTCGCCCAGTGGGTCGCGGACCATGACCAGATGGCGGGCGCCGGCACCGATACCTTGCCCAATGCCACTGCGCTGTTCGTGCCGTTGATCGGCTCACAGCGGACGATTGGCGCCCTCGGGATCAAGCCGACGGATTCGCAGTATTTCCTGGACCCCGAGCAACGACGACTCCTGGAAACATGCGCCAGTCTGATCGCCCTTTCGATCGAGCGGGACCAATCCGTGCTCGAAGCACACGAATACCAACTGCAGGTTCAAGCGGAGCAGTTGCGCAGTTCTCTTCTGAGTTCGGTGTCGCACGATTTGCGGACGCCATTGGCGGCCATCGCTGGAGCCAGCTCCAGTTTGCTCGATGGCGCGCCGGTGCAAGACGACACGACACGGCGGGAACTGCTACAAAGCATCGTAGATGAATCTCACCGGCTCGCCCGATTGGTCGACAATTTGCTCGACATGACGCGGCTAGAATCGGGGATCGTTCCACTCAACAAGCAATGGCACGTTTTGGAAGAGATTGTGGGCTCGGCGCGCTCCCGTCTGCGAAAGGAACTCGAACATCATCCGGTTCAAGTAGAGATTCCGGTTGATTTCCCGCTTTTGCAACTGGACGGTCTCCTGATGGAACAGGTGCTCGTCAATCTGCTGGAGAATGCCGCCCGCTATACGCCCGCCGGCACGCAGATTGACATCTGCGCCCGCCGAGAAGGCATCCACGCCGAAATCCGCGTTTCCGATGATGGCCCCGGACTTCCTCCCGGAAGCGAAGCACGCGTCTTCGATAAGTTCTTTCGTGGCTCGACGACGCCGACCGCCGATGGTCGGCGCGGGGCGGGCTTGGGGCTGGCGATCTGCAAGGGAATCATCCAGACTCACGGCGGGACTATCATCGCCCGCAATCGGCCTGGCGGCGGCGCGGACTTCGTGATTTCGCTCCCCTGCGTTGAAACGGCGCCACGAGTCGTTCTGGACGAAGTTCCTGTCAGCGGTGGATCTTGAACCATGGCGATATTTGCACCGCTCATTCTGCTGATTGAAGACGAGTTACCGATCCGGCGATTTCTCCGTACCTCGTTGTCGTCTGAAGATTATCGGTTTGTGGAAGCGGAATCAGGTCAGCAGGCCATTCGCCTCGCCGCACGACAACCGCCTGATCTCGTCATTCTCGACCTTGGACTTCCGGATATCGATGGACAGGACGTGCTGCGCCAGTTGCGCGAATGGCTCAAAGCACCGATCATCATCCTGTCTGCGCGCGATCAAGAGAAGCAAAAAGTCACGGCCCTGGACAATGGCGCAGACGACTACCTGACGAAACCATTCAGCACGGCCGAGCTGCTCGCTCGTATCCGCGTGGCTTTACGGCACGCAAACAAAGGCAGCGGCGAAGCGGAGGCCTCGACGTTTGCGACCGGCGATCTCAAGGTCGATTTGGCCAATCGCAAGGTGCTCGTGAAGGAGCAAGAAATTCATCTCACGCCGCTTGAGTACAAGCTGCTTACAACCCTGGTGAAACACGCCGGCAAGGTCCTGACGCATCGCTTCCTGCTCAATGAGGTCTGGGGACCGCTGCACGGACGGGAAACGCATTACTTGCGCGTCTTCATGGCGAGCCTGCGCCGAAAGATCGAAGAAGACGCGTCCCAACCAAGGTATCTGATCACGGAACAGGGCGTTGGCTACAGGTTCACCGCTGAATGAAACACGATGAAAACTCCCGAGGCGGAGTGACATCCGAGCCCTGGTGTACCGTGCTTCGGTCCGACACACGTCCGACACTCCGAAACACGTCCCACACACCGACGCTTTGGTCTATTTTGCCTGGAACAGGTTGGCTGGTGACCACGTCGCCACGATCATCAGTGTGCTGGGCCCAGCCACGCAAGTTCGGCAAGGATCGGCTCAGCATCCAACACCAACGCTCCATGCGTGAGGAGCACGGCCTCACTTTCGTTTCGTCCATGGTGTTGGCCAGCCGAATCAAAGAGGACCAGGAGTAGGAAGGGGTGAGAATCACCTGCCCCGTCCGGCTTGGAAACGCTCGTCTCCAACTTCAAATCGATGTCGGATTCGGCGACGCAATCACACCTGCTCCCATTCGTGTGGACTTTCCGACAATCCTCGACCTTCCTGCGCCAATTCTCAATGCGTACCCCAAGGAGACGGTCGTCGCCGAAAAATTCCAGGCCATGACTGCCTTGGGAATTCAGAACAATTCAGGTTTGAGAACTGGTTTTGAAATGCCACTCGCTGGCTGGTTTTGGAGCGCAAGGTGACACCTCATGCATCATCTCAATCATCCGATGAATGTCTCTCCTTCAATTCATGCCTGATCAACCAGCTCGTCGCTCATGTAGGGATTCAGGAGCGTTCGCAACGCTTGTCTCGCCCGATGAAGGCGCGTTTTCACGGCTCCAGGATTCAGGCCCAAAAGCGCAGCAGTCTGGTCAGTGTCGAATTCCTCGATGTCACGCATCACCAAGACCGTGCGATAGTCCTCTGGCAATTGATTGATGCACTGGCGTACCTGGGCCTTGGTTTCGGTGTTTGCCATGCGCTCATAACCGCTCTCGGACCATGGGGCCACGGGTTGGGCATGATGGCCAGCCTCATCGAAGGTAGGGAGCAATTCTTCGATGGAGTAGGTTTTCCGCCGTGATTTTGAGCGAATCTTCATGAGGCAAGTGTCCACGACGATTCGATGAAGCCATGTCCCGAGCGATGAGTTGCCTTCGAAACGACCCAACGATTTGAACGCAGACAGGAAGGCATCCTGCACCGCATCCGCCGCATCATCCTCGCAGTGCAGGAATCCGCGAGCCAAGATCAGCATTCGACCGGTGTGTTGGCGGACGAAGAGGGCGAACGCATCTTCATCGCCGGCGCGAAGTCGGCACAGCAGATCGGTTTCAACGATCAGGGTGGAAGCCGTCATGATTTCTCCATCTGCAAGAGGGCCGCGACGTAACCGGAGCAAGCGGTGAGCTTCGCGCCGTGCCGGAGCAAGTCGGCCAGGACTCGAATTCCCGCCGAGTCGGTGAAAGTAAGAGCTGACAAATCCAGCTCGATGCTGCTCACCGAGCCGTTGATCGAACGCTGCACCTCCTCGATCCAAGGCTCAAGCATCTTCCCTTCGAGCTTGAGCAAGGTGTTCGATTCGTCAATCGGGTGTCTGGTGATTCTGAGCATGGCGAACGTCTCCCCTTCAGTCGGGAGGGGTGCCGTCACTCCCTGCCAGGAATTATGCGGCCATTTCGAAAGAATTCGTGTCTACGGTAACCTTAGTTCGCCCTTCTGCCTGAGACGAGCCCTTCACATACGTTGCGAACACGTTGCGCCACAGCTTGCTGATCCA
>JACPPF010000094.1 GCA_016191165.1 Planctomycetota bacterium
GCGTCCGTTTGCCTGGAAGTTCACTCGACAGGATATGCTGAATTGGCTAAAACGTGCGTCGCCGCATTTTTTAGCAGCTTCCGCTGCCTGAGGGAAGGAACCGGGAAACCACGACGTTATTTGTGAAACGAACCACTTAGATCAGCCCGTATCGCCGTCCTGGTTGAGCAGCAATACCAGGAGATGGAAGTCTGGTACCCAATCTATCGCCTGCGCGAGGCCGGGTGCAAGGTGACGCTGGTTGGCCCGGAAGCGGGAGCGAGCTATCCGAGCAAGCTCGGTTATCCCGCCAAGAGCGACAAGGCGGCCAAGGATGTGACGGCCAACGACTTCGACGCCCTGGTGATTCCCGGCGGGTTCGCGCCCGATTTCTTGCGCAGGCATGAAGCGGTCATCAAGTTCGTCAGGCAAATGGGCGACCAAAACAAGCCGATCGCCGCCATCTGCCACGGCCCGTGGGTGCTCTGCTCCACGTCGGCGCTCAAGGGGAAGAAGGCGACCTGTTTTTTCGCGATCAAGGACGACGTGGTCAACGCGGGGGCGAACTACGTCGATGCGGAGGTCATGCGCGATGCGAATATCATCACGAGCCGCAAGCCGGACGACCTGCCCGCGTTTGTAGTGGAGTTGATGAAGGCGATTCAGGAGCAATAACAGCCACCACGCCCGCACCCGAAAGGGTGCGGGATCAAGGCAAGATCATTCGTCACGCCGGCGCCAAAATCTGCAACGTCACGCTCTCCACCAAATCTTTGACGCGCACGCGATAGTCGGCCATGTGCGGCGCCTGGGTATGAGCCTTTAACGCATCGAGGCTTTCCCACTTCTCGATGATGACTGCGATATTCTCGCGCGGCGGCCCCTGCATCGACAACCCGCTCGCCACATCGACCGTCGGCCCATACTCAAGACAACCCGCCTCCGCGTGAACGAGCGGCACAATGCGATGGAACTCCGCCAGGAACGCATCGCGCTGGCCCGGCTTCACGGTGATGGTGGCGATAACGTGGATCATAGGTTTTCCTTTCTGGATTCAATCCTGGATCACAAGATCACGCAAATCGCCGTGATGCGTGGATCGGCGACGCCAATTTTGATTGTCCTTGGGCCGGCAGTCTCGGGAGTCACGATGCCTGCGCCTTCGGCTCCGGTTGTTCCTCCACCCAGTCGTCGAAGCGGATCGTGACTTGCTTGGAGATGCCCGACTCTTGCATCGTGATGCCGTAGAGCGTGTCGGCGGCGGACATCGTCTTCTTGGAATGCGTGACGACGATGAACTGCGATAATTCCGAGAATTCGCGCAGCACCGACGTGAAACGCCCGATGTTCGCCTCATCGAGGGCGGCATCAACTTCGTCGAGCAGGCAGAAGGGGCTGGGCTTGCTCTGGAAGACCGCGAGCAGCATCGCGACCGCGGTCAGCGTCTTCTCCCCGCCGCTCATCAGCGAGATGCTGCGCAACTCTTTTCCGGGCGGACGCGCTATGATGTCGATGCCTGATTCAAGCACGTCGTTTTCATCCTCCATCACGATGTCGGCCATGCCGCCGCCAAAGAGCTTGCGGAAAATCTCCTGGAAGTGAGTTCGGACCACGGCGAACGTCTCCAGGAACAGGCGTTTGCTGTCCAGATTGATCTTGGCGATGATCTCCTCCAGAGATTTCTTGGCCGAGGTCAAGTCATCGAATTGCGTCTGCAATTCGCCGGCTCGGCGTTCGAGATCCTGCAGCTCGGCGAGAGCCTCCATGTTGACGTTGCCCAGGCGGCTGAGCTTGCGCCGAAGGTCGTCGATTTCTTCCTGGGCGGCGGCTTGATCGAATGGAGGAGTGTTTTCCACACTCGCCGAAGGCGGGCGGCTAAACAGATCGGTGACTTCGATCTGATAGTCGTCGCGCAGCCGGTCTACCAGAGCGTCGCGTTGATGGCGGAGGCTGTTCGCTTCAAGCTCGCGCTGATGGACGCTCTCTTGATGGGTGCGCCATTCCGTGCGCGCTGTCTGCGCCTGCTGGGTCAGGCGGGCCCGCTCCTGACGTTTGGTGTCGCGGTCGGCGAGCATGACGGCGATCTGAGCCTGCGCCTGTTCCTTGGCGAGATAGGCATGGGCGAGCAATGCCGAGGCGTTGAGCCTGGTGCGTTGGCTTTCCAGGAGGCGCGCCTTGAGACTTGCAACGTGTTGCTGATTTTGCTCAAGTTCCTGCCGGCGCTGGTGATGCTCGCGCGCGACCTGCTGATGCTGGGTTTGCAAGCCGCGCAGACGCTCCTCGACCTGGGCAAAGGCGACGCGCGATTGCGTGCACGCCGCCTGGGCCTGCTCGCGCCGCGTCTCTTGAACGCGGATTTCAGCGTCGGCCTCGTGGAGCCGCGCGTGCAGCGTCCGGACATGCGATTCCGCCGCCTCGGCTTGTTGTTCGTTCCGTCGCCACGCGTTCTCCAGATCTTGTACATCCTGCTCGACGCGCTGGATTTCCTCCCGGCTGATGGTGACTTCCTCGTGAAGACCCTGTCGGCGATCTTGATGCCGCTGGACGCGCGAACGCAGGTCGGCGGCTTGCTCCGTGAGGACGGTGATTTCCTCCTGCTGCTCGCGGAGGGCGGTCTCGCCGGCGTGAAGTTTTTCCTGTACCGCGCCTTCGTCCTGCTCCAGTTCGGCAATGCGAGTTTCCAGCGACAAAAGTTGTTCGCCGAGCTCGCGCCATTCGCTTTTGCGCGACAACATGCCCGACTCGGCATGATGGGCGCCGATCGTCAGGCTGCCGTCCGGTTCCAGAAGCTCGCCTTGAAGCGTGATGAGGCGAAATCCAGGCGTGTGCTCGGCGATGGCGCGGGCGGTTGCCAAATCGCGAACGATCAGCGTTCGTCCCAGAAGCTGCGCGGGCAGATCGGCAAGATCGGGGTGTTCGCACGACACAAGCTGTTCCGCCGGCGCCACCAAGCCCGCGTGCTCCGGCGCTGGCGAATCCGCTTCCTTGACGTGGCTCAAAAGCGAAAGCTGCACAACCCGATTCTGCCGGAGCGTTTGCAGCGCCGACGCGGGGGAATCCACCTCCGCCGGCGTCGTGACCAGCGGCACGAAACTCACGCGCCCCGATAACGGCCGGGCGTGGCCTTGGAGCGCTTCCACGAAGCGCGGCATGTCGCGCACGATAAAACGCTGGGCCCAGTCCCCCAGGGCCAGATCGATGAGCGGAGCATATTCGCGCTTGACCGTCAGAAAGTCGGCGATCATGCCGAGGACCGCGCTCCACGGTCCCGCGTTGGGCGCTTCGACCAGCGCAATCACTTCGCGCACGCCGGTACCGAGCCCTTCGTGGCTTTTGATCAAACCGTCGAGCACATCGATCCGGCTCCCCAGGGCGCTGCGTTCCTGGCGCATCTCGGCGATGCGCTCATGCGTGCGGTGGCGCAGCTGGTGGAGGCGATCCTGTTCCAGTTTTTGCTCCTGGAGCCGGCGCCGCGATTCCTCGAGTCGGCCGAGGAGTTTGGTCTCGGCATCAAGCAGGTCTTGCAATTCGACATCGATGGACGCCAGGCTGGTCTGTGCCAGTTCCGAGCGCTGGCGCAAGCGATCACGCTCGCGGCGAAGGTTGTCCACCTGCGCCTTGCTTGCCACTGCTTCGTTCTGGAGGTGGGCGGCGCGGCGCATCTCCTCAAAGTGGGTCGTCTTGTCCGTGGCAATCTGTTCATTCAATTCGGCAAGCCGGGCGAGGGTGGTCTGCAACTCGGTCTCATGGCGATCGACTTCGGCGCGATCGCGCTCGGCCTGGCTGGTCGCGTCTTGAAGCGCGGTCTCGGCGTTGTCCGCCGACTCCGCAAGGGTGCGGACGCGCGTCGTCAGCACGTTAAGTCGGTCGCGCGTTTGCTGCAATTCCGTTTCGAGGTCGATCGCGAGGGCCGCTTCGTGGGTCAGGGTGGTTTCTTCGGATTGGATTTGCTGCAGGCCCTTGGCCAGGGCGCCTTCTTCAAGGTGAAGCTGGTCGTCGAGATCGGCGAGGGCGATCTCCAGGCGTTCCGCTTCCGCCTCGCAGGCGCCGGCGCGGGCGGCGCGCTGATCGAGTTCGCCCTTGAGGGCATCCAGGGCCGCGGTCTCGGCGTCGAGCCTTCGGGTCAGTTCTCGATAATCCACCTGCCCCAGCGCGAGGCGAAGTTCTTTCAGGCGCGTGCTGTACTCGTTGTAGCGCTGGGCCTTGGACGCTTGCAATTTCACGGAGCGGAGTTGTTTCTCGACCTCCTCGATGATGTCCTTGACGCGAGCCAGGTTCTGATCGAACCGCTCGAGTTTGCGCAGGGTTTCGATCTTCTTGGCCTTGAAGCGGCTGATGCCGGCGGCCTCTTCAAAGATACTGCGGCGGTCTTTGTTGGAGGCTTGCAGGAGTACATCGACCTTGCCCTGGGCGATGATGCATAGGTCGTCATTGCCCGCGCCGGAGCCCAGGAACATTTCCTTGATATCTTTGAGACGGGAGGTTTGTCCGTTGATGAGGTATTCGCCTTCGCCGGTGCGGTAGACGCGGCGGGTGATCTGGACTTCGTTGGCCTCGGTGGCGAGTTGCAGGTTGCGGTTGTCGAAGGTCATGGTGACCTCGGCAAACGCCAGGCTGCGCCGGGACGACGAGCCGTTGAAGATGACATCCGCCATCTCGCCGCCGCGCAGGCTCTTCGCGGATTGTTCGCCCAGGATCCAGCGGACGGCATCGACGATGTTGCTCTTGCCCGACCCATTCGGTCCGACAATGGCGGTGATGCCGTCGCTGAAATCGAACACGGTCTTGTCGGCAAAGCTCTTGAAGCCGACGAGTTCCAGACGCTTCAGCATGCTCCGTCCTCAAAGCAGCGGGCGGCAGGCGGCCAGCAGCGGGCGGCCTGGGTTAGGGTATTCTCCCCAAGAATGCGGTAAACAACAAGCGGAGATTTCCGGTTGGCGGGCCGGGGATCCCGAGTTGGCAGGATCGCGAAACCGCACGCGTAGTTTGGCGCGATCGGGCGCCTTCTATTCATTGAGTTTCCGCATGAATTCGCGCATCCACAGGTGGTTGTCGTGCCAGGTTCGGGCACAAACCAGGTTGCCATCGACGACGACCGGCTCGTCGAGGAAGGTGGCGCCGACCACCTCGGCGTCGAATCGGCATTTCTTCACGGTGGTCACCTTCTTGCCACGGATGACGCCAGCCGTGGCGAGGATCTCGATGCCGTGGCAAACGGACGCCACCGGCCGACCCTTGTCGCAAAGGTAGCGGACGGTCCGCAGCAGGTCCTCATCGTAGCGGATGTACTCGGGCGCCCTTCCGCCCGAAAGGACGATGCCAGCGTACTCGTCCGGCTTGATGTCGCGGAAGGCAATATCCGACGCGAGATGGTAGCCGGCCGTCTCCTGGGTAATGTCCCAATCCTCGGGGCGTTCGTGCTGGACCATGTGGTAACGCCGCTTCTCTGGACCGGCCACGACCACCTTATGGCCGTCCTCCTGAATGCGAAAGTAGGGGTACATGGTGTCCAAAAGTTCAACGGCATCGCCGATGATGAGGAGAATCTTTTTCATGTATCCATTGTATTGGTCGATCCTGGCAATCGTACGGTCCGCAAGATTTGCACAATCGGCATTTTCGTGCTACCTTTGCGCGCAAGGAGTGCTTTCTCGAAACGCAACCGTTTTTTCGAGGGCGAACCGTGGGCATTTTACAACAGTTCCTCCAGCTGCCTTATCTGTATCTCTGGCTACCCGGCCTGGTCTTCGTGGTGGTTGCGGCTGGGTTTTACTGGCTGACGCGGCCGGCGCCGACACCCGCAGGGGCGGCAACTCCGAGTCCGCCGGCCGTGGAGTCGGTGAAACCGCCGGAACAGCGCGGTGCTTTTCGGCGGCAGGGCAATCCGGTACAAGTCCACGTGGGATCGCCAGACAACAAAAACGAAACCGAGATTGGCAGTGTCCTCGACCGTTCGGTGGGGGGCATGAAGCTTGCGCTATTTGCCGAGATGCCGATCGGAACCGTGATTTCCATCCACCCGGTCCATGCAGATGCGATAGTGCCCTGGATCGACCTGGAGATTCGCAGCTGTCGGCCAAGCGAGGAGATGCCTGGACAGTTTGACATCGGCTGTCAATACGTCAAGTCGCCGCCCTATTCCATTCAGCTGTTGTTCGGTTGATTCGCAACATGCCCAGGGGTGAGCGTTGCGAATCCTTGGGATCGGGAACCCAATTTCATGAACCAACTTCAAATGCCTGCCACGGAAAACGGCGCCGCCCCGTGCCCGCGCTGCCAGAGGCCGTTAATTGACCCCAACGGTCTGGGCTGGTGCCGGGCGTGCGGCTATTGCCGATCGCTGGACGAGAGTGAGAAGACCACCGTCCACGCCGCGGCGCAGCAGCACCAGAGCCTGAAGGCATCGGGCCCCGACCTGGGCGCGGTGCCCACCTGGATTTGGGCGACGCTGTTCGGCGTAGCGGTCGTGAGCGCGGCGAGCTGGATGTTTGGCAAGTACCTTCCGATGGGGCCGTTCGGGCGAGCTCTCTTCGCTACGTTGCAGATCGCGACCGGGATCGGGGTGATGTTCATTGGCCAATTCATGGCCTTGATTCGTATCGCCCCGGAGGACTCAGCGCTCACGTTCAAGGATGCAATCTTTCCGTTCCGGCTTTATTCGTTGATTCTGAAACGGTTGCCGGTTACGAAATTCAGTTTGTATTTGGGCGCCTGGGGACTCGCGGCTGCGCTTTCCGCCGGCTTCCTGATTGGCGGCCTAGGTCACTGGTTCACGTATTTGCCGGGCTACAAGGCGCCGCCCGTGAAAAAAGGGCGAGTTTGACACGTCCGCGCCTGAAACGCCAGCGAAGGAATGCACTACTTCGCTGACGTTTCAGGCTCGGGAAACTTGGCAAGTTTCACCGCGCCTTTCTATTTTCTCTCTTTCGTACTTGGGTGGCCTAAGCGAACTAGCGAAGCCTGGGCCGCTTGAGTGACGGAGGATTCCGTCAGTCCATCCGCCAGATTTTTTAGAATCCTCATCGCCTCAGGTGAATGCACCTGTTCGAGTACATCGATGGCGCGAAGGCGCTGTAGTTCCCAAGCAGGTGCGGGTACACGCTTGAGCTTGTCGAGCAGCAAATTCCCACGCCGAAGGGTTTCAAGCGAAACGCCGCTCTTCAAAAACGTCTCAAGAACCGGCCGCGCCAAAACGCCGACATTCTCTAATTGGCGAGTCGCCTCATCCCGCGTCTGAAAAACTCCGCTATCCAGGGCGTGGACCCATTGCTTTATTTCTGCTTGTTGGGGCACCTTGGGCCGAATTTGCTCCGGCGTTAGATGCTTCAGGAAGATTTGCAAACTCTCACGTGGGTGCGCGGCCAGAATGCGCATGGCCTCATGAGCCGTCGTGTCGTCCGATCGCAGGGCGTTCCAGGCGGTTTTCAGGAGCTGGTCGTTTTGCATGTGGTCCGGTTTCGAATTCTTGAGAAGGGGACTTACGTCCCAAAGCCGAAGCTTGGATTTCGGCTTGCCACCGGTGAACTCAGCGATGGCCAGGGTTCGGCCATCGGGAGATAGAGCGCCTGATCGCGAAACTCCGTATCCAAAATGGGCCAACTCCGCGCCGGTCGTTGGATGGTGAAGACTGTAGCCGCCATGCCGATTTTGGAGGTCCGGGCGCGGACGGTAATCGGGAAAAACAAGCGGCGAACCGGTGGATGCAAAGCCCACGCGAACGCGCCGCGGCGACCAGAAAAATAAGGCGCCGTCGCCAGCAGGTGAATTTCCGTAGTATCCCTTACCCCAGTGCAGAATGCCAGCAGCGCCCACGGCGTGCAGGCCTGCTCCGCGGTTGCCCATTTTTGGAATGGGAGGCGGGACAATAGCGCCGCGATCTTTGGCGTGAGCCAGGTCCCATACGCGGACCGTTGCTTCCCAGGGAAGATTGGCTCGGTTGCCCAACGCATGCTCGGCAATGATGAAGCGCCCGTCAGCCGAAAGCGTGAAAGCGATTACATTCTCTTTGACCCCGGCGATGGTCCGGATACATCGACCTGTCGCAACCTCCCAAATCTTCAGACCCCATAGCCGAAAACGTGGACCATTCGGCGGAACCACGGCAAACACAAGCTTGCTGTCCGGACTGAAAAGTTGCGGATAGACAATTTCCGAATCATCCAGCCGTTGTAGTTTTTTGCCGGTGCGGTAATTCCAAATCGAGGCGCCGTCATTGGCATTCACCGCAACACGTTGCCCGTCTGGTGCAAAAACAAGCGCGTTCACGGCACCTGGCATGATGACACGCATGATGTCTCTTCCAGTTGCCACATCCGCGAACCGCAATGCGTGTTCTAATACGACTTGATTGCCGTCGCGTAACTGAATCGTAGCCACATAGGCCAGCGTCTTTGAATCCGGCGAGAAGGCAACCTGCGAGATCATGTCATTTGGGGTGACGACAAGGTCGCGAACGGGCAAACGAGCTGATGCAGCACCCTTGTGTGCCTTTTTTTCTTGCTCTGTTGCTGGCGTTATTGTTGTCATTCCAGTCAACGCAATGGCAACGCTCGCCGCGAGGAAAAGCCGGGGCGTGAACGAGTTGCTATCCATTGGCTCACCGTGCCAATCCACATCGAAAAAACAACGCGATCTGCGACCGGGTGGTGGTACAGTTTGCCGTAGGTCAGGCTTTCCAGCCTGACCTTTCGCGGCTGCTGTCAGGCAAGAAAGCCTGACCTACTTCAGACTGTACCACCACCTGTGACCGCGCAACTCACTTGGGGCGGCTAAATGATACCACGCTGGCTGAATGAACGCACACCAAAACTACGTCGCCGAATTATCAAAAAAACCGCGAGGCGGCCTGGCAAATGCCTGGGCCGCCTCGCGTTGCTTTATCTTCCCAATCCCAACGGCTCGCTGCGCTCGCCATTGGGCTTCGGGGGTTTAATGCCGGAACAGGAACTCTTTCGAGTTGATGAGTGCCCAGTGCACGTCTTCCAGAGCCCGGCGGCGGTCCTTGGCGCTGGAGATATGGCCGAGCATCGCGCTTTCCTCGGTCTCGTTCGGGCGGCGCGACAGCGTGGTCAGAAACAGGTCGGCGACGATCTCCTTGTCGTTCCTTTTAGCTGCCAGCAGCTTACCGATGCGGTTGTTGGCGTTACGCAGGCGGTCATTGACGGCGGGGCCGTTGATGAGCTGCAATGCTTGCGCGAGGTTCGAATCCCCTTCGCGCTCGCATTCGCAGGCCAGCTCGCGAGCGGGTTGGCCGAAGGTCTTGAGGAATGGGTGATTGACCTCACCATCGGGCAGCTGCACTGACCGGGTTCCCAAAGGCATTCCGGCGAATTTCTCGGGCACCTCGGTCACCTGGCACAGCGCGTCAAACAGTTGCTCGGCGGTCAGCAGCTTGGTGACGGCGTGAGAGAAATACTTGTTATCGTCCTTGTTGAATTCGTTGGTCTGGGCGCTGAGTTGATAGGTGCGCGAGTTCATGATGGTGCGCAGCAGATGCTTGGCGTTCCAGCCCTTGCCGACGAAATCCTTGGCCATTGCATCGAGGAGTTCGTCGTTGGCGGATGGGTTGGAATCGCGGAAGTCATCGACGGGATCGACGATGCCCTTGCCCATCAGGTGGAACCAGATTCGGTTAACGATCGACTTGGGCACGAACGGGTTGTCCTTGGAGGACATCCACTTGCCCAGCGCCTCGCGGCGATCGCGGCCCGGCAGGATGGTCGGGATCGCACCGCCCATGAACTTGGGGGCCATGACCTTGCCGGTGCGGGGCTGGGTCAGTTCGCCGGCGCGGTCGACGTAGATGTATTCCGCCCCGTCCTTCTTCTTGGCGTCGCCGCCGTCGATCGGATCGGTGCGGTATTTCACGCGATTGAAGAACGCTGCCATGCTGTAGTAATCGTCCTGCGTCCAGCGCTCAAACGGGTGGTTATGGCACTTGGCACATTGCATGCGGATACCGAAAAAGAGCTGGGCGGTGGTTTCCGCCAGCGTGGTCGGATCGCGCGAGATGCGGTAGTAATTGGCGGCCGGGTTCGAGAACGTGCTGCCGCCGGAGGTAATGACTTCGTAAACGATCTGGTCGAAGCCGGTGTTCTGGTTGACGTGATTCCGTAGCCATTTTTGGAACACGTGGGTCCCCTTGACCTTGATGGTCTTGCGGGTCGAACGGAAAACGTCGGACCACTTGAGGGTCCAGAAGTCGGCATATTCGGGGCGGTCGAGCAGCTGGTCGATCAGCTTCGAGCGCTTGTTGGCGTCCTTGCTGGTTAGGAATGCGGTCACTTCGGGGGGCGTTGGCAGTACGCCGCACACGTCGAGATACGCCCGGCGGATGAACTCCTGGTCGGTGCAAATATCCGATGGCAGGATGTTGAGCATCTTCAGCTTGGCGAATGTGTACTTGTCAACGTAGTTGCTTTCCGGTGGGTTCGTCCACTTGAAGCCAAGCTTGGGTTCGAGGTAGGTCAAACGTACCGGGACCAATTCCATCAGGTAACGGCAAAGAATGGCGACCTCGCCCGACTGCGCGAACTCGACCAGGCCGTTCGGGTTGACGCCGGCGATGGCGGGTTCGCTGGATGAGAATACGGTCAAGCGGGTGACATCGCGCGTCGTGCCGTCGGAAAACGTTGCCAGTACGGAAAGCTGCTGATAGCGCGAGGGCGCGTTGAGAATGCGATTGCCGGGAAGGACCTGGACGCTCTTGACGGTTGCATTGGCGGGCGGATCGTCGTTTAGCCCTTCGGACATCCACGCGGAAATCGTCCGCGCGGGAATGCTGGTGGCCGGGAAACGGGCCCCGCCTTCATGGGCCACACGCCCCAGTCCCTTGAGAAGCACCAGGCTCATCTCGGGGTTCAGACGATCGCAGCGGCGACCGAGAAGTTCACGCGTTAGCTGGGTGTAATCGGATTCCGGGTCGTAGCCGCGCAGGCTGAGTTTGAATCCATTCTTGCCCGACGGCGTCCCATGACAGGCGCCCGAGTTGCATCCGCCGACATTGAGGGCGGCAATGACGTCGTTGCGGAAACTGACGGGGATCGGCTTTTCAAAACCCTGAACCTCGACGGGAAGTTTGATCGACTTGCCACCGGCGGAGATCGTGACCGTGCCAGCGCCGTTTTTCTTGGCGGTGACGAAGCGATCGGTATCGATGACGATCATCGGGTCGTTGCCGTCAACGATGAACGTGGCAACGGGGGTGAGGTCGCGCACGGTTCCATCGGCATAGATTCCAGTGATGACCGGCTGCGCCGTGGCGCGCGGGCCTACCAGCGTGATCTTTTCGGGCTGAACTTTCAACTCCTTGGGAGTGCCGATCAGCTTGGCGATCACGGCTGGGTCGGTCGGCACGTCGGCGCGGATTTCGCGGGAGGTCAAACAAACGACGCTGAGGGCCAAACCCCAGCAAACGAGCCAGTTGCGGGTCAACATCGGAAAACGCCTCCTCGATTGGGGCTACGGAAAATTGGGTGGGTGTGCTAAATCGGCTCCGCACGGAGGGAACTATCAATCATCAGTGTAACGACTTTGACCGGGCGATGCGACAGGAAAACCGGAATTTTTTTCGTTATCGCGCGTCGTCAGTGGAGTGGCGTTTGGCGAGCACGCGGGTTGGTGCCCCTTCACCAAAGTTTAATGAACGTTTTTTTCACTTGCTTCGTCCTATAATTATCACTCCCCGCCGGGAGGTCGCGGAACACGATCTTCCCGTCCCGTGCGAAAGAGGTGAAACCATGAATCCGGTCATGGTTGATCGCGAAACCTTCCTGCAAAATCTGCGTGTCAGCACGTTGTTGACGCCGCACCAGTTCCGCGCAGTCATTGACCGGCTTGCCAGCGTTGACAATACGCGCGAAATCGCCAAGGCCCTCGCCTCGTGGAAGCTCATCACCAAGTACCAGGCCAAGATGCTGCTCATGGGGCGAAACACGGGTTTCTTCCTCGGACCGTACCGGATTCTCGACCAACTCGGCCAGGGAGGCATGGGGCGAGTTTACAAGGCCATGCACCAAACCATGAACCGGGTCGTGGCGTTGAAAATCTTGGCGCCGCAGCTGGTGGGCACGGCACGGGCCCAGGAGTTGTTCCTGCGTGAAGTTCAGGCGGCGGCGCAGCTCAGCCATCCCAACATCGTCATGGCCTTCGACGCCAACGAGATCGATGGCCGACACTATCTGGCCATGGAATACGTGGATGGGCCCAACCTCGAACGCTACGTGAAGAAACACGGGCCCTTGCCATTCGGGCTGGCCAGTGAAGTCATCTATCAGGTTGCCAACGGTCTGCAGCACGCCCATGAAAAGGGCATGGTGCATCGCGATATCAAGCCCGCCAATCTTTTGTTGCAGCAAGAAGACGGCCACGAGACGGTGCGGGCCAAGATTCTCGATTTCGGCCTGGCCCGCCTTCAGACGGTGGATGCCCCGCGGGCGAAGTCGGTCCTGGCCAAGGAAAACACGGTGATGGGAACGCCGGATTTTCTATCCCCGGAACAATCGACCAATCTGCACGACGTGGACATTCGCTCGGACCTCTACAGCCTGGGATGTACGTTTTATTACCTATTGACCGGCGAAGTCCCATTTCCCGGGGGCAGCGTCATGGAAAAGGTGTTGCGCCATCATCGGGAGTTGCCGGCGGCGCCCGAGACGCTGCGGCCCGCGCTGCCGCCGAAGATTGGCGCCATCGTCAGCCGGCTGCTAGCCAAAAATCCCGCCGACCGCTTTCAAACGCCGGACGAATTGATGGAAGCGCTGGCGCCCCACGCCGCACCGAGCGTGATGGATTGGCCGATCGCCGCGCCGAGCACCGGGGAACGCGCCAGCCAGGAAAACATTGAGCTTGCGGAAGAAACGCAGGTCGATACGGAGCCGCGGGCGCAATCGTCAACGCAGATCAGCGATGCCGATTCGATCCTGGAATGGGTGGATGTCAACCGCAGAAAAAGACGGCTGGCGCGGCGTGTGACGCTGATTCTCGTCGTCGCCGCCCTGTTGGCTCTGGGCATTGCCCTCACGGGGCTGTTGGGTTGGGCGCTGTTTCCCTGGTGACCATTACCAGCCCCCGGCGCAAGCCGGGGGTGACGCCGCTTCACCCCCCCCGGCTTGCGCCGGGGGCTGGTCACGGCACATCCGCCTCCGCCTGCATCTTCCGGCGGCGCGCGAATTCCGCCACGGCGTCCGCTTGCTCCGGCGTTTCGATCGAGCCGGGCCGCAGCCGACGGACCCGGGCGATGGCATCGCGCGCGGACATGCCCTGTACCACCAGCCAGCAGGCGAGCATCGTGCCCGTGCGACCCATCCCCGCGAGACAGTGCAGGCCAACCCCGAGCCCTTTCTTGTTCGCCTTGTCGATCCCCCCCATGCACACATCGATTTGATTTTGCGTCGGCGGATGCAGATCCTCTATCGGGATGTGCATCGAAAACAACCCTGCGTCATTGATCCACGTGCGCGGCGGCGCGTCCTCCGTCAAGCAAATCACAAGCTGGATTCCCTGCTCGCGCAGCCATTGATATTCCCCAAGCGAGCCCGGTTGCGCCATCGCGGCCAGGCGGGGCTTGTCGATCCAGGAAAACTCGTCGGGGGCAGGCATCGTCACTCTCACGTCTAGCCGGACCTTTGGTCCGCGCGTTGCGCACAATGCGCGCGGACCAAAGGTCCGCGGCTAAACCAGATTCTTGTGGCCAAAGCGTTGCCGCAGGTGGTTGGCTTGTTCCCAGACCTTCGGTTCGCATTGCAGGAAATCTATGAGATGCCCGGTCGAAATGCCAAGCGCGGCCGCGGATTCGCCGACGCGCGCCTCGGTTGCTTCCAGGACATCCAGCACGAGGCTGACGAGCGGCCAGAAACGCGCGTCCTTACGGCCCACCTCGATCTTGCCGGCGGGAGAACGCACCGAGGCGAGTTCCGCGCGTTGGGAAACGGAACTCAATTCCTCGGCGCTGATCGCCTCGCGCAGCTTGAGATGGAACGCCTGCTTCAGACGCTTCAGCGCCTTGACGCGGTTTTCGTGTTGCGACCTGCTTTCTTCGGCGATGACGATGAGTCCGCTCGGCAAATGGCGGATGCGCACGGCCGAGCTGGTCTTGTTGCGCTTCTGCCCGCCGGGTCCGGAGGCGCGGTAGGTATCGACCTCGCACTGGGCGAGGAGTTTGGAGTCATTCAATTCGGCCCATTGTGAACGTGACATGGGATCCAGCAAGCCCCGGGGTGAGTGTAGCGAACCCCTGGGATCGGTGTTCAGTATCCCAGGGGTTCGCTGCGCTCACCCCTGGGCTTCATGGGTTGTTATGCTTCCAACCGCCAAGCCGGACGCCGCGCCCGGCTGAGGTGCCGATTGGCCGCCTCGGCGTTGTCGCCGGTGAACTGCTGGGCAACGGGACTCCATGGCAAGGTCTGGTTCGCGAAGAAGCGGGTCGCGATCACGCCGATATGACACACCGTCACCGAACGGTGACCTACATTCGCATGGCAGATGGGCCGTTCGCGCGAGCGCACGCAGTCCAGGAAGTTGCGCATGTGGTGGTTGCCCGTCGCATTGACGCGAGGCAAGCGCGTCGCGGTTGGCGGCAGGGCCTCGTCGAGCAATGCGGGTTCGCTGGCCTGGATGGTCCGCCGGCTGACCCAGATCCACTTGTTGTCGTCGCCTTCGAAGAGGATGCCGTTGTCGGCGACGTTGTTGTTTTCGCGGATTGGCCAGTTCGCGGCCGGTCCGCTGCGACAGACGAGTTGCGTACCCGCGCCGCCGTTCGGGCCGTTGCCGTAGGTGTAGGTGACTTCAAAAGTCGGATGGCAGTTATAGCTGTTGGCCTGCGCGGAGGGCGCCGCGCCGGTGCCGCGCACGCTGATTGGGCCGCTCTCGTCCATGCCGAGCGCCCACTGGGCGATGTCGTTGTGATGAGCGCCCCAGTCGGTCATCTTGCCGCCGGAGTAATCGTACCACCAGCGGAACTCGTAATGGCAGCGCTCGGTGACGAAGGGAACCTGGGGCGTGGGTCCGAGCCAGAAGTTCCAGTCGAGGCCCTCGGGCACGGGCCGAACCTGGAACGGACCTCCCGCGGGGTTTGTACCGATCAGGGTGGTGATGCGACGGACGCGCCCGATCCGGCCATTGCGCACCAGTTCCGCGGCGAGGCGGAAGCGGCCGCCATATTCGGTGCGTTGCTGCGTGCCGACCTGAAAGACCTTGCGAGTTTCCCGCGCGACGCGCGAAACCAGAATGCTCTCTTCGACGGTGAGCGTCATCGGTTTTTCGCAATAGACATCCTTGCCTGCTTGCATGGCGGCGATGGCGATCTGGGCGTGCCAGTGGTCCGGCGTGCCGATGGTGACTGCGTTGATGTTGCGATTCTCCAACAGGCGGCGGTAGTCTGGAATGAGCGCGCAGTCGCGGCTGCCGCCGCGCTGGGCGGTGCGAACGAGATTCTGCGCGAATTCGCCATTGGGCCGATCGACATCGCAGACGGCGATGAACTGAACGCCTGGTTCCGCCATCGCGTTTTGCATGATGTGCACGCCACGCTCCCCGTGCAGCGCCCGGTTGCCCCGGCGCAGGCGATTGGTGCCCGTGCCGATGGCGCCCATGACGATGCGGTCGTTCGCTGCCGGCTGCCGGCCGGTCTTGGTTTCCTGGGCGTCGATGACCAAATCCTTGGCGAACCAAACGGGTAGCCCGACGGCGACGGCGCCAGCGACTGATTTTGCCAAAAAACCGCGGCGCGAGAGATTTCCACGATTCATGATGCGTACCTCCGGAGAGCAAAGGGTTGCCGTGAAGAATTGGATGGATGTTAAAGGAGATTGTATGCCGGGGCAAGGAGTAAATGCGGGTTTTTCCGCCGAAGCCCAAGGGTGAGCGTAGCGAACCCTTGGGATCTGGAAGGCGTTATCCCAAGGGTTCGCTACGCTCACCCTTGGGCTTCGCAAAACTGCTCTCCCATTTTTCCGCGTCGGGCGGTATTCTTTTTTTCGGAAATAGGAATCCGCACTCGGTCCTCGACACGGAGGTTGAACATGTTGACAAGTAAGGCGCCCTGGCGAACGCTGGCAATCTCGGTGATGCTCGTTGGCGCCGGCGGCGTTTCTGCCCAGCCCACGCCGCCGCCCCTTCCCCCCAAGACGCCGGTAAAAACTGCTTCCAGCAGCGGCAGCGCCCAGATCATTCCCGTCAGCCTCAAGAACGAACACGTGGCCGCGTCGGTCAACGGCGAGCGCATCCTCGTCGGCGAGGTCAAGGCCGTCCTCGATCAACGTCCCTATCCCGTGACGCTGACGGAAGTCCAAAAGAAAGAGCTGCGCAAGGCCGCGCTCGATGTGCTCATCGAGGACGTGCTCATGCGGCAATACCTCACCAAATATGTCCCGAAAGTCGATCAGGCGTCCTACAACAAGGAAGTCAAGGACCTCCAGGACGCCCTGGCGAAACAGAAGAAGACGTATGCCGAATTCCTTAAAGAAAGCGGCCAGACCTCCGAGCAACTCCAGCGTGACATCATCGCGCGTTTGCAGTGGAAGCAGCTTCTGGGGCGGTTCTATCCCGATGCCAAGGCGAAGGCTTACTACGATGAGAACAAGGTTTTCTTCGACAAGATATTCGTCCGCGCCAGCCACATTCTGATCAAGCTGCCTGCCAACGCTTCCAAGGAGCAGGTCGCCCAGGCGACGCAGCAGATGCTTGTTTGGCGTCAAGAAATCCTGAGCGCCAAGGTGAAATTCGAGGACGTGGCCAAGCAGCATTCCGCGTGCGAGAGCAAGAAGAACGGCGGGGACATCGGACAATTTCCCTATAAGTTCGTGGTCGTCCCGGAGTTCGCGCGGACGGCATTCTCGCTCAAGAAGGGAGAGATCGGCGGCCCGATTCGCACTTCTTTTGGCGTGCACCTGATCCTGGTGACCGACCGCACCGCGGGTGAGGCGACCACGTTTGACGCAGTCAAGGAAACCGTCCGCGAGGTGCAAGCGCAGGACGATGACCTGTACCAGCGCATCCTGGCTGATCAGCGCAAGAAGGGTACGATCAAGGTTGATTTGCCGTAGGACCTCACGCGTTATTCGTTTAGCGCTCGCCTGGCGCCGCGCGAGCGCTAAACGTCAAGCACCGATTCCATCACCTGGTATCCGGTCATCGCCATTCCCATCGACCGGTAGGTCGCCTGCGCCCCGGCATTGTCATACTCGACGTAGAGCCGAACGCCGATGACCCGCGGCGTGCGTCTTGCTTCGTTGACCACGTTTTCGTAGAGCAGGCGAAACACTCCCTGGCGCCGCGCTTCCTTCGCGACGTAAACGCTCTGGATCCACCAGAAGGCGCCGTTGCGCCAATCGCTCCATTCCACGGTGACGCCGAGTTGACCGACGATGTCTCCCGTCTCCCCTTGCGGGAAAGGCGTAAGCGGCCTAGCACCCCTCTCCCCTTGTGGGAGAGGGGTCGGCGGTGAGGGGTGAATTTCCGCCACGAAATATCGCCCCTTGTTCGGGTCGCACAACATCGCGACAACGCCGGCTTTCAGAATGGCCAGATCGAGATGTTTGTCCTCGGTCTCCAGCGCCAGCAGGCGATTGAATTCGCAGATCACGTCGGCGTCGGATGGGCTGGCGGCGCGAATTGTGAGGTTCATGAATCCCCCTCGGTTCATACAATTCCCAAAGCCCAGGGGTGAGCGCAGCGAACCCCTGGGATAAAACCTGATCCCGGCGGTTCGCTGCGCTCACCCCCGGGCCTGGATGGAATAATGGACCTCAGCAAGTATATCCGCAACATCCCAAATTTCCCGAAGCCGGGGATTCTGTTCAAAGACATCACACCGCTGCTGGCCGACCCGGGGGCGTTTCACGAAGCGGTCGAGTTGATGCGCAAGCGGTTCGAGCATACCCCGATCGATGCGATCTCCGCTGCCGAGGCGCGCGGCTTCCTGTTCGCGGCTCCGCTCGCCTACCTGATGAACAAGCCGCTCGTGCCGTTGCGCAAGCCGGGGAAGCTGCCCTATCAGACCCATCGGCTCCAGTACGACCTCGAATACGGCCAGGCCGAGTTGCACGTCCACATCGACGGCTTCAACCCCGGCGCCAGGGTGTTGCTGGTGGACGACCTGCTCGCCACTGGTGGCACCCTCGAAGCGGCGTGCAAGTTGATCGTGCAGGCCGGCGCCCAGGTCGTGAGCTGTTGCGTGCTCGTGGAGTTAACGTTTTTGCTCGGGCGTGAAAAGCTTCGGCCGTATGATGTATTTAGTTTGATTGAATATTGACAGGTTGAATTCGTTTAGCGCCCGCGCGGCGCCACGCGGGCGCTAAACGAAGAAGGAATAAGCGCAATGTTAATCGACTTCGAGAAATCCGCCGGCCTGATTCCCGCCATCGCGCAGGATTATCAAACCGGCGAGGTCCTCATGATGGCGTACATGAATCGTGAATCGTTCGAGGAAACCGTCCGCACGAAACGCGCCGTCTACTATAGCCGTAGCCGCAACAAGCTCTGGCGCAAAGGCGAAGAGTCCGGCAACGTGCAGGAAGTGAAGGAAATTTTCATCGACTGCGACAATGACACGATTTTACTCAAGGTTCACCAGATCGGCGGGGCCGCCTGCCACGAGGGTTACAAGAGCTGCTTCTTCCGCCGCGTCGATGGCGCTGAGCTGACAACCATCGGCGAACGCGTGTTCGATCCGAAACAGGTTTACAAGAAATAACTGGCGAGCGTCGGGGCGGAAAACCCACCGCCAAAATGGATTGATTCGCAATGACCCAGCAACTCCGCCTCGGCATTCCCGCCGGTTCCTTGCAAGAGGCGACCGCCGAACTGTTCCGCAATGCCGGCTTCAAGATTACGTTCACGAGCCGCAGCTATTATCCGTCGATCGACGATCCGGAGATCCATTGCACGCTGATCCGCGCGCAGGAGATGCCGCGTTATGTCGAGGCCGGCTCGCTCGACTGCGGCCTGACCGGGTACGACTGGGTTCTGGAAAACGAGGCGAAGGTGACGCAGCTCGCGGAGCTGGTGTTCTCGAAGGTCAGCCGCCGGCCGGTGCGCTGGGTGCTCGCGGTGCCAAACGATTCGCCGATTCAATCGGTGCAGGACCTGCAAGGCAAGCGCATCGCGACCGAGCTGGTCGGCGTCACCAAGCGCTATCTGGCCGACAACGGCGTCAGCGCTCACGTTGAATTCAGCTGGGGCGCGACGGAAGTGAAACCGCCTCGCTTCGTGGACGCCATCGTCGATGTCACGGAGACCGGCAGCTCGTTGCGTGCGAACAATCTGCGCATCGTCGCCGAATTGATGCAATCGACGACGCGTTTCATCGCCAATGAGAAAGCATGCGCCGACGCCTGGAAGAAGCAGAAGATGGACGACATCGTCCTCATGCTCAAGGGCGCAATGGCCGCCGAGGGGATGGCCGGCTTGAAGCTCAATGTCCGCGTCGCCGACAAGGACAAGGTGCTCGCGTTCCTGAAGGCGCACCCACGCACGGCGCTCAATAGCCCGACGCTGGCGCCGCTTGCCGATCCCGAATGGCTCGCCATGGAAATGATCATCGACGAGGACATCGTCCGCCACATCATGCCGCAGCTCTACGCGGTCGGCGCGCGTGGGATCGTCGAGTATCCGATCAATAAGATCATTCTCTAGCCGTCTTCGTTTAGCGCCCGCGCGGCGCCACGCGAACGCCAAGCCGCAAGCGGCTGAACCGGGAGTCAAAAATGCGTCGCGTCATCGTCATTTCCATCGCCGCCGTTTTCGCGCTCACCACCGCCGCGCAACAGCCGCAAAAAGGCTCTGGCCCCGGCAAGCCGCTGTCCGCCAAAGAAGCACAAAAGCTTTTCAAGCTCGACGACGGCCTGCGCATCGAGCTCGTCGCGTGTGAGCCGCAGATCGAAAGCCCGGTCGCGATGCAGTTCGCGCCCGACGGCAAGCTCTGGGTCGTCGAGATGCGCGACTATCCCAACGGACCCAAGAAAGGCGAGAAACCCGCGGGCCGTATCAAGATATTGGAGGATAAGGACGGCGACGGCTTCTTTGAAACCGCAACCGTCTGGGCCGACAACTTGCTGTTCGCGAACGGCATCTTTCTGTGGAAGGACGGCGCGATTGTCACCATGGCCCCGCACATCGCGTTATTTCGGGACACCGACGGCGACGGCAAGGCCGATAAGAAAGAAATCTTATACGCGGGTTTCGCCGCCGAGAACCCGCAACTACGCGTCAGCCATCCCATCATGGGCCCCGACGGCGGGATTTATTGCGCTAACGGTCTACGCGGCGGCAAGGTGGTTCGCGTCGCACCGGGCGCTAACGCGCCCGGCTCGGCCAAACCAGTTGATCTCAGCGGCATGGACTTCCGCTTCGATCCCGTCCATCTCGACAAGTACGAAGCCATCACCGGCCCCGGGCAGTACGGCAACACGTTTGACGAGTGGGGCAACCGCTTCGTGTGCGACAACCGCCATCACTTGCGTCATGTGGTGATGGAAAATCGCTACATCAAAAGAAATCCCTATCTCGCCGCTCCGTCGCTTTTGCAAGACACCTCCATCCTCGAAGACGGCCCGCTCTCCTCCGGCGGCAAGATTTACCCGATCAGCAAGAACTGGACGACGTCGAGCCTGCACGAAGGCCGATTCACCGCGGCGTGTGGGGTTTTCATCTATCACGGCGGTTTGCTCGACACCAGCCCGGAGCGCAAGCGACGGGACGACCCGAAGAAACCCGTCGCTGGCGCTCCGGGCTGGTTGTATCATGGCGCCGCCTTCACCTGCGACCCGACCGGGAACCTCGTCCACATGGAAATCCTCACGCCCAAAGGCGCGACCTTCGAATCGCGGCCACACAAGAAAGGCGTCGAGTTCCTCGCCTCGCCGGACGACTGGTTCCGCCCGGTCTTCCTGACGCACGGCCCCGAAGGCGCGATGTACGTCGTCGATATGTACCGCGCCGTCATCGAGCATCCGCAGTTCATGCCCCCCGAACTCAAGAACCGGCCCGACCTCACGCTGGGCAAAGACAAGGGCCGCATCTGGCGCATCGTGCCGAAGAACCACAAGTTTAGCCGGTCGCCTCTGGCGAGCGCTCCCCTGTCCAAGGCCACCATCCCCGACCTCGTCAAAACCCTCGCCCACCCCGAACCCTGGTGGCGGCAGACGGCCCAGGCTTTGCTGTTGGAGAAAAACGACAAGGCGATGATCGAGCCGTTGGCGAAGCTACTCAACGAGACGAAGAGCCCGCATGCGAAGATTCTGGCGGCGTGGATGCTGGAGCGGCAGGGGAAGTTGAGCAACGCACAGGCAAAACGGATGTGGCAGGATGAACACGCGCGGGTTCGTGAACACGCATTGCGCATCTCCGAGTATCAGATGGTCAAAGATCTTGTTCAATTTCATAAGGATCCCCTCCATTTTCAACGGATGCGCGGCCTGGCCCGCGACACGGATGCGCGGGTGCGATTTCAACTCGTTTTGTCGTTGGCCGAAAGCGGTGTCGTAGGTGGTGCGGGCCCAACTCTTGGCGACATGGTGTTAAAGTCAGGACGTGACCGCTGGACGCTATTGGCAGCGCATTGCTCCGCGCCAACGGATATTTGGATGTTGTTGAACGCCTTGACCAATGCACCGGAAGGACAAGCGTCACCTGAAATGATTCGTGACACTTCAATCTTGTTTGCGGCGCACAAGGAAAACATGCGATTGTTACTCCATTCATTTCAGTTCGCGAAGAAAAACGAATCTGTCAAGTGGGCTACATTGGCTGGCTTCGCCGAAGGCCTTGAGCGCCGGGGCAAGACCTTGCTAACTGCATCGAGCGAACTTAAATCCAAGAACCAACGCCAGCGCTACATGGACGAGGTGCTTACGATGATTGCTGAGGCTCGCAAACACGTCCAGGATGCGAAAAAACCACTTGGTCATCGACTCCTAACCTTGCGAATCGTGAGCCACGCGCCCTGGCCCACCGCCAAGACCGCCCTTGTCCCCCTCGTAGAAAAGGAAACCAATATCGAACTGCGCATCGCGGCGTTGCGCGCTCTCGCATCGCAGCAAGACAAGGAAGTGGCGACGCTCCTGATGAAGCTCTGGCCCGGGGCGACGCCGAGCGTGCGGCGTGAGATTTTGGAAGCGATGTTGCGGCAGCCGGCGCGCGTCACGATTCTGCTTGACGAGATCGAATCGAAACGCATGAAAGCGAGCGAACTCGATCCGCTGCGCACCCGGCAATTGCTGGGCAATAAGAACGCCGCCATTCGCGATCGCGCCAGGAAGTTGCTCGCCAGCAACCTGCCGGCTGATCGCGCCAAGGTGCTGGCCCAGTATCAGGCCGCGCTGACGATGAAGGGCGATGCCAAACGTGGCCGCGATATTTTCAAGAAGGAATGCGCTATCTGCCATCGTGTCGCGGGCATCGGCATCGACGTCGGGCCGGACATCGCCGACACGCGCACCAAGACGCTCGGCGCCATGCTCAACGACATCCTCGCGCCGAACTCCGCGATCGATGCCAACTACGTCAACTACGTCGTCTCGACAAAAGATGGCCGCATCTTGACCGGGCTTTTGACGGCCGAGAGCGCGTCGAGCATCACGCTGGTGCGTGCCGAGAAGCAGATGGACGTGGTGTTGCGCAAGGATATCGACGAGATCGCCTCGACGGGGGTATCGCTGATGCCCGAGGGTTTCGAGACGAAGATCAGCGTGCCGCAGATGGCGGATCTGTTGCGATTCCTGAAGGACTGGCGGTACCTGGATGGGTCGGTGCCGTTGCGTTAGCCGCTTGCGGCTTAATAACATTCGAAAAATAACTTCCTGATTCCCTGTTTCGGCAGGCATTCGTTTAGCGCCCGCATTGCGGTCTGCGGGCGCTAAACGAGGATTCGCTTGAATGGCGAAATCGGGAGGTTGTTCTTCGAACGTTCCTTAGCGCTCGCATGACGGCCCGTTTTGCAAAATGGATTGCCCACTATTTTGGCAAGACGGTTTACGGACGCAATCGCCGTTTGATACGATTACGAAAGACCCGCCTCCGCGAGCGCCAAGCCGCAAGCGGCAAACCGCAGGAAAACCCACCCATGAAACGCATCGTGATCGCCGCCCTTTTTTTTATGCCCCCACTCACCAGCGCCGAGGAGCCGATCCGCTTCGCGCGTTCGCCGGCGCTGTCGCCGGACGGAAAGACCGTTGCGTTCAGCTACCTGGGTGACTTGTGGACCGTCGATGCCAAGGGCGGTGTCGCCCGGCCGCTTACCCGACATGAGAAGCACGACTTCAATCCGGTTTACAGCCCCGATGGGCAGTGGCTCGCGTTTTCCTCGAATCGGCATGGGCAGTACGATGTCTACCTGATGCCCGCGCGCGGCGGGCGACCCCGCCGGCTCACGTTCGACTCCGCGGACGATCACGTCACGGATTTCTCGCCCGATAGCAAGCACGTCCTGTTCATGTCGAACCGTGAGACCGACCTGCCGGGCCGGGCCGAGCTTTTCTCCGTGCCGGTGACGGGCGGTCGCGTGCGCCGCATCAGCGCCTTCGAGGGGCGCAACGGCGTCTACTCGCCCAAGGGCGATCAGATCGCCTACGTCCGCGGCCCGGGCTTTTGGTATCGCCGGGGTTACCGCGGGTCCACCAACAACGACATCTGGCTGTCCAAATCCGACGGCACAAACAACCGGCGCATCACCACCCATAACGGGCAGGACGATTACCCGATGTGGGCCGCGGACGGCAAGACCCTCTACTACGTCAGCGATGTCGCCACCGGGCTTGCGAATCTCGTCAAGCAATCCATCGGCGGCAAGCCCGTCGCGATCACGCATCACAAGGACGAATTCGTTCGCCGCGCGCGCATCAGCGCCAATGGGGAGTTCATCGCATACGAATGCGGCTTCGATCTATGGATCCATTCCATTAAGGACGGCAAGAGCCGCAAACTCGCGATCGAGGTCCACGCCGACTATCAGGTGAACCCGGAAACGATCCAGACCTTCACGACCGGCGCGACCGAGTTTGCCTGGTCGCCCGATGAAAAGCATGTCGCGTTCGTCGTTCATGGCGAGATTTTCCTGACCACGCGCGCGGGTGGCGTTACGAAACGCCTCACGCATTCCCCGGCCTTCGATCACGGCCTGGCCTGGTCGCCCGATGGCAAGAGGCTGCTGTTCGTGTCCGACCGCAACGGGCACCAGGACATTTATTCGCTCGAGGCGAACGATCCGGACCATCCCGATTTCGTGCGCGCCCATCGCTATCAGGTCAAGCAGCTCACGGACACGCCGCAAAAGGAAATCGGCGTCAGCTTTTCACCCGACGGCAAGCGCGTGGCGTTCGTGCGGGCCGGCAAACTTGTCACAATGGACCCGGACGGCAAAAACGAGAAAGTCCTGGTCGGCCAGGGACAGGTCTTCGACTACGAATGGTCGCCCGACAGCCGATGGGTCTGCTATGCGCGGGCCGACGCATCGTTTGCCAGCGAATTGTACATCATTCCTTCAAGCGGTGCGACGGCGCAGGATCCGGCCCGCAACATCACGCGTTTCGCCACCTACAACGGCGGCGTCACCTGGAGCCGGCTGGGCAACAAGCTCGCGTTCATCAGCTTGCGCAAGGGCATCGGCTTCACCGCTCACGTCCTCTCCCTGCAAAAACCCGCGGCGCGCGGCGTGTTCGCAGGCAACGCGATCGACTGGGACAATATCCACCTCCGCGTCAAGCAGCCTGCCGGGCTACTCCTCACCAAAGAATGCTCCATCTCGTCCGATGGCAACAAGATCGCCTTTCGTGGGCCGTCTGACCTCGGCGAGGATCTCTGGGTTGCCAACGCCAACGGCGGATCGGTGACGCGCATCACCAACGAAAACCTGCAGCCCACGCAGATTCAATGGTCACGGTTTTTTCCCGGGCAGATCTACTTCCGCGACGGCAAGGGGAATTGCCGGGCGGTGATGATTGGCGGGACCGGCGTCATCGGACCCAACATCGTCCCTTTCAACGCCCGCATGGCGATTCGCCAGGACGAACTGTTCCTGGAAATGTTTGAACAGAGCTGGCGGGCCCTGAATGAGGAGTTTTACGATGCGAAGTTTCACGGAGCCGACTGGAAAGCCATTCGCACAAAGTACCGCCCGATCGTTCGTCACTGCGTTCTGAAAGAGGACCTGTATACGCTTATCAGCCTGATGCTGGGCGAGTTGAATGCGTCGCACCTGGGCATCTCGGGGAAGCTGGGCAGTCCGGATCAGCAAACCGCCGACCTGGGTTTGCTCTTCGATCCCACCCATCGCGGCCTCGATCTGAAAATCGCCGAGATTCTCAAGGGAGGCCCGGCCGACCAGCGCGGCGTCAACCTGCGCGCGGGCGATCGCGTCGTTGCCATTGACGGTTTCGCCCTGACGCCCAAGACCAACGTGTCGAGACTTCTCAACGACAAGGTCGGCGAGGTGGTCACCCTGCTCGTCACCAATGCCGAGGGGGGCGCCCAGCGCCGCGTCGAGATACGGGGCGAGAGCCGGGCCAAGCTCAACGAGTTCATGTACGAGCGCTGGGTCGCGCGGAACGCGAAACGGGTGGCGGATTTGTCGGGCGGGAAACTGGGCTATATCCACATTCCCAACATGCAGGAGCCCGGACTGGAGCGTTTCGTCCGCGCGCTGTATTCGGATAACTTCGACAAGGAGGGCATCGTCCTCGACGTCCGCTACAACGGCGGCGGGTTCACGCACGACCAGGTGCTCAACTACCTCGTCGGCAAGGAGCACACGATCTTCACGCATCGCGATGGCTCGTCCGGCCTGGTGCTGCGCTCGTTCGACCGCAAATGGCACAAGCCGCTCGTGCTGCTCATCAACAACCGCTCCTATTCCGATGCCGAGATCTTCCCGCACGCGTTTCGCACGCTGGGCCTGGGCAAGTTGGTCGGTGAGCCGACGGGCGGGTTCGTGATCGGTACGCGCAACATCAAGCTCATCGACGGCTCGACGTTTCGCACGCCGCGCATCGGCGTCCACACCCTGAAAGGCGTCAACATGGAAAAAGAGGGCGTGCGCCCAGACATTCTCGTTGAGCCGCACCCTGATGATTTGGCGCGCGGTATCGACGTTCAACTTCAGCGTGCAGTCGAAGTGCTTGACCGCGACGTGACGGCGTGGAAAAAAACACGCATGCCCGCGAGCGGTGGGAGCGCGACCAGTCCGTGAATTAGCCGCTTGCGGCTTAGCGTTCGCGCGGCGCCGTGCGAACGCTCCGCCGCAACCGTCATGGGGCTTGTATCCCCTTTTCATTTTCCTACAACGTATGCAGGTCGGTGACGGAACACCTGGTTGCTGATTCATCCCCCCATTTCATAGGTGTCATCGTGGTGCAGCCACTGATTTTGCAATATTACCAATTACTTCCAGAACACCGACACGAGGACGAGCCTTCAGACTGGTCGAGACAATATCGAAAAACGCTTTTGAAATACAAACGGGCCGTCGAGGCCCGTTACCTGGAATCCACGCTCGAACGACTCTTGAGCGCCGAGGACGCGGAGGTTCGCCAGGCGTCGATTCTGGCGCTCGGCTTGACGGGGACCATGAAGGTTAACCCGTCCCTCGCCAAATGCCTGCGCGACGACGACCCGGTCGCCCGCCAGCTGGCGGCGGAAGCGCTGTGGTCGCTGTGGCAGCGCAGTGACACGCCGGAAAATAATCACGAACTCCAGCGGCTCGCGCAGCTGGTCGTCGCCGAGGCCAATGCCGAGGAAATTTTCGCGGGCTTCGATGCCCTGATCCGCAAGGCCCCGCGTTTTGCCGAGGCTTACAACCAGCGGGCCATTTTCTACTACCATCGCGGCGAATACGCTCGTGCGGTTGCCGACTGCGAGAAAGCGTTACGGCTCAACCCGTGTCATTTCGGCGCCGCCAGCGGCATGGGGCAATGCTTCATGAAGCAGAAGAAACTCCGAGCTGCCTTGCGAGTTTATCGCCGGGCCAACCGCATCAATCCCAACCTCGAGACCGTGCGCGAGGCGATCCAGTCGCTGGAGCGCATGCTGGGCGAGGAGGGCAAGCGCTGAGCCTGCCGTTTTCGACCCGCTTTCCTTTCACCAACCCCGAGTGCCAGCGCGGTGAGCGCGGTATGATTTACGACTGCGGCGCCGACATCCCGCCAACCCGTCGTTTGCGCTCGGGGCTGGTCAAGCAAATTGGCCTTGATTCTTTCGCGCAAAAAAACTAAGTGCCACGTTGCAAACCAACCAGAACAGGACGTTCGAACGCAGTGCGTGAATGGAGACCCAGGCACATGGCGGAGTCTTTTCCTTTCAAGGTGCGGATTTGGGAGAACCCGGGCTTGGCGCTTCAGTCAATCTTCGGCCGACCCGAGGTGGACAGTCCCGAAGCAAGGCCTGAACACCTGCAAGGGCCGCACAACCCGCGCGAGTTTGCCCAGAGGCTCTACTCGCTCGAAGCCCTTCAGCCCGCGCCGGTACGCCAGACCAAGACAGACGAACCGGAGCCGTATTCGTTGCAGTGGTTCCTCGACATCGAAAACGAACGGCATTCCAAGCACGGCAAATGGATTCCCAAGCTGCTCGAGTTTGCCAAACACTCCGGCGAAAAATTGTTAGGTGTCGGCCATGGCCTGGGTACCGACTGGGTGCAATATGCCCAAAACGGCGCCGGCGTGATCGTCTGCACGCCGGTGCCAGCGCAACTCGAACTGGTGCGGCGCAACTTCGAGCTGCGCGGCCTTCGCGGTCAGTTCATCCAGGCCGAGCCCACCGGCTTGCCCCTGGAAGCTGGCAGCATCGATGTGGTCTGCATCAGCAGCTTGCACCACGGCATTGACCATCCCGAACAGGTCATCGAGGAGGTGCATCGCGTTCTGAAGCCTGGCGGGAAGGTGCTCGCTGTCACTCCGGCCTACTACGACGTGGATTACTGGGTTCGCACGCTCTTCTTCTGGAATCGCTGGGTCCGCCCCCATCGGGGCAAGAACCCGCTGCGCTGCAAACGACGCTATTCCGGAGTCCAACTACGCCAGATGTTCGCGCGCTTCATCGACGTTCGCGTGCGCAAACGTCAACTGCGCCGCTCCGAGGTGCCGCATGTGGCCAAGTGGATTCCCGTGCCGATCCTGGCGCGTCTGATGGGGCGGGTATTGGTGATGAAGGGATTCAAACCGGTGAAGGAAGGGTGAAGAAGTGCGCAAGGAAAAAAATCGAGGTAGCGACTCCCAGCGCGAGGCGGTAACCCAACGCGAGTACCACCCAGTCACTACCTCGATACTGTCGTGAGCGAAACTCACGACAAGCTAATATTGCCTCTCTTCGCCAAAACTCAAATCTTGCCTGCATTCTTTCTTTGGAAAAAACCCAACTTGGCGGGTGATTGTGCCGAGCGGCGCGATTGTAACGATTATTCCGGTTCAACCGGTGTATTGGGTAACAGCCGCGAACTGACGAGCCGGGCGCATGAGCGACCAGCGAAGCAAGCACGGGAGGCACTTCGTTTCTCCGGTCGCTGACGCTCCGGGCTTGCCAACTACGAACGAGGCCGGAAAATCGGGCCTGGTTCACATCCGTCGATCCTAGGGGGAACAAACAATCCGCGAGCCGCCGGGCTTGTCCCGGCGGTGAACCAAGACGGATGGGGATTCACCGCCGGGACAAGCCCGGCGGCTCGCAGTGACCTTCCCTTGAACCAGCCCGAAAATCGAACACCGCTTTGCACTTTTTCAACGCCAGCCGCCTTGTTATACTTCGCGCGATTCGAGCCGCGTGGAGCCCGGTCGTGAGGCGTGGTAAAATGCGATTGACAAAGCGCTCGATTCGAGGATTCTCGCAGGATGGAATGGCTGGTCGAGATCGGGGACCTCTGCCTGCAAACGCTGGGCTGGCTAGTTGGCCTGGCAATTGTGTTTGCGATCCTTGCGCGCTTCATGCCGTGCAATCGCGGCATGTACTGGTGGACCGATCCGCGTGGGGCGGTGACCGACTTGCTCTACTGGTTCGTCATGCCGCTCCTGCTGCGCGTGTGCCGCACGGTGGTGTTGGGAGTCGCCCTGGCCATCCTGTTCGGCGGCGAGCCGCCCGGGTTTCGCGAGTTGACGGCGTTGCCCCTCTGGGTGCAGTGCATTCTCGTGCTGCTGATTCAGGACGTGTACCTCTACTGGATGCACCGCCTGTTTCATTCGCACTGGCTGTGGGCCTTTCATGCGGTTCACCATTCGTCGCGCGTCCTGGACTGGGTGTCGGCCGCGCGGTTTCACCTGGTGAACAACCTGCTGTCGTTCGTCGTGGCGGATGTCGGCGTCATGTTGCTGGGCTTCTCGCCGGAGTCGGTGATCGTGATGACGCCGTTCAACCTGATCTACTCCGCGATGGTGCACGCGAACCTGAACTGGACATTCGGGCCGCTGCGATTTGTCTTCGCGAGCCCAGTGTTTCATCGCTGGCATCACGCGGTGGAGGAAAAAGGCATGAACCGGAATTTCGCGCCGACGTTTCCGATCCTGGACGTGATTTTCGGAACCTTCCATATGCCGGCCGGTGAGTTGCCTCACGATTTCGGCAATGGGGAGCGCGATTACCCCGAGGACTTCGTCAGCCAATTTTTCCAGCCGTTTCTGGGCCGACCCGAACCGGAGTCGCCCCCGGAGTCGAATGAAGTTTAGCCGTTCGCATCGGGCGAGCGCGATTGACAAGAAAATGCGAAGGAGCGCAAATGTCCACGTCAACGCAAACGGTTCCCACGCTGGATACCGTCACGCCGAAACGAGGTCGCGGCTGGGGTCGAGACATCACGATCGGTGTGGCTTTGCTCGCCGTCGTGGTGATTGGCGTCCTCTGGGGCCAACACCTCCGCGGCCGCAATCGGCGCGACCAGCGCGCGGAAAAGTACGTGCAAGAGAAGCAGTACGATCGGGCAATCGAGGAATATACCGAATCGATTCGTCACGACCCCAAAAGCGCGCTGACTTTCGCCAACCGCGCCTCGGCTCACTTCCGCAAGGGGGATTTCGATCAGGCGATTGCCGACTGCGACCGGGCGCTGGACCTGGATCCCAATCTAGCGATTGCGTATGTGAATCGCGGCGGCGCGTACCTGAACCGCAACGATTTCGAAAAAGCGCTGGCCGACTCGACACGGGCGATCGAGTTGAATCCAAATCTGGCCCAGGCCTACGCCAACCGCGGCGGGGCCTACTTCAAGAAAGGGGACTTCGATCGGGCCGTTGCCGATTGCTCTCAGGCAGTGAAGCTCGATCCCGAGTTGGCGGTCGCCTGGTTTTGCCGGGCGGCGGCCCATTTTCGCAAGAACATGCTCAAGGAGGCCCAGGCCGACTATACCGAGGCCATTCGCTGCGATCCAGGCTTGGCGGACGCTTACGTCAACCGGGCCGTGCTATGGTTGGGCAGGGGCGATACGAAGAAAGCATTGCACGATCTTAACCAGGCAATCGAGTTGAATCCCAGGTTGGCCGAGGCGTTTGCGTATCGCGGGACGCTGGCCCTGAGTTTGGAAGACGGCAAACAAGCGATCAAGGATTGCACGCGCGCCATTCACCTCGATCCGCGTCTGGCGTCAGCGTACTGGACCCGAGCGATCGCGCATGCGCGGGCCGGAAAACGGGACCTCGCCGCCGCCGATCAAAAAAAAGCCATCGAGTTAAACCCGACGCTGGGCGAGCGCTGACATGACTCCCCTCTCCCTCCGGGAGAGGGGTTGGGGGGTGAGGGTGAGGCAGCCGAGCGTGAATCGGCAACCGGCGACGCACTGGCCATCGCCCAACGCCCCGCATTCAATAACGGCCACACACCAAGGGGCCGCCATGAATACGCTCGTTTTCGGATTCTTTGTCGTCGCCGGTTTTGCCGGCGACAAAACCACGACCATGCGCTGGGATTTCGAGGACGCCGCCGTCGGCAAGTTGCCCTCGGGCTGGGTCGCCGTGCGCGGCGGCAAGGGGGAAGGCAGCGTCTGGAAAGTGGTCGAAGACAAGACCGCCCCCCAAGGCGCGAAGGTGCTCGCGCAGGTCTTCGCGAAAGGCCCCAATAGTCTCTTCAATCTCTGTATCGCCGACAAGCCCAGCGTTGCCGATCTCGATTTCACCATCTCCTTCAAGGCCGTGGCTGGCAAAAAGGATCAAGGCGGCGGCCCCGTCTGGCGCTATCAGGATTCTCAGAACTACTACATCGTCCGCATGAATCCTCTTGAGGACAACTTTCGCCTTTACAAGGTCGTCGCCGGCAAACGCATCATGCTGGCCAGCGCCGATGTCACGCTGCCCTCCGGAAAATGGCACACCATCCGCGTCGTGCAGCGCGGCAATCGCATTCAATGTTACCTGGATGGTAAACTCCATTTCGACGTGAAGGACGACACGTTCAAAAAAGCAGGCAAGATCGGCCTGTGGACCAAGGCCGATGCCCAAACCTATTTCGACAACCTCGTCCTGCGTAAACCGGAATGAGCCAGCCAGGCGCCACCTTGCACGTTTTTGAGGCAACGACGCTGGGAGCCCGCCCGATCCTCAGCGAATCGGCCGAGAAAGATTCGGATTGTATGGCATGAAGCTGCGTTGATTGGGGATGTTGTAGAACGGGTACGCCATCAGGTATCCCGTGATATGCCCCGTTGGCGACATCTGCGATTCGCGCAAGCGCAGGTTGATCCATTCCTCCGCGCTCTGCGGTCCACCCGCCGGATACATCTGACTTGCACCCGCCCGGGACGGATCGAAACCCGAAAGCATGTCTTGACCCAAAAAGATGGGCCGCATCAACTGGTTGCGGTATTCAATCTCCTTCAACACGCCGTTGTAATACGTGGACGCGGCCGTCCCGGGGTTCAGCAGGCTCAGGTACGGACTAAGATGAGGTCGAGAGTAGGGCGAATAAACCATCGGACTATTCGGAAAAGCCTGGGCCCGCGCTCTTGGGGCGCACACCAAAAACAGAAGTGCGACAAGTGGAACGCAGAGAAAATACGCTCGCATGGTTTCACCTCAGCAATCGTTCGGACGCGTGTTTTCAATCAACCGGCCGAATACGCGGCACGGCATGCTGACATGATTGAATTTATCTGAACACCGATGTCGTGGTGCCGTTTTTGATCGTGTTGACGGCCTGCCCGCCAAGTAGCGTCGCGCCAAAGAGGCGTTCGATCGGTTCGAGGATTTTGCCGAGGTTGTTGTTGAACCGCCGGATTGGGTCGGCCTGGACGAACACGCGGTCGCCGGGCATGAGCTGCCAGTTGGTGTTCATGGCGCCTTGCTGGGTGATGCCGGCCCAATCGACGGGCAGGACGTTGTCCGGTCCCGGTTGTCCGAGATTCTTGCGGGCGACCCAGATGCGCTTGGCCGACGACACGGGAGGCAGGCCGTTGACGTGGCTGATGGCATCAAGCACGGTCTCGTTGCCGGTCACCGGCAGGCGATATACCTGTTGGCCAAGACCCGCGCCGTCGGTGATGACGTAGTAGACGCTGCTATTATAGGCCGCCACGCTCATCTTGAGATTGTCCACAACCTGCTCGAACTTGACGACCTTCTGGTCGAGCCTGGCATGAATCGCCCGGGCCACTTCCTCGCGGGCCTGTTGGACTGTCTTGCCGGCGACCGGTACTCCGCCATAGACGCCCAGATTGATCAAACCATCTGGCGCGACCGCGTGTGGGCCCATGATCGGCTGATTCAGGCCGACTTTTTCCATGTCGATCTTCGGATCAAGATCTTTGCGCTTGAACTGGGGCAGCAATTCAATCAACAGCACATCCGGCGGCCGGATCACGTAGGTCGGCAGCGTGATGCGGGAAGATTCGTTGGGAACACCAGGCAATGCCAGCATCGGACCGGGGTAGGACTTACCATGCAACCGATGCCCGGTCGGAGGAACAACTGGCGGCCTGGACGGGGTAGACGCCAGCTTTTCCTTGGGCATCAGATCGGGGAACGGTGTCAGGTTTTTCGACGGCCCGTCAGGCTGCTGAAAACTGGCCGAGCGCACGGGATCATTGGCATTCGTTCCCGGAGTAGCGGTGGAGAAGTTGTCCGCGGAGCGCTGCCATGAGGCCGGGTTGGCGCCCGGTGCGGTAGGTTTGCCCAGCGAGACGGGCAAGCGGGAGTCGCCCGCTTTCCGCGACAGGGGCGTGGTTTGGCAGCCGGCCACGAGGAAAACGGCACTGGTCAGCCAGGCGGCAATCGAAAGCATCCTGCTTTCGGGTTGTTTGTGCATGGTGTGCTCCTTCGCACCAGGTGGACCGACTCGGCGCGTGGCATGGGATGGAGCACGCAGCCGCTTCGTCTTGATCGGAACGCCGGAAAAGCGGAATGCACCGGAGTCATTGGCTTTCCCGACTTTCCTGGCTTATCGCGCAGCACAGGACGCATGGCGGGCAGTGATTGCCCAAATTGCCCATTCGTTTGCCCGCGCCCCGAATGGAGCGCGGGCAGGATCGCTTGCGAGTGAATGAAAAAAAACGTGCGTCCTCTTCGGGGCGTGGTTCAACAGGCGGACGTGTATAATGATGCGAAAGGAGTATCCCATGCGCTATTGCCTGGTTACCGGTGGAGCGGGGTTTATCGGATCGCATCTGGTGGAGCATCTCGTCGCCGGCGGATGGAAGGTTCGTGTGCTCGACAATCTGAGCACGGGAAAGGCCAACAACCTGAGCCACCTCGCGAGTCGTATCGACTTCATCCAGGGCTCGATCAACGACTTTTCGATCTTGAAGCCGGCCGTCGCTGGCTGCGAGGTGGTGTTTCACCTGGCGGCGTTGCCCTCGGTGGCGCGCAGCCTGGTCGATCCGATGACGACCCACGACGTCTGTGCCACGGGCACGCTAAGCGTTCTCGACGCGGCCCGGCAGATGGGCGTACGCCGCGTCGTCTATGCCGCCAGCAGCAGCGCGTACGGCGGCACGCCAGGCGCGCTGCGCGTGGAGACCGACCCGATCGCGCCGCTCTCGCCCTATGCGTCATCGAAGTTGGCCGGCGAACTTTACTGTCAAAGTTTCACGAACGTGTATGGCCTGGAGACGGCCCGGCTGCGATTTTTCAACGTGTTCGGCCCGCGCCAGGATGCACGCAGCCCGTATACCGGAGTGATCGCGCTGTTCATCGCAGCGATGCTGGAAGGCAAGCGTCCGATCGTGCAGGGCGATGGCCTGCAATCGCGTGATTTCACCTACGTCGAGAACGCCGTGCAAGCGGTGGTCAACGCCGCCGACGCGCCGGACGCCAGCGGCAAGGTGTACAATATCGGCAACGGCGAGACGACGACCATCCTGGACCTGGTGCGGCGCCTCAATGAAATCCTGGGCGCAGATCTCGTTCCGATTCACGCTCCGGCACGTGCGGGGGACGTGCGCCACTCCAAGGCCGACATTTCCCTGGCACGACGCGATCTGAAATACAATCCCCAGGTTTCCTTCGTGGAAGGACTGCGCCGCACCGTGGAAGCTCAGCGGGCCATTTAGCCGCGGAGCTTGCTCCGCGCGGGGCACGTCCGCGGCGAATTGCCCATGATTTGTGAAATTTCCCCCAGCATCGCGAAACCCTGGTTGACTCGAAACGCCGTTCGCTTGTAAGATGTGCCCTCGGCTCGCATGTCCCCCTGCCGCTTCATGATGATTTGTGGTGGAATGGGCTTGATTGAGCCGAGCGGACGCGTTTTCCTGCGGGGGCAGGAAACTGTCCATTCAACCTTGCGGATGCACCCGGACGCTCTCGGTCACCACGGAGGGACCTCATGACCGCGCAACCCATCCCCGCGCCCAGAATTCGCGCCTTTTCCCTGACCATCGTGGTGCTTCTGATTCCCGCCTGTTTGTGGGCGTACTGGACCACGCTGGAACGAATCGTCGCGCGCTGGACGGAAGATCCACAATACTCGCACGGATACCTCGTTCCCGCCTTCGCGCTCTATCTCCTTTGGCTACGCCGCGAGCGCCTCGATGCGGCCGCGCTCAACGCCAACTGGCTTGGAACGGCCTTGCTTTTGATAGCTGCGGGGTTGCGGCTCGCGGGAGCGCATTATTCTTTTGAATACCTGGATCAGGCGTCGTTTTTGCCCTGTTGCGCCGGTCTATTTCTGCTTGCGGGCGGCTGGCAGGCGTTTTCCTGGTCCTTGCCGTCGGTGGCTTTCCTGGCGTTCATGATTCCCTTGCCGCACTCGGTATCGCTGGCCCTGTCGGCGCCGATGCAGGGCTTCGCCACCGCGGTCAGCACGTTCGCGCTTCAGGTGCTGGGCCGACCGGCGGTGGCCGAGGGGAATGTCATTCTCCTCAACGACATCGAACTGGGAATCGTCGAGGCGTGCAGCGGCTTGCGGATGTTGGTCGTCTTCTTCGCGCTCTCCACGGCCGTCGCGATTTTGATCCGCAAGCCATGGTGGGAAAAACTTCTCATTGCCGGCAGCGCCGTGCCGATCGCTTTGGCGTCGAACGTCTTGCGGATCACGGTGACGGGTCTGTTCTACGATTCGTTTGGCAATCATTTCGGCGGCGCGTTGTTCCATGATGTCGCTGGCTGGTTGATGATGCCGCTCGGTCTTTTGTTTTTGGGTATCGAGTTGTGGATACTCAAGACGTTGCTGATCGAGCCGCCCAGTCAGACGGCGCAGGCGACTCGGGTCACGATGCAGCGTTTCGAGGTCAATCCGCTGGCGCTATACGCCAGCGAAAAACCGCCGAATCGCGAGAAGCCGATCGCCGCGCCGGAAGAGGAAGTAGTGGAAACGGCAACGTGATTGGACAGGATTTCGCGCCATCAACACGGAGGTTCACCATGGCTGCTCCAGACCGCCCTTTAGCTGAGAACGTGCCTGTTTTGCCGGAGCCGCGCCGGTCGCCGATGGCCGTGGCCTCCTTGGCGCCAATCCCGGTCCTGAATTCGACCCCGGACGCGATGTCGTTGCTCAAGGCGTTGCGGCGGCGCTGGTTTTTGGCCGGGGCGGTGGGCTTCCTCGCGGCATGTCTGGTCGGTGTGGCGGCCTGGATGTTGTTGCCGTCGCGCTACACCGCGTTTGCGCTCTTGCAAGTTTCGTCGAGGCCCAGTCCCTTGACCGAGCGCTTGGCCAATCGCGAGGAGTTCGCCATCACGATGAAAACCACTGCCGCCCGCTTGAAAAGTCGCGATGTGCTGATGCGCACGCTCAGCCAGGACTCGGTGCGGCATTTGAGCCTGATCAAGAAACACCCCGACACGCTCAGCACGCTGACCTGGATGGAAGAGTACCTCAAGATCGACACGCAAGAAAACTCCGAGCTGCTCACCGTCTCGCTGACCGGCGAGGAGCCCAACGACCTTCAGGTGATTGTCAACAACATGGTCAAATCGTTCATGACAATCACCGGGAGTGAGGACAAAAGCCGGCGCAAGGATCGCCTGGAAAGGACCAAATTCCTCTACGAGGCCGCCAAGGAAAAACTCGCCGAGAAGGTCAACGCGAAAGATAACCTTCTCAAGAGCCAGGGGGTCAAGGATCCCTGGGCGATGATGAACCTGCTCCAAAACACGCAGATCGAGTTGAGGCAGGCGCAAACGGACGGCTCGCGCTTCCGGTTCGATCTAGAACGAAAAAACGCCCAGGCGGCCAACTTCCAGGCGGCCAAGAAGAACCTCGACAAGCTCTCGCTCAACGACGTTCCTCTCAAGGAAGCGCTTGACTTTGACTTCGGGTTGCGCAAGGAGGTCGATCATGCCGACCGGCTCGAAAAGTTCGTCGAGCGGCTGGTCAAGATGGGCTACGCCTCGACCGAGTACATCCTGCAACAGGCGAAGGTCGATTTCGCGGCCGCCAAGAAAAAAGCCGACGAACACATGAAGCAGGTCAAGTCGGAAATGCTGAAAAAAGTCAGGCAGAAGCAAGAAGCCGATCTGGACCTGAACCTGGCCAACCTGAGGACCGAGATCGTACCACTGGAAAAATTCGTGGCCGAGACGCGCGAACGCGCCGATTCGCTGGCGAAGGAAATGGAAAGGATCAACTTCTCGTCGAAGAAATTCGACCTGCTCGATTCGGAGATTCAGCAGGAACAAAAAAACGTCGATCGCCTGTTCGACGTGTTCAAGCACGCCCAGATGGAGGGGGAGGCTGAAGCGCGGATCACGCCCATTGGCGAAGCGGAATTGCAAAATCGCGATCTGAAAAAGCGTTTGCTCATGCTGATCTTCGCACCGATCCTGGCGTTTTTCGGCTCATTGATCGGCGTCGCCTGGTGGGAATTCGCGGCCCGGCGGATTCACGAGCCGGACGAGGTTGTCACTGGGCTGGCGATGCGTGTTGTCGGCGCGGTGCCGGAGTTGCCCGATCCGCGGCATCATCGAGCCGGCGCCAACCCGCGCGAGCTGGAGATCGTCCGGCACAACCTGATCGAATCGATCGACGCCATCCGGACCATGCTGCTGCGCAATGCCGGTGTCGAGAATCTGCGCGTCATCATGGTCACCAGCGCCGTGGGCGGCGAAGGCAAGACCACGTTGGCTTCCAACCTGGCGATGAGCCTCGCTCGCGCTGGACGCCGGACCCTTTTGATCGATTGCGATTTGCGCAGCCCGGCGGCACACCAACTCTTTGAGCAACCACTGCAACCGGGCTTCAGCGAAGTCGCCCTTCGCGAGGTGGAGCTGCCCGACGCGGTGCGGTCCACGTCGATCGATGCGAACCTGTTTCTGATGCCCGCGGGATTGTGGGATCGCAATGTCGTGCAAGAGCTGGCCAAGACCGGCATCACGGGCATCTTCGAGAAGCTGCGCGACGAGTACGATTTCATCATCGTCGATTCGCACCCGGTGCTCGCCGCCACCGATTCGCTTTTGATCGCCCAGTACGCCGACGCCGTCATCGTGTCGCTGATGCGCGACGTGAGCCAGATGCACAATGTCCACGCCGCCAGCCAGCAGCTGGCCACCCTGGGCATTCGCGTGTTCGGCGCGGTCGTGAGTGGAATGCCGGCGAGTTCCTTTGGCAAACCGATGGCCGCGACGCCGCTTGCGGCGTAGGCGCCATACCGTTGGTCGAAGAGCACTTGACCAGCCCCCAGCGCAAGCTGGCGGTTTTGGAAGGCTGCCCAACCCCCCAACGCGTGCGCGTGGGGCTGGTGTCGCTCCGCTTGACGAATAGTATTGGGCCTAGGCGAGTAGACTCTTGCCTCGGAACTTCTCCGCAAGCCGCGGAGAAGTTGGAAAGTAGTCGTCTCGCTCCGCGAGACGAAACCGCTCGCGGAGCGAGCGGTCTACTTTGCGGCTTCGCCGCGTTAGGAGTATTCCGATGCAACGCACCCTCATTATCGCCAGCGCCGTGGTGGTCCTGATCGCGTCCGGCGTCGTCCACGGCGTGTGGACCGATCGCTGGTCGGAACCAACCGACCTCGGTGACGCGGCCACCCGCCTTGGCAAGTTGCCGATGGTCATTGGCGACTGGCACGGCACGGACCTGCCGATGGAACCCGATTCCAGCAATGGGCTAGCCGGGATGATCGCTCGGCGTTACGTCCATGCCACGAATGGCAAGTCGGTGACGATCCTGCTCGCCTGCGGTCGGGCCCGAGCCGTCTGCACGCACACGCCCGAGGTTTGCTATGCGGGCAATGGTTATGAGGTCGAGACGCCCCGGCGTTTCGCCCTGCCATCGAAAACCGCGCAGGCGCCGCCGGAGTTTTGGACCGCCCGCTTCGTCAAGGAGCGTGCTGAGGGCAAGACGCATCTGCGCATCTACTGGTCGTGGCACGGGACGGAAGGCTGGCGTATCGCGGAGCACCCGCGCGTTGCGTTCGCGGGCGAAAAAATGCTGCACAAACTTTATCTGATGCGCGATCTGATGTTGCCCGATGAGCCAATTGACGGCGACCCTTGCGTGGAGTTCATGCAGGATTTGCTGCCTGTCCTGAGGCGCGAGGTTTTTTAGCCCACGTGGATACCGTGCGGGCACGTTGGAGACGTGCCTCAATTCGAACCCGATTTCAACCTGGAGGTTAGTAGGATGCTGACCAACCTGGATACGCTTTCATTATCTTCCGATTCGGCCGTTGGCGAGGAGAACGCGATTCTGGCGTTTCCTCGGTCTGAGCCGAGGATGGCGCAACCGACACGAGCGCAACGAATCTACGCGCCGCTTCGGCGCCTGGTGGACTTCGCGCTGGCGCTCGTGTTGACGGTGTTGGCTGCGCCGATCGTTTTGCTGGCGGCGTTAGCGGTGCGGCTGACGTCGCGCGGGCCGGCGTTTTACACGCAGATTCGCACGGGTAAAAACGGCCGGCCGTTCACGATCTTCAAGATTCGCACCATGATCGACCAATGCGAATCGCTCACCGGCCCGCGCTGGACGATCCCCGGCGATCCGCGCATCACCTACATCGGCTGGTTCCTGCGCCGCGCGCACATCGACGAATTGCCGCAATTGCTCAACGTTCTTTTCGGCGAGATGAGCCTGATTGGTCCGCGTCCAGAGCGTCCGGAGTTTGTCGAGGAACTGGCGCAAGCGCTGCCGACCTATCGACAACGCCTCGCCGTACTGCCGGGCATCACCGGTCTGGCACAAGTGCAACTGGCACCCGATACCGACCTGGAAAGCGTGCGTCGCAAGCTGATATGCGATGTGTACGCCATCGAGCACGTGAGCCTTTGGCTCGACCTGCGCATTCTGCTGGCAACCGGCTTGCACATGCTGGGCATGTCGTTCGAGCGCTTGCACCGCCTGCGCATTGTCCCGCGGCCCGAGGCGGTCGATCAGCCGCCATCCAGGGCGCAATTGCCGCTTGCGGCCTAGCTACGCGAATTACACCCGCCCCGCGCGCTAGCGTGGGGATTGCTTGGAATTCGTGCAATCCTCACGCTTGCGCGTGGGGCTGGTCGGCCAAGAATCCGAGAGTCAACACCATGCGATTTTTCCTGTTCCTACTGGCCAACGCGATGCTGTTCATTCGTCCGAGTGAGCTGATCCCGGATCTCGCCACGGTGGAAATCTATCGCTGGATCATTCTCGCCTGTCTAGGTGTGTCCCTGCCCACGGTGCTTCAGCAGATGTCGGTTCGCTCTCCGGGCGTGCCGCCGATTGCCGCCTGTGTGTATTTGCTGTGGCCTGCGGTCTTTCTTTCTGGCTTCTTTCACGGCAACACCGAGCTGATCCAGGAGACGGTAGTCGAGTTTGCGAAGATTTTGATCTACTTTCTTCTGCTAATTTCGCTCATTACCGACACGGACAAGCTGCGGCAATTTTTGCGCTGGATCACCCTCTTCTGCGCTGGCGTGACCTTGATTGCCGTTCTGCGCTATCATGCCGATGTCGCCATGCCCACCGCCAGGCCGAAAGTCGCGTTGGGGCAAAAGGATATCAACCACGGAACCTACGTGGTCGATCAAGTTCGCGATCCGCACACCGGAGCGATGGTCAATGTCAACCGTATGTGTGGCACCGGCATCTTCAACGATCCCAATGATTTCGCGTTGATCCTCGTCACCGCCATCCCGTTGTGCCTTTACTGGCTCACGGATCCGACCAGCAAGGCGATGCGGCCATTCTGGTTCGTCCTCCTGGTCTTTTTTGGTTACGCCTTGATGCTCACCCATTCGCGCGGCGGTTTTCTCGCACTCATGACCGGCCTGGGCGCACTCGTTCACCTGAAGTTTGGCGGCAAGAAAACGGTGCTGCTCGGTCTGATCTGTCTGCCCCTGGTGCTGATCGTGTTTGCCGGGCGCATGACAAGTATTTCCACCGATGAAGGGACTGGCCAGACGCGCATTCAGCTCTGGAGCGATGGGCTGATGTATTTCCAGCAATCGCCGATCTTCGGCATTGGCATGGACAACTATCGGCAGTTTTCGAGCCACGTGGCGCATAACTCGTTCATTCACAGTTTCACCGAACTCGGCCTGATCGGCGGCACGCTATTCCTTGGCGCGTTTTATTATTCCGTGCGCGGCTTGTTCCAGTTGCGAAAACCGCCGCCGGAGAGTGACGAGGTCGATCCGGAGTTGCGAAGGCTGCACCCGTTCATGATGGGGATGACCATCGCCTACACGATCGGCATTTGCTTCTTGTCGCGGGGGTACATCGTGCCGACCTACATGATCCTGGGCCTGGCCGTCGTCTACCTTCGGCTTCACGCGACGCAGACAACCATCGCCTTGCCCGCGTGGACGTTCCTCGCCTGGTCTCGACTCGTGGGCGTGAGCGGCGGGTTTTTGATCGCATCCTACACGTTTGTGCGAATGTTCGTGAACTGGCGCTAAAGTGCCGGAATCCCCGGGATGAGCGCAGCGATTCCCGGGGATGGTCATACCGAGGAGAGCCAAGATGCCATTGAAACTGATGCTCGTCGCGGGCGCTCGCCCGAATTTCATGAAAGTGGCGCCGCTCCTGTGGGAGATCCAGCGCCGCGACAATGTGGACGCGTTGCTCGTTCATACCGGGCAGCACTACGACGAAAAGATGTCGCAGCAGTTCTTCACCGAATTGAATATTCCCAGGCCCGATGAAAACCTCGAGGTCGGCTCCGGCTCCCATGCGGTGCAGACCGCCGAGGTGATGAAACGCTTCGAGCCGGTGCTGCAATCGCACAAGCCCGACGCCGTCGTGGTTGTTGGCGACGTGAATTCGACGCTGGCTTGCGCCTTGACCGCGGTGAAGCTCGGCGTGCCTGTCGCCCATGTCGAGGCGGGTTTACGCAGCTTTGATCGTTCGATGCCCGAGGAAGTCAATCGCATCCTGACCGACGCCATCAGCACCTGGCTCTTCGTCTCTGAGCCGAGCGGCGCGGCGAATCTGCGCGCGGAGAACGTGCCGGGCGAGCGCGTCCATTTCGCGGGCAACGTCATGATCGATACGCTGATCGCGTGTACCGCCCGGATCGCGCAATCGACCGTGCTGGATAGACTTGCCGTGAAGCCCCGGGAGTACGCGGTCTTGACGATGCATCGGCCGGCGAATGTGGACCGGCCGGAGGTTTTCGCCGGCCTGATGCGCGCCATCGCACGCCTTCAGCGCGAGCTCCCATTTGTTTTCCCGGTCCACCCGCGAACGCGCCAGGCGCTTGGGCAAGGCGAAGCGCTGCCCAACCTCTTGTTCACGGAGCCGCTTGGCTACCTCGACTTCATGAAGCTGGTCGGCGACGCCCGTTTCGTACTCACGGACTCGGGTGGCGTGCAGGAGGAGACGACCTACCTGGGCGTCCCGTGTCTGACCATGCGCGAGAATACCGAGCGGCCGGTCACGGTGGCGCAAGGGACCAACCGGCTCGTCGGTCTCGATCCTGGCAAGATCGTCGCCGAGGGCTTGCACGCCCTCGCTGGTTGCAGCGCGCGGCATGTCGTTCCGGAGTTGTGGGACGGCCAGGCCGCGCGCCGGATCCTGGATGTGCTGACGCCCCATGTTAACCGACCCGCCCACGAACCCGTGCATTCGCTGGACGCACGATAGACCCGTGGCACACTACGCTGGGCGGTTTCGCGCATCTGGCGCATTCAAATCAATTGTGGGATTCATCATGCGCCTGCGCGTCATCCACCTCACCGGTTGTCTGGACCTCGGCGGCCAGGAAAAGCTGCTCGTCGAGTTCGCCAAACACGCGGATCGAGATCGCTATGATCTCCGATTCGTGTCGCTGGGCACGCGCGGCGTCCTGGCGGCGGAACTCGAAGCCCAGGGTTGGCCCGTCACGGCGCTGGGCCTCGGCACGGGGTTGCGGCCGCGCTTGCCATTACAACTCGCGAAAATGCTTCGCAGGTGGCACGCCGACATCGTTCATACCCACAACGAAAGGCCGTTGCTCTACGGCGGGGCTGCCGCTTGCCTGGCGCGCGTGCCGCGGGTGATTCACACCAAGCACGGGCGCGGGACGTACAACAGCCGCCGGCAGGTCTTCTTGACTGCGCTGGCGGCGCGGCTGACAAATCGCTTTGTATGCGTGTCGGACGATTGCGCCAGCCTGGCGCTGGCCCAGGGCGTGCCGGTCGAGCGAATCACCGCGCTGCACAATGGCATCGACACCGCGTGTTTTACGTTCATGGGGCCGTGCGTTGACGGCCCGGCGGTCATCGTCGCGCGGCTGTGCGCGGACAAGGACCTCGCCACGTTGCTTCAGGCTGTCAAGTTGGTGGTGCGAACAGAGCCGACGTTTCGCTTGCAGATCGCCGGCGACGGACCGCTGCGCGCCGATTTGATCCGACTGGTCGAACACCTCGATCTGGCAAAACAGGTGCAGTTCCTGGGAGTGATTCGGGACGTACCTGCCTTGTTGCGCCAGGCGTCGATGTACGTTCTGTCGTCCATCTCCGAGGGGGTGTCGCTGACGATCCTCGAAGCGATGGCGTGCGGCTTGCCGGTTGTGGCGACCAACGTGGGTGGCACGCCTGAGGCAGTCGCAGATGGCGCGACGGGCGTGCTCGTTGCACCGCGCAATCCGGAATCGCTCGCGCTGGCACTTTTGCGCCTCTATCGCGATCCGGTCGCGGCCCGCCGGATGGGTGAGGCGGGCAGGCTGCGCGTGCAGGAGCATTTCGACGTGCGGAAGATGGTTGCGCGTTACGAGCGACTCTACGACGGCTCAACGGTTCAGGCGGCGCGCGGGCACGCGGTTGCGATCCGAGCCTGAGCGCCAGCGAAGGGCAGACGATTTGCGCGCGAATGCCCTTCGCTGGCGCTCAGGCTCGGCAACCAATCAATTCGGGCTTGCTTTCACGAGCGTAATCTCGCTACCATTCGTCCTGAGGATGGACCAGGCAAGTTTTTGATGGAAGGGGCAAGGATGCGTATCGCACATTTGACAGCGTCGCCGTTTTTTGGCGGACCGGAACGGCAGATGCTCGGGCTGGCGCTGAGTCTGCCCTTCGATGTCGAATCGCGTTTCTTTTCGTTTCCCGAGCGTGGCCTGTGTCACCCGTTTCTGGAAGAATTGACGCGCCATGGATTCCACGCCGAGGCGCTGGCCAGCAATTCGCCACACTACTTCGCGGTGCAGCGCGAGCTGCGCGAAAAACTCGAGGGTCAAAAAATCGATCTGCTTTGCTGTCACGGCTACAAGGCGGGCTTGCTCGGGCGACCCGCGGCGAGGCGCGTCGGGATCCCGGTCGTGCGGGTCTCACGTGGCTGGACCGCGGCAACGTGGAAGGTTCGGCTCTACGAGATGCTGGACCGGATCAACATGCGTTTCATGGATCGAGTCGTGTGCGTCTCGGAGGGGCAGGCAGCCAAGGTGCGCCGCGCCGGCGTGCCCGACGAGCGCGTGAGCGTCATCCGAAATTCGATCTTCACGGACCGCTTCGGCGAGCCCGACGCTCAGGGCCGGGCGTTTTTGCAATCGTTCTTTTTGAAGCCCCGCGAATTCCTGATCGGGGCCGCGGGGCGTCTGAGCCCGGAAAAGGGCTTCGAACACCTTGTGGACTCGGCGGCGCATGTGGTGCGAATGCAGCCGAATGCCGGGTTCCTTCTCTTCGGCGATGGCCCCCTCCGCGCCGCGCTGGCGAGGCAGATTGCCAGCCGGGGCCTGCGAAACAACTTCGTCCTTGCGGATTTCCGCGCGGACCTGGATCGCTGGCTGCCGAATTTCGATGTATTCAGTTTGCCATCGTACACGGAAGGCCTGCCCAACGTGGTGCTGGAGGCGTTTGCCGCCCGCGTGCCGGTGGTCGCGACGGCGGTCGGTGGCACGCCGGAGGTGATCGAGGACGGGCTAAATGGTTTCCTTGTCCCGCCCGGTCAACCCGTGCCGCTCGCCGACGGCATCAACCGGCTGCTGAGTAACGCATGTCTGCGTGAAACCTTCGGCATGGCTGGCTACTACCGCGTGCGCGATCACTTCACCTTCGAGGCGCAAGCGCAACAATATGTGCGCCTGTTTCGAGACCTGCTTGAAGGTAAATCCCGCCAAACCCATGCGCCGCACGGCAAGCCGCACGTGGTTCCCACTCGGTCGAGTCGAGCCGCCACCGGGGGCGAAAAATGATCGGCTTCCTCTTACATCCGGTGGTGCTGCTCACGCTTGGCGGCGCGGCGGGCACGAATGCTCGCTACTGGCTGGGGCGCTGGATCGCGTCGCACCATTGGACGGAACATTTTCCACTGGCGACGTTCGTCATCAACGTGACTGGCTCCTTGCTGCTCGGCCTGTCCGTGCTGCCGTTGCGCGATCGGCTGCCGGCCTGGTACATTCTGCTCGGCGTTGGGTTCTGCGGCGGTTACACGACGTTTTCGACGTTTGCCCTGGAGACGGTGGATTTGATTCGCCGACACCATCAACCGGGCGTCGCGCTTCTGAATGTTGTCGTGAGCGTGGCGGTGAGTTGCCTGGTCGTCTGGCCCGCTCTGGACGGGATGGACCGGTTTTATCCCAAACCGCCGATGCGACCCCCGGTCATGGAAGCGGCAGATCCCGAAACGCAAATGGAACCGTGAACGCCGTCACCCGACTGGGCGTGCGATAGTGCAGCGTCACGTCCGCCCCAGGCGGCGGCAGCGGTGTTTTCTCGCTCGGCTCAAGCGCAAACGCGATTCTCATCTTTTCGCTGGTCCCGTCCCGATATTCCGCGAACGGACCGGACATCAACGTCTGTTTCTTTTTAGTACGCGGATCGGTCCAGGTCAGCCACAGGCGATTGTTATCCAGCCAGGATTGAGCGCGAAAGGATTCCAGTTCGGGAATCGCGCCCTCTGGATTCTGAATCACCAGGTCCAGCGACCACAGTTTCGTGGCTTTTTTCAGGCCCGCCACGGTGACGATGACGCCCTCCTGCTTGGCCGAGCGACGCTCCTTTTCCTTCAGGCCCGCAAAAGCGAATTCCAGCATGCGCGGCGGGGCGAGCACGCGCAACTCGCCGTGGAGTGACTTGATTTCCTCTTGCTGTCGTGGCGGGGCCAACAGGCGCAGCTCGATCTTGTCCGTGGCGCCGGCGCCGGCGACATTGAGTACGCCCTGGCGCGCCAGCTTCTGCGCCTTGTTGCCAAAGGAGGCGACGCCTCCTTCCAGATTTATGAGGATCGGTTCCAGGCGTGGCTCCCAGGCGATGTCAAGGGCGACGTCCACGAAATGGGCGCCGGTTTCATCGTCGCGCGTCGCCGTGACGCGCCGGACGGCGAAACGGAACAAGCCGCCGTGATGGATCATCATCTTCTTGCGATAGGGCGTATCGATGAGCGCCACCGCGCGGCTGGGTTGATAGGCGGAAAACCCGATGCCCGACTGCGCTCCGATGGCGTCGAGCGTTTCCCAGAAGGTTTTGGACTTGAGAGTCAACGTCGGGTTGGCACGATTTGATTCCCCGCGGCGATCGACGATGGCGTTGCCGGTCTGTTCCTGAAGGTCCTTCAAGACCTGCTCCAGCGTACGCTCGCCGGCGGGAGATCGGAAAGGGCGAGGTTGAAAGTCCTTTGCAGGCTCACCGGCCAGAGCGACCAACCCGCCGAAGAGGATGCACCAGGCCGCGAGAATTACGCGGATCGACAGCATGGCAACCTCCAGGATTCGTGGCCAAGGGCATCCGAGCCTGAGCGCCAGCGGAATGGCATCCGAACCTGAGCGCCAGCGGAATGGCATCCGAACCTGAGCGCCAGCGAAGGGCATTGAGCGGCTCTTCACTGGCGCTCAGGCTCGGTAGACGCCATTATCTTACCACGAGAGGGATCCAAAAACGCGAGAAGCCCAAGGGCGAATTCCTTCGGGCTCTGGGAAGCGGACGGCAGAGCATCAACCGGTGAGGGCGAGTTTTTCCTTGCGCATCGTTTCCCAGCGTTCCATTTTGACCGCGGGAATGTCGGCCCAGCGCAACACGGTGGCGCCCCAGGTCAGACCGCCGCCGAAGGCGACGAACAGGAGATGATCGCCAACGTCGATTGCGTTGCCCTGAAGGAACTCGCCCAGTGCGATGGGAATCGACGATGCGCCGGTGTTGCCGTAGCGGTCGATGTTGACGAACATCTGCTGGTCGGAAACGCCGAGCGCATCCTGGGTGGCCGTGAGAATGCGGTGATTGGCCTGGTGGGGAATGACGGCGCGCAGGTCGCTTGTGACCAGACCGGCTTTGGCAAGCGCCTCCTGTGCCGACTGCGCCATGCTGCGGACGGCCAGTTTGAATATCTCGTTTCCCTTCATGCGCACGCAATGCGCTTTCTCTGCCAGCGTCTCGGCGGAGGCCGGGCGGGCAGAGCCACCCGCCTCGATGGAGAGCATGTGCTCGACGTCGCCCCGCGAACCGAGAACCGTGCTGAGCACGCCTGCGGTTTGGGCGGTCGGTTCGAGCACGACAGCGGCGGCGCCATCGCCGAAAAGGATGCAGGTCGAGCGATCCTCCCAGTTCATGAATCGGCTCAGCGTCTCGCCGGCCACGATCAGGATGCGCCGGGCGCCACCTGCTTGAATGAACTGCGTTCCGGTGGCGAGCGCATAAAGAAACCCGGAGCAGGCCGTGTTCAGATCAAACGCCGCCGCGTGGTTGGCGCCCAGGTTGCGCTGGATCAGGCACGCGGTCGCGGGGATGAGGTGGTCGGGCGTCGTGGTCGCACAAATGATCAAGTCGAGATCGCGAGCGGATAACTCAGCCTCTTCGAGCGCTTGCCGCGCGGCGATGGTTCCCATCGTGGACGTGGTTTCGTTGGGCCCCGCGATGCGCCGTTCGCGGATTCCGGTGCGCGATTGAATCCAGGCGTCGTTGGTGTCCACCAGTTTTTCGAGGTCGTGATTGCTCAGAACCTGAGCCGGACTGTACCAACCCCACCCGGTGATGGCGGCGTTGTAATCCATAAAACCATTCCCCTTGGGAACAAGCGTCAAGGTTCGCCGCGTTCCCGCCAAATTGGGACGGTTTCTTCCTTGCATTTCACGAACTCAACCTTGAGGTCGTCACGAAAAAGCAAACGCTATTGTATGCGTTCGGTTGGCTTGTGTCGATTATTTGAACACAATCGGCAAAAATCGGCAAGTTCTTTGGGAAGTTTGTCGGCTTCATGTGTCAATGTGTGATTACCTGGTGTAAAATGAGTCTCCGTTGCGACCCGCGCAAGCGCAAATCCCAAAAAACCAGGCGAGCGTCGCGCGAGGAAAGAAAAAACACCACGGATTGCCGATGAATCCTAGACCAAAAGTAGGTTGTGCCTTGATCTTGTTGGGCGCCGTGACTTTGTCCGCGTTGATGGGCTGGGCAGGGCGGGCTGGGGGTTTGAAGGCGCAATCGCTTTTGTCGCAGGATGAACAAACGCTCAAGCGTGCAGGTGTCGCGATCGACGGTCCGGGATTGTTGGCCTATTTCCGCCGGCGAACGCCTAGCGGCACGGAACAAGCGGCCCTTAAATTGCGGGCGGCGCAGCTCGGCAGCAGCCGCTACACCGAGCGCGCTCGTGCGACCGACGAGCTGATCCGCGCCGGCCGACCCGCCTTGCCCTTCCTGCGCGAAGCGGCAAGGCAACGCGACGCGGAGACCTCCCGGCGGGCGAAATACTGCATTCAACTCATCGAGCAAAATACGCGTCTCGGCCTCGCCGCGGCTGCGGGACGCCTACTCGCCGAGCGCCAACCGCCCGGCGCCCTTGAAACGCTACTGAATTACCTGCCATTCGTGGACGAGGCCTGGGTGGAGGACGAGCTTCGCAAGGCAGTGAAAAAAATGGCTGGCGCCGACGCGCGCGGCGAGCGCATGCTGGAACAGGCTCTTGATGACAAACAGCCGAAATGCCGGGCGGTGGCTGCCTGGATTCTCGGCGCATCGGCGGATCCCCGCCAGCGCGCGAAGGTGATTCCCTGTCTGGTTGATGGGTCCAGCGAGGTGCGTTTCTTGGCCGCTTCGGCCCTGGTGCGGGCGCATGAGCCTAAAGCCGTGCCGGCCTTGATCGGCCTGCTGACCGGCGACGCGCCAGAATTGGCCTGGCGCGCGGAGGATCTGCTCTTTCGCCTCGCCGGCGAACGAAGCCCTCCTGTCTGGCTCGACCCTACCAACGATAACCAGGACAAAAAAGTTCGCGGGGCCTGGGAAACCTGGTGGAAAAACCATGAGGCCAAAATCGTCTGGAATTCCCTCCACCTCGACGAGCAACCACTTGGCCTGACGCTCGTTGCCGAGAGTCAACGCGCCGACGGCACCGGGCGACTTTATGAATGCAACAAGTCTGGTGACATCCGCTGGCAGGTCGCCATCCAAAACCCAATCGACGTCCAGTGGCTCCCCGGCGGTCGCCTCCTCGTCGCCGACTCGCGCGCCTCCCAGGTCTACGAATTGGACACCCGCGGCGTCATCGGCTGGAAACATGCAGGCATTGCCCCGACCAGCGTTCAACGTCTGCCCAACGGCAATACGGTGATCTCCAGTTATCAGAGCATTATCGAGGTGACACGCGAAAACCGGATTGTCTTCAGCTACAAGACGCAAGGTCATACTTACCACGCCCGCAAGCTCCCGGACGGACATTACGTCTGGATCGATGCGAGCGGCGACATCGGCGAAATCGACGACAAGGGCGCCTTGGTCCGGAAGGTCAAGGTCGGCAACGGCCTCGCCTGGGGAAGCGTCGAACGCCTTCGCAATGGCCGATATCTCGTCGCTCTGGGCGGCGTCGGCAAGGTGCGGGAAATCGACGCCACAGGAAACGTCCACTGGGAATGCAACGTCAACAACCCCAATCGCGCCATCCGCCTCGACAACGGGCATACGCTGGTCGCCAGTCACGGCGACGGCTGCGTCTACGAATTCGACGCCAACGGTACGGAACGCTGGAAGCACGCCTGCGTTGGACGACCGTTCGCCGTTCAGCGACGCTGAAACCGCTTGCGGCGTGGCACCACGCGCGCTTGCCAAAGGCGAGCGGCTAAACATGACGAAAACACTTTTGATCCTTGGCTGTGGCTATCTGGGCCGTCGCGTCGCGGCGCGGTGGCGTGAGCGCGGTGACCGAGTGTTCGCCGCCACGCGCAACGCCACGCACCTTCCGCCCGATGTCGAACCGATCGTTTGCGATGTGCTCGATGTCAACAGTCTTCGTATTTTGCCCCGCGTTGATACGGTGGTGTACGCAATTGGCTTTGATCGCAGCTCCGGGGCCAACATGCGTGCGGTCTACGTGAACGGTCTGGCGAATGTGCTCTCTCATCTGCCGGCGCCGGGGCGATTCATCTACGTGAGCAGTTCGAGCGTGTATGGGCAGACCGAAGGCGAATGGGTGGATGAAACCTCGCCGGCGGCGCCGGTGGAGGAGTCGGGCCGAATCGTGCTTGATGCCGAGGCCGTGCTGCGGGATCGATTGCCCAGCGCGCTGGTGCTGCGATTCGCGGGCATCTACGGTCCAGGCCGATTACTGCGCCGGCAGGCGATCGAAAAGGGCGAGCCAATCGTGGGCGACGCGGACAAATGGCTGAACCTGATCCAGGTTGACGACGGCGCCGAGGCCATTCTCGCGGCCGAGTGCCAGGGCGTCGCAGGCCTGACGTACAATATTTGCGACGATCACCCGGTCCGCCGGCGCTGGTTTTATTCGGCGCTGGCCCACTTGCTAAAGGCGCCGGCCCCTCGATTCTTGCCGCCACCGGCAGACCAGCCGGCGCCGCCTCACGAGAAGGGCAATCGACGCATCAACAACTGGCGGATGAAAAAAGAGTTAAGGGTAGCGTTGCGGTATCCTGATTACGAACAGGGGTTGCGTGGAAGCACAAAATCGCCGCATGCGACTTAGAGCGTCCAAAGAAATGAAGTAGGTCAGGCTTTCCAGCCTGACCGTCAGGCTGGAAAGCCTGACCTACTTTCATTGTTTTAGGCACTCTTAGCGTTCGCATGGCGCCGCGCGACCGCAGAGCCGCAAGTTGCATGTCAATATTGAAAATTCAATCCGATGTTGATGCCGTGGGCCCAGTAGTCGCTGCCCTGGAAGTTGAATGCCGGACGCGCCGGCCCGCCGGGGGTGCCGAACAGGTTGTCGGTGGGCACGTTGTTGACGTTGACCGCACGATCGATCTGGTTGCCTGGCCGGGCCACGTTGCCGATGTAAAGGAAGTTGTATCCGACGTAACCGCTCAGACGTTCGGTGAAACGCAGACCGAGATTGATCCCCACCTCGGGGACGACGGTGAAGACATCGCGTGAATAGCCGCCGATGTTGCTGGGCAACGCGAAGATGCCGCCCGGCGCGACGGTCTGCGCCAGCGTGGGCTTGATGAGCAATGACCCGCCGTCGATGTCGGCAATCTGGTGCGTGGCGCCCAGCCCGACCTTGGCGGTGACGCCGACCGTGAAGAGCCCGTCGGTCCAGTCCACTCGGCCGCCCACCTGGCCGCCGTTGAACTGGTTGCGCGTACCGAAACGGTCGAAACTCGACATCACATCGCCAGGCGCCGCGGGTGCCCCGGCAAACTGAAAGCCCGGCCCCAGAATGGTGAACCGCTGAAACGCCTCCAGCCGTTCTTCCAGCTGTAGGTTGCGATAGCCGATCAGGAAATCCGCCCGGACCGCATTGGTCCGCCGGACGTTGAAGGCGAGGTTGAACTCATATCCAAACAGGCGCGACGAGTTGTGGACCGCGGTCAGGCCCGCGGCAAACCCCGGGAAGGACGTGATGTACGCGCCTTCCCCATTCACCGTCGCATCGAGGATCGGCGTCGCGAAAACTGGATTGCCCGCGGCATCCGACCTGGCGGAGAAGATTTGCGTGCGCCGTTCCAGAAGGAACCCACTTGCCTCAAACGCCGTTTGTTGCTCACGGTCCAGCCATACTCCACCGCTCAGGCGCAATCCGGAAAACCCGCCGAGGGATTCGCTTCGCCCGCCATAGATGACCTGCGTGCCCGGCGCGCCCAGGCGCCCGAAGCCGATGTTATCGCCCACGGTGACCAGCGGGGTCGGAACCGGGCTGCTTTTGGTAAGCCACAAGATATATTCGGCCGAAAACCATACCCGGGCGGGCGCAGCTGACGGGTTGGCACGCGGCCGTTCCCCCGGCACGAGGCTGGGCGGCAACACGCCGATTGGGGGCAACGAGCTTCCGGTCAACGCGATCACCGGCGGCAAGGCGAGCGGCGCTCGTTCCGTAATGTGAGGCGGCGTCACGGGCTCCGGCGCGCTGGCAACCGGCGCTTGCAATAGCGCTCTGGGCCGCGAGGAAGCCAGGGTTGGCATCTCCCCCGGTAGGTCACTCGCAACGGGCGCCTTCAGGATGTTCCTCGGCTGGCCTTCCACCCCGCTCGCCATCACCAGACCGACCAGCATTATGCCGAGGATGACCTTGCGCATTTTCGCCTCCCAGCCGCGACCCTGTTTTGGCTTCCAATTACTCCGGTTATTCCCTCTTTACCAGTTTTCGGACCAGTAACGGATTTTCTTCGTGCGAAACACGTTTCGATTACGCCGTGGCGCGAAGAATGGCGAAGGCGGTCCGATCAGGAGGTTTGCGACGACTTGACAACGTGATTTGACGATGCGGCATTGGCGCCCACGCCGTTATTTGGCCTCATACAGCTTCCGCACGCGCCGCGCCAGCAGGTAATCGACCAGACGCGGAAGCCAGCGATTGACGCGGAGCATCCATTGCGTATCCCCGCCAATCCAGGTTTCGGTCTTGTTCTTTCGTAGGGCGTTGACGATTGCCGCTGCGACGGATTCGGGTTTCATGCCCTTGTCGTATTCGATCTGGGCCCTGCCCTCGGAGCGCAGGAAATGCTGGGAAAACTCGCTGCTCGTCAAGCCCGGAACGATCAGAAGGATATCAATGTCAAACCGGGCCAACTCACCTCGCAAGGCCTCGGTCAAACCGCACAGGGCGTATTTGCTCGCGGAATATTCACTCCAAGCCGGCATGGCGCGTCGGCCACACATTGAGGCAACGTTCACGACCGCCGGCTGATTGCCGTTCACGAGGAATGGGATGGCTGAGCGAAGCAGTTCCGCGGGAGCAAAAAAATTCACCTCCATGATCCGTCTGAGGATTTCCTCGGTCGAATCCGCAAAGTGTGCCCAGCTGGCGATGCCTGCGTTGTTGACGAGCGCGTCGAGTCCCCCGAAGTGCTCGCTGGATCGTTCGAGCAAACGCCGGCGCTGATCCTCCTGGGTGATGTCCGTGGGAACAACGAGGGGAGACCCGGGAAGCGACGAAGCCAGCGCGGTGAGCTTGTCCTCCGAACGGGCAGCGAGGGTAAGCTTCGCGCCCAGTGGCGCGAGCTGTTGCGCCAGCGCCTTGCCAATACCACTGGAGGCGCCGGTGATGAGGATGCGTCGGCCTTGCAGATTTCGGGTCATGGTGGGGTTATCGTAACAAACCCCGTTGCTTTCCTGAGCGCCACATCCGGCAATCTGGCCGCATTTGGTCCGAAGTGCGCCGGCACGATCGCTACAATCGTGCCAGGCCGCGAGCGGCTGGGTTATCGCTGATTGATCATTGGATCGATGTTGGTCAGGGGCATCGGGAAGAGACCCGCGGTGCGCCCGGTGCGGCGCGACAGGTTCGGGAGAACCTCGAACGCCACGCCAAAGGTGTTCACCGTGGAGTTGTAGTTGATGCCAAAGTTGACCATGACATCCGTGCCCATACGCGTCAGATAGACCCCGTAGGTTTGCACGTTCACACCGAAGTCCCAGATCGTGTTGGCGGTGAGGGCGTACTTGGAACTGAAGGGATAGGTGACGTTCGCCACGACGGCCTTCGAGCGCACGGGGTCGATCTGGCGGTAGCCGATGTAGAACTGCGTGGTATCCGGTCGCTGCAAGACGGCGCCGAAGTCAAAAACGCGCGGCCCACCGTCGAACGGCTCGAACCAGCCTGAGCTGGTCAGGGCGGTGCGGTCGCCGATGTTCCAGGTCCAGTCGTATTCCAAAATGCCAAAGGTATGGCCAAAGTTATCGCGATCGGAACGCGGGAAGATCGAGACGCCCAGGTTGAAGGTCATCCAGTCGATGACGTGCTCGTTGCCCGGGAAGCCGCGCTTGGTCTGCCAGCGCTGGCGAATGCCGAGTTGCAGCACGTCGATCTGATCGAGTGTGTCCACATTGGAGTCGATCAGGCGGCGAATCAAGTAGGACTGCGGGTTGAACAAAGGCGAACTGGTGAGATACGAGGCATTGGTCGGGTTGAGCGCAGACTGCCGCGGCGTGATGTCGCGCAAGGCCTGATCGGTGGCGTCATCGTTGAGCCGATCGAATTGCGAAAAATTAGTGAACCGCGAGCTACTCGCGGCCGTGAAATAGTTGCCGGTCAGGTTGACCTTGTGATAGATGCCGTTGAGGTTGAAAAGCTCGCTTTGAATGTCCGGGAACAGGCGTGACAGAGGCATGTTCCAGCGCAGGCCAGCCCCGCCATAGAGCCGGCCGCGCGAATCGCCCGAAACATCTTGTGAGTAGTAAGCCAGGTCCCCAACGACATAGGGCGCGACTTTCACCGGGCCGAGATAAAATGGCAGGCTGATGTCTTGCAGCAAGTCGACGCGCCCGGCATCGGTGCGAATGTCCGTCGGCATGTACGCAAAGGGAGCCAGGCTGCTGGGGCGCAGGCGCCCGAAGCCGGCGCTGGCGCGCGCGTTGTAGACCAGCCAATCGTCGAGGAAGGTCTGCCCCGTCAGGTAGCCGTCGGCCTTGGGCAGCCAGTCGGTCTCGGTCACCCATTCGCGCACGCTGATCTGGCCAAATAGCGACCACGCCCAGTTGTCCTGTTGCTGTTTTGCGTACAGGTAGGTGTTCTGGTTCAGTTCATTCAAATGGGTGTTGAAGTAATATTGCTCCAGGAAGTTGCGGTCGCTCAAAAACGACAGCTGGCCCAGCACGTTAAAGCCCGCAGGCAGGTCTTGCACGTTGATCTTGCCATAAGCCCAGCCACGGTAGGTGGGATGGGTGATCGGAATCGGGGTCATGGCGCTGGGCCAAAACGTCTCCTGGCCGCGATTGCCGCCCAGGAGGTCCGGGTTGTTGTCCATCATGCCGTAGAGTTTCATCACACCCGTGAAATAGGCTTTGGTTCCGAACAAGTCTCTGCCGCGGAAATCGAACTCGGTGCCCAGTCCGGGCCCGCGTGCGCTGAGATAGTCGGCGTTGAGGCGCCAGCGCGTGCCCTCAATCTTGGGCAAGTTGAGCAGGTCGTAGATGTCCCAGGTGGTGTAGAGTTGGAAACCGAGAATCCTGTCATAACTGATATTCGCGCCTTCGAACGGGCCGAGCGGATCCTCGATATTGCCCCGCAAATACGGGAAATAGAACAACGGCACGCCTTCGATCCGGGCGACCAGATTGCGTCCGGTGAAGTGGCGTTCGGTGTCCACGACGCGCTTGCCGTCCCGGTCATAAGCCGGGAAGAGTCCGAGGTAGGTGCGTTCGGTTTGCCGTTCATCGATGGTGACGTCGTCGGCGTTGAAAATCAGGCCAGGGTCGGAGGGGATGATGGAACTGTAGAGTCCGACCCCCACGGCCTTGTAGAGCTTGGGATTCACCTGAATCAACTCATCGGTAATCATGTGGAGCGGGCGATAGAGCTTGCCCGACATAATTTCCAGGTCGGCCTTGCGCGCGACGGCGACGCCCCGGCGGACATCGTAATAGACCTCCTCGGCCCGGAGGGTTTCCACCTCGTTCTTGGTTCGCGTGCGGATCTCGACATGGCCTGACATGTAGATCTCGTGGGCCCCGCTATCCGCCCCGTGCTCAGACTTCATGTCGCTGAAGAGTTTCTGACCATTTCCCTTGGTCCAGATGACGACGTGATCGGCCTCGATGTCGAGGTTGCCCGGATTATCTGGCGTCCTTCTGGCCGCTCCGTTAATGAGCACGATGACGCCGCCCGTACCGGTGACGATCACCGCGGTCATGCCGTCGTCCATCGGTTTGTATTGGACCTGGAGGTTTCCGGCATAACGCGGGCGAATGCTCACGCGGGGCTGCGCCTTGCGCGGCGCGGGTGCGGGGAGCGGATTCGGGCTGAACATCGGCGGCGGCGATGGCGGCATCGGGCCAGCGCCCGGGAATTTCGGTTCCGGGATCGCCTTGGGATCGCCCGGAACCTGAAAAAAGAACGTCTTCTTTGGCTCCGGGGCCGGTGGCAGATCAAGCGACTTTTTTGGATCGATCAACGGCGTCGGCACCGACGGCAGCGGCGCCGGCTGGGAACCGCCCGTCAACTGGATGCCGGCGCCGGGATTGGACGTCGTCGCGATTGGCTGAACCAGGGCAGGCGACGCGGGCTTCGCCTCAGGCATTGCCGAGAGGTTCGCGAGCGCCCTGAGGTAAAGGCGGTCGCTCGACAGGTCGCGCTTCAGGACTTGACTTTTGTACACGTTAAGCGTCACGCCCTCGGTCGTCGCCGTCCGGAGGTAGCCGTAGTCGGCCTGTACCTCGGCCTTGGTGCGCTCGAGTCGTACCGACTTGTCGCCAAAGACTACGACATGGTACACCTTCTCCTTCTCGAAGCGAGCTTGATCCACCCACACAACGGCTTCGGGCGACCGAAACACGGTTGAACCCTGACTGATCACCGCGTCCTTGAGCAAAAAAACCTTCCTACCCGCTTCATCCCACGTCGCGGCGTGGTCTGCGGAGACGTTGATTGGAGCGGAGCGGTCGGCCGAGGGCAGGGTCTCGTTTAATATCCGTTGAGCAAGCGAGGTCGGCGCAAGCGTCAGCGCCAGCACGATGCCACTCAGGACAGCGACCTGCCGCACCAGCGCGCCAAACCTTGGCCGACGACCGTGAACCACCGCGTCTCCCGCCTTTCCGCACTCCCCCGGTGGGTGCGTTTTCCCTGACAACAGTGAGCCAAAAGAGCGGCGGAGTATAGCGCTGGATAAAGAAGTGTCAAGGCCAAGGCCATTTCTGGCAGGTCGAGCCCCAGGGCAATTCGCCAATTGAGGTTGGTTGGTCGGAAGGAATTAAGTAGAAGGGGGAATCGCTTTCTTAGGATTGGAGATTGCCATGATGGCTCCGCTTTCCCTTCTTGAAGTGCTTGCCGATTTGCCTGATCCCCGCAG
>JACPPF010000095.1 GCA_016191165.1 Planctomycetota bacterium
ACTCAACGTGGACCGCAGTTTGAACGAGATCTTGCAAATTCTCAGCATCACGCTTTTCGAGAAAACCCAGCTTTTTACCATGCTAAACGCACTCGGCGAACAGAAGGAAAAAACGCCCAGTCATAAACAGTTGACACTATCCGACATATAACCGGACAGTAGTGATCACATGTCGCTACTTCGTCGTTGGCTAGGCGTCGCCAAGAAGCGCGCGCCCATCGTCCGCTCTGGGCGTCGCCATGCCGTGCTTGAGCTGGAGATATTGGAGGACCGCACCCTCCTGGCGTGGAACCCGATCGGTCCCGCGCCGCTCCTGGGTGCCACTGCCGGAATCGCCAACAGCAATCCCGAGGCTGTCACAGGGCGAGTGACGGCACTCGCAGTGGGTCAAAACAATGTCGGCAATCCGGCGATGTTTTTGGGTTCCGCGGCGGGCGGTGTGTGGCGCAGCACGGACTTTACGACGGCCAATCCAACCTGGACTCCTTTGACCGATTTTGTCGGCGTCGGGGCGACAGGGGCTGATCGGCAAACCGGCCTCGGCGCCGGCAGCCTCAATGTTGGAGCCATCACAGTGGATCCGAATGATCTGAAGACGATCTACGTCGGCACCGGAGAGGGCCTATACACGAAGGCCGACGGAGGCTACGGCAGCGGCTTGCTTCGATCTACGGATGGGGGCAACACGTTCACCTTGATTTCGAGCGGTCCGGCAATCGCCAGTGACGGAGGCCTACCTGCCTTTTACCACCGTGCCTTTAACAAAATCATCGTTGATCCCCTTAATTCGAATATTCTCTTCGCCGCCGTGACCTATGCGGATACGTCGAGTGCCATCAATAATCCGTGGAACACAACACCGGCAACGTACAATACCGCCGATGGCAGGGGAATCTTCAAGGGCGTCAGAGACCCGATGACCGACACGTTCACATGGACAAAGGTTACTGGCCCAGGCATCGATCCGGGAACGATGCAACCAAACCAGATCGGTCCCGATATCCGCGTTACCGACCTAGAATACACCTACTCGTCGTGGGGGAACGCATTCTACTTGTTCGCCGGCGTTTGGGCCAAAGCGCCAGGCTTGAACAACGATGGTTCGGGCCTCTGGAGAAGCATCGACCTTGGCGCCACCTGGCAGCACATCGGCGATCCGCCACCCGGGATGATGGATACGTCCAACGTGCCCAAGGGCAACATCGGTAAAGTGAAACTGGCGGCCGGTCATGCTGACGGCAGCCTGAACATCTACATGACCGTCGCCAACAACACGGATGGTCAGTGGCGGGACGTGTACAAGTCCACCAATGATGGCAATTCTTGGACCAACATCGGCCATGTCGGCAACGTGTTCACCTCGGGCCAGGCGTTTTTGGCCTTCGGCGTGTCGTCCACCAGCGGGCGCGTTTATGTGGGAGCAGTTATCTCCAGCGGTAGCAATGTTGGTGTGGCGGAGTATGACCCAGCCGCGGCAGGGGGGGCCGGCCTCTGGCGATCAATCGTCCCAACCGCCGCCGGGGCAACCGTCCCACACACCGATTTTTCGGCATTCACCTTCTACCAGCCAGCAGGGGCTGCGGCGGGAACTGACCAAGTTTACGCCGGGAACGATGGTGGCTTTTGGCGCTACAGCCCTAACTTTGCCGCAGCTGCGATGGGGACATGGACCGACCTAAACGACTCTTCCGCGCCGGCGATTCGTTCGCGCTTGCAAACGTTCCAGGTAGATAGCGTCGCAGTTAACCCGGCCAATGGAAACCAGATTCTCGAGGCTGCGTGGGATAACGCTTTTGGAAAAACAACTGACCCCGCCGTTCCAGGCTGGCAAGCCGTGGCCGGAGGCCGCACGGCCGAAGGAGAAACCATCCGACCTGGAGGCGATGGCGTCGGCGTGTTTTACGATTCGAACCCCAACGTGGCGACCGCCTATTTCGCTTCCCAGAACGGTAGCGTTAAACGCGTCGACAATTTCGGCACGCCAACAGAAACGTGGCGGCAGCTTGCACTCCCTGCCGGTGCGGCCGCGTCGCCGTTTATGACCGTGTTCGCGGTCGACCCGTTGCGAACCGAAAGCAATTTTGTGGTGCAAGCAACCCAAACGCAGATTTATCAGAGTTCAGATCGGGGTAACAATTGGACATTACTCCCAGAAGCAGTTCCGGAGTCCACTATCAAGTCGGTCGTGTTTGGCCTCCGCAAGTTCGGGGCTGACACACGAACCAACGGTTATTACGTAACCCTAGCAAACGGCAAAGTCTATTGGTACAACCAGGCAAACACGCCAAAGTGGCAGCTACTCGGCCAGCAATTTGGCGCTGGCAAGAATATCAGCAGGTTGGTCGCCGACGTAGGCCATCCATGGGACCCCGCGAATCGAAACGATTCGGGCTACGCCTACCTTACGTTGGACAATTTCGGTGGACCGCAGATTTGGCAAACGCGAGACGGAGGGCTTACATGGCAACAAATCACCGGCAACACCTATGATCCGGGAAACGCAAATCCTGCGCTCCGCTATGTTGTCCAGGCAAACGGTCTGCCCAATGTTCCGGTGCAAACTGTAGTAGTGGATCAACGCGCCGGCAGGATAACCCTTTACGCCGGCACCGACACGGGCGTTTACCAGGGTGTCAACATGGGCACAACGGCCGCGCCAGATTGGAGATGGCTACGCTTCGACGACGCCGGCGCTAACGACACGCGGCTGCCGTTCGTGCAAGCTTACGACCTGCAGTTGCGCGGTGACCAACTCGTGGTGGGAACGTATGGTCGCTCAGTTTGGCGGGACACCGCGCCAGCGCCACGGGCAGCGGCAGGTGGACTGCAAGTGGCGCCCGATACCTACCTTGCTTCGTTAAATCAACCCTTCTACCAACCTCCAAGCGGAATCCTGCAAAATGACACAACCGATTCATCCGGCACGCTGGCGATCGTCTCAGTTAACGGCCAAACCAGCGCGGTCGGAACCATCGTTTCAACGTCGTTTGGCGGTCAGGTCACGGTTTATGCCGATGGCAGTTTTGATTACACGCCACCAACTGATTTCCTGGGCTACGACTCCATTACGGTTTCTGTGAGCGACGGAGTCAGTACCGCCGATGAAACTGTCACCTGGAGCGTCGAAGCGCCGGTGAACTCCGCACCGGTGAACTCCGTGCCGGGATCGCAGTCCACCAACGAGGATACCAACCTCGTCTTCTCGTCGGGCAATAGCAATCTCATCAGCATCAGTGATGTGGACGCAGGCTCGTCCGCGGTGCAGGTTTCGCTGTCCGCAATGTACGGCACACTCACGTTGAGCCAGACGACGGGGCTGACGTTCTCGATGGGCGACGGAACGGCCGACGGGTTCATGACCTTCACGGGCACGATCGCCAATATCAACGCAGCGTTGGATGGCCTGACGTACTCGCCGAATGTGAACTACCATGGCGGCGACACGCTGTACATCTCCACCAACGACCAGGGCAACACGGGATCGGGAGGATCTCAGTTCGATTTCGATTCGGTGAGCATCACGGTCAATTCGGTGAATGATGCGCCGGCAGGTTCGGACCACACCGTGTACACGATGCAAAACAGTAACTACTTTTTCAATGCCTATGATTTCGGCTTTTCAGACTCTGCCGATGGTAACAACTTCCTTGCGGTCAAGATTACTTCTTTGCCCACCATTGGTACTCTCTGGCTCTATGACGGAAGCAATTATGTGGCCGTCACCACGAACCAATTTGTCAGCGTCAGCGACATTAACTCCGGTAAACTGAAATACACACCACCAGCGAATACGACCGGCTCGCCGACGTTTACGTTCAAAGTGCAAGATGACGGGGGTAACTCAAACGGCGGCATTGACCTGGATCTCTATGATCGAACGATGACCATCAGCATCAGTTAATTTCTGCCCAAACTTGACTTGGGGCCGTCCGATCTCGGACGGCCTTCTTTTTTGACGATGGTTACAGGTTTGTTTGAAATTCGAAGCGCAGCCTTGCCGGCGTGGTACATTTTTGGTACAATTAGTTGAGATTCGAGAGCAACGCATCCGAAATGCAGACGGATCGAAAAAGTGTGTTTTACGCAGTTATTTGCAGTGTTTGCGATGCTTTCTCAATGCGACTGAGGTATGCCTGATTGTCAGTGCCACCAGGTTGAGGGCCTGGTTCCTGTAATGGGAGTGCAGGTTCAAGTCCTGTCTCCGGCATCTTTGTGGATAAGGGTTTACGTCAAACGGACGTAAACCCTTTTTTCGTTACCATTGGATTTTGGGAACAGAATCGGGTTAGCGTTGAGGTTGCGTCGCTTGTCTACCCCCTTACGATTTGAAGGAGGTACAACCGATGGCTTTTCTCGAACAACGTGGCGAATGGTTCCGTGTGATCTTCCGACAGGCCGGCGTCCGCTACACCTACACGCTGAAAACCACGAGCCGGAAGCAGGCAGAAACTCTCGCGGGAGGGATCGAAAAGAATCTCATGCTTGTCGATCAGCAGCTCCTGCACGTTCCGGCAGAGGTCGATTTCCTGGAATTCATTTTGAGCGACGGAAAGGTGTCCAAACCGGTCGTGAAAGCCGAAGAGAGGGCGACGCAATCGGAAATCCTGACGCTGAAAGACCTCAAGTCACGGTATATCGAGGTCCACTCGCTCGGCGCCTTGGAGAAGAACTCCCTCGCCACCATCGAGATGCACCTGCGCCATCTCGAACGGACGCTCGGCGTCATGTTCAACATCGCGACGCTGACGTTCGCCAACCTGCAAGATCACGTTACGCGCCGGTCGAAGATGAAGGGGCGCATCACAAGAAACCGCTCAGCTCGGCCACGACTCGCAAAGAGATCGCGAGTCTCCGAGCCGTGTGGAACTGGGTGGCGGCGATGGGCCTGGTCCACGGAGCGTATCGTCACCTGCATCCCCATTCGCAGCGCCAGGCGCTTCGGTCAGTCTTTTGCGGGCAATAGCCCTTCGTTCTGAATGCGGAGAAGCTCATTGACAATTTCCATCAGGAAGGAAGCCAGTTTTTCCTCCCAAGTGCGCCGGCTAAAGGGCTGCAATGCGGTGGCGGGTAGCGCAACAAGATGACGTTCTGGGACGGGAGTTTGGTTCGGAACGACGGCTTACATCGGCGATGTTTATCCCGGGGATGGAGCCGGATTCTGGATGGAACGGCTGGCACAGTAGGATTTGCCTTTGATCTTCAGGATGTTCGGCTGCGAAAACAGGATTTGTCGCAACGTGGACAAGGGCGATGCGGAAAGTTGCGGGTGCGATGAAAGATCTTGGCTTTGGGCAGATCTTCAGGTCGCGTGAGGCCTTCCGTGGCATCCGGCAAATAATGTCCAGGGCCAGACACGACAAAGCCCTCCTTGGCCAGTTGGTCTGGCCAAGGATTTTACAGGATTCGCCTGTTCGAGTCATCGTCAAGTGTCTGTTTTGATGCTAAAGACTCGTTTCTTTCTATCCTGAAAAAAGGGTGGGAGGTGTCCCTTCGGGGCAATTACCTTGCCAAAAATCACTCGGGCGTTTTGTTGCTCTTGATTCCTTGTGTTCGTGCCAGATCCTGGATGGCTTCTGGCGGTATCTTCGTCTTGATGTTCGTTTCGCCCAATTCCTGACGCCGAATTGTTTCTCGTTCCGCGGCAACTTGTGCCGAGAAGTTGCGCCCCCACACGAGGTAATGAAGCGCGACCACCAGGACCAGGATGCCGCCCCCCGCGAGCACGTTGCCGACGATACCGAGGCTGATCAGGTATAAGAAAAACAGGAACATCGAACCGACGAGCATGACGAGGGCGATGCCGAGCAGGTTCTCGCGTGACGGTGAACGCTCGTCGGGCTGGCGGTCCATGTCTGATCCTCCTGGAGATTGCTGGCGCTTGTGCGATGGGCGCGTTCATTATATAGTATTTAGCCGCGGGCTTGCCCCGCGCGGAGCACATAGCGCCGTGAATTCACGAGGACCGCATGACCGCCGACACGCTACCGGGGTTGTTCAACGAGCAAGCCGAACGGTTGGGACCTCGTGTTGCGTTGCGCGCCAAGCGGCACGGGATGTGGCGGGATCTACGCTGGGACGAATTTCGCGAGCAGGTCAGCGCTTGCGCCGTCGCCCTCATTGAACGCGGCGTGCAAGTCGGCGATCGCGTCGGCATCCTTTCCGAGAATCGCATCGAGTGGCTGGTCGCCGACATAGCGATCCTGTCCATCGGCGCCATCAACGTGCCATTGCACGCGCCGTTGAGTTCCGAACACGTGCGGTATCAACTCGCCGACGCTGGTGTGGGTTTCCTTTTCGTATCGGATTGCGCGCAGGCCGAGAAGATTGAACACCTGCGTGCCGATTTCCCAGGCCTGCCCGTTATCACGTTCGACGCGATCTCCTGGCAAGGACTCCTGCAACGCGGCCGATCGGCGCGTGGAGCGCTACACACTGACCTGCAACGCCGCCAGGCTGCTGTGAAGCCTGACAATCTGGCGACCATCATCTACACATCGGGCACGACGGGCCTGTCCAAGGGCGTCATGCTCACTCACGGCAATCTGCTATCCAACGCGCTGGCGTTCACAGCGGTCTCACCGTTTGGGCCCGACTCGATTTTCCTTGGCTGGCTTCCCTTTAGCCACATTTACGCGCGGACCGTTGATATTTATGTGACGTATTCGGTTGGCGCGACGTTGTGCCTGGCGCAATCGCAAGAAACGCTGGTTGCCGATCTGGCCGACCTTCAGCCAACCAACATGTCGGGCGTGCCGCGCTTCTACGAGAAGGTGTTGGCCGCCGCGCAAAGCCCGGATTCCGCCGTTCTCAAGAAACGGCTGCAGGCGATCTTCGGGCCAAACATCGACTTCCTTGGCTCGGGTGGGGCGCCCCTGCCCTTATCGATTGCACAGGCCTACCAGGATGCGGGGTTGTTGCTCTTGCAAGGTTACGGTCTGACCGAGAGTTCGCCCGTCATCTCTTTCAACCGCCGCGACCGGTACAAGATCGATTCGGTCGGGCTGCCGATCCCCGGCGTGGAGGTGAGCATCGGACCCGACGGCGAGGTGCTCACGCGCGGGCCACATGTCATGAAGGGCTACTGGAAGAACCCACAGGCGACCGCCGAGGCCATCGTCAACGGCTGGCTGCATACCGGCGATCTGGGGCGACTTGATGACGATGGCTTCCTCTATATCACCGGCCGCAAGAAGGAACTGCTGGTGCTCTCCAATGGCAAGAAAGTCGTGCCGTCGCACATCGAAGGGATCCTGCTGGCCGATCCTTGCATCGATCAGGTGGTCGTTTGCGGCGAAGGGCGAAATTTCTTGAGCGCCCTGATTGTGCCACACTGGGACAACCTTGCGGATCAGATGGGCGCAAGCCACGACCCAAGCAAGCTGGCGGCCGATCCCAAGGCGACGACTTACCTGGAAGCACGGATCCAGCAAGCCCTGCGCGGCGTCGCCGCGTGGGAACAGGTCAAGAAGATCGCCATTCTCGCCGAGCCGTTCAGCGTCGCCAACGACGAGTTGACGGTCAGCCTCAAGTTGCGCCGCGGCGTGATCGTCGAGAACCATCGGCATGAGCTTGAGCGGTTGTATCGCGAATAACGAGTACGCATTTCCTTCGCATCTTTCGCACAATTGAAAACGTGCAAAGTCGGCACGCGGATGATGGCATTTCCATCCTGGTTCCGCTGAAACGCTCGCATGGAATCCCGGAATGAGGTAAAGTTGCCGCGAAGGATCACTTCCCACGGACGGCCCCCCCAATCAACTTCACGAGGAAATCATGAAGACGTCTCGGCTGCGCTTCTGCGCCGCGTTTCTCCTCTTTGCGTCCGGCGCCACCCTTGCAAACGCTCAGGTCATCATCAGTTCCGAAATGGATCGCGGGCTGCGCTATCGCAATACGACGCCCTTTGACGGCGAATCGTTCACCCAGCGTTATTCGTATGGCCTGGGCAATTCGTATCTCTACTACAACGCCAATACGCCGTATCTGTATTACCTCGATTATCTCGATCGCGCCGACCGGGCGGAGAAGTTCGGCTACCGGATGCCGATCGATCCATTTTTCCCGGAACCAATCCCCGAGCCCAGAGAGGTGGTCGCCCCGCCAACGCTTCGCCAACGCCTGGGTGTCGGCTTCTTCCGCCGGCGCTAACGGGGTCACAATTCACTAGCCCCCGGCGCAAGCCGGGGGATGAAGCGGCCTCACCCCCCGGCTTGCGCCCGGGGCTGGTAACAGATTTTTCCAACTTGAAACATCCGGCATTTCTTCGCGGCAGGAATTTGTTGGCCTTTCCCGGATCGGCATGTTACAAAAAATCGTCGCCTTGACGTTCCCTCGCGGAGGTGCCGATATGTTTGCGCGATCGTTCATGGTTCTCATCGTGGCTATGCCGTTGGCGCAGGCCGGTGGGCAAAAAACTGGGCCCGATGCCAAAGCGCTGGTCGAAAGGCAAGTGACCGACTGGAAAGGCCAGGGCTTCCGCATCAACGTGATCGACGAAAAATACGTGCGTGACGTTTTCCCGGGCCATACCTTCGTGGCGGTGCATTTCCCGCTTTATCCCGTGGCCCGGGTCGCGCCGGCGCCGATGCAATCACAAAATCTGTTCGCGGTTTCCAAAGACGGCAAGATTCAACATCTCCCCGACAGCAAGAAGCTGGAAGCGTTTTTCAAAACCACGCTCAAGACCCAGCTTAATCAGGACAAGACCGTTCGCACCTGGCTCCGGCTGCGCATGGAATATGTTCAGGACGGTTACTTCACGTTCAAATACCCGGCCAAGGCGGTCGTGACCGGGCCTGGCAGCAGTCTCACGCTGGTGACCGGCGTCGTCGAGGTCGTGCCGATGGGAGGCAACATGGGAACCTTCAAGGCCGTGGTGCGCTTTGGTCGGGCCGATGAATTCACGGGCGTGACGATGGAGGAAAACAAGGTCCGCGCCGGCATCCGCCCGCGCTGTCAGGCGACGCTGCTATTGCACAAGGAGAAATTGGTTCGCGAGATCGCCGAGCAAGATTTGCTGGTGATGGGAAGCATGGCCCGGGGCTATTTGCTGGAACAACGCGCCAGGGCAAGCGATGAGTTGCGCCGCGAGATCGATCGCGTGTGGTTGCGCATCGTCGCGGAGGAACGGTAACCCGGTATCGGCGCAAGACCGTTTGCCAAACGGAAGCATACCAGCCCCACGCGCAAGCGTGGGGGGGGCGCCCTCTCAAAACTTCCAGATTGCGCTTGGGGCTGGTCAATTGCCCTTCGACGAACGTGACTGCGCCTACCCGCGCTTCGCTGCGCGTCGCGGCTAAACCTCCAAGGGACGGACATCATGCGGCTTCCATTGACGATAGCGCTGCTCATGCTCTTTACCCAATCGGCGTTCGCCCAGATGGAGACGCCCAAGGCCGCGGACCCGCGGCTCACCGTCGAACTCTTTGCGAAAAGCCCCGACATCGTGCATCCCGTCGCCTGCGATTTCGATGCGAAAGGGCGCCTTCTCGTCGTCGAGAGCCACACCCACTTCGCGCCTGCGGGGTACAAAGGGCCGAAGTTTGATCGGATTCGCGCGTTCGACCCCAGGCTTGCGCCTGGGGCTGGTAAGCGGGCGACGACGTTTTTTGAAGGAACGCGTCACACGATGGACATCGCCGCGCATGCCGATGGTTCCATCTACATCGCGACGCGCAACGAGATCCTGCGCCTGCGCGACACCAAGGGGACCGGCGTCGCCGACGAGAAAACGCGCATCGTTTTTCTCGACACCAAGGGGGATTATCCCCACAACGGCCTGTCCGGGCTATGCTTCGATTTCAAGGGCGATCTCACCTTCGGCATGGGCGAAAACCTCGGCGCCAAGTACACGCTGATCGGCTCGGACGGGACCAAGTTCACCGGCCAGGGCGACGGCGGGCATATCTTCCATTGCACCGCCGACGGCAAGAAGCTGCGCCGCGTCGCTACCGGCTTCTGGAACCCGTTCGGCATTTGCCGCGACATCTTCGGGCGAGTGTTCGCCGTTGATAACGATCCCGATCAGGCGCCGCCCTGCCGGATGTTGCATGTGGTCGAAGGGGGCGATTACGGCTTCCGCTTTTGCTATGGCCGATCGGGCAAGCATCCGTTTCAATCCTGGCACGGCGAGCTGCCCGGCACGCTGCCCATGATGACCGGCGTCGGCGAGGCCCCCTGCGAAATCCTCAGCTACGAATCAGACGGCCTGCCCAAGGAATACCTCGGCCAACTCATGGTGACATCGTGGGCGGACCATCGCGTCGAGCGTTACAAGGTTTCGCCGCGCGGCGCGTCGTTCAAGGGTGAAAGATTGCCGTTCGTGCAGGGCGGCAGCAACTTCCGGCCGACAGGAATGTGCGTTGCTCCCGATGGGTCGATTTACGTCTGCGATTGGGTCTTGAGCAACTACAACCTGCACGGCAAAGGCGCCATCTGGCACATCCGCGCCAAGGACAATACCAGCCGGGAGCGCAAGCGACCGGGCAACCCAAAGGAGGCGATCTTCTCCCTGCATCGGCCCTTGCGTGAAGCGGCGGCGCGGAAGCTGGCCAGCGATAAGAACGGGCGACAGCTGTTGCTGACGCACCTCAAGCACGGTGACTCGCGCGTGCGGGGCACGGCCCTGCAATCGTTAATCGATGTCAAGCTGAAAGCACTCCAGCCCAGGTCGATCGCCCGATATGAAAAGGAAACGGGCATCCGCGAAATGGCAGTTCGTGAGGCGGTTGAGCGGGGGGCGAATGTAATAGAGTTTATCGATGCCAGGGTCATCGATCTCCTCCAGTCGAAGTTGCCGTGGACGATCCGTCTACAGGCGATAAAAGGGATTAACATTCAAAACGAACCCAAGCTAATTCTGTCCTTGCTTGCGGATCCAGACCCATTTGTCTTCAACGCAACGGTCCACCACATAGGCTTTAGGGACGTGCTCAATGTCTGGCGCGCACTCGACTGGAATAACAGCCAACCACGCCAGCGCCTCGGCGTTAGAATGGCATTTCAGCGGTCACTTCCGAAGGCGAGTTTTCGCGACGGTTTGATCTACCACATAGGCGACAGGGACGCGGACGAGACCAATCGTTTCTTCGCCGTCAAATGGATAGCCGACGAGAAACTCGCCGACCGTCGCCAGGATGTTGAAAACCTGATGACCAACCCCAAGCTCAGCGTCCGCATGTATATCGCCTGCGCCACCGCGCTGGCGCGCCTCGACGGCAAAGACGTGAACGAGCGCAGCCTGGCCGACTACTTCGCGAAACGGCTTGCGGACGAAAAGACGCCGCCGGCCCAGCGGGCGATGCTGCTCAAGCAAGTGCCGGCGACGCATCCGAAGCTGACGGTCGATTTGCTGACGAGGTTACTGAAAACCAGCGATGCGGCGCTAAAGATGGAAGTGGTGCGGGCGCTGGTCGAGCATCCGAACCTGAACCGTGAATATCCTCTGTTGGAGATCTTTCGCAACGAGAAGGAAAGCCCGTCCCTGCGCCGCTACGCGATGTTGCCGCTTGAGGCTGATCGTTACGGTGAAGTATTCAACGAGGTAGGCAAGAATCGCCAATCGCCGCTTCAGGCCGACGCCAAGTTGGCGATGATTAACGCCGTTTTGGGCAAATTCAAATTTGCCCGGAAACCGGATAAAAGCCGCCCTCCCGCCAGGGACCTCGACGCCTGGCTCAAGCGTCTCGAAGGCAAGGCCGACCCCGATGCCGGGGCGCGCGTCTTCTTTCATCCGAAGCTCGCCGCCTGCTCCAAGTGCCATCGCATCGATGGCCGTGGCGCCGATGTCGGGCCGGACCTGAGCGGCATCGGGCGGACCGATCGTCGGCACATTTTGGAATCGATCTTGCAGCCGTCCAACACCGTCGCGCCGCATTACGTCGCCTGGCACCTGGAAACTGCCGCGGGCAAGGTTCGGACCGGCATGCTGATTCACACCAACCTCGACGAATACACCTACCTCGACGCGAAGGGAGAACGCTTCAAGCTACGGACCGGCGACCTCACCGAGCAACGCCCGCTGACGACATCGATCATGCCCGATGGCCTCATCGATCGCATGACCGACCAGGAGCTACGCGATTTGCTCGCCTATTTGCAATCACGCAAGTAACCCGGAACCCCTACCATGTCCGAACTTAAAGACGGCGAATCGACCGAAATGCAAGGCTCCGGCAGCAAGCCGTATGTTCTCAAGAACGTCGGCGGCGTCTATAGCTGCTCGTGCCCGGCCTGGCGCAATCAGTCCGTGGCCATTGAGAAACGGACCTGCAAGCACCTACGCAAACTGCGCGGCGACGCCGCCGAGGAGGAACGCATCGGCGGCGCAGCCCCGCCGCGCGCCAAGGAGACGAAGGAAGGAACGCAAGCACCGCCCCTGCTCTTGGCCGAACGCTGGGACGGCGTCAGCGATCTGGCCGGCTGGCTGATGTCCGAGAAGCTCGACGGTGTCCGGGCGTACTGGAATGGCAAACTGTTTCTGTCCCGCCAAGGCAATCTCCTGCACGCGCCCGACTGGTTCAGCGCCGGTTTGCCTGGCGAACCCCTGGATGGTGAATTCTGGATCGATCGCAAAAAGTTTCAGCGCACGGTCGGCATCGTCCGCCGACAGGACAAGTCCGATTTGTGGAAGGAGATTCGCTTCCGGGTTTTCGACGCCCCGGAAGGGGGAGCCGGCTTTGAGGAACGTCTGCGCACCATCGAGCGGATCATGCAAAAGAATCGCCCGCCTTACGCTCTGGCGCACGAGCATGAAATCTGCACCGACCTGGACCACCTGCGCCGTGAACTGGCGCGGGTCGAAACGCTGGGCGGCGAAGGGCTGATGCTGCGCAAACCCGGCTCGAAATATGAAGCGGGACGATCGCTGAGCCTGCTCAAAATCAAGAGTTTCATTGACGCCGAGGCGCGCGTCGTCGGGCATGAGCCAGGCAAGGGTCGGCACAAGGGGCGACTCGGCGCGCTTCAGGTCGAACTGGCCGACGGCACGAAATTCTCCGTCGGCACAGGCTTCTCCGACAAGGAGCGCCAGAACCCGCCGCCCATTGGCAGCACGATCACCTTTCGGTATCAGGAGTTGACCGATGGCGGGGTGCCGCGCTTTCCGTCCTACGTCGGCCTGCGGTGACCGCGGTGAGGTAGGTCAGGCTTTCCGGCCCGACGGAACGGCAAGACCATTCGTCTGGAACACCTGACTCACGAAAAAGGCCATTCATCGGTCGTTTGGATCCCGCTGCGCAGGCGAAGCCTGGGGATTGGGACGGGGCTGTACTGCGGGCGGCACGGGGGACGACGACGTTCCGTCCGGGTTGACGACTCCCTTGGGCCGGGGCGGTGCGTCCGGGATTGCTTTCGGTGGGGCGACGTTGTTCCGCGGCCCTTCCGGCGCGATCTGGGGAATTCCGCCTGGCACGACGCGCCCGGGGAACGCGATGCCGCCGCCGCCAAACCCGCCGATCACCGTTGGGCCCTGGATTGGCATGTTCGGATTCAACGGGCTATCGAACGTGTGCGCCTCTTCTTCGCGGATCGACTTCGCCTTGGCCGCGGTGGTGATGAACATCACGTTGCCCATGCGCACCGCTTTCACGTCCGCCAGTTCAGCCAAAAGGCGCAGCGCCGTTTCGATGGCAGTGTTGTCCAGTTGCAACGTGACGGGCGTGTCGGCCTGTTTTTTGATCACGGGATCGATCACGAGGCTGATGCCGCGCTTGCGGGCCAGATTCAGGATGGCGGTTTTCAGGGGCACATCTTCCACATCCACGCTGACGCGCTGGCGATATTGCCTCGGCAGCGCCATTTCCTCGGTGGTGATGAGCAACGAATCCTCGAAGATGACGTAGGTGAGCCGATACCCGGCAAGGAACTTGCGCAGCACCGTGCCGGCCCTTTCGTTCTTGGCTTTCAATTCGAGTTGGCCGGCGGGGGCGTCGCTGTTGATGCCGGTATTCATGAAGGCGACCTGATCGACGCTGATGCTCAGGCCGGTCTTGTCGCGGAAATGATTGAGAACCTCGTTGAGCGATTGCCCGGTGAAGTCGAGCGTGATGACCTTGTTGAGACCGGCGCGGAGCTTGTCAACGGGCGGCGCCTTTTTCTCGGGCGTCTTTTCGCCGGGCTGCCCGAACACGGTGGTGTGCGACAGCGCCCAGCCAATGAGCAGGCCGAACAGGAAATAACGCGAAGGAATGGAACGCATGGGGGACTCCTTTTTCTGGAACTTCGGATCGGTTCGAGTGTACGCGAAGCCACCCGGCGATGCAAGAGCGCCCGTCAACGCCGCTTGCGGCCTTCGCCGCGACGCATCGACTCCAGCGTTTAATGAAATGCTCAACTAGCGTGGGGCTTTTGCGGCCTTGGGAAGTGCCGCGATGCGCTTACGGTAATCAACGGGTCTGCCGGTGGCGGTGTCGTGGAAGTAGACCTCGGCTGTTATCGATTGCCAGTGAGGCACAAGCACGAAGGTTTTTCCGTCGGGAAGGAACGCCACGCCCGCGGATCGACATTCATTGCCCACGTACTTGCTACCGTCAGGAAAGACCTTGATCCTGGGCATGCGCGGATCGTCCTTAGTGAAATAGGAGAATTTTTGCTTCCCGGTCGGCACATCCCAGACGCGGAAGCCATCCTTGACGCCACCCGTGAGAACAGTTTTTTTGTCCGGGCTAATCGCCAGCCGCCACACTGTCCATTCATGCTTCCCAAAGGACGTGACGAGCTTATTTTTCTCCACGTCGTAAATCTCGATTTTGGCATTTTCCATTGGCCCCCCGACCACGAGCCATTTGCCGTCGGAGGAGAATGCAAGTGAGACGGCTGTCTCCTGGATGATATCGATATGTTTTGAAACCTTGCCCGAAGCAAGGTCCAAAAGAGGAATCTTCCGATCGAGGTTTCCAGCTAGCGCGAAGGTTTTTCCGTCTGGGGAAAGGGCACTCTGTTGGAGGTGGTGGTATTTCCCTTCCACATTGTAAACATATTTCGCTCGTTCCTTATACAACGGGCTTTGCCATTGGTTTAGCCGCCTGTTCGTGGAGGTAAATCGAAAAACGGCGTGCGCCTTTCTGTTTTTGATTTCCCAAACGCGGATCATCATGTCGCCGCCGGTTGAGATCAGGTATTTGCCATCGGGGGTGAAGCAAACATTCGTGATGACGCTGACGTGCCCTTCGTTGGTGAGGTCCCATATTAGCGCACCAGTCATTGAATTCACAAGAAAGAACTTGTTGTAATTACCCCCGACTGCCATCATGGAACCGTCGGCCGAAAAGGCCATTGCCCATGCGCCCCAGCAGCGCAGTTTTCCATCCATTCCGTTGACTCGACATTTGCCGTCGGTTAGGTCGAATACCTTCCAATCTCCGCCCCCTTGGGTGCCACCCGAAATGCCGATCGTCTTCCCGTCAAGCGATAGGCAGCTATGATCGGAAATAACGTCGTGGTCCACCAACATGGTTCTCGGCTGCTGGGCTAAGCTGAATAAACAAAAAGAGAGAACGATAGAAATCATCATGGGGATTTCTCCTCGCAATGGCCTGAGACAATGGCAATGGATTTGATTTTTTCGATCTCGATTGAAATCATTGCACTTTTGCCGTCAACGTGCCAAAGATCAGCTGAAAATCGGCCAAGGAAATGTTGAACTCTTGTCCGCCCAATCCGGGACGATTGTGAGGGTTCCGGAGCCTAACCATGGCGCCCGTTGGATCATAACTGAGGACTGCGTAGTTATGGCCTGCGTCGATTCCTCGATTTGTCGCGACGGCTTGCTGTTGCGGTGTGAACGTATTCAACGTCGTGGCGGTCGGCATCCCTGCGGAATTGGTATTGAGCTGAGCAATGAGGTCATTTTGCTGGGTATTGGCGAGGATAAAGGTCTGCCCCACCGTCGCGGGAGCCCCGTTAACGCGGTTGAAGGCGGCAAGGGAGTCGGCCGCGCTGGCGGCCGGTTGGGTAAAGTTGCCGATCGTCGTGAGAGCAATCTGGGCTTGCTGCCCGCGGAATTTTGCCGCATACGCCATTTCAAGAACGGTATACCAAAGCGAGACGCCAGCATTGTCAAAAGCGCAGCCGTAGGCTGCGCGGTCCGCAAATGCCGGGATGCGAACGTCTTCCGCCCCAGCAACAAACCACACTCGATAACCGGTGACGGCCTGCGTCTGGGGATCACGAACCTCGCTAATCAGGGTTTGCAGCCACGTGAAAGTCCTTTGACGGACGGCGGCTGCAGTTGTCGCCGCCAGCGCACTATCGCCGCCCACGTACCCTTGGTGAATCGAAAGTGCCAAGCCTTCGTTGACGGCGTCCTTCATGGCCTGATTCATGCCGGCGTAGGCATTGCCCGCCAGGAATTGCGGAAACAAATTGGTCACCAGGGCCATGCCGCGAGCGCGAAAGTTGCGTTCCGGATGGAGTTGGGGCGCGCCCAAGGGTGGTCGGTCCGGCACGAGCAAAACAAGGCTGGCCGCGGCATTGTTCACTCCATCGGTCACCGTGAACGCCAGGCTGTCCTCGAAACCGACGACGGCATTGGCAGGCGGGCTGTAGGTCCATGTACCGTCGCCGTTGTCTGTCATCTGCCCTAAAACCGGCGTTCCAACTGACGTTACCTGCCACGTGGGATTGGACATGGTCGACTTGGCGTTGGCCAACAGCTCACTCGGGGAGATGATGATCGATTCAAGTCCGGATATCTGCTTGCGGACATCGTTAGCAGCAATGGGCTGATCAACGACGTTAATGTGCGCGTAGGCCATGCTGCTGTCGGTGACGCCGTCATTCAACTTGAACCCGAACATGTCGCTGACGGCATAATTGGGCGCGGTGTACTGCACCTGGCCGTTACCCAGATCGACCGCTTGCCCGGACATCGCTTGCTGGGCCAGCGAGGCTGTCAACGCGGGGTTGCTCGCGCTCGTGCCGTAAGTGGCGAGGTCGGAAATGGTGATTGTCTGGCCCTCGAGGACATAGTAAGTGTTGGTGGCCGTGACCGTGGGCGCGGTATTGGTCACGTTGAACGTAAAGGTCGCGGTATTGCTGCTCCCTCGGCCATCGGTCGCCTGGAACTGGAATGAGTCCTGTCCCGTGTAACTTGCGTCGGACATGTAAACATAGTAAGACCCGCCGATGGCATTCAACTCCCCGTGGCCCGGCTGAGCGGAAATGCTGAACTGCAAGGGGGTGCCATCGCCACCGCTGGCGTATTGAGAGAGGTCGATCGCGTCAGTCAAATTGCGGCGCAGAACGTCCAATGGCATCGAGTTGTTCCACGCCGTCGGCGCGGCGTAGGAAACGTTCCATGTGAAGGCCTGCGTGTCATATTCACCGGTAACTGTGTCGGTTGCCGTTATTGAGACGGAGTACGGCGCCCAAAGATCGGCATCGCCAGCGATTGTGCCTGAAATCGCGGGGATCCCCATGTTGTTCGTCAAGCCCAAACCCGCGGGCAGGCCGACTTCGCTGAAGCTCAGAGGATTGCTCGACGAACTGGAAGCCATCAGCGGCAAGTTGACGAGTTCGTTGTCGAAATCATTTTGAATGCCCGGATTATAAAAAGTGACGGATGGCATGGAACGAACTTCCAATGACTCAACGGAAAGTCGGATGCGATGGAATGGGCTACCAGCGGGCGAGCCCCCCCCCGTTGAGTTTTCGGCGAACAGATTTTAGCCAGGAAGAGATGGAGCGAAGCATGGCGAACACCCTCTACGTGACGTGAAATGGTAAAGGCCCAGAATGGAAACACCTGATATTACGCATGGAGAAACTGCAATGTCAAGTGATTATTCGTTTTTCGCTTCGCCGCTTCGCCGCTTGCCGGTTAGCGTTCGCACGGGCCCGATATCCTTCTCCCCTCTCCCTCTAGGAGAGGGGCGGGGGGTGAGGGTGGAACTCCCTGTATTTTGCGGGTTCGGCCCTCACCCCCAAACTCCTCTCCCAGAGGGAGAGGGGGGGTCGTGTTTACTTCACCTGCTCCGGCCGAAAGCGGATCAGCGTGAAAGGCGCCAGCGTGAGGATGTTTACCGAACCATCGGCAGAGGCGGCGATGCCCAGGGGTTGCCAGGGGGTGTAGGTGCCGTCCTTTTCTTTACGCAGCGTGTGGTGCCAGGGTTTTAATTTACCCTTGGCGTCGTAGAGATTGATGTAGCTGGGATTGGCGATGCCGACGATGCCGTGATCGCGGGAAGCCTTGGCGCCGGGGGTGTAGCTGACGAGGTGGCAGCGTGGCCCGCCCGGGAAGGCATGGTCGGTGACTCCCATCCACACCTTGCCCTTGTTGTCCACGCACATGGCCCGGCAATCGGTCGCCTTGGTGTCCGCCAGAATCTTGCCGTGCGCCTTGCCTGGAATCTTCTTGGCCGTGGCGGTCATGTCAAACGAGTAGAGTTGGTTCGTGGACATCTCGACGCACCAGAGAGTTTTGTGATCGGGCGACCAGTCCCAGTTGAGGATGGCGCCGTCCTTGGTGATGGCCTTGGGGGGCGCCTGGCCGTCCACCGTGACTTCAAGTTTTTCGAGCTTGTTCGCCTTGGGATCGAAGCGCGCGATCCGACCGCCGCGCAAGGGATGGTAGGCCCGGCCCTGATTATCGACCACGATGAACGCATAGGAATGTCCGGTGTCGCCAAGGTCGCGGTACTTTTTCGTTTTGAGATCGAGCACCATGAAATGCGATTTCTCGATCGGCCGACCGTCGTCGCACGTGGAGATGTAGCAGAGGCCTCGTTCCTCGTCGGGGGTGACGCTGATGACGCCGAAATGTTTCTGGGGCATGCCGAAGTTTTCGGTCTTGCCCGTCTTGGGATCGTACGCCAGAACATAGCCGCCGGGATAGTCGGAGAGTTTTTCGCCTTTCTCCGGGTAGCCTTGCTTGGAGCCGATGTAGATTTTGCCGGTGAGTTGGCCGACATTGTTGCGCGTATGGATCTTGGCCTGGGCGGCAAAGCCGCGTAGCATGGACATGATGACGCGATGGACATCGACGACCATCTGCATGGCGTTGTTGAGGGGATTGAACTCGACGAGGTAGGCGTTGACGCCGTACTTGGCGCAGCCGATGTAAAGCCGGCCGTTCTTGCCTTCGATGATGGAGAAGTAGCCACTCTCTTGATTGGTGTACTGGGACGGGACATGGAAGGCAGTGCCCAGGATATAGCGGGGCGTCCCCTGGTTTTGCGCCTCGACCGGCCAGTTGAAGGCGACGGCCAGGAACGCCACGAGCAGCCACCAGCGATGTTTGCGGAACAGGTTTCGGCAGGTTTGCATGTTGCCCCCCTTTGTATTGGATATTGGAAAGTATATTTCTTCCGAGCCTGAAGCGTGAGCGAAGGTGGCGAATTCTTCGCTCGCGCTTCAGGCTCGGATCGAGAAACCATTTCATGACGCTCCCGATCTCCAGGAACGCGGGCCTGCACGTCCGCTATGAGAAGGCGGGTTTGATTCTTGACGCTCTGCCGATCCCCTGGAATGCGGACGCGGTGATCGTGGAGGCCAACGTGCGTTTGCCTTCCAAGACTCCGCGCTCGAAGCAGGACTTTGTACTGCAACTCTCGAACGGCGCGGCGCCGGTGCCGGCCGAACTTATTATGCGGGAGAAACAGCATTCCGCGCTGCGCGTGTTTTTTCGCATTCCGCCGCCGCCGGAAACCTGCGAGGCGACCGTGCGCTGGCGCGAGCATCTGCTGGGCGAGATCGAGTTGCCGATGGTGGCGCTGACGGCGTTCGTGGAGGGCCTATCGCTGGAGTTGCCCACGCTTCACGTGACGCTAGGGGACGAGACGGTGGCCTGTCAAGCGATCGTGCATACCCAGGCGAAGGCAATTCATGCGTCCGCGATCCTGCGGGGCCGGGGGCCGCTGGCGCCGGTGCTGGGGCTGGGCTTGCGCGTTCATATTCGCGACGAATGGGAATCGATCGACCAGACAGTCCACGTCGCACTTACGGGTGAACAACTTCGCGCAAGGCAAGCCCTGGTGACGGTTCGTTTTCCGAAGTTGCGCAAGGCCGGCGTTTATCGCGTGTCCTGGCATTTCGGCCCGCGGCTCTTGTTTGAACAATCGCTGCGCTGCATCACACAGAAGGCGTTTCAGCGTTCGGTGCGTATCACGGCGACGCGCTTTATCGTACACAACGTGAACGGATCGATGCAGACCGTGCGTTCGCTGCCGATGCGCGACGGCGCCCTGGCGCTTGATGGCGTCGCGCAGGTGGTCCCGTGCTTTTACGTGTGCAGTAATGAGCCGGGCGCTGTCGGTCTGGTTCCGTTCACCGTGCGGGCGCTGGTGGACGACACGATCACCACGCTGGGCATTCACGAGAACTTTCTCGTCACCGATGGCCCGACGCCCATCATCCTCGGCGCCGTTGACGCCGGGGATGCGCCGCGCATTCGGCATTTCACCCTGGCGGCCGGAAATGCCAACCTCGGCAACCTGGCCTTGCTGCCGACGGCCTCGGCGGCATTCACGGCCGAGGGAGGCTTTGCACGGATGGACGACTACCTCTGGTCCCCCGCCGCGGAAGAAAACTTGCAGGATCGCCTCGGAAAATTGCTTGGCGGCGAATGATTTGGTACACTGCCCCAAGCCCCGGGATGAGTGCAGCGATTCCCGGGGGGTGCATGAGGAACATAACCATGAATCGGCGCAAATTCTTCCAATTCGGAGGTGTATCCCTCTTTTCCGCCGGCTTGATGCACATACTCGCCTCGCGCACATCCGCACAGCCGCCGCGGCAGCGCGCGAAAGCGTGCATTCTCCTGTTTCAAGTTGGCGGCCCCTATCAAGCCGAGACCTTCGATCCCAAGCCCAACGCCTCAGCGGAGATTCGCGGCATCTTTCGCACGATCCAGACGCGCGTCCCTGGCTTGCTGATGACCGATGCCTTGCCGCGCGTCGCCGAACATGCCGACAAGCTCACCATCCTGCGCGGCGTGAACCACACGATCCGCTGTCATAACCCGGCCATCTATTGCAGCATCGTGGGCCGCGAGGCGACGGACCCGATGGCGGTCTCGAATCGCACCAACGCCCGGCGGACCGATCATCCGCACTTCGCATCGGTGGTCGCCCGATTGCGGCCGCCGCGGACGTCGATGCCGTTTCACGTCATCATTCCGAACACGACGAACAACGGCCCCGCGAAATCGCCCGGGCTGTTGGGCGGCTACCTTGGCGCGGCGTACGATCCGTTTGTGCTCGGCGCCGATCCAAACTCGCCCGACTTCCGCATTGAAAGCCTCGATCCGCCAACCGATGTCGATTCGCGCCGTTTTGCGGGAAGGCAATCGCTCTTGCAACGCTTCGATCGCCAGCAGCGCATCGTCGAGCGCACCGGCGCGGTTGATTCCATGCACACGCTTTATCGCCGGGCGTTCAACATGCTGACCGACCCCGCGTCGAAAGTCGCCTTCGACCTGTCGCGCGAATCCGACCGCGTGCGCGATCGCTATGGCCGCCACACGCAAGGTCAAAGTGCGCTGCTCGCGCGGCGGCTCGTCGAGGTCGGCGTGCCGTTCGTCTCGGTGTTCTCTCACGTCGATGTCGATCGCGGCAGCTGGGACACGCATCAAAATCACAATACCCGCGTGCGTGAACAGCTCCTGCCGCCGGCGGATCAATCGTTCAGCGCCCTTTTGGAAGACCTGCACACGCGCGGCCTCCTCGATGAAACCCTTGTCATCTGGATGGGCGAGTTTGGCCGCACGCCCAGGATGGGCGTCAACTTCTCGAACAACACCAACAACGTCACGGGCCGCGATCACTGGTGCAACTGCTATTCGGTGGTGCTGGCGGGCGGGGGCGTGCGCGGGGGCAACGTCGTTGGCTCCTCCGACCAGTTCGCCGCTTACCCGCGCGAACGGGCGGTCCACGTTAGCGAACTGGCGGCTACCATATTTCACCTACTTGGCATCGACCCGCGTGCCCAACTCTACGACATCCAGGGGCAGTTCCACACGATCTGCGACGGCAACCCGGTGATGGAGGCGATGCGGTAGCGCCCCGTTTAGCCGCGAGGCGCAGCGGAGCGCGGGAGTTGGAACCGCGCTCCGCTGCGCGTCGCGGCTAAACAATTGCAAAATGGCAAAATGCCGTAGAATACCCCCATGTCCGCAGCCCCAGCCACCGGCGTGCTGCCAGGCCGATTGCAAGAACTCCCTCGTTGGCTCGAAGGGACCGAGGGATTCCCTGCGCTCTTGCAGACGCTGCAAGCCGGGCGAGCGGCGACCGTCGAGGGAACCTGGAACTCCTCGGCCGCACTCGTTGCGGCTTCTCTTGCGCATCATGCACCGGCGACGTTACTCGTCGTGCTGGCGCATCCGCGTGATTTGGACGCCTGGGACGAAGACCTTCTCAGCTTCAGCGGACTGCGTGCCGTCACTTTTCCCGCCTGGGACGCTCTACCTGGCACGGACACCGTGCTCGACGAAATCGGCGGCAAACGGCTGCGCGTCTTGCGTCACCTTGAAAACGATCAGACGCCCAGGCTCTTGCTCACGACCATTCAGGCACTGCTTCAACCCGTGCCGAATCGTGAGCAGTTGGCCAAACATCGCAAGCGCCTGCGCGTCGGCCAGGATGTTCCAATCGATTCGATCGTCGCCTGGTTGATCGAGCAGGGCTTTCAACGCATGGAAGCCATCGAAATCCCAGGCGAGTTCAGCCAGCGCGGCGGCATCCTCGATGTCTTTTCGCCCGATGCGGAAGCGCCTTACCGTCTCGAATTCTTCGGCAACGAGATCGAATCGATCCGGCAGTTTTCGCCGGAAACGCAGCGCAGCCTGGGCGACGTCAAAGCAGTTGAGATCACGGCGCAGGGCCGACATACGCCCGGCGAGGACATGCTGCGCGGCAATCTGTGCGATTATTTGCCCGTCAAAACCTGGACACTACTCGTCGAATTGGGCGATCTCGAAGAGCAGGGGAAGGCGTACCTGGAGCGCACATCGGACGTCACTGGCCTTTTCTCGGTTCCTGGCGTCTTCAAACAGCTCGTGCAGTTTGCCAGCATTCGACTGTCCACTCTGCCGATCGCGAGTGTCGAGACGACGTATCATCCGCGTGTCGAATCGGTGGAGCGGTTCAGCGGCGATGTCACCAGGGTGCGCGACGAGCTCGACAGCGCGGCGGCCAACGATTACGTCTTGATCGCTTGCCACAATGACGCCGAGAAGCAGCGCCTGGGCGAAGTGCTCGCGCAAGGAAAACTAGCCCAGGCCGATCGCCTGCGGCTTGTCATCGGGCACGTGCAGGCGGGCTTTCGGCTGGTGCTTGATTCCGCCGCTTGCGGCTTAGCGTTCGATGGCGTGCACGCGAATGCCACGCCGCAAGCGGTGTCGGGCATTGTCATCCTCGGCGATCACGAGTTATTCCATCGCGAGCAAGCGCATACGACGTTGCCCCGCCGGCAGCTTGAATCGCGGGCCATTGACAGCTTCCTCGATCTGCAAGAGGATGATCTCGTCGTCCATCTCAGTCACGGCATCGCCCGCTTTCGCGGCATGCACACGCTGGAAAAGAATGGCCAGACCGAGGAACACCTGATCCTCGAATTCGCGGAGCGCACGCGCGTTTACGTGCCGGCGTCGAAGATTGACCTGGTGCAAAAATACGTCGGTGGCGCCAAGAGCGATCCACAACTTTCCAAGCTCGGCGGCACGAGCTGGCAAAGGAAAAAGGAGCGCGTTCAGGCTGCCGTCATGGATCTGGCCAGCGAGATGCTCGAACTGCAAGCGCTGCGCGAGTCCAAGCCCGGCGTCGCCTTTCCACCCGATAGCGATTGGCAACGCGAGTTCGATGCCGCCTTCCCCTATCAAGAGACGTCCGATCAACTCACGACCATTGCCGAGATCAAACGTGACATGGAGAAATCGCGCCCCATGGATCGCCTCATCTGCGGCGATGTCGGCTACGGCAAAACCGAGCTGGCGATGCGGGCCGCCTTCAAGGCAATCGACAACGGCAAACAGGTCGCGATCCTGGTGCCGACCACCGTTTTGGCCGAGCAGCATTTCCGCACCTTCTCGCAGCGCATGGCCGAGTATCCGTTTGTCGTTGAAGTCATCAGCCGGTTTCGCACCGGGGGCGAACAACGACGCATCGTGAAACGGCTCGAGGACGGTTCGATCGACATCATCATCGGCACCCATCGCATTGTCTCCAAAGACGTGAAATTCAAGGAGCTCGGCCTGGTCATCATCGACGAGGAGCAACGCTTCGGCGTCGAACACAAAGAACGCCTGAAGCACCTGCGGCAAACGGTGGACGTGCTGACGTTGACGGCGACGCCGATCCCGCGCACGCTACACCTGTCGCTCTTGGGCATTCGCGACATCAGCAACCTGGAGACGGCCCCACAAGGCCGGCTGGCGATCGAGACGCGCATCGTGCGTTTCGATCCGCAGCTCATCCGCCACGCGATCATGCGCGAACTCAATCGCGAGGGACAGATCTACTTCGTTCACAATCGCGTTCACAACATTCATGACATTGCTCACAAGATTCACGAGATCGTGCCGGAGGCGCGCATCGTTGTCGGGCATGGCCAGATGGGGGAACACGAACTCGAAGAAGCGATGGTGAAGTTCGTGCAGAAACAGGCGGACATCTTGGTGGCGACCACGATCATCGAAAGCGGGCTCGACATTCCCAACGCCAATACCATCTTTATCAATCAGGCCGACAATTACGGTTTGGCCGACCTGCACCAGTTACGCGGTCGGGTGGGAAGGTACAAGCATCGCGCCTATGCGTACTTGCTGCTTGATGCGGACCGCGCCATCACGCCGACCGCGACGCGGCGATTGAAAGCGATCGAGGAATTCACGGAGCTGGGCGCGGGCTTCAAGATTGCCATGCGCGATCTGGAAATTCGCGGCGCTGGCAACATCCTCGGCACGCAGCAAAGCGGGCACATCGCGGCCGTCGGCTATGAACTCTATTGCAGCTTGCTCGAAAACGCCGTGCGCAGTCTCAAGAACATGCCAGTCAAGACGCATCAGGAGGTCACGATCGATTTGCCCTGGTATGCCATCTTGCCTCGCGATTACGTGCCGGGGCAAAAACTAAAGATCGAGGTTTACCGGCGTCTATCGCGCGTGCGCAAGCTGGACGCGCTCATCGATTTTCGGCAAGAGCTGCGCGATCGCTACGGCCCGATTCCTCCGCCGGCCGAATGGCTGCTGCGTCTGGCGGAACTACGCATTTTGGCCAGCCACTGGCAAATTGCGGATATTCATCTGGAAGGCAAATGGGAGCATCCGGAAGGAACGGCCGAGCCGCGGCTGATTCATGCGACTGGCCCGGTCGACCTGGTGTTTTCCTATCGCCAACCGCGCAAGGCGGAGCGTCTGGCGAAACGCGACGAGCGCCTGCGCATCGTGGATGCCCAGAGCGCCTACTTTCGCTTGCGTCCCACGGAGTTTGAACCGCTCGTACTCTTCGAGACCATCAAACATCTCTTGCGTTTGCCTGACCGTCCGGTATAAACCGCCACACCTACAAAAGCCGCTTGCGGCTTAGCGTGTCCCACCCCTCTCCTTTTGGGAGAGGGGCAGGGGTGAGGGAGGGAATTTGCAACCTGCATGCCCCTCACCCCCGACCCCTCTCCCAAAAGGAGAGGGGAGAACGCGGCAACCAGGGAGGCCGGGAATGCGTCGCCAGGGATGGTCAAGCGTGTGCGTTGTTGGGCTGGGCAGCTGCCTCCTCGCCGGCTGTGCGAGTCTGCCCGAATATGCCGTGCCCACCAGCACGATGTCCGACAACATCAGCGAACGCGCCCCCGCGCGCGTCGTCCGGCCGCAGATGCAAGATGGGCCGGGCGTCACGTTGCAACGGCCGAATATTTCGCCACCTCCGCCTGATTCCGGCGTGGCGCCGGCGAGCCTGTCCAGCCGCGGCATCGTGCGCGTCAGCGTTCGGGCGTGGGTCAACGGTCGGCCGATCTTCGTGGATGAATTAATGCAGGAAGCCGGCCCAGGCCTGGAGCAGGCGCGACGCCTGGGCAAGGAAACGGAACACTTCAACACCAGCCTCAATGAGTTGATCGACCGGGAATTGATGTATCAAGACGCGGTGAAGAAGCTGGAGAAAAACAATTCTCACACCCTGGAAAAGATGCGCGAATACGTGGATCGGGAATTCGACAAGACCATGGACAACATGAGGAAAGCCAAATACCCCGACGCCGACATCAACCGGCTTACGCCGATCATGCGACGCATGATGGAGCGCAACATCATCTCTACGGAATATGCCCGCAGTCGGATCTTGCCCACCGTCCAATCGCTCATCGGGCTGGCGCAGATTCGAGAATATTATGATGAGCATCTGAAGGAATTCCGCTCCGTGGACCGCATCGAATGGCAAAATGTTTTCATCCCGCTCAGCCCCAATCTGCCGACGGTTGATGACGCCCGGCGTTTCGCGGAAGAGTTGATCAATCGTTGTCAGCGGAATGACGACTTTGAGCGGCTCATGGTTTACAACGAGGGCGACAGCAAGCTGCGCCGTGGCAGTGGGCTGGGGCAGAAACGTGGCGAAATCCGGCCCGCCGAGCTTGAGGAATACCTGTTCAAACTCAAGGAAGGCGAAATCGGACCGGTCGTGGCATTCCCCACGGGCGTCCACCTGTTTCGGGTGACCAAACGCGAATATGAGGGGCAATTACCCTTGAACGTGGAGATTCAAAAACGAATTCGTAAGGAGTTGGAGTTCAAACTCTATCAACGCGAGTATCGCCGGATTGCCCGGGAACTTCGGCAACGCGCGGTCTGGCGGATCGAGCGGGAAACGCAATGAGCTACAAGTCCAGGATCTGCAGACCTTGCAAGGTTCTGGTGAAGGTCATGGCGAGCCGCCGGGCTTTTCCCGGCGGTGCATCCGGGTCCGGGATAGTTCACCGCCGGGACAAGCCCGGCGGCTCGCTGATTGCTTGTTAGCCGAGAATCGGGGGTTTGTTGCGCTCACCCCTGGGTTTGCGGAAAAAGCCCGCGCGAAATCGTTTCGCGCGGGCTTCGAGCCACAGTTGTTGTTGCCAAAGGGGCCGATGGGTGCTTACTCGTTCCGCCGCGAAGCGGGGATGATCGTCGTATTGGCGCCGGGGGCCTGGTTGTTCAGGGCGGCGTCCATGCGGCCTGCCAGTGCTTGCAGGTCTTTGGTGAATTGCACGAGGTTGTTTTGTGCGGCGTCCCGTTCCTGAATGCGGGCGGCGACCTGTTTGCGGAGGGTATCGCGTTCGGTTGTGATGGCGGCGACCTGATCGCTCAATTCCGTTTTCTCTTTTTCGAGTGATACCCGTCGCGTTTCGATCTGGGCCAACTTCTTGCGATGAAGTTCGTGTGTGGCCTGCAGGGTCCGATAATCGGCTTCCAGCTTGGAATAGCGGGATTCAAGTTCGTTGATCTTGGCGCTGATGGCTCCCGTTTTTTGCTGGCTGCATCCCCAGGTTCCCATCACGCACAACAGGAAAGCCACGATATACCAGGGTTTGATCTGATTCATGCGAACGACTCCTCCGAAGGATTCTCAGCGGGGGCGTCCCCTGAGATGTTTGGCCAGAATGGATTGAACCGTTGTTTGGAATTCTGTTCGGATCGCAAACTTGGAGAGCGGCTGAACATCTTGCTTATCTTTCCTTGTTTGTGACCGCGACAAACATTACTTCGGCACGCATCGCGTCGTAACTTCACCCAGTTTAAGCAAATTTCTAAATCGGAAATGTTCGCGGAGAATCGCCAGGTTGGCCAGGCGGCCTGACTTGCCCTAACGCCCACGGCGTTCGAGGAATTGTTGAATGGCCAGGGCCCAGCGCTGACATTCCTCTGGCGGAACTGCCACGGGAGCGAACTTCGCCCGATCGCAGTAGGCGAAGAACTCCGTCAAAAATCGCCGTTCCTCGGCGTCGAGATCGGGACATGCTTGCAGGCAGGTATTAAATTCGGGAGTGGTGCGTCGGCGCGCGGGAAGGCCGAACCGGCGTTCGAGGTAGACGCGCACGAGAAGGTGCAAAAGGGAGAAAAAGCGTTTGCCCTGGCCCGTTGCCGCGTTACGCTTGGCCCCCAGGCGGTGTAATGCCGACAGGGCGGCGGCTTCGTGTGAATGGACCACCGGTCGCTTCAACAAACGGCGGGTCAACCACGCTGTCACCGGGACCAGGGCCAGCAGGCTGCCGCCAAGGAGCCAAAAGATCCATGCGGTGCTCGCAGGCGCCACGGGCGCGGGCTCCTCGACATCGGTGATGCCACGCAGCGTCGCCGGAGGTGGCGTGCGAACCTGAAACCAGATCGGTTGCCAGGACACGGTCATCGCGTCCTTGCTTGCCGAACCATAGGTGACATCCGGAAAGGCGAAGGCGACCTTGCCCGGCTGGCGCGGCGCGAAGCGATACGACAATCGACAGCGCTCCCGATTGGCCCCGACCGCTTCGCGCGTCAACCCGGAGCGAGTGACCAGTTGCCATTTCGCGTCCGTGGCGAGTTGAAGCGGCGCCGTCGGCGTGGGCAGCGGTGTGGGTCCTTCCACGGTAAGCGTGACCGTGATCCAGTCCGCTAGGCCAAGCGTTGGCTCGGCGGCGTCCCAGCGGACTTGCAACCGGGCGGCGCCGCGCTGCTGGACGACCTCTCCCGCGGCGACCGGAGCGCAAAGGCCGAAAAGGCAGGACAAAAGTAATGAGCCACATCGATTCATGAATGTCTCAGCCGGCGATCTCGCTGTTCAAAAAAACGCATCAGGTCGTCCAGGTGTCGGCCCCGGGTGGACGTCTCGAGCAAATCGATCCGGTGTGCTCGCGTCCATTGCTTGAACGCGTCAAGCCAGCTGTGGCGATCATTCTGAATGGCGCGTTGAAATTCCCGGCACGACGTGTCCACGAGTCGGCTTTGGCCCGTCTCGGCGTCCTGGGTTTCCAGAAGCCCGACATCGGGGAGCGCCTCCTCGCGCGGATCGAGGATCGGGACGGCGACCGTGTCATGCGTCCGGGCCATCCGGCGCATCGCCTGCTCGTAGCCCGTGTCGAGGAAATCGCTGAAGACGAATACCAGGGAGCGCCGCTTCAGAATTTTGTTGAGGTAATCCAGCCCGGCCGACAGGTTCGTGCCTTTTCTCTGAGGCACGTGGACGAACAGATCGCGAATGAGCCGCAGCGCATGCCGAGGCCCCTTGCGTGGCGGCACGTATCGTTCGACCGAATTGGTCACGAGGGCCAGGCCGACCTTGTCGTTGTTGCTGACCGCGCACAACGTCAGCAGGGCCGCGATCTCGGCGACCACTTCGCGTTTGGTTTGGTCGAGCGTTCCGAATGACATGCTGGCGCTAACGTCCATCAGAAGAACGACGGTCAACTCCCGTTCCTCGACATGGCGTTTGATGAACGGATGCCCCATGCGAGCGGTGACGTTCCAGTCGATGGAGCGGATCTCATCTCCGGGCTGGTATTCGCGCACCTCTTCAAACGCGATGCCGGCTCCCTTGAACACGCTGCGATACGCTCCGCCGAGCGGATCCTCGACGGCTCGCCGCGCTCGTAGATGCAAACGGCGCACCTGGCGCAACACTTCGCGGGTCAGCATGAAGGCTCCGTTTTCCTCGGTTTTGTTTTGTGAAATGTCATTACGCCTCATCACGATAATAAGCAATGGTCGCGGCAACGGCCCGGCGCCAATTGCGCAGCTTGCGCTCCCGTTGTTCCTGATTCCAGGTTGGCTCGAATCGCTGGCTCGACAGGGTCATTTTTCGTATCGCGTCCAGGTCAGGCCAAACGCCGACCTGGAGGCCGGCGAGGAACGCAGCCCCCAGCGCGGTCGCTTCCTTCTCCAGGGCTGGAAGGACCGGTAGTCCTAGCAGATCGGCTTGACATTGGAGAAACCAGGCGTTGCGCGACATGCCGCCGTCCACGCGCAACCCATCGAGCGGAACGCCCGTGTCCAGGTCGGCGGCGGCAATCAAATCGACCACCTGCAGGGCCACACCCTCCAGCGCCGCCCGCGCCAGGTCGGCCGGCGAGGTCTTGCGTGTCAACCCAAACAAGACGCCGCGCGCTTCGGGAATCCAGTGCGGCGCACCCAGGCCCACCAGGCCGGGAACGAACAACGTCGGCTCCTCAGGAGACGAGCGGGTCGCCAGCGCCTCACTGTCGCTTGCTCGCGCCAGCAGATGTAAGCCGTCGCGCAACCATTGAATTGCCGCCCCGGCGACAAAGACGCTTCCTTCCAGCACATATTGCGGCGTCGTGTCGGTCATGGCCGCCAGGCTGCTGAGCAACCGATGCTGAGAGCGGATCGGTTTCACCCCCGTATTGAGCAGGAAGAAGGCGCCGGTGCCATAGGTGCATTTCCCCTCACCGGTGCGAAAGCCCCCCTGCCCGAAAAGGGCGGCCTGCTGGTCGCCAGCGATGCCGCAAATCGGGATGCCGGCGGGCAGAAAAGGCAGAGCGGCCGTGACGCCGAATCGGCTCACGCTCGGTTTCGCGTCGGGAAGTATCGCTTCGGGGACGTCGAAATACCGGCACAATTCGGTATCCCAGCGTGCGGTGTGCAGATTCATCAACAGGGTGCGGGACGCATTGGAGTAATCCGTCGCGTGAACGGCTCCGCCGGTCAGATTCCATAATAGCCAGCTGTCGATCGTGCCGACCGCGAGGTGTCCGGATTTGGCTCGAGATTGAATGGTCGGATCGTTTTCAAGAAGCCAGCGAATTTTTGTCGCGGAAAAATAGGGATCCAGAACCAGGCCGGTGCGTTCGAATAGCCAGGGTTCGTCCGCGTGGTGTTCCTTGCAAAAGGCGGCGGTGCGCCTGTCCTGCCAGACGATGCCCGGGGCCACGGGTTGACTGGTGGCGCGGTCCCAAAGGACGACAGTTTCGCGCTGGTTGGTCAGGCCGATGCCCGCCAGTTCTTGCGGCGCAATTCGCGCCTGCGCAAGCGCTTCCGGAACGACCTCGGCCACGGTTTGCCAGATTCCCAGCGGATCATGTTCGACCCAGCCCGGTTTTGGATAATGTTGGCGAAATTCCCGACCGACACTAGCGATCCCCTGCCCTAGTTCGTTGAATATGGCCGCGCGTGTGCTCGTGGTCCCTTGATCGATGGCCAGAATATACGCGGAACCCATGGCAATCACTCCACCCAGGCCGCATGCGGTTTGACAACAACCGGGCGGGCTGCGACGCGAAACCGTATGCGCTACGATCCGAAAGCTGAAAATTACCCGAAACACGCGCCCGAGGCAAAAAAATAATCTACACTTGCGCGTGCCTCTTGACTGTACAAGAGAACCGCGGCACAAGGGACCACGGCCATGGCATTGGTTTGTCCGGAATGCAAACAGATTTTCGAGCAAAACGGCATCTGTCCGCTTTGTAATGTCGTGTTGCTTTATCACGCGCCCAACTTGAAGCCCGAGGCCTCGCCGTCATCCCTGAGTGCGGATTTACCAGCTGAATGGCAACAGACCCCGTGGGGTAAAATCTTCGTTGGCCTCATCCTGGCGCTGGGCCTGAGCTTCGGATTGCAACAGATGCTCACCGCCGGCTTCTTGGCGACGGGGGATTGGGGCGACGTCTGGAATACGCTTCTTGGCATCGTCCTGCACCACGCCGTCCTGGCGGTCAGCCTGCTGGTCGGCGGCATGCTTTCGGGGGCGGGACAGTCGCGCGGCATCGTTTATGGCGCCCTGGTCGGTTTCGCCAGCGGGATCATCTCGTCGGCGTTTCAGTATGCCCGGGGAGAATCCTATTCGCCCATGCTGGCCACGGCCGTGCCGTTGATCCACCTGGCGACCGGCGCCTTGGGCGGCGCGCTGGGCATGTTGATCTGGAGGCCGACGCCGCGGTTGCCGGAACTCGACTCCTCAACGCCAACGCCGGTGGTCGTTTCAAATCTCAATGCCACGCTGGCGAATCTGTTCGCGGGTCAGTTGCATGTGGGCCGAATTTGCGCCGGCGCATTCGTTGCCGTGATGGGCGTGGTGTGGTCGAAGGCCATTCTGGATTTTCTGTTGCGTGCGACCAATGGTTCGTTGACGATCTCCTCGCAGTTGCAGGCGCAACTGGTCGGCATGGAGATCATCGCCCTGGTCGCCCTGGTCGGTTCAGGCTTTGCCGGCGCCACAACGCGCAACGGTTTGAAGCAAGGTTTGTTCGTCGGACTTGCCACCGCGGCCATCGTCCTGGGCATCCAGATTTCCAGTCCCCGGTTTACGTTGGAATCCGCCGTCTTCACCGACGCCGGCCTGATCACGGTCTCCATGATCGGCGGCTGGTTCGGCGGGCAACTCTTTCCTCCGGTCGGCGAAAAACGCCGCCGACGCCTGTGGAACGCGTAGGACGGCGAGCGTCGAGGCGTGAGCCCGACGTGGCCCGGCTCGCGCTCACGTCGGGCTTACACCTTGACGCTCGCCCAAATTGCTCTCGCCCCCCACCCTCCGCTTGCTAGATTGAAAGCAACTTGCCGGGAGGGGCCGCGATGCCAGATTTTACCTATGCCCAGATCGCCAAGATGATCGATCATTCGTTGCTTCAGCCGCAGCTGACGGATGCCGAACTGGTGGCCGGCTGCATGTTGGCGCGCGAAAATGATGTCGCCTCGGTCTGCATCAAGCCCTATGCGGTCCCCCTGGCACGTGATCTTCTCGCCGGCTCCACCGTCGCCGTCAGCACGACGATTGGTTTCCCACACGGCGGACATTCCACCCCCATGAAGATGGCCGAGGCCGTCGAGGCAACCCTGGACGGCGCGCTCGAACTCGATATGGTCGTCAACATTGGCAAGGTGTTGAGCAAGGACTGGGACTACGTGCGCGAGGACATTCGCAGCGTCGTCGAGATCGCGCATGGGCGCAACGCGCTGGTCAAGGTAATCTTCGAGAACTGCTTTCTGCAAGACGAACAAAAGGAAATGCTGTGTCAAATCTGTGGCGAAGTCAATGCCGACTTCGTGAAGACCTCGACTGGCTACGGCTCGACCGGCGTCACAGATGCCGACCTGACCCTGATGCGCCGCCACAGCCCGGCGACCGTCCAGGTGAAGGCGGCGGGAGGCGTGCGCACCTTCGACCGTTTGCTGGAAGTACGTGCCCTTGGCGTCACGCGCGTCGGCGCCACGGCGACCAAGGCCATTCTTGACGCGTGCCGGGCGAGCCTTGAGCAAGGGTAGGCAAAAGCCTCGCCTATTTGTCCTCGCGCGGCCGATCCCGCAGCCTTTCGGCTGCGGGCTTGGGTTCTCCCGTCAGCGTGGCTGGCCGTAGATCGGGTCGCGTGGGTCGTCGCTGACGTGCCAGCTTCGGCCGTCCGGGCGCATGTACATTCTGCGTTGTTCTTGGGCGTTCAAGGCCCGTGCGCCGACGCGGCCGAAGACGGCGATCGGGTTGCCGCTCTCATCCACCGCCCGATCGCGATCGAGCGCCCTACCGACCGACAGCGCGTGCCCGCCGTGTGGGATCGGGTAGGTGGCGATCAGCCGCGGCGTCGGGCGCGGGCTGAAACCCTGGTTGCCCGGCGTCTCCGGCGACGTCAATTGCACAACGCGCACGCCGTTCTTGCCGTCCGCGAGATAAGCAAACTCGCTTACATAGGTAATACCTAGCTTCACGTCGTGCAAATCGTTGATGTGCCCGTTGGCCTTGTAAACCTGATCGACGTGGAATTTCTCCGGATTCTCGATATTGAGGATGACCAGCCCGTGTTTCCCACCCGCGACGTAGGCGTAGGTCCGCGCGAGGTAAATGTTGTGCGCTTCTTCCATGCGCAAGATCGCCTTCGGGACGGGCTTCGCCAGGTTGGTCACGTCGAGTGAGGTGATCCCCTCTTCCCCGCATACGAAAGCATAGCGGAACTGCACCTGCACTGCCTTCGCCTTCTTGATCGGCACGAGGGCGGTCAGCACGGGTTTCGTCGGATCGTCGAGCGACACCACCGCCAGACCGGCGTTACAGCAGATGTAAGCGTAGTTGCCCGCGATGGTGAGGCCGCACGCGCCGGTGAGGGCGCCGTTGGGATTAAACGTCACGTCGCGCTTGAGGAAATTGTCGATCGGGTTGCCGTTGATCGTCGTGCCGGCGCCGACCAGGATCAGGCCTTCGTGCTTGTCGGCGACGTAGATGTAGCCAAAGAGCGGGTGGACCTTTGGTTCCTTGTTTTCAGGATGCTGCTTGCGCGTCGGGTCCGGCGCTGGCGTACACGGGGCGGCGACGGCGGCGGCGTAGCGCGTCTTGACGTGGAACTTCTGCCCGACCGGCGAAACCGGCGCCGTCGTTATTCGCTCCGAGAATGACTTGTTGTCGATAAACGCAATGTCGAAGACGCGCAGACCGTCCTCGCCACAAGCCGCATAGAGGTACTCGCCGCGCGGCTGCACCTGGAGGATGTTGGCCTTCTTGAATGGACGCTTGAGCCGATCGGCGATGTCGAGGCCGGGGTGCTCGTGAGCGACTTTCAACTTGAAGTGGTTGTGCTGATGCTTGCGGAAGTAATCGGGGAACGCCAGCTTGTGAAGCGTGCTGCCGATGACCGCCTGCGGCTCCTCTTGCTCGGTGACCACGACGCCATGCAGGCCATGATCCTTGGCGGCGACCCAGGCGTAACGGCCCATGAAGTTGACATAGCCCGTACCCTGCATGAGGAGCTGGGCCATGATGGCATTGTTGTCGTTCTTCTTGGACAGATGGCAATCCGTGCAGCTCTTGGTATCCGCGCGGCCCGATTCGTAGGCGGCGGCGTGCGCGGCGCGGCCGTTGTGGCCGCTGCCTTTCTGGAACGGGACCAGCGGCCCACCGCCGCGAACGGTGTGGGGCACGTTGGTGCTGAAGGCAATGCCGCTCAGGCCGTCGCCGGAGATAGTCTGTTGTTGCACGTAGACCGTATCGCGGTTGTTGTTCGACGAGCCAACGTGGACCGCGCAGGACGAACGCGCCGGCCCGATCTTGTTGCCCGTAACGTCGCCGTCGCGCGCGAGCATGAACACGTCGTCGCGCAAGGTCTGGAAGTTGTAGGAGATGTAATTGCGGGTTGGCTCCCCCTCAAAATGCAACGTCGGCATCTTCTTGTTGGCCCGCTGGGGCAAATGGCAGCCAAAGCAACTCGGGTTCCACGACGAATGGCAGGCGATGCAGCTCATGTTTTGATTGCAATGCGCCACCTTGCCATCCGGCGGCACGTCACCCCATTCCATCTGGCCGGTCTTGTTGAAACGCACAGTCTTCGCCAGCCGGGCCTTCTCGTTGTAACGCGGATGATCGGGGTCGATGACGTCCTTGGTCTGCACGACCTCCCAAAAAAGGTTGGGTTCGACCATCGAGTTCTGGATCAGCCTCTTGCCCTGGCGTTCGAAGCGACGTTTGCCAAATGGGGTGCGCAGCGTGGTCAGGTCGTGGCCCGTCTTGGTTTTATCCCAGCGGTTCGCGACGCTCACCCCTGGGCTTGCCGGGCCGCTCGTGCGTAGCGTTGCGTGCTGGCTGATCGTACCGTGACAATCGATGCACTGGATTTCGATCGCGGCGCGCACCTCGCCGTAGAGTTTCGTGTTGCCGTGGTTGTCTTGGGTGAAATGGCAATCGACGCAGTGCATGCCTTTTTCGAGGTGGATGTCCATGAGGTGAACCGGGACGCCGTCGCGATTGGGTCCAGTGAGCGGAGATCCGTGAGGACCCGGGTTGGATGTGTTGCCCGGGTGCCTACGCGCTTCGGCGCGTCGATGATTTTGCAACAACTCAGGCATTTCGATGGCCCGCATCAGGTCCCTGGTTGTCACGTCCTTGAGCGCGGCGCCGCGATGATCGAGATACCGCCCGGCGCGATCCTTCTTGTACACGGCGCGGAACACCCAGCCGTGGCCATTGAAGTCGGCGAATTGTGTGTGCTTCAAATGTGGATTGAGGCTGCGGACATTTCGCAAGAATTGCGGGTTCGACCAGTTGCCGCGCGCGGAGGCCTCGTCGGGGTTGTTCATGGCGGCTTTGGCATAGTCCTCGGCAGTCGGGTATTTCTGCCGCTGCGGGTACATGTGCTCGCCATCGGTTTCTTCGTCCCACCACATGTAGCCGAGGTAGCTGTTCAGAACGTTGGTTCCGGGATGAACGTGACAGGTGATGCACTGGCTGGTGGGGATGGCGCGCGTGAACTTGTGCTGGATCGGATGGCCCGATTCGTTCTTCGGGATGGTCGGATCAAGGCTCGCGGAGAAGCCCTGGTTGCCGAACTTGGCGTAGGGGCCGGAGTGGATTGGCGAGCGATCGTTGGCGTAGACCACATGGCAAGCGGTACAACCCGAGGAGCGATAATCGCCGGCGTGATCGTTAGTGCCGAGGAAGTTGAGTGTCGGATCGAGCAGGCGCGTGCGCAGTAGGCCGGTGAAGACGGGGTCGGTCCGCGTTTCGGTACCCAGGCCGCGAACACTCAAGCGCGTCCGCGGTCGGCCGGGTTCTTCCTCGCGTTCGGGGATGCCGACGTCGGGGCGGAAGCGGCCGCCGCGCTCGAAGATGCGTAGAACGTTGCCCGGCTGCGTCATCTCGAAGCGGGGCAGCGGATCAAGGTATGGGAGCACGCCCTTCTTGCGGATTTCGTCCTCCGTCGGCGGCGGCCAGGTCTGCAGACGCTGCGGCGAACCGTTCATGCTGTAGCTTTCGCCGTAGCGGGCGTGTTTGTGTGGGATGCTGCCATTGTTGTAAAGCGCGGCCCCCCACAACATGCAGCCGTGGGTCATCATGCTCGTTCTTGCCTGCAAGACCTCATCCTGATGGCACGCCCCGCAACTGATATGGGCGATGCGCAGGTCACCGGGGTTGACGAAACGGATGAACTCCGGCGATTCGTGGTTGAGCAGCGTGTAGGAGCGCACCGGATTCGCGGACGTGGACCAGGCCTTCGGGAAGCGTGGCCGAACGTGTGCTTGTTCCTTGGTGTTGCTATCCGCGTTGCCGCCGTGGCAATCGACGCAGCCGAGGTTGATGGTCGCCTTGTCATGCGGGTCGCCGGTGTTTTGATGGCACTGGATGCAGCCGGCGCTTTTGACATCCGCCTCGCGTTTGGTCTGGCGCAGCAAGGCGAGGCGGCGCGTCAATTCCGATGCGGGCTCCTGCCCCGCGGCGCGATCGTGGTCGAGAAACGCTTGCAGCAGCCAGCCGACGAGCACGGAAAGGCCGACCATGGCGACGACGAGCAGGTTGCGATTCATTATCACGGTGATTCTCCGATGCGCCGCTTGCGGCTTGGCGTTCGCCGAGTGACTTGCGAACACCAAGCCGCAAGCGGCTCAAAACGTCAACACCGCCTCAACAAATCCCGCGAGCAAGGGCCGCGCGGGATGATCGAAGGTGTCGAATAATTCCTTGAAACCCTGGCCCGGCAACAGCGTCGAGAGGCCGGCGCGAAAAATCATGTTGTTGTTGAGGTATGGCCGATACTCCAGGCCCGTGCTCAGGTCCACGCCGATGAAGCGATTCATGTTTTGCTGATAGGTGAACTGTTGCAAAGGATTGAGCGAATCAAACCATAGCAAATTCGCGTTGTTGATAAAGCGTAAGCGCGGCGTGGCCTCCACGTCGAAACCGAGGTTGCCCAGGTAAAGGCCGGGATTGACGAAGTTGCTCTGCCCCTGGAATTTGCTGGAGCGCAGATCGGGGACGAGGCTCATGCGCTGATTGAGATTGACGCCGAACAGGCGAAGCTGCTGCCGCTGCCAGTAGGTAAAATCACCGCCTGCGAAGTTGGGATTGTCAAGGATCGTATCAAAGCCGGTCGCATGCCGATTGGAAATGTTGCGGTCGCCCGACGCCCAGAAAAACGACGTGCGCAGGCGCAGCCAGTCGAAGTCCACGCTGAGCTCCAGGGCCGCCATCTGGGCGTTGATCGTCTGGGGCTGATTGGCGAGCGGATTGCGCGAATCGTGGCCCAGGGCCCAGTAGAATGCGTGATTCACGTTGAGGCGGCTGACGTGTCCATCCCCGGCCCAGCCGAGGTAGACCACATCGATCCGGTGCGGTTGAAACACGCCCACCGGATCGGGCCGGACCAGGAAGCCGTTGTTGTCGAATTTGAACGTCGGCGCATCGTGGTTGTAGTGCATAGACCACTGCGCGGTGTAGCCGGGGAAAATGAAGTCTTGTCGATAGTAATTCGCGATGACGATTTGCTGGCTGCGATTGCGAAACGTGTTGAGGAAGCTGTTCGTGTCTTTTTCCAGTTGCGCGAAGTAGACGACATTGAACTGATCGCGGTTGCTGAGCCGATTACCGAAAAGACGCACGCCGCGGTTGATGTCGCTGAAGATGAACCCGCGAAAATCGCTGGTGAAGGGCTGCGCGCCGGCGCGGACTGAGACGAAGTCGTAGTCCGGCCCCAGATCGGCCAGCTTGACCTCGGCAAACCACTCCTGTAGGGCCGCAAACGTTCGGCCGCGCGTTGTCCCTTGCGTCACATCGGGACTGACCACGGCCAGTTCGTTCACCGCGAGGTAGTTCACGTTGAATGCGGGGGTCAGCTTGACGCGCCAGTCCACGGGGCGAAAGGCAGCGTCGCCGTGGAACAGGTCGAACGATAGGAAGAAATTCTGTGCGTAGAAGAACTGGTTCGGACTGCCGAAGAAATCCTTCGAGTTGGGCCGGGCCGTGCTCTCGAACGGCGTGGTGCCGGTCGGAACCTGGCGTGGCTCGAAGAACGCCTGCGTCGTGCCGGTGATGTCCAGAAATAGGTTCTGGCCATAGATTGGGTAGTCGGCCTTGAACACGTTCTGATTGAACGGATCCCACCATCGGCCCGGCACGTAGGGATAATCGTCCACCGGCGGATGCCCCTTGCCGTAGCGATCCCACGCGGGGAATCCGGTGCGCCAGCGGTCTTCCATCGGAACGAAATGGTTGCTCTCCTGGCCATCGCGCGGCAATACGCGCGAACGCCCCGCGAAGCCAAGCGGAGCGTCGCTGGGCGTTTGGTGAAGCGGCGACTCCGGGGGGAGCTCCCAACTTGGTTCGGGCAACAGCGACGGCTGGGCGGTCGGCGTGGACTCGCCGTTGTGCGGTTCGAGGGTGACGATACCGACCGCCCCCGTCGGGGACGGGACGCTGTCATCTGAAGACACGGCCCGAGCGATGGCGTTGGTCGCTTGCGGCGGAATCGTGGCGCAACCCGGAAGCATCGGCGCTGCCATGAGCAGGCAGACCCCCAGATTCACCAAAATCCTGATGTTGCCCGTTACCCGGGAACTCATTTGCTTATCCCGATTTCGCGACTCTCTGTTTCGGATGCCCAAAACTTTAGAGATTTTTCGCGCTGTTCATTTCTATCGGGTTAAGCTGGATGGGAACTTGACAATTGCAACGATTTTCACGTTTAGCCGCGATACCGTTCGGCGAAACGCATTTGACCAGCCCCCAGCGCAAGCTGGGGTTTTGGGAGGCTGCCCAACCCCCACGCTCGCGCGTGGGGCTGGTATCCCTCCGCTTGACGAACGGTATTGCATTTAGCCGCGAAACGAATGCTCCGGCCCTGGAAAGCGCCCTTCGCGCACCTCACGGCAATAATGCGCGACCGCATCGGTGATGGCGGAGCCGATATTTCCGAATTGCTTGACAAAGCGTGGCCGCAGGTCGTTGAACAGCCCGAGCATGTCGTGAGTTACGAGCACCTGGCCGTCGCAACCGGCGCCCGCGCCGATGCCGATGGTGGGAATCTTCACCGCGCTCCGAATCTGCTCGGCCAGGTCAGCGGGGACGCACTCGACAACCAGGGCGAACGCGCCGGCCTGTTCGATGGCGATGGCGTCATCCAGCAAGCGCGGGCCGTCGCGCTGCACGCGGAAGCCGCCGAGGCGATGCACCGACTGCGGCGTAAGTCCGACGTGCCCCATGACCGGAATGTCAGCGCGCAGAATCGCCTCGATGGCGGGAACGCTGCGCACGCCGCCTTCCAGCTTGACGGCATGGGCACCCCCTTCTTTTACAAGCCGCCCGGAATTCTCCAGCGCCTGCTGCGGACTGACCTGGTAACTCATGAAGGGCAAATCGGCGATCAAAAGACTGTTGCGAATCCCGCGTGCCACCAGGCGAGTGTGGTAGATCATTTCCTCGAGAGTGACTTTCAAGGAATGGGGCTCGCCCTGCATGACCATGCCCAGCGAATCGCCGACGAGAATCGCGTCCACGCCCGCATCATCGAGAATCCGCGCCAGCGTGTAGTCGTAGGCGGTCAACACGGTCAGGCGCGTGGCCCGGCCCTTCGCGGCCAGGAAGTCAGGCACGGTCATCCGCCGTGTCTTCGGGGCCGTGTACGCGCCGTTCGCCTGGGGAGAGGTAACCGGGGCCGCCATGTGCGCTTCCTTTCCGCTTCAACGTTCAGGGACCGAGCTTGCTTTGCCCGCTGTCGATATTATAAACCATACGAGCGACGGAAAGACACTCAATAAACTCGGAAAATAGAACGGCTCGGCCCAGATCGCGAAGTCTTGCGATAGGGCCCGGTTGGAGGTCAGGTAATGAGTCACCGTATCCGCATCGGTTTGATCGGCGCCGGCGCCAACACGCGGTTGCGGCACATTCCGGGGCTGATGGCATTGGAAGGCGTCGAGCTGGCGGCGGTGTGCAATCGCCGGCCCGAGTCGTCGCACGCCATCGCGCGCGAATTCAGCGTGCCGCGCGTTTTCGAGCAATGGGAACAGCTTGTCGCCGATCCTGACATCGACGCCATCGTCATCGGCACCTGGCCGTACCTGCACTTCCCGATCACGGTCGCGGCCCTTCAGGCGGGCAAGCATGTCCTGACCGAGGCGCGTCTGAGCATGAACGCCGCCGAGGCGCACCACATGCTCAAGGCCGCTCGCCAGCATGGCCACCTCGTCACGCAGGTCGTGCCCAGCCCTTTCGGCCTCAAGGGGCATGACGTGATGCTGCAACTCATCGGCGAAGGCTATCTCGGCGAATTGCGTGAGGTTCACGTCTGCCATTTCCAGGCCCCGCTGGCTGATCGCGAGGCGCCGCTTTCCTGGCGGCAGGATGCGAAGCTGTCAGGGTTCAACATGCTCACCCTCGGCATCGTGCATGAAACGCTCAGCCGCTGGGTCCCCGCCCCGGTTGAAGTGCAGGCGCAAATCCACGCCCATATTGCGACGCGCATCGATCCACAAAGCGGCGTCTACCGTGCGGTTGGCACGCCCGACAGCGTGCAGGTGCTCGCCATCCTCGCGAATGGCGCGCGTGCCGCCTATCACTTCAGCGGCGTCACGCCGTTTGGGCAGACTGCCGTCATTCACTTATTCGGCCGCGACGGCATGCTGGAATACGATCTCCTGACCGATCGCATCCGCGGCGCGAGCCGGATGTATGGGCACACGGATTGCCGGTTGTCGGATCTCCATGAAATCGAGATTCCGCCGGAGGCGGCGCGTGGGTGGAACGTGGAGGCCGACTTCATTGCCGCGATCCGGGATGGCCGGGCGATCGAGTTCACGACTTTCGAGGCCGGCGTCGCATACATGGAGTTCACCGAGGCGGTTGCCCGCAGCGCGGAAAGCGGGGAGAGCATCGCGTTGCCGTTGGGCGAATTTACTTAGCGCTCGGGGTTGCCCAGCGCGAAGCAAGTCCCAGGGCCAAAAAGGCGCCCGCACACACAATCACCACCCCCACAATCGCCGCGAGCATCATCAGGCACAATGCGGACACGTTGTTGTCCACGCCATAGTGCATTCGATCGAACAACCCTTTGGCAAACGTCTCCCAGCCGGGCGTTTCAACCCGCGCGCTGGCGCCGACCTCGCCCAGGCCAATCGCGGCGCAGCCCAACGCAACCACCAGCGCCGCACGCCAGCAGGTCGGCGCGATCACGTGCAGAAATTCGCTCCAGGCGCAGGCGCCTCCTAGACGGGCGGTGTCAATCAATTCGCGCGGGATCAGACGCACCACGGGCCAAAGAAAGACGATAGCAATCGGCAAACCACGCAGCGCGTGCGCCCACATCAACGGCACGGGCGATGGACCATACCAGAGCAACTGTTTCCAGGGGCCGCCTGGCAACAAGAAAAACAATTTGTGCAGGGCCATGCCGACCACCGGGCCGGGCAGCACCCAGATCCAGGCGATTACGCCGAACAGCATCCAGCGAAACCAGGACCGCTCGCGCGCCAGCCAGCAGCCGACCAGCGCAATCAAGGCGACCGCCAGGCCGGTCGCGAACGAGGTCACGACCGACGAGACCAGATTGCCACCGAGCAGTCGGGTCTCCACCTGAAAAAAGTTCCAGGCTGTCGCGCCGTCCCAATGGCCCGGGTGGCCGGTCAAACCGAGCTTCCAGATCAAGCTCAGCAACGGCAGCAAGACCAGGCCCAAGCCGCTCACCGCCATCAGGGTGCGCATTCCGTCTGGTCCGAATGCCAGAGGGCGCAACATTCGCGCTGGCGCAACCAGCGGTGGCAGCGCCTTCTCCAAATACGATAGCGTCAGCATCACCGCGATCCAGGTCAACGCCAGAGCGGGAAGTGCCAGCGCCATCGTTCGGCCCAGTGCCGCGTTGTTGAGGGCAAATTGCGTCCGCATCTCCTCCGCCAGCGTGGCGACGAGCGTCAATTCCGCGATGCTCGCCTCGCCGGCGGTTTGCAAAATGACCAGCAGCGCCGCGGCCAGGACGCTGGCCCGGGCCCGCGGCAGCGTGATGAGGAAAAGCACTCGCCACGGGCTGACGATGAGGGCCGCTTCGTCCTCCGCCTCCGGTTCAATCCAGGCCAGGCCAATGCCGACCAGGAACGCCACCCACGGTATCGCGGCCAGCGCGTGCAGCCAGATTGCCGCCGGCATCCCACTGGTCCACAATCGGCCATCCGCGCTGCGCCAGGAATCCACAGGGAAAAGGCCGGTCGGGCCCAACATTGCCTGCCAGCTGGACGCAATGATCGGCACCGGTACAAACAGGGCAACAATCAAACCCAGGATGGCGGCTGCTCGGCCAGGGAACGACGTGCGAAAAAGCAGAACCGCCAGCGCGCTTCCGGCGGGAAGCGACAGGGCAAGCGTTCCCGCGACGAGGAGAAATGTGTTGGTGGCGAGGAAAACGAGGCGCTCGGCATCGGCCGGCGTCCAGTCCCAGACCGCGGAATCGAACATCTCGCCAATCGGCATCGCCAGCGGAAGGACGACGAAGCCGAGCAACCCAAGGCAATACGCCGCGCGCCAGGCGTTCATGGCCGACTCGTTTTTCGGAAGGCTTCCGCATCGACGCGCAGGACCGGACGCGGCGGCGCGGCCACGAGAAGGCGGGCGTCCCCTAGTGGTAATTGTCGCCGGGCGTCCTCCTTTGGCGCGACCTTCTTCTTGGGGGGTGGCTTCGGCTCCACCTTGACATCGGCCCATTCAGGAAGGGCCTTCATGAATAGCGGGTTTTTCAGGTCGCGATGGCGCAGGCACAGGATCTGCCCGTCGTTGGCGGCCAGGTAGACGCGGTCGGTCCATTCGTTGGGGACGTTGATCGCCCAGTTCGACAAGTCCAGCTTGGCAAGCGTCGTGCCACGGCGATGGTCGAGCACGAAAAATTCCCCGTGGTGATTGAGCGCGTAAACATAGTCGTTGTTGGCGGCCAGGAAGCGCGAGGTATCGCGATTCGTCCAGACGATGCGGCCCGTGGCGCGATGAAGGCGCCGCAGCCCCACGCGCTCCGGAGCGACGTAGATATCGCGATCGGTCACCTCCGGCTTGCGCTTGATCGGCGCCCCACTGGCGTAACGCCAGAGCAGGTCGCCTTTTTGCATGTCCACGGCATAGAGATTGAAGTCATCCGAGGCCAGATAGGCAATGTGCTGATGCTGGCCTGCCCCGGCAGGCGTGTTTCCCGTCGTGCGAAACTCGAAACGTTCTTGAAGGCGGCCCTTGTTAAACCGCGGCAAGGAGGTCAACTCGCCGTTACCCGTCAAGATGCTCAACTGCCCATTAAAAATCAACGGCGCCGACGTGACCAGTTGATTTCCGGTGCTGTAGCCCCAGTAAAACTCCGGCTGCGGGGAGTCAAACGTCTCGCGGCCAATTTCATCCACGAAGACGGCCCGGCCGTTCTTGGTCTTCGGCTTTCGGGGGCCGAAGGTGTCGCGATGAACGTCGATCGCATGGACGCGATTACCCATCGGAAAATAGATGAAATCCTCATCGGCGATCGGTGTGGCGCTGGGCGCGTAGGACAACTCGGCGCCAAAAGTGTATTCCTCGGTCCGGGAGTTAAAGGTGAAGGCGCGATGCGCGCCATCCTCGCGATTGAGCACATAAAGCATGTTCCTTCGAGTGACGAAGATATTATGTGCGTTGAAGGCCGCCGCCTGAACTGCCCAGAAGGGCACACCGACCTGGGTTTTCCAGACCAGGTCGCCGTTGTCAGCGTCAAAAAGGTACACGGCGCCTTTGAATGTCTGCACCACGACCTGCGGGTTCTTGCCCGGGACAATCTGCACGCTGGCCAGCCCGTCGCGATTGCCGTCCACGGTTACGCGCGTGGTCCACGCGGTCGTCAGGTTCATCCGCTGCAACGCATCGCGCATTGGCAGTTTCGGGCTGGTGAAGACCCGGTACGGCGCTTGTGCCGAAACCAGGCCAGCCATGGAGAAGAGCAACGCTAAGGCAACGAGATGGCGTTTCATGGTGTTTCCGACTGAGGGGATGGATCCCAATCACGCGCCACGAAATGAAATCCTCATTAACGAGCCGCGACCGTAAGGGAGCGTTGGGCCTGTTCCCGCTCCCTTACGGTCGCGGCTCGTAATCATGGTGCTAATCTCAACTGCGTGCAGTATAACAGGCCGTCGTGCGGAGTTGAAGGCCGTGAGGCCTTTTTTCGAAAATCGACCCGGCAGTCCCCACGGCTGGGGCGAATAACCGTTGCAGGCATCATGAACCGACGACTTGGCTACCAGCCCCGGGCGCGAGTCGCGGCTGAACTGGCTTCATCCCCCGGCTTGCGCCGCGGGCTGGTGCTCCCATTTCCACCCGGGTCCTATTTGGCCTCGCGGAAGCGATAGCCGACGCCGCGGACGGTTTCAATGAAATCGCCGGCCGAGCCGAGCTTGCGGCGCAGGGACTTGATGTGGACGTCGATGGTGCGTTCCAGGACGAGGGCGCCTTCCTCGATGGCGGAGTCCATGAGTTGACCGCGTGTGAAGGCTCGGCCTGGCTGTCGCAACATGCATTCGAGGAGGCGGAACTCGGTGGGGGTCAGGTCGAGTTCGTTGCCGTTGACACAGGCGCGATGCTTCACCTTGTCAATGGTGACGCCGAGATGTTCGATGAGATCGCCGTCCACCGGCGCTGACTCGGTACGCCGCTTCAAGGCCCGTACGCGCTCCAGGAGGACCTTGACGCTGAACGGTTTGGTGACGTAATCGTCCGCGCCAACGGTGAAGCCGACGACCTGATCCATTTCTTCGCCCTTGGCGGTGAGCATGAGGATGGGAATCTTGGCGGTCAGTTTGCCAGCGCGTAGTTGCCTGCACACCTCGAGCCCGTCGATCCCGGGTAGCATGATGTCGAGAATGACCAGGTCGGGTAGCTGCATCTGTGCCTTGCGCAGGCCTTCCTGTCCATCGTGCGCGACGGACGTTTCGTAGCCTTCGCGATTGAGGTTGTAGGAAAGCACATCGGTCAGGCCCCGTTCGTCTTCAATCAAAAGAATGCGTGGTTTGCCCATATTTCCCCTCGTATGCCTCGAATGCCCAGCGGCTGTCCTCTGAGCCTTCAAGGCCCTTCGGTGGTCTTGAATCGGTGTCGGACGATCTCCCCCTCGGCCAGGTAAACGACATCCTCGGCAATGTTGGTGGCGTGATCGGCAATACGTTCCAGATGGCGCGTGGCGGAAAAGAGGGAGAGCCCCGCCTCCACCGCCTTGGGATTGGACCGCATGACGCCGATCAACTCCTCGATGATTTCATTGTTGAATCGATCGACTTCGTCATCCAGTCGGCACACCGTGCGGGCGAGCCGGACATCGAGATTGACGAAGGAATCCAGGCTTTGCCGGACCATCGATGTGGTCAAATCGGTCATACGTTGCAGCTTGGCGGGCAGCGGGATGGGCGGCAGCGTGGAGAGGTGGATGGCACGCTCGGCGATGTCCTCCGCCAAATCGCCCATGCGTTCAAGTTCGGCGTTGATTTTCAAGGCGGCGGTGATGCGGCGGAGATCGACGGCCACGGGCTGATGGAGGGCGAGCATCTTGAGGCATTCTTCCTCGATGTGGTTTTCATCCTCATCGATTTGGCGGTCGCCGTCGATCACTTCCTGGGCCAGGGCATGATGGCGCGTTTCGAGCGATTTGATCGCCTTGTGCAGCGCCTCTTCGACCGACGCGGCCAGCGTCATCAGATCGCGCTGCAGGCTTGTCAGATCGCGCTGAAGGTGTTTGGACATGGATCGAGGTTCCTTGCGTTCTATCCCGCGGGTTCGTTGCGCTCACCCACGGGCTTCTTGCGTGGCATCCTATCCGAACCGGCCCGTGATGTAGTCTTCCGTTTTTTTCTGGACCGGCCTGGTGAAGAGGAGGTCGGTCGGCCCGACCTCGACCAGGCTGCCCTGAAAGAAAAACGCTGTCTGATCGGAGACGCGCGCGGCCTGCTGCATGTTATGCGTGACGATGATGATGGTGTATTGTCGCTTCAGCTCAAAAATCAAATCTTCGATGTGCTGGGTGGATGCGGGGTCGAGCGCGGAGGCCGGCTCATCCATTAGCAAAACTTCCGGGTCGGTCGCCAGGGCGCGGGCGATGCACAGGCGCTGCTGCTGCCCGCCGGACAGATCGAGCGCCGAGCCGCTTAGCCGATCCTTGACTTCATCCCACAGGGCCGCCCGCTTCAGGCAGCGCTCACAGATTTCCGCCAGCATGGCTCGATTGCGCAGTCCTGCCACGCGCGGGCCGAAGACGACGTTTTCGAAGATCGACTTGGGAAATGGATTCGATTTTTGAAACACGATGCCGATCCGCCGCCGCAAGTCCGCCAAATCGATGCCTCGGCGATAGATCTCCTGCCCGTCGAGCAACACCTGACCCGTGTGGCGCGTGCCGTCGATGAGATCGTTCATGCGATTGAGGACCCGCAGAAACGTCGATTTTCCGCAGCCCGAAGGCCCGATCAATGCCAAAACGGAACGCTCGGGAATCTGGAGATTGATGTCGAACAGCGTTTGCCGATCGCCGTACCAGAATTTCAGATTTTGTACGTCGAATTTGTTCACGACGGTCGCGTCGGCCGCGGGCTGGCGTCCATGGAGCGTGCGTTCGGAGATGATCGCGGAATACGACAGCGTGGACACGTGACAGCCTCTGATGTTCCGCGGGCAGATGGAGAACGTCCAACCCCCACACGCCCCATTGGAGTGCGACGTCGCAGCGTGGGCATTCTAAAACCCGATTGTGTAGAATTGGTGAAGAAAACGTGAAGAAGGACGAAATGTCAACCCCTCGCAAGCGGGTATGCCGTCGGGGATTGGAAAATGGACTTTCTTCCTGTTCCTCAGAGGTCATAATGACATGATGAACGCGCGACCTGCCCTGTCAGCGCCGGCGATGCTCGGCGCCCTGTTTGCAATCGGCGTCACCGCCGCGGCGGCGGAAGCGCATCCCGTGGCCAAGAATGCTCACGACCGCACGATCGTCGTGCGCCTCCAAAAGGGGAACGCGCCTCGCCAGGTTCGTGTCCGCGTCGAATACCGCCTTGAGGTGGCGGAAGCGACCGTTCTCCTCAACGACATGCGCGATTACAAGAGCGAGGCCAACCACGAAGACTACTTTCCGCAGCGTGTGCTCGAGTATTACGCCCAGTTCACTCGAATTTACGCGCCAATCTACGGCGCCAACCTCAGCGCCAGCGTCAACAGAAAAACCATTCCCAGATTTGATTGCATCAGGCGTAATGAACGGCTGCGCGATGACGACGGCATGAGCCTTGGGCATCTGCGCTGCGATTTCGTCTTCGAGAGCACGTTTGAAATGCCGCCGGGTGACAAGGCGATTTTTCACTTCCGCGAACAGAGTTACTACCTCGAGGACGGCCAGATCGTGCTGAGCCTCGTCAACGAGTCCGGCTTTCCCATCGAATCCAAAACCGTGCCGGACGAGGCCGTCCTCAAGCGGTCGGCTGAAAATCAACTGCAACGCGGCGACGACGATCGCCTGCGCGAAATCACCGCCGTGTTCGCGCCGATCGATACAGGCTCCCCACCGAACACCACGGCCGATCCCCCGGCCCCAAACGCTTCCAAACGCAAGGCGGGGCACGATGACCGCTTCAGCCTGCTCCCCCTGATCCTGCACAATGAATACGGCTTTCTCCTGACCATGCTGCTGGCGTTTGTCTTCGGCGCCGCCCACGCATTGACGCCCGGACATGGCAAGACCCTTGTCGCGGCCTACCTCGTCGGCGAACGCGGCACCGTCTGGCATGCCGTTTACCTCGGCCTGGTCACCACGCTGACCCATACTGGCGTCGTCATGCTGCTGGCGGTCATCCTCACGTTCTTGCCCAACGACATGCAGCGGACATTTCAGGCGTGGATCCAGAACGGTCTGGGCCTGGTGATGGGCTTGATCGTGACCGGCATGGGCTTCTGGTTGCTGTTGCAACGTCTCGCAGGCCGGGCCGATCATATCCATCTCGATGGGGGCGATCATCATCACCACGGGCATCACCATCATCACCCTCAAGCCGGCACGAACGCCGTCGGCTGGTGGGGCCTGACGCTGCTGGGAATAACCGGTGGCCTGATCCCCTGCTGGGACGCCGTCGGCGTTCTCACGCTTACCGTCGGCAGCAACCAGCTCTGGCTCGTCTTGCCCGCCGTCCTCGTTTTCAGCGCCGGCCTCGCGATTGTCCTCGTGGCGATCGGCATCCTCGTCGTGCAGGTGCCGCGCTTCGCCGAATCGCGTTTCGGCAACGAGCGATTACTCCGCGCTCTGCCCATCGTCAGCGCGATCCTGGTGACCATGATGGGATTGTGGTTGTGTTACGAAGCGGCGCATGGGGGTGGATGATCCCAGGGGTTCGCTGCGCTCACCCCTGGGCTTGATATAACATCCCCATGCGCGTCAAACAAATCACGGCCTGGCAGGTACGGATTCCGCTCAAGAAACCGATCCGACACGCGTCCCATACGCGCACCGAAACCGATAACATCGTCGTTCGCGTAATCCTGGACGACGGCACTGAGGGCTTCGGCGAAGGAGTGCCGCGCGACTATGTCACCGGCGAAACAATCGCTTCCGCCCTGGCGTTGCTCAAGGCCAGCGCGTTGAAGGAACAAATGGAGGCCTGGCCCACATTCAAGTCAGCCGTGACCGCGATCGAACATCTACGGCTCGCGCCAATCGTGGACGACGATCGCGGCTGCAAGGGAAACGCGGCTCGGTGCGCGCTCGAACTCGCGCTCCTGGATGCCTACGGAAAACGGTTTCAACATCCCATCTCGGACGTGACCAAGCTGATCGCCCATGACGACCTCTACCAACCGCACGAGCACGTTCGCTACAGCGGCGCCATCACCTCCGCGGAAGGTTTCAAGGCGCGTCTTGCCGCCTGGAAAATGTGGGTCTACGGGTTCAGGCAACTGAAGATCAAGGTTGGCATCGACGGGCAGGACGACGTCGATCGGGTCGGCGCCATCCGCCGCCGCGTCGGCAGGAAGATGGACATCCGCATCGACGCCAACGAGGCGTGGACGCCGGACAACGTCGTGGGCCGCATTCAGGAACTCAAACCTTTCAACATTACTTCCGTCGAGCAGCCTGTGCCGCATGAACAGGTGGCGACGCTGCGTGAGGTGCGCCAGCAAACCGGCGTGCCCATCATGCTCGACGAATCGCTGTGCAGCATGATCGACGCCGAACACGCCGAGGAAAACGACACCTGCGATCTGTTCAACCTGCGGCTCTCGAAATGTGGTGGATTCATGGCCTCGCTGCGGTTGGCCCAGCACGCGAAAAGGCACGGCCTGGGCTACCAGCTCGGCTGTCAGGTCGGCGAAACGGCGATCCTCTCGGCGGCGGGCCGGCACTTCGCGGCCAGCGTCAAGGACATTCGCTATGTCGAGGGTTCCTACGACCGCCATCTCGTGCGCGAGGCCCTTGCGACCAAGGACATCACGTTCGGCTGGGGCGGCTGGGCGCCTGCGCTCGAAGGGCCCGGTCTGGGCATCACCATCGATCCCGCGGCCCTGGAACGCGTCGCCACGTACAAGGAGGTGCTGCTTGGCTGATGCGAACCCGCCCTCACCCCCGACCCCTCTCCCGGAGGGAGACGGGAGAACCGGCGAACCCTCACCCCTGGCCCCTCTCCCAGAGGGAGAGGGGTGGCGCGTTCACGAGCATCTGGCCCGCGACGGTTATCGCTGGAAGTACCGCCAATACACGCCCACCGGCGAAGCCCGTGGCATTGTGATTTTCATTCATGGCATCCAGAGTCATGCGGGGTGGTACGAATTTTCTTGTAGCAAACTTGCCGCGGCCGGGTATCACATATTCTTTCTCGACCGGCGTGGGTCCGGCATGAACGAGCAGGATCGCGGCGACGCGCCCGGTTTTCGTCGGCTGCTCGACGACATCGGCGAATTCGTGACCACGTTGCCACGCACCGGAGAACGCGGCTCGCTGCCGCTGTTTTTGGCAGGCATCTCCTGGGGCGGGAAGCTTGCCGTGGCCATGGAACGCAGGCATCCGGGGTTGATGAACGGTTTGATCCTGATGTGCCCCGGTTTCTTCGCTCGTGTCCGCCCGACGCTCTGGCAGCGCATCCGTATCCTTTGCTCGCGCTTGTTTCGGCCTCGAACCAAATTCCCCATCCCGCTCAACGATCCGGAGTTGTTCACCGCCACGCCGCGCTGGCAACAATTTTTACGCGACGATCCGCTGCGGCTACATCACGCGACGGCGCGCTTGCTCATCGAGAGCGTGCGGCTCGACGGCTATTTGCGCTTCACGCCGAAGTACGTTCACGTCCCGGTGTTGGTGATGCTCGCGGCCGAGGATCGCATCATTCGCTACGAGCCGACACGCGATTTCGTCAACAAGTTCGCGACGCCGGACAAGACGATCATCGAATATGCCGGCGCGCATCATACGCTGGAGTTCGAGCCGGAGCCGGAGCGGTTTGTCAGGGATCTACAGCGATGGCTTGATGCGCATTCCACCTAGGCCGCTTGCGGCTTAGTGGTTCGTTTCACAAATAACGTCGTGGTTTCCCGGTTCCTTCCCTCAGGCAGCGGAAGCTGCTAAAAAATGCGGCGACGCACGTTTTAGCCAATTCAGCATATCCTGTCGAGTGAACTTCCAGG
>JACPPF010000096.1 GCA_016191165.1 Planctomycetota bacterium
CGTCGGCATCCATGGCAAGTCCCTTTGCGCACGACAAAATAGAGAAGCTAGGGAATTATCATGGCGAAAACGATTACGAACGCCCACACGCAGGCTTCCTGAAAATGACGCGGTATTACCAGCTGCCGGGAACTGCTGGTCAATCACGATTTCTTCGCCGACGCGCCGAGTGAGTACCAACATGAGCATTCCTCCGTGGGGTGTTTGGCTCCGTTTGTCACGGACTTGACCAATTGGGATGGACCATTTATCATCTCAAACCGTTTCGAGCGTCCAGCCATCAGACGGCGCGGAAACGAAAAAAGACTCCGCCGGGTCCACAGGTCGTGGTCCAGGGGGAGCCTTCATGGCTTGCGTGAAATCTGCCCGTCGCGAGCAAATCCAACGGGAGGAGTGTAAAACGAAAGGGGCGATCGTGTCAAGGTGAGATTTTATTTTTCTTCTCTTCGCATGGGACATAGGATGAAGGTTAGCAAACAACTCGTGACGGGTTGTCTTGAGCCGGGTTGCGAAAGCCCACATGACCGATGTGAAGCGGTCGTGTGGGCTTTTGTTTTTGGAGCCACGGAGAATCTCCCATGGACGCCGAGAAACTGTACCAGCGATACCAAGAACTGCAGCGCTACGTGGGCTGGACCGCCGAGGACGCGAAAAGGATCCAGGCCATCGCGGTCATGCTTGAGCCGCGCCTGCCAGCCCTGGTGGACGATTTCTATGCGGAGATCGAGCGCCATCCGGATGCGATGAAAGTGATCACCGGTGGCCAGCAACAGATCGCTCGGCTGAAAGGGACGCTTTTGAATTGGCTTCAGGAGCTGCTGGCCGGGCCTTACGAAGGCGAATATGTCATGCGCCGCTGGAAGGTGGGTTTGCGGCATGTCGAGATTGGCCTCGATCAGGTTTTCACCAACGTCGCCCTGTCGCGTCTGCGCAAGGGCTTACAGGCCGGCCTCGTGGAGGTTTGGAGCGGCACGCCGCAGGGACTTCTGGAAACGCGCACTTCCTTGAATTCCCTGGTGGACCTCGACTTGACCATAATCGAAGACGCCTATCAGGCGGAGCAGGTGGCCCGGCAGCAGCGGTCAGAACGCCTGGCCGCGATTGGCCAGGTCGCGGGCGGCATCGCACACGAATTGCGAAATCCCTTGAATGTCGTGAAAACCTCCGTTTACTACCTGCTCCATGCCAAGAACCCAACCGCAGCCAAACAGGCCGAGCACCTTGCCCGTATCGACCGGCACGTCACCCTGGCGGACGGCGTCATCACCGCCCTGTCGAGTTTCGCCAAAATGCCGGTCCCGGACTTGCAACCGTTCCCGGTCGAACAGTGTGTGCAGGAAGCCCTGGAGACGAATCCAGGGAACGATAACCTTCGAGTAACCCTCGATTTCCCATCGTCCCTGCCGCCGGTGCTGGGCGACCTCAATCAGCTGCGAATCGTCTTCGCCAATTTGATTCGCAATGCCCGCGAAGCCATGCCGCAAGGAGGCTCCCTTTCGATCCAGGGACGCCTGGTGAACGATGCCGTGGAAGTCACCGTCACCGATACGGGCGTGGGTATTTCCGCGGATGACCTCCATCGAATCATGGAACCTCTGTACTCCACCAAGGCGCGCGGCCTGGGGCTCGGTCTTGCCATCGCGCGGGCCATCCTGGATAAAAATAAAGGAACCATGCTGCTCACGAGCGAGCTCGGGAAAGGGAGCTCGTTCAGCGTGCGACTCACCGCATTATTGCCGGAGGAACCCAATCGATCATGACCGCCGGAACTCCTTCCATTCTCGTCGTGGATGATGAGGTAGACACCTGCCGAAACCTGTCGGACATTCTCACGGACCTGGGCTACCACGTTGACATTGCGCATGAGGGCCTGACGGCGCTGGAAATGGTGCGTCAGAAAACTTATGACGTGGCCTTGCTCGATCTGAAAATGCCCGGCATGGACGGCTTGACCCTCTATCGAGAAATCAAAAAGCTAAGCGCCGGCACCGTGGCGATCGTGGTCACGGCGTATGCCGGCGGCGACACTCGTTCCGAGGCGTTGGCCGCCGGCGCCTGGCAGGTTTTGTCCAAACCCGTGGATTTTCCCACGTTACTCGGCTTCGTGGACGAAACCCTGGGGCAACCGCTAGTCATGGTGGTCGATGACGATCACGATCTGTGCGAAAACCTGTGGGATCTGCTGCGCGAGCGGGGATTTCGGGTCTGTCTGGCCCACGATGAAAAGGAAGCAGCCACACGTCTTTGCAGCCGAGATTACAAGGTCGTATTGATCGACATGAAACTCCCTGAAGGGGACGGCGCCTCCGTGTTTCGCATGGTGCGTCAGGCCAACCCGCGGACACGCACCCTGGTCATTACGGGACATCGCCCGGAAATGGACCTGCTCATCCAGAAAGTCGTGGATGAGGGCGCCGACGCGGTATGCTACAAGCCGTTTGATGTGGCAGGCCTGTTGTCCACGCTGGAGCGCCTGAGTCAGGATTCCTCAGCCAAGAAATACCTCGCAGCCTGTGGGAAGCCAGGGTGATTGCCAATGGCGGTGCCGCCTCCACTTCATGTTCTCGTGGTTGAAGATGATCCGGATGCGCGGGCCAACCTGTGCGACATTCTGGAGCTGGATGGCTACCGGGTGGAGACCGCTGGCACCGTTGCCGAGGCGCTCGATCGGGAGAATTGGTCCGTAATCACAACGGTCATCCTGGATTATCGGCTCCCCGATGGTAGCGCCCAGGATTTGCTCCCCCGGCTCCGCGAACTGGCGCCCAAGGCAGCCATTATCGTCTCGACCGGCGTGGCCGGGCTTGACGGGGCGATCCTTGCCTTGCAGCACGGCGCGGTCGATTACATATTGAAGCCGGTCAACGCGGACGCTTTGCGTGCCAGCCTGATGCGGATCGCCGAGCGGCAAAAGCTGGCGTGGGCGAAGGAGCGCACCGAGACTGCCTTTCGCACCCTGGTGGAAGCCGCTCCGAGCATGATTGTGATTCTGCGCCTCGATCAGAAAATCCTCTACCTTAGCTCGTTCGCGGAACAAATGACCGGGTACAAGGCCAGGGAAGTGGTGGGCAAGGATTACTTCGAAGTCTTCGTGAAAGATCCCGGGCTGCGCGAAGCATTCTCTCAAAAACTGAATTGCCTCGTTGCCGATGCGCCCTTGCATGGGTTCGACAATCCCGTGGTATGTAAGGACGGCACCCGTCGCTGGATCGTCTGGAACGCTCAACTCCTGGCCGATTACGACGACGGCCCCGCGATTTTGGCCATCGGACAGGATATCACCTCCTTGAAGCAGGCCCAGGAACAAGCCCTGCAATCCGAACGATTGGCAGCCATCGGGCAGATGATGACCGGCCTGGCCCACGAGAGCGGCAATGCCCTGGCCCGCAGCCAGGCCTGCCTGGAAATGTTGGCCTTCGAGTGCGAAGATCGACCGAAAGCGCTCAACTTGATCACCCGCATTCAGGCGGCACAGGATCACCTCAAGCAGTTGTACGACGAGGTGCGCAACTACGCCGCGCCCGTGAAACTTCAGCTGGAACCCTGGAATCTGGCGCTCATCTGGCGGCAGGCCTGGGACAACCTCCATCACCTTCGTCAGGGTAAGACGGCCGACCTTCGCGAAGAAACCTCCGGACTCGACCTGCGCTGTCTGGTCGATCAGTTTCGGCTCGGACAGGTATTCCGCAATATCCTGGAAAACTCCCTGGCCGCCTGTCAGGAAGATGTCGAGATCCAGGTCCTCGCCAGCCGTGCCGACCTCGAAGGACATCCGGCGATGGAAATCGCCTTCCGGGACAACGGCCCAGGGTTGAACGCGGAGCAGCGGCAGCGCGTCTTCGATCCTTTCTTTACCACGAAAACAAAAGGCACGGGTTTGGGCATGGCAATTGCAAAGAGAATTGTGGAAGCGCACGGCGGCCGAATTACCGTCGGTTCGGGTTTGCATCGTGGCGCAGAAATCCTCATCACCCTTCCCTACAAGAAACCATGAAACAGTCTCTCCATATTGCCATCGCCGACGATGAACCCGATATGCGGGAGTATTTCCAGCAAGTGCTCCCGCGATTGGGCCACACCGTGGTCGCGGCGGCCCGGGATGGCCGCGAACTCGTGGAGGTGTGCCGCGCCACCGAACCCGACCTCGTTATCACCGATATCAGGATGCCGGAGTTGGATGGCATCGACGCCGCAGTCCAGATCTATCAAGACAGGCCGATTCCGGTGATTCTCGTTTCCGCACACCAGGACACAAATTTGATCGAACGTGCGGATTTGGACCACATCATGGCGTATTTGGTCAAACCCATCAAACAAGGAGACCTGGCGCCGAGCATCGCCGTCGCCATTCGTCGCTTCGATCAATTCAAGTCGATGCGCCAGGAAGCTGCTGATTTGCGGCAAGCGCTGGCGGATCGCAAAGTGATTGAGAAGGCCAAGGGCATCCTCATGAAAAAAACCGGGCTGGATGAACCCGAAGCCTTCCGCCGTCTGCAGAAGCTGGCATCCGAGAAAAACCGCAAATTGGTGGAGATCGCGTCCACGATCCTGACGGCCGAGGAAGCTTTCCAAATCCTGTAAAACCCATCACCGGCAATTTGTTCGACCGCACACGCTGTCCCGTTTCCGCCCATTCCGGCTTTGGCCCTGGCCCAAAAAGGCTGGAAACCTTGCCCGAGGGAAGCTCCAATCGAATTGGCTTGAAAATTGCGTGGACGGAACGCGGTCACGCTATCTTCAAAGCCTTCAGGAGACGGTCATGAAAAGAATCATTTGCGCCGCCACGGCGCTCGCCTTGATCACCATCCCCTTCAACGTTTCCGGCCAGGACAAGAAAAAGGACCGGGACGAAATCCTGGCCCAGATGATGCAGAAAAAACTCAAGAGCGCTCACCTGGTGCTGGACGGGGTTGCTATTGGCGATTTCAAGAAGATCGCAAACGGCGGCGAGGAGTTGATCCGGTTGGCCAAGTCGGAAACCTGGCAGTTGATTCGTTCGCCGCATTATGAGCGGCACAGTGCCGACTTTATCCGTGCGACGGGCAATCTGGTCAAGAAGGCTCGGGACAAGAACATGGATGGCGCCGCGTTGGCCTACGTCGAAATGACGCTGAGCTGCGTGCGCTGCCATCAATACGTGCGCGAACACCGCCGCGATGCCCGACTCGATGCGGAGTCCTTGTCCAGGGTTCTTGCCAAGGTTCGCCAACCGTCGAAATGAAGCCCACCCCGCAACACGGGTTCCCGCGCAAATAGCCCGACCATTCTGGCCCCGTTCGAATCCATCGATTTCATACCGCGCGCTCGAGATTAGCACAATTGTCACGAGCCGCGACCGTGAGGGAGCGGAACCAGGCCCAACGCTGCCTTGCGGTCGCGTCTCCGGCGGCTCGCTGGAGGCCTCAGTGAACCAGGCCATTTTTTGAACATCGGTCGGTACCCCCATTCGGCATTCGCCGCAAAGAATAGCCCTGCCAATCCGACAGGTCCGGCGGGCAAAACCGATCGAATTGGCAGGCCAAACCGGCGGCGCTCAATCCCGTGATTTCTCAATAACCTGTTTGCTATCAGGTAATTACGTCGCTTATTGGTTCGGGCATAGGACTTGCTGTCCGACCACCACGCCAAATTGTTTCCGAATTGACCTAGTTTGAGGAACACACCATGAAGGTCCGACCGCTTGGAGATCGAATCGTCGTTCGTCGTCAGGAAGCGGAAGAAAAGACCGCCGGCGGTATCTTGCTGCCCGACAACGCCAAGGACAAGCCGCAAAAAGGAAAGGTCCTCGCCATCGGCGCCGGCCGGTTGCTCAAGGATGGCACGCGCCAGGGCGTGCAGGTGAAGGTCGGCGACCACGTAATCTTCACCGCCTGGGCCGGCGATGAATATAAAGACGGGCAGGGGGGTAACATCCTCCTCATGCGTGAAGACGACATCCTCGCCGTCGTGGATGAGTAGAGGAACCAGCCATGCCTGCTACGCGGGAGAAGAGGATGGGCCGATTCCAGGTCGAACTTGAATTGGCGAACAACGACGACCTGGCTTCCGTGCGTCGCGGACACTTGACGGCGGACCAGGTGCGCCGCGTGAAAATCCAGGGGCTCGTGGACTCCGGCGCTTCCGGTTTGGTTTTGCCGACAAAAGTTGCCAAACAACTGGAAATCCCGGTCACCGGCAAGGTGAAAGTCACGTATGCCAACCGCCAATCCAGCCAGCGCGATAAAGTGGAGGGCGTCTATTTGGACCTGCTCGGTCGCCATGGCATTTTCACCGCCCATCTGGAGCCCAGGCGCGAAACAGCCTTGATCGGTGCGATTGTCCTGGAGGAACTTGATTTGTTGATTGATTCGCGCCAGGAACGACTCTTCCCCCGTGACCCGGACATGGTTACCACCGAAGCGGAATAAGACGTATCCATTTGTCAAAACGACACCGACTTTTCAACATAACGGAGAAAAAGAATGGCAGCCAAGCAAATCGCGTACGATCAAGAAGCCTTCGAAGCCATGCGCCGCGGCGTCACCAAGCTCGCCCGCGCCGTCAAGGTGACCCTGGGCCCCAAGGGGCGCAACGTCATCCTTCAGAAAAGCTTCGGATCGCCGACCGTCACCAAGGACGGCGTCACCGTCGCCAAGGAAATTGAGCTCGAAGACCACTACGAAAACATGGCCGCCCAGATGGTCAAGGAAGTTGCGTCCAAGACCAACGACGTCGCCGGCGATGGCACCACCACCGCCACCGTCCTGGCCGAGGCCATCTTCACCGAAGGCCTCCGCGCCGTCGTCTCGGGCGTCAACCCCGTCATGATGAAACGCGGCATCGAGAAGGCCGTGGACGATGTCGTCGAGCGTCTCAAGAAGATGAGCATCCCCGTCAAGGGCAAGAAGGACCTCGAAAACGTCGCCATCATCGCCGCCAACAACGATCCCTCCATCGGCGCCATCATCGCCGATTCAATGGACAAAGTCGGCAAGGACGGCGTCATCACCGTCGAGGAATCCAAGACGGCCGAGACCCACAACGAGTTCGTCGAGGGCATGTCCTTCGACCGCGGCTACCTCTCGCCCTACTTCGTCACCGATCCGCAAAAAATGGAGTGCGAGCTCGAAGACCCGTTCATCCTCATCTACGAAAAGAAAATCTCCAACAACAAGGACCTCGTCCCGGTCCTCGAAAAGGTCCTCCAGCAAGGCAAGCCCATCGTCATCATCTGCGAGGAAGTCGAAGGCGAAGCCCTCGCCACCCTCGTCATCAACAAGCTGCGCGGCACATTCAAGTGTTGTGCGGTCAAGGCTCCGGGCTACGGCGATCGCCGCAAGGCCATGCTCGAAGACATCGCCGTCCTCACCGGCGGCCGGGCCATCTTTGAAGACCTCGGCATCCAGCTTGAAAACGTCCAGATCAAGGACCTCGGCAAGTGCAAGAAGGTCAAGATAGACAAGGACAACTGCGTCATCATCGAAGGCTCAGGCAAGAAGGCCGACATCCAGGGCCGGGTCGCCTTGATCCAGCGCGAACTCGAAAAATCGACCAGCGACTACGACAAGGAAAAACTGTCCGAACGCATCGCGAAGCTTTCCGGCGGCGTTGCCAAGATCAACGTCGGGGCCGCGACCGAAAGCGAGATGAAGGAAAAGAAGATGCGCGTCGAGGACGCCATGAATGCGACGCGGGCCGCCTACCAAGAGGGCATCCTTCCCGGCGGTGGCGTGGCCTTGCTTCGCGCGGCCGCGGGCCTCAAGACCGAGGGCCTGCACCCTGACGAGGAAACCGGCTACAAGATCGTCGTCCGCGCCTGCCGGGCGCCCTTGATCCAGATCGTCGCCAATGCGGGCGAGAACGGTGATGTCGTCGCCAATGCCGTGCTTGATAACAAAAACACCAACTACGGCTACGACGCCCGCCTGTCCACCTACGGCGACCTGGTCAAGGAAGGGATCATCGATCCAACGAAGGTCGTCCGCTTCGCGTTGCAAAACGCGGCCAGCGTCTCGACGCTCCTCCTGACCAGCGACGCTCTGGTTGCCGACCTGCCCAAGGAAGAAAAGAAACCCAAGGGCGGCGGCGGCGAAGATATGTATTAATTCCCCCACGCCCGCAGCCGACAGGCTGCGGGATCGAACCAACCAAACCCCGGCCAAACACGGCCGGGGTTTTTTGTCGCCATGATGCGACCCTTGCTTACTGCGTGCTCAAATCGCGCGCGCCATTTGCGCGGGCATCGGTAATCTCGCCCGATGTGGCCTACGTGCGCCGATTCCGGTCGGATTGACCTGGCAAAGCGAGCCCAGGCTCCTGATGGATTCCATCGCCGCTTCCTGGGCGAAAAGCTCCACGGTGAGAAAAACACTCCCAGCAAATTCCACAGCTTTGGATATACTGCACGCGTGACGAAATGACACATCCTTATTAACGAGCCGCGACCGTCAGGGAGCGCCGGGCTTGTTCTCGCTCCGTTACGGTTGCGACTCGTAACAATTGTGCCCATATCGAGCGCGTACAGCATAAATAGCCAACACAGTCACAATAGACGAGCAGTGGAGCATGGTCAGGCAAAATATCCAGATTTCGCTTGACTCTCGAAAACTTGCCCTGTTACGATCCATCCATCAGCTTACGGCCTCTTCATATTTCAGAGATCCGAAGGAATCGCACCATGCATAGTCCACTCTCCTGGATAGGTAAACTTCTGCACAGGCGAGGGGCGAGCTAATACCAGTCCCCCCGCGCAAGCCGGGGATCGTTACGCCGCGCTGACCATCGAACGCCTGGAGGATCGCGTCGTGCCCAATGCCGCGCCGATGATCAACAGCGCCATGCTCGATTCGTTTTCCCCAAAAACGAACGACATCCTCACCGTCAACGTCTCCGTCAGCGATGCCGATAGCGATCCCATCCCGTTCGATTATGTTTGGAAAGTCAGGAAAAGGGAAAAGGTGTCAGATACAGGGTCCCGACCCCTTTCTTTTCTTTCGCCCCTCTCCCTTCTGGAGAGGGGCCGGGGGTGAGGGCCGGAACGCCGCAGCACGAACCATCCCGGCGTGGACATCGACGACTTGCAAACGTGCGAAACAAAATCGCTAGTAACGATAAGGGCGTGAAAAACCAAAAGAAACGCCGGCGTGGAAGGTCCGCGCCTTCAGCTTGAGGGGCAAGATAACTGTTCGGCGGCTGAGCCCTGCAGGAGCCGGCTAAATCCAACCAACTTCCCTGAACAAATCGCCGGTCTTGAGCGCGCCGACAAATTGATCGAGTGCGTACCTTTTCGTAAATGGATTTCCCGTCGAATCGAACTTGGTGAGCCAAGGTGAATTCGTCTGCATCTCACGTTCCGTATAGTATCGGATCGCTTCGGCAAACTCTTCGCCCAGGAAGTTACTCTTGCCGGTCTCCGTGATTTTTTCATGCAGACCATGACCCATCTCGTGAGCGAGCGATTCGGGCTCGTTATTATATCCTACCTCTACCCTTCCACCGAACCAAGTCGGGCAAGGTTTGTAGTCTGCGAGGTCCACAAAAACAACGTCCTTGAACGGATACCCGGCCTCTCCATGAATACGCTTGAGGACGCAAATGGTCGCGGAGTAGCATCGGAGGAATCGGGCCATCCACTCGCCGCGCTGCATCGTGGTTCTCCTATGTCCCAAGCGGCCAACGCCAGCCCCGGATCCTGCCGCGATGGTTTGCGATCGATTCGGCCCGCGCGTTGGCTCGTGGCAGGATTGGGGGCCGTTGAACGGAACCGGATGCCACATTCAGTTGCTTCGAGCAGACGAATGGGGCAACCTATTTTTGCTTGGGGTAATGTATCGCGATTTGCCATGCCATCGCAACGTTCGATATCCTTTTTCCACATGCAACCTTGGGAGCCATTGGATCGCTCCATTCTCCTCGCAAACACTTTTGGTTGCTGCGCCGCTTTGCCTGGCCCGCGCGTGGCCCGGAGCGGTTTCTGAGGCGCGACGTCCAAATTTCTCTGGAAAGAGAAAAGGAAAGAAAAAGGGTCGGGGGTCATTGAGGAAAGAAAAAGGGTCGGGGGTCATTGATTTTTCTAGAACTGGCGACATACGAAAATCGTTGAATAATAATTGACCCCCGACCCCTTTGTCCCTTTGTTTCCTCGGCGAGGCTCCTCCTTCTTTTCAAGGCGCGCCAACCTGATGTCCACCAGACCGAGGCCGTTGGTCTCTGGGTGGTAACTGAAATCTACGAGATACTTTTTTTCGAGACGATATCGATCCCATTCCTTGAATTTGAGAGGACCGAAGGCGCCGCCGCCGCCTGACTCCTCTGGTTTTCCCATCACCTTGCGCACATCGGCTCGTGTGGTTCCAAAGGCCAGCTTGTTAGGCAGCTCTCCGACAAACTGCTTGTAGCCAGACTCACCATCGGCGTAGACGCCGGCCTGAGTGAGCACGTACGGACCTTTGTGAGCACCAGGATCACCGTCCAGCACGCTTTTCTTGGTGAAGGCCAACTCGACGCCCGCTTTCTTGATTGACACGAAGCCGCGCTCATCGCTGGGCTTGACGCGAGCCGTGCCGCCCAGCGCTTTGATCGCGGCGATCAACACCGGATCGTCCGCCGTGCGCGCCAACAACGGACCGAAGGAGAGCAGGCCGCGGGACGGCGACCCCTTTTGCGCCGGTTTCTTTGCGGCCGGCGCGGCCTTGGGTTTGACATCATGATGCTCGAGAATGTCGTGGATTTCCTCACGAACGCCGTCTGGCGTATCACCGCGGCTGGCGGTTTCTTGCAACAGCGCCATCAGCTTGACCTTGCCGACCGTTTTGGTCCCGGCGTTGAGCATGCGATTGAACATCCGCGCGGCATACACCGACGGGGCCCGCTTCATCGAGGCGATCAGACGAGGCTCATAACCGGCCATCTTTTCCAGGGCATGAACAACACTTTTGAGTTCCTCGCCGTCAACCTCAGGGCAGCGCTCGAAGACGCGCAAGAGCGCATCCATGCGCGCGGCCGACGGTTTTTTCTTGCTCAAGGCGTCCACGCATTCGTCCAGGCCGTCCCATGCGTCGTCACCGTCATAGGCGTCCAGCGCAGCGATTTCGCGTTCCGCAGGGTCTTTAGATTTCATAGCCATGAACTCGCAGGTTTGTTAGCCGAACGAACGCACACGCTAACTTCCCGGGCCGGCTGCAAGGAACGTGATGTCTCGAAAAACCGCAATGCCGGCCCGGGCAAGTGAAACGCCCTGGTTCGGGGTTTTCTACTCAAGCGGGCAACGGAATCATCAGAAAGTATACTGCCCCTCGTTGATTGCCTGACGCGCCTTCTTGGTGATTCGGCGATTCTTCCACACAACCGTGTTGTCGCGAATCACCTTGCACACCTTGTCGCCCCACTTCAGGAAATCCTTGTCAGCGTATACCCATTCCATTTTGTCGTTCACATAGCTCGTTTCAAACTCCAACCAATTGTACTCCAGGCGTGATTCCTTCAGAACGCGTCCTATCCAGTACGTCAGGATTTGCGACCTCGACGCCAAGATCCTGCAGCGACGCGGCGATCGCTGAAAGTAGATCTTCGCCTTTGGCTGCGCCAGCGCGAGCGCGGTTCCAACCTTCCGCCTCGGAATGAAGTCTTCGAGGGGAATCGCCACGAGTTTCTTGCGCGTGGCCGCTTCGAATTTCGGAAACACGACCGTCTCGCGCACGGAGGCGATGAGGCGAAGAAAAAACTCCCCTTCCTCCGGAAGCCGAAAGAAGCTCACGTGCCTTGCCATTGTCGCACCATCTGTCTCGCCAAGCCGAACGGGTGATTAGACCTCCCGGCGCCGGCAGACTATGGAAATGCCGGCACGCTATTTCGCGGCGCCGGCTCGCTTTTTCAGGTTGCCGGCACGATATCACCTCGCCGGCGGCCGATTTCAGGGCTATTGGAATCCTACCGAACGGAGATGTCAAGGATTTTTTTTCCTGTTTCCCCTGCGCGTAATCGTAAGCTTTTGTGCACTGGAATCGAGTTCTTCCATTCAGCGGTTGCGAATCGAACTTGCCTCAAGGTGACTGCACGCCCCACGAGGTTCCTTTGGGCGCGAACAACGCGCCGACACTGGATCAATTCGACAAGTCGCCACGTTTATTCTGGTACAACGGGCGCATGGATGCAATGTCGGTTGCTCGAAGCCGACGAATGGGCCCATACCCCCCGTTCCGTGAGAAGTCCTCAAGAAAATCGCGGCAAACAACGACTCCGCACGGACTTGCGACGCGATTACGACTTTTCACTTATTCCAGGCCGTTATTCGTAGCGTAGCGCTTCGATCGGGTCGAGACGGCTGGCGCGGCGGGCGGGGTAGTAGCCGAAGAAGATGCCCACCGACGCGGCGAAGCCGAGGGCGACCAGGGCGGCGGGGAGCGAGACGACGAAGGGCCATTTCGAGCTGGGCAGGAGAACGTTGATGAGCCAGGTGATGCCGGCGGACGCCCCGTAGCCCAGGGCGATGCCGATGATGCCGCCGATGGAAGATAGCACGACCGATTCGACGAGGAACTGGCGCAGGATGTCGCGTGGCCTGGCGCCGAGGGCCATGCGGATGCCGATCTCGCGGGTGCGCTCGGTGACGGAGACGAGCATGATGTTCATGATGCCGACGCCGCCGACGACCAGCGAGATGGCGGCGATGGCGGACAGCATCGCGGTGAGGGTGCCGGTGATGATGTTGAGCACGTTGGCGACCTCGGCGGTGTTGCGGACCTCGAAGTCCGCGGGTTCGCCGGGCAAGATGCGGTGGCGCTGCATGAGCAGGGTGCGGATCTCGCGTTCCGCCTGGCTGGAGAGCGCCTCGCTGCGCGCGGACACCAGGATCAAGCCGACGTTTTTGAAAGCGGAGCCTTGCAGACGCTTGCGGACCGTGGTGAAGGGCATCAGGAGGATGTTATCTTGATCCTGTCCGACGAGGTTCGCGCCCTTGGGGATCAAGACGCCGATGACGCGGAACGGGATGTTCTTGACGCGAATCTGCTGACCAATCGGGTCAGCGTCCGCGAAAAGCTGATTGGCGAGGGTGTTGCCAATGACGCAGACGCGCGCGGCACTGGTGACATCGCGCTGGGAGAAGAAGTCGCCGCGCGCCATCGGCCAGGCACGGACGATGGGGTAGTCGGCGCCGACGCCGACCATTTCGTTGGGTTTCCAGTTGATATTCCCGCCGATGACCTGGCCGCTGGTGCCGATGAGCGGCGAAACGGCGAGCACGGACGGACATTCCTCGGCAATGGCGGTCGTGTCTTCCTCGGTCAACGTCATCGCGATATTCTGCCGAACCCCGCCGCTCTGGCTGGTGGCGGGCAAAACCACGATCACGTTGGAGCCGAGGTTCTGGAATTGATTGCGCACCAGTTGCGACGCGCCCTGTCCAATCGACACCATCGTGGTCACGGCGGCGATGCCGATGACGACGCCGAGGATGGTCAGACCGGAACGCATCTTGTTCTTGGCGAGCGTTCGCAGGGAGATGAGGATCAGGTCGTAGAGGTTCATAGGGATTACGCGTTACCAGCCCGCAGCGCAAGGGTTGGCCTTGGCGCCCCCCGTCGCTGGCGCTCCGGGCTCGTTGGCTATTTCCTCGCTTCCATGCCAGTCACGATCAACTGGCCTTCAGTCAACTCGCTTTCCAGGATCTCGGCGTACTGGCTTTCCATCAAGCCGAGCTTGACGGGGACGGCGCGAAGGAAGCGTTCCTCCTGGGCCCAAACGACGCGATTGAATCGGCTGCGGGCGGCGTTTGCCTTGTCCTTGGCGCTACGGCGCGTGCCGGTTTCGGTCGGGGTGATGACGGCCTCGACGTAGTGGCGATCCTCGGGCCGAACCTGGGCCGGCTGGGGTTGAAACCGCAACGCGATGGCGGGCAGGCGAAGCACATCGTCCTTGGCCTCGATCTGAAACGAGATGTTCGCGGTCATGCCAGGCCGCAGTTTCAGGCCGGGGTTTGGCGTCTCGATGACGACGGGGTAGGTCACGACGTTCTGGGTGGTCGTCGAACTGTTGCGGATCTGGTAGATCTTGCCCTCGAAAAGGTCGTTCGGATAGGCATCGACCGTGAACTTGACGGCCATGCCTTTTTCGGTGGCCGAGCGGATCATGCCGATGTCGGCCTCGTCCACGGAAGCGAAGATGTGCATGTGCTTTTCCATGTCAGGCGCGACGACGAAGAGTTCCGCGGTCTGAAACGAAGAGACGACGGTTTGCCCGGGATCGACCTTGCGCTCGATGATAAGACCGGAGACGGGCGAACGTATTTCCGTGAAAATCAGGTTGGTCTCGGAGTTCGTGAGCGTCGCCTTGGCCTGAGCGATGGAGGCCACGGCCAGGTCTTTCTGGGCCTCGAGCGCCATCCTGGAAAAGCGAAACTGGTCCATTTCCTGATCGGAAAGGTAGTCGGGGTTGATGGCCACGAGCTTCCTGGCCCGGCCCTCATTGTTCTTGGCCTGTTGCAGGAGAGCCTCGATCCGGGCGAGGTCTGCTTTTTGGACCTTGAGGAAGGCCTCGTCGCGCCGCACGGCTGCCTGAAAAAGACGCGGGTCGATCCGGGCCAGCAGTTCGTTCTTCTTGACCACGCTGTTGAAATCGACGAGGACCTCCAGCATCGGGCCGGACGTGAATGCGCCGACCGAGACGGATCGCACGGGCTTGACAGTGCCCGTGGAATTGACCATCGTCTCGACGCGGCCACGGGAAACCGCGACGGTGAGGAATTTGGGCCCCGGGCGTTCGAGCCAACCGCGTTGGTACGCCACGGTGGAGCCGCCAACCAGAACCAAGACGATGATGAATGCGATGAGCCAAAAACGCATGAAGCTCCCTCGGAAAAAGGCTCGTGGGATTCCCTCAGCATAGGCGACCGATTCGCCGCGCACAAGGCCAGGGTCAGGTTTGCGTGAAACTCACTCGGCAGCCTCTTGCCAGCGACGGGCAAGGTTGGCTATGATCGTTTTTGGGACAACTTCGGTCGATCTCGTGGCCACGGGGCAATCGCATGGCAAAAGCCTCACTGTATCCGCCGAACCCAGTGGACGTTCCCGAGGAACTCACCCAGCCAACGTCGCAATACAAGACGCAGACGCTGATGGTGCTGCTTGCGCTGGGGCTGTTCTTTTTCCTTTACTTCGGCCTGATGTTCTTCTGCGTCCTTTTTGCGTTGTGGGCGGTGTTCCTTTGTCCTTTTGAACAGCGCCCGGGCGGATTTCCCTGGCCATTGGTCAAGGTGTTTTCCCTGGTCATGTGCGTGCCCTTCGGCATTCTCTTCATTTATCTGTTGAAAAACTTGTTCAAATTCGAACGCGCCAAGAAAGAATTCTTGATCGAGGTTTTCGAGGACGAACACCCGAAGCTTTTTCAATTCATCACCCAGGTGTGCGCCGATGTCGGCGCCCCGATTCCGAAACACGTTTATGTCGATTACGCCGTCAACGCCGCCGCCATGCCGGACACGACCTCGCTGTTTCACATGTTCATGCCGACGGGGAAGAGTCTGTTGATCGGCCTGGGGTTGCTCAACTGCATCAACCTGACCGAATTCAAGGCGATGCTGGCCCATGAGTTTGGCCACTTTTCGCAGAAGACGATGAAGATTGGCACCTACGTCTACACGGTCCACCGCATCCTTTACCAGATCGTCTACGGCGAAGATTTTTTTGATCGGTTCATCATCGGCTGGTCGCATGTCGATCCGCGCATTGCCTGGCCCGCCTACATCGTCCGGGCGGTGTTGTGGTGCTTGCGAAAGGTGCTCGGGCTGCTCTGGTATGTCGTTGTTTTTTTTGATCGCGCCCTGAGCCGGCAGATGGAATTCAACGCCGACTTGATCGCCGTCAGCCTCACCGGGAGCGACGCCCCGGTGCACCTGCTCTATCGTTGCCATTTCGCGGATGCCTGTTTTGGCCAGGCGATTGACGACCTGCGCATTGCGATGTCGCATCACCTTTACACGAGCGACCTCTTCTATCATCAAAGTGCCGCCGCCGGCATCCTGCGGACCAAGAACAAAGATCCGCGCCTGGGCGAACCGCCCATCCTGCCGGCAAACGCCAAGGACACCACCGAGGTTTTTGAGGAGGACGACGACAAGGTTGCGCAAATGTGGCAAACCCACCCATCTGGCTACGACCGCGAGCAAAACGCCAAAGCGCATTACATTCGCACGGAATTCGACGAGCGTTCGCCGTGGCTTCTTTTTGACAACGTCGAAGACCTGCGCGAGCGAGTCACCTACAAGTTTTATCGCTTCTACTTCAAAATTCCCAAGGACGTCGTCCTCGCCGACCCGGAAGAAGTCCAGGGATTCATCGACGACGAACACGCGGACCGCACCTATGATCCGCGCTACCAGGGGTTGTACGACAATCGCAATCTCCTCATCACCGACCTTAACGACCTTGCCAAGGACGGCGCGAAGCAGCCCTGGAGCATCACCGAACTTGGCCAAACTCACGCGACGCTCTACAACGCGGAGGTCAAGCATCGTTCGCAGCTCTACTACAAACGCCTGGAGGAGTTTCATTTCCTCAACGCGGTCCAGAATGACTGGATTCGCGTCAAGGACGACGAGCTGGAGTTCCGCGGCGAAATCTACGAGCCCGACGACGCCAAGCGACTCTTCAAAAAGGTTGACAAGGAGCTCAAAAAAGACAACCGCTGGATCGAGGAGCAAGATTGCCGAGTTTTCATGACCTATTTCCAGATGGCGCTGCACATCAATCAGGAGGTCGCCAACGAACTCTACCGGCGTTACGATTTCCACCTCAAGCTGCAAGACATCTGGTTCGAGCTGCAAAAACAAAAGCCCCCCATCGATGCGGCGATCGCGTTTTTGAATTCGCAGGAATCCAGCCAGATGCAACCGCATCACTTTCAGGAATTGCTGGACATCTTCCGCGAGGCCCACAAAACCATGAAGGGCATGTTGCGCACCGCCAAGGACATGGACCTACCTGCCCTGAAGAACCTGCCCGCCGGACAACCTCTGCGGCCATTCCTTCTCGAGAAGAATCTGATCGACGGCCTGAGCAAGTACGAGCGTTCCATCACCGTGCGGTGGGTTAACCGGTTATTGGACCAATATCACGAGATGAAGGGTAAGGTGGATCGGATCCATTTCAAGAGCCTGGCCGGCATCCTGGCCCTGCAAGAAAAAATTGGCAGCGAATGTACGCGCCGGTGGTCCAGCCTGCCCGCAGTCAAGCCGGTCGAGCGTTAGGGAGTCAATACCAGCCCCACACGCAAGCGTGGGGGCGGTCCCCGAGCTTGCGCTCGGGGCTGGTGCCACTTCACTCTTGTACGATTTTTTCTGGAACCTTTTTTGTGCCATTTCCGTCAAAGCCTCAACAGGCAGGGAAAAAAAGAGATAAGCTAAACCTTGACACGCTCGGAGAATTCGGCAAAACTAATCCTGTCACCAGGTTCGGTCGGGCCGGGTGAAGTTCTACCAAGAAAGCGGGTGTTTAGATGTCCATGAATCGTCGGCATTTCTTGAAACACGTCGCAGCGGCCTCGGCACTGGCCCTGCCCGGCATGGAGTTTGTCCGGACCATTCAGGCAAACGCCCAGCAGCTTCGCCGTAACAACAAGAGCGTCATCATCTTCTGGATGGCGGGCGGCCCCGCTACCATCGACATCTGGGACCTGAAACCAGGTCGCCCGACCGGCGGCCAGTTCCGCGAAATCAACACCACCGCTCAGGGCGTGCGAATCTCCGAACACATGCCGCGCGTGGCAGCCCAGATGCGAAACCTCGCCATCATCCGCTCCCTGGCCACTACCGAAGGCGATCATAATCGCGGCACCCAGCTGATGCATACCTCCTATCGGCCCAATCCCGCCATCGCTTTTCCCGACCTGGGGTCCATCGCTTCCCACGAAATCCCGAAGTTGGCCGGCTATCGCGATATCTCGCTGCCCAACTACATCACCGTCGGCGGCGGCGCACGCGGCGGCCCGGGCTTTCTGGGCATGAACTATGCCCCGTTCAACATTCAAAACCCGGGCACTCCTCCCGAAAACATCCGCGCCCCACAATCACTCGGCTCTGGCGATGACCTGACCGATCGCATCCGCCGCCGCCAGCGCCTTTTCTACACACTCGAAGACCAGTTCATGTTCGGCCGCGTGCCTCACCTCGGTGCAGGCATGCCCTATTCCAACCAGGAAGAGCGCGAAGCGAAGCTGGCCCAGCGCGCCCGTTTCTCGGATGCTTCGAAGGCCCATCGGGACATCTACTACAAAGGCTTTAGCCTGGTCGCGTCCAAAGAAGGCCAGGTATTCAGCCTCAAGAACGAGAATCCCAAGCTGATGGAACGCTACGGCGCTGCCGGCATGGGCGCCAACAATTTCGGCCGCTCCGCCATCATGGCCCGGCGTCTCGTCGAGGCGGGTGTGTCCGCCGTTGAAATCTCGCTGGGCGGTTGGGATACCCACAATCAAACCTTCAACGCCCACGCCACCCGTTTGCAGCCCACGCTCGATCGCGCCATGGGCGGGCTCGTTGAGGACCTTGTTCAACGCGGCATGTGGCAGAACACCGTCCTCGTCTGGATGGGCGAGTTTGGCCGTACGCCACGCATCAATCAAAACACCGGGCGCGATCACTGGGCTCGTTGCTGGTCGGTTGTGGTTGGCGGCGGCGCCATCCGCGGTGGCCAGGCCTTCGGCGCCACGGACCAGGACGGCATGGCCGTGGCCCGCGACCGCGTCACGGTCGGCGATGTCTTCGCCACCATCTACCGCGGTCTAGGCATCGACCCGACCACCCAGGTTCGAGATAACATCGGCCGCCCCTTTGCCATCGCGGGCCAAAACGGCCGCCCGATCGAGGCGTTGTTCCGCGGCAACGGGTAATTCAGAGGCAAACAGCCTGCCGGGGTACTTCTTCGACCGGACGGGTTTTTTCGAAACGAACCGTGCCGCCGTCGAGGCGCGGCAGGCTGATATCCGTCAAGCGCGCGACCCGGTCGGTGGCTTGCGCGCCATTTACCTGAATGGTGCCGCCCTAATCGAGGCGAAATCTACAGGTTCAGGGTCAAGCCATATTTAGCCGAGCTGGAAAAATCGACGGGCGAATACCGCTAACGCGCGACGCCGGTTCGCTGTCCGCCGGTCAGGCAAATCTCCAAACATAACGTGGCTCCGTGAGTCTTGTTTTCTTCAAAGTCCTTATACGCCCACATGGGACCGGTCGTCCGGACTCGCGGTACCGGCGGTTTTCACGCCAACACCGGCGCCACTACCTCGCCAAGCACATCCGTCAGCCAATACTGCCGCCCCTGGAAGCGATTCGTTAACCGGGTGTGGTCGATCCCTGGCAATTGCAGGTCGTCGCCATGAAACCGGACCGGCAGGAATGACGCCGCCCGTCAGAATTCGATCAGCAACTCGAAAGGCCGATTCTTGCCCCAGCGATAGATCTTGAAGTCGCCGTCCAACGTGAGGATTCGCCCTGTGCCCATTTGGGTCGCCAGATCGACGAGGCACGCGTCCGCCAAATCCATCGGCACGTCAGCGTATTTCTTCATTAACCGACTCACCTCGGCAGCGCGCGCTGCCAGGACATACGGCAACTGGTAGAGTCCCTTGGCCACATCTTCAAGAATTGCCTCCGCCGCGCCGTCAAGATGACGAAGCAAGTACAAGCACTCGACAATGACAGCTTCGCACGTGATGGGCGGCTCGGAAAGGGCGGTCATTGCCTTGACGCATTGCGGGTGGTATTGCTCCCGGCGATCTACCAACGCGACGATGCAGCCAGTGTCCAAGATTACCGCCGCCATTTCTTGCCCAGCCCTGCCAGATGCTTCTTGTTCGAACCCAAGTCCGGAATGCCGGAGTCAAATTCGCCCACGCCTGTAAACTTGAGAGGCTTTCCGCGTTTCTTCTTCCCGTTGGATATCGGCACTAGCGTGACTTGAATCCGCAGCGGTTTCCCGACCGGGAGTTTCAGCGGCTTATCCGGAATGATGACTTTGCCGTCGAAGTGGCCCGTTATTGTTTTGCTCATGGTTTTTGGCTCCCCACCACCCGCGTATGCACAAATGGTAAATGGAAACTATTTTTATTATCGGCAATTGGTTCGAAAAGTGCATAGTCGGTTGTGGTAATTAAAAATGTCTTTGTCTCCGCCGTTCGTGAGTAAGTGGGGTGCGGATGGCTGAAAAAGCCCGCGTTTTTGATGGTTTTTAAGAATTCGAGCTGCTCATCGGGCCGTGAGTACCGGCCTCTCACGCCAACACCGGCGTCACCACCTCGCCATGCACATCCGTCAGCCGATACTGCCGCCCCTGGAAGCGATACGTCAGCCGCGTGTGATCGATGCCTAACAGGTGCAGGATCGTCGCCTGGAAGTCGTACGCGCTCACCGGGTTCTCGACGACGTTGTAGCAGAAGTCGTCCGTTTGGCCGTAACTCATGCCGGGCTTTATGCCGCCGCCGGCCATCCAGATCGAGAAGCACCGGCCATGATGATCGCGGCCATATCTTGGCGCGTTGACATCCCCTTGCACGAAGACCGTGCGGCCGAACTCGCCGCCCCAGATGACCAGCGTGTCGTCGAGCATGCCGCGTTCCTTCAGGTCCTTGACGAGGGCGGCGGACGGCTGATCGGTGTCGCGGCACTGCACGGCGAGCTGCGTCGGCAGATTGTTGTGCTGGTCCCAGCCGGCGTGCATCAGGTGCACGAAGCGAACGCCGCGCTCCGCCATGCGGCGGGCCATCAGGCAGTTCCAGGCAAAGCTGCCGCGGCGCTGCACGTCGGGGCCGTACATGTCGAGAATGCGGCGCGGCTCACGCGAGAAATCGGTCAGCTCCGGCACTGACGTTTGCATGCGATAGGCCATCTCGTACTGCTCGATGCGCGTCTGGATTTCGGGATCGCCGACTTCCCGATGGCGAATGCGATTGAGCTCCGCGAGATCGTCGAGCTGGCTGCGCCGCACCGGTGCGGGAACGCCTTGCGGGTTGGAGAGGTAGAGCACCGGATCGCCGTTGGAGCGCAGCTTGACGCCCTGATAGCTCGACGGCAAGAAGCCGGAGCCCCAGTAGTAGTCGTAGAAGATCTGCCCGCACGAGAGTTCGCGGTCCTGCGAGGTCATGACGACGAAGGTCGGCAGATCGCGATTCATGCTGCCCAGGCCATAGCTGAGCCAGGCCCCCATGCTCGGCCGGCCGGGTTGCTCGGCGCCGGTGAGGAAGAGCGTGACGGCCGGGGCGTGATTGATCGCGTCGGTGTGCATCGAGCGGATCATGCAGATGTCGTCGGCGATCGACCCGGTGTGCGGCAACAGCTCGCTCAGCCATTGCCCATTGCGTCCCCACTGGCGAAACGGCGCGATGCCGGGCAGGACGGCGAGGTTCTGTTGCCCCGCGGTCATGGTGGTGAGACGTTGGCCCATGCGCACGCTGTCGGGGAGTTGGGTCCCGCGAAAGCGATAGATGTTGGGCTTGTAGTCGAAGAGATCGACGTGCGTGGGAGCGCCGGTCTGCATGAGATAGATGACGCGCCGGGCCTTGGGCGTAAAGTGCGGCAGCGAGCCGAGCCCCGTAAGGGGCCGGGTTGCGTCCTGGGCGGCGCCGTCGTTCACGAGCGACGACAGCGCCGCGAGGCCGAGAGTGCCGCTGACGCCGGTGAGGAACTGGCGGCGGGTTTGGCGGATGGCGTGTTCGAGGGTGGGGTGCATGATGTACCTTTGATGTTCAAGAATCTTTCGCTCTATCATCGGCCCTCAATCGTCATGGTTCCCGCCGATGATGAACACGACGACAGCTGCCACTACGGCCGCGAGGATACCGCCGACCCAACCGCCAATCTCCTTACCGATGGCAGCAGCGGCCGCAACCACTACTGTCTTTATCAGCCCTCTGATGAACTTACCCCGAGCTGATTTCGGTCGTTCGTCTCGCCGTAGGCCGCCCTTCGGTACTTCTTCAATCTGAATGTCGGCATCGAGCTCGGCGAAGTCGCTCGATTCCTCCTCGACCTCGACGTCGTCGACGACGGCAGCGCCTTCGCTGTCTTCCTCTTCTTCATCGAAGGCGACAGCTTCCTCGGCCAATTCGGAATCGTCTAGTGCAAGATCGAAATCGGAATCAGCGGCGCTCGCCGCTTGACTCTCGCGCTCACGCTTTCTTTCCTCAACCGTTTTTTTTCTGGCCATGGCAGATACCCCAGATGAATGGAAAAAGCTCAGTTTGCCCTCGTGGCGCGATCGCCCGCGTTCGCCACAAGACCATCATGCGGAGCGTGATGTCTACGGTATCACTCCTACGTAATCACCTCATCCAGATTCAAAATCATGTTCGCCATCGCCGCCAGCGCCGCATTTTCCGAAACGTCCAGCAGCTTCTAGCGCGGATCGGTTAGTCTTGCGGCGCCAGCAGTTCCTTCCATGTCTCCACATCCAGAATCCGTTCGCTCAATTCCGTCAAGCGCCTTTCGTCGCTGATTCCCATAAACTCCTTCAACACTTCTGCGCTCGGCTCGCCAAATTTTTTCTTGCCGAGGCGCAGGATCGTCGTGTGAAGGGTCTCAAGGCGGCCTTCCGCCTTACCTGCGGCTTTCCCTTCCGCCTTACCTTTTTCAAGAATCAACTGATAGCCATGAGAGTGGCTTAGATCGAGCGAATTCATAACTTTCTCCATCATGAGTTTGGTCATTTCACGGTCATAACGCAAACCGAGCAAGATATCAGTCGCCACGGCCAAGGTGCCTGCCTCCGTGCGATCTGGATGCTCGCTGACCAGTCGATGCATCATGCGTTCGACCAGGTCGGGCAAGATCGGCGGCGCGTCGTCGCACAACGGGGCCAGCGGAAACGTGCCCCAGCCGCCTTTGGCCAATTCCTCCGCGTGAAGCTCCCAGGCGCGCACCAACTGATAACGCAGATAACGGTACGCTGGCTCGCCAGGAAAGCCGCGCACCCATTCGCCCGTCAAACCCGGCGTTTGCGCTTCTTTCGTCAAGAGCACGACCAGGCTGTGAACCAAACATTTGTGCTTGTATTCCAGGAGGCTATTATACCACGGCACGCGCCATTCCAGCGACGGATCCCGTTTGGATTGAAGCTCCAGATGCAAGATCCACGGCACGGGATCCTCAATCAGGAGGACCTTGTCCGCATCGGCAGTGACCGTCGCCAAATCTGCGTCGATGATCCGCACAGGGCCGGTCGGCTTGCGCGGCACCAGCGCCAGCCAGTCGTCCAAATGCGTCTCAACCAGGACCTTCATGCTGGCATCGTATTTCATGGGCGAACGTCACTCCTTCGTAATCACCTCATCCAAATTCAAAATCATGTTCGCCATCGCCGCCAGCGCCGCATGTTCAGCGACATCGAGCGTCTTGTCGCGCGGCGATTCGCCCATGCTGACCAGCTTCTCGGCCGCCTTCGGATCGGCTTGATATTGCTTCAAGACGCGCTGGTAGCCGGCGAGCAGGACCTTTTGCTCTGTCGCGGTTGGCGGACGTGCCGTCGCCTGGCGCCAGGCGAACGCTAAACGGGTTTCCGGGGTTTTGTGGTCTTTCATCAAGCGCTCGGCCCACACGCGCGACGCCTCCACGAACGTCACGTCGTTCATCAGGATCAAGGCGTGCAGCGGCGTGTTCGTCCGCGCTTGACGCACGGTGCAGACCTGGCGGTTTGGCGTGTCGAACATGTTCGGTGGGCCGATCGAGCGACGCCAGAACGTGTACAGGCTGCGGCGATAGAGCTTGTCGCCCTTGTCCTGCACGTACTTGATCTGATTGAAGCTGAAGTCCTCCCACAGGCCCGGCGGCTGATACGGTCGCACCGGCGGGCCGCCGATTTTTTCGACCAAGAGGCCGCTGAGGGCGAGGGCCTGATCGCGCAATTGGAACGGGCTGTGCCGCAGACGCGGGCTGTGCGCGAGCAGGCGGTTGTCGGGATCGCGTTCGATCATGACCGGCGTGACCTTCGAGGATTGGCGATACGTCGCACTGGTGACGATGAGGCGATGAATGTGTTTCATATTCCAACCAGCCCCACGCGCAAGCGTGGGGTTCTCTTCGTCCCCAGGCTTGCGCCTGGGGCTAGTGGGGGCCATGAATTCGACCGCGAGCCAATCAAGCAACTCCGGATGGCTCGGCAACTCGCCCTGGACGCCGAAGTCCTCCGACGTCTTGACGAGGCCGATGCCAAAGTATTGCTGCCAGAGGCGATTGACGGTGACTCTCGCAGTAAGCGGGTTCTCCTTCGAGACGAGCCATTTGGCGAGTCCGAGCCGATTGTTCGGGGCGTCCTTGGGAATCGGCGGAAAGACCTTCGGGATGCCGGCTTGCACTCTGGCGCCGTACTTGTTGTAGATGCCGCGTTCCAGGATGAAGGTTTCGCGCGGATCCTTGCGTTCCTCCATGATCATGGTGATGAGGATGCCGTTCTTGGCCGCGGCTAGCTTTTTCCTCTCGGCGTCGAGGGCGGTCTTCAGCTTTTGCAGGTCCTTGAAACGAGGGTGGCGGGCGAGCAACCTGGAGTATTCGGGCGACTTCTTGTCGGGGAGTTTCTTGCCGCTGGCTGTGAGATCAGCGAGAAGGACTTTTTCGCGGGCGCTAAACGAAGATTGGCGATCCCTGATGTTCTTTTCGATCTTCGCGATTTTCTCCTGCTGTTCCGGCGTGGGCAACTCCAGGATCGGCGCTCCGGTGCCGTTGCGGCGATCGACGCCGCCGACCTCGGCGATGCTGTTCCAGTAGGCGAAGAGCTGGTAGTACTCCTTCTGGCTGATCGGATCGTACTTGTGGTCATGGCAGCGTCCACAGCCGACGGTCAAACCGAGCCAGACGGCGCCCGTGGTATCGACGCGATCGACGACGTAATCGACGCGCGATTCCTCGGCGATGCGGCCGCCTTCGCCGTTGAGCATGTGATTGCGATGAAAGCCGGTCGCGATCTTTTGCGAGATCGTCGGCTTGGGCAGCATGTCGCCGGCGATCTGCTCGATGGTGAACTGGTCGAACGGCATGTTCTTGTTGAGGGCGTTGATGACCCAGTCGCGCCACGGCCACATGGCGCGGGTGCCATCGGTCTGGTAGCCGTTGGTGTCGGAGTAGCGTGCCGCGTCGAGCCATTCGAGAACCATGCGTTCGCCATAGCGCGGTGAGTTCAACAATCGATCGACTACGCCGCCCCAAACTTGTTCCCGTTTAGTGCCCGCCGCATCCCACGCGGTAACAAAGTCGTCAACCTCTTTCACGGTCGGCGGCAAGCCGGTCAAGTCCTGCGTCACGCGCCGGATTAACGTGCGCGGGTCGGCCTCCGGCGACGGCGTTATCCCTTCTTTTTCCAGCCGAGCCAGGATGAACCTATCGATTGGGTTCCTCACCCATTTTGCGTTCTTGACATAGGGCAAGTCTGGCCTTTTCGGGGCAATGAACGCCCAGTGCTCCTGCCAGGGAGCGCCTTGCTCGATCCAGCGTTTGACCAGTTCGATTTGCCGTTCGTTTAGCTTCTTGCCGGTCTTCGCCGGCGGCATGCGTTCGCGCACGTCGAGCGACGTGATGCGCTGGTAGAGCAGGCTTCCCTTCAATTTGCCCGGCGCGATCACGGTCATGGCGCCGTCCTTGGTGTCGAGGCGCAGATCGCCCTTGCGCGTCGATTTCGCCGGCCCATGGCAGTTGTAGCAGTATTCCGACAGGATTGGCCGAATATCCCGATTGAACTCAATCCTCTTCGCCGGTTGCGCGGCAAGTGGGGACGCGGCGCCGAGAATCCCAATCAGAATGCTGAGCTTCTTGATCATGTTGAGCACCCGGAAGAGCCAGGACCGTAAGGAGCGGAAGTAGCGGTTCCGTTAGATTACCCGAAGCGGCCCCCGGTTGCAACGCGCCGCAATAGCCAATGGGTCCGATCCGCCGATAACAGATGGCGTCGTCAGATTTTGGGGAATGCGCCAGCAATAGCGGTCCTCGACGCCCACCGACATGGGATTCAGAAAAACACCGAGCGCGATTTTTCCGGCTGCTTGCGTCTGGAACGCGCGGATTTGGTATACTTTCGAGAGTATCGGTCTTTCCTCCCGCCGTCGCCGTAACTTCAATTTCCCTTCGCTGGAGACAGCCATCGTGCGATCACGACATTGGAACGCCCCACTCGGATTTTCCGTTCTGTTCGCCCTGGGCGCCGCCGCTCCTGTGGCGCAGGCTGATGTGTTTCAAGAGAAGATTGAACCGTTCGCCAAGAAATACTGCCATACTTGCCACAACAAGAAGCGGGCCAAGGGCGAGCTGGATCTCACGCGTTACGTTCGGGACGGCGATGTTACCAAGGATTTCCGCCGCTGGAACAACGTCATCGAGTTCGTTCGCAAAGGAGAGATGCCGCCGAGCGATCACAAGCTTCAGCCGGCGCTGGAGGAGCGCAATGCGGTCGTCGGCGCCATCAAGGCGATCCTTCTCGTGGAGGCGACGAAACACGCGGGCGATCCCGGCGTCGTCTTGCCGCGCCGGCTTTCCAATACGGAATATGATCTGTCGATTCGCGATCTCACCGGCGTGGCGATCCAGGCGACCAAGGAGTTCCCTGTCGATCCAGCCGGGGGCGAAGGATTTAACAACACCGGCGAAGTGCTCGCCATGACGCCGAGCTTACTCAACAAGTATCTAGGGGCGGCGCAGCTTGTCTCGGACCACCTCGTGCTGAAGCCAAACGGAATCACATTCGCGCCGTTTCCGGTGACGTCCTACGCCGAACGCACCAAGCTGACCGAGCAGGCGATCATCGATTTCTACCGCCGACATGAGGTGCGCATTGGCGACTATCTGGAAGCGGCCTGGCGCTATCGGCATCGCGGTGACGACGAGCGCGGCATCGGTCTCGAAGCGTGGGCGGCCCGGCGCAAGCTGAGCGGCAAGTATCTCGCCGTCGTGTCGAAAACGCTTGCCGAAGCCAAGACCGGCGCCAGCTATTTGAAACAGCTTGGCGCCCTGTGGGACGCCATTCCAGCGCCCGCGAAAACCGGCGGCGTACCACAAGAGTTGAGGGAGTGCGAACGATTCATCGCCTTCGCGCGGGCTCGGCTTGGCCAAAAGGAGCCTGCCCTGATCAACGCCAACGCCGGGAACTGGCCGATCAGTCATCTCGCTTTGCGCGCCAGGGTGGCAGCCGGACGCGACAAGTTCGATCCCAGTGCCTTCAAGGGTCGGCAAACGCTCAAGCTTGGCCGGTTGCAGGCCAAGAAGGGAAAAACCCCGTCGGCGACCGTGCTCTATTTGCGCGTCGATCCAGCTTTCGGCTCCCCTCCCGCCGTGGTTGTGTTTCATCGTCCTCTATTCAGCAAGTCGGATAATCTACCGCGAAACAAAAACGACATCAAGAACCAGGCCGTCGAATCGTTGCGTGCGGTGCTGGAGCGCGACGCCCCCGATGTCGCGCGGCGTCTCCGCTTCGGCAAACATCCGCGCGGCGGCAAGCTGGATCCCGATTCCTTCGCCGTGCAAGCGCCAGGCGTCGTCGAAATCCCGCTTGGCCCCGCTTCTGTCACTGCGCTGCATGGCAGGCAGTTGCTCGTCGAATGCGAACTCGACAGCAACTCGACGCCGGAAGCGGCGGCTCAGGTCCAACACGCTGTCGGCACGCGCCCCGGTCCCTCACCCCTTACCCCTCTTCCCGGGGGAGAGGGGAAAGCGGTGAGGGGCAACGTCGAATTACTCATGCGGTCTGAGAGCAAGGTGGCCAAGGAACTCACGGCATCGTACCAACGATTCTGCGCCGCGTTTCCCAATCGCTTCTTCTATGTGGACGCCAATCGCGGTTTGGCCGCGGGCTTCCACCTCGTCGAAGGGTTCTTTCGCGACGATCAGCCGCTCGTCAACAAGGTGTTGACCGACGCGGAACGCAAAGAACTGGACCGCCTCTGGAAGGAACTCGACTTCGTCACCCAGAGCGTGGAGACCATGCTGCGCGGCTTCGTCTGGTTCGAACGGGCCGAGCGTCACGTGCTGCATGACAAACGCTTCGATTGGCTGCGTTCGGAAGATCCGTCGCTCGTTGAGGAGAAAACGCTGGAAAAATTCGAGCGGCTCTATCACGAAAGGCTCGGCGTCAAACTCATGGCCGACGCGATCAAGCCGCAAAAGACGAATGCGCAGTTCGATTTGATTCACGGCTACTTCGAGCAGACTCGCGCTGGACTGGCGGAATACAAACAGACGCTCATGAAGGCCGAGGCGCCGGCGCTGGCCGAGCTGGAGCGTCTTGCCCAGCGCGCCTACTCCCGGCCATTGCGTCCCGGCGAGGCCAGGTCCTTGCGCGGGCTTTATCAAAGGCTGCGAAAGCAGGGACAGGGCGTCGAGGCGTCATTGCGCGGCGCCTTCGCGGCGGTGCTGATTTCGCCGCACTTCTTCTATCGCGCCCCCGGCACGCCCGAAGGACGCGGTGTTCATCCCCTGACGGGCGAAGCGATGGCGCGACGGTTGAGCTATTTCCTCTGGGCGTCGTTACCGGATGACGAATTGCTCAAAGCGGCCGGCGCCGCCAAGCTGCAAGACGACGCGGTACTGAGGACCCAGGTGCGGCGCATGATGAAGGACCCGAAAATCGAGGCGTTCTCCCGCGAGTTCTTCGGGCAATGGCTGCGCTATCGCGATTACCTGGCGAAGGATCCGATTCCCCCAAAAACGTTTCCAGGCTACGACGCCGCCTTGCGCCAGGCGATGTTCGAGGAACCGACGCGGCTCATCACGCATTTGATTCAGCAGAACGAGCCGGTCGATGAGCTGCTGCACAGCGACGCCACCTTCGTCAACGAAAGGCTCGCCCGGTTCTATGGTGGTTCACTCGAGCAACAGTTCCGCAAGTTAGCCGGAAGCGCAAGCGACGGATTGCGAGGCTGGCACCGCGTCGAGGGCTTGCGGAGCATCGGCCGCGGCGGGCTGTTCGGCATGCCGGTGATCCTGGCGGGAAACTCGGTGGGCCAACGCACGAGCCCGGTGAAGCGTGGGTTCTGGGTCGTGCATCATGTGCTCGGCCAGCACTTTCCGCCGCCGCCGCCCGCCGTGCCGGAGTTGCCGAAGTCGGAGAAGGAAAGCAAGAAGACGATTCGCGAGATGCTCGCCCAGCACACGACGAACAAAAGTTGCGCGATGTGTCACGTCCATTTCGACGGCCTCGGCCTGACGATGGAGGGCTTCGACGCGGTTGGCCGGGCTCGGACCAAGGACCTTGCGAGTCGCCCGGTTCAGATCGTGGGGCCAATGCCGGGCGCGAAAGATGCCGAGGGAATTGCGGGACTGATCGACTACGTTGAAAAGCATCGCAAGGAGGAGTTTGAACGAAACCTGTGCCGCAAGTTCCTGGGCTACGCCCTCGGCCGTTCGGTGGTTTTGTCGGATGAGCCGTTGTTGCAGGAAATGCGAAAGAAGCTGCGAGCGGAACGACGATTTTCGGTGTTGTTCGAGACGGTTGTGTTGAGTCCGCAGTTCCGCCGGCAACGTGGGCGGGATTTTGTGGCGGCTGCTCCGTAGCGGAAATCGCAAGGCTTCTGCTACATCCTGTCGTAGCGCTCTTTGATTGAAAAACAGTCGATCCTCCCAGAACTGGCATGAACCCATATCGTGGAACACCTGGTGAGGTAATCGATCCGATCAAAATTGATGTTTATCGGGGCGGCACCGATCTGACGGTGCGACCCGGAGACGTCAAAGTGGACAGGCAAACCGGCCTTGTGCAGACCACCCACGGATTATCCTTGGATACTGACCCCGCCGGGCTGGGACGTTTCGGCGCGGCACACCGAGTGGCATCAGTTCCCGATGAACTTCAAATTGTTCAGAGGGGACAAAGAAAAACCCACTTTGAACTCGTACCGAAACTGCCGATGACGATAGACCGCTTTCAGGAACTTGTGAGCCAGATCGTTTTAGAGTAAATTGTCTGTAGCCGATCCTGAGGGTGGAGGACTTCTTATGCCGATTACTTCAAGCAGCACCAGGCTGGTTTTCGCTCAGGGCGTCGACTCGGAACGGTCTATTGTTGAGGCGCAGAGCCGAGGTTATTTGAGCCACGTCATGGTGGAAATCGATGGCAGCCGTTTTTTTGCCGTTTTCTTCTACGATCCCATACGGCTCCAGCAAGATCTGCAAGAAAGCGCAAAACACGGCCGGCCTTTTGTCGCCGACCCCGGCATGATCGTGTTACCGGAGATTACGCTGGACGCCATGCAAAGCGCGGTTCAGTGCCTTTGTCAAGAACGCTACTTCGAGCACCTTGTCGAACTCAGTCCAGAGCAGCTTGAAAGAACCAATTCCCTGCATTGGCCGCCAATTTGATTCCACACGCATCGCCAGAAGGAGTTCGAGCGAAACCTGTGCCGCAAGTTCCTGGGCTACGCCCTCGGCCGCTCGGTGGTGTTGTCGGATGAGCCGTTGTTGCAGGAAATGCGGAAGAAGCTGCGCGCGGAACGACGGTTTTCGGTGTTGTTCGAGACGGTTGTGTTGAGTCCGCAGTTCCGCCGGCAACGCGGACGGGATTTTGCCCAGGCGTCGCCCTAGCGGCGGTTGCAAGACTTCGGCTATAATGATACCTTACGCGATCCAGTATTCGCAAGGTGGGAGAGAAATCGCCATGTCCAAGCAGCGAACTCAATATCTGAAGCGCGTAAAGGCTTTGGTCAAACAGGTCACCGAGTGGGCAGAGTCCCATGAGTGGATCACCAAGCCGTATCCGAAGAAAATGCGGGACGTCGATCAACAGATTTTCGAGATCCCGGCCCTCTTTCTCCAGAAAGGCCCGACTCGTGTGCTTCTCGACCCGGTCGCATACGATGTGCCTGGTTCCGAAGGAGTTGTCGACCTGTATCTGATGCCGACGTACGACGACATGGCCAGCCTTTATTTCGAGAACGGGGAATGGGTGATTCACTACCCATTGCCGCCCGAGTCGGTCGAGACGCAGTCCATGAATGGGTCGGACACTTTAGCCCTATCCGAACAGACCATTAACCAAGTCCTCGATTCGATAGCCCAGCATGCCACACCATCGTTTTGACTGGCACGAGCACGTCAAGGACGTGGAGGACGAGTATCGCGCCGCCCGCTTCGCCCTGAACGAGTTGAGCGCTGCGCTCGAGCGGCAGTCCGGATTGCTGAGGAAGGGGGGCTTGGTGCGCGCTCACTTCCGGAAAGCGCACGCCAACCTTGAAGGGACGTATCTGGTCCGTCTCTTCGCGTCGTTCGAGGCGGCGCTCCGCTCCTATGACCGGGCACGCCATAATGACCCCGAGCGCCATGAGAATGCCTCCGTCCTGATCGACACGATCGGCGGACGTCGCGGACAGGGGGTCTCAGACGCCGACCGCAAAGGCGCTCATGCCGTGCGTCGTGTTCGCAACTACTGGGCGCACGAGAGCGACGCGAGTCCGGAGCCGATGACCATCGCCGAGGCCCGGGGACGACTTCAGAAGTATTTGTCCTGGCTGCCCGAGCAATGGGGTTAATCCCGCAAGTTCCTGGGCTACGCCCTCGGCCGCTCGGTGGTGTTGTCGGATGAGCCGTTGTTGCAGGAAATGCAGAAGAAGCTGCGCGCGGAACGACGGTTTTCGGTGTTGTTCGAGACGGTCGTGTTGAGTCCGCAGTTCCGCCGGCAACGTGGGCGGGATTTTGTGGCGGCAACGCCGTAGTATTATAATGCCGTAGACACAAACCTGGGGGGTGTTTTATGGAACTCGAAGGCGTGGTTCATGATGGCGTAATCGTGCCCGACGACGCGATGGCGTTAGCCGAGGGAACGCGCGTGCGGATCACCCCGGCTCCCCTCGAAAAGCCGAGACCGTTCGGCGAGCGTTTCGCCCAGTTCAAGGGGGCCGTCCCCGGATTGCCGGAGGATTTGGCGGAGCAACAAGACCACTATCGCCTGCGGACGCCGAAGCGATGACCGTCTTCGTGGATACGTTCGCGCTGATCGCCTGGCTGAATCCCCGCGATAATGCCCATGGCGCGGTGGCGGCGTACCTCGATGGTTTCAGTGGGCAGCTGGTAACGACTGAATGGGTGCTGATGGATTTGGCCGATGCATTAGCTGCGCCGGAGGCACGTTCGACGGCCGTGGCCTTTCTGAAGGCCGTTCGCGCGGACCCGCTGTTTGAAGTCGTGGGGTATGTTCCAACCGCGTACCAGGCCGGCTTCGACTTGTTCGCGGCCCGCACGGACAAGTCCTGGTCCCTGACAGATTGCCTATCGTTTGGAGTAATGACGGCGCGTGGCCTGACCGAGGCGTTGACGGCGGACCACCATTTCGAGCAAGCTGGTTTTCGAGCCATTTTCAAAAAGTAGGCCCGGTCATCGAGCCGGACCACACGAACGGCGAAACGGCAGGAAATGCAGAAGAACCTGCGAGCGGAACGACGGTTTTCGGTGTTGTTCGAGACGGTCGTGTTGAGTCCGCAGTTCCGCCGGCAACGCGGGCGGGATTTTGTGGCGGCGGCTCCGTAGCGAACAACGAGCCGCGACCGTCAGGGAGTGGTCTGTAGGACGCGTCAAACCTGACGCACCCCACGCTAGCTTTTTTGGGAGATATCTATGCGCCGGCTCAAGATCCCCATCCTGTTTGCTCTGCTCCTTCTCCCAACTGCCCACAGTTCAGGCCAGCCCGGGCCCATTGGGAAGGGCGATGTCGTCGCACCGGCCGTCGCCCCCAAGGTCTACATGGCAACTGCAGCCCAGCGGGGTGGCGAGGTGGTGATTCGGGTATCGGCTCCCGGCATGCGGCTCACCAACAAGGACAAGGATGGCAAGGGCTGGGTGTACTGTTGGACGGAAATGGCCGCCATGACTCTGGACAAGCAGGTGTTAGCGTACAACCCTGCCGGTAAACGGCTGGACAGGAAGGCGGTGGTCAAGGCATTGATAAAGCCGGTGTTAGTGGTCTGCTTCATACGGATGACGCCCCACGACCCAAAGAGACCGGACCCAGCATATGCCGGGGTGTTCAAGGACGGAACCGTGCTGCTTGTGTTCGGCCCGTTCGACAATACGAAAGCCAAGGACCTGCTTCGGTGATCGGTTACGGGCGGGTGGCCGGGGTCAGTACTCCGACCCCGGAGCAAGCCGTCAAACCGCCGCGACCCATGCACCGATTGCGGTCGCCGAGTCATGCCAGCAAGCGCGGGACATCCGGGGTCGGAGTACCGACCCCGGCCACGATCTTGTTATCCTACAGTATGAGGCTCAAAGCCGCGGGACAGGCAACAAGGGAGTCATGTGATGCCGATTACCAAAAAACCGCAGAAGGACAACGTCGAACAGGCGCTCGCCGCCGAACAGCAAGCCTTTCGCAAGCAACACGCACAATTGATGGCGCGCTACGAAGGCGAGTACGTCGCGGTCCATTTGGGGCGCGTGGTTGCGCATGGCCCCGACGACGAAGAACTGGCCCGGAGTCTTTACGCAAAGCTTGGCGACAAATTGTTCTACATCGCCAAAGTCGAGCGGGAACCGACCATCTGCGAATTACCATCCCCTGAACTGGAGAGCTAGCCGTGCCTGTTTACGACAGCAGCTTCAAGCCTCCCGCGCCGGTAGCTGACGTGACCGTCGCACATCCGGTCAGTGGTCTTCGCCGGCGCACCTTGCGCGGCAAGCTGGATTCCGGCGCCGATACCACGGTCATTCCGGATCGAGTAGTGAAGCAACTCGGCTTGACACCAAGGGGACATATCTGGACGCGCGGCTTCGACGGGACGTTCTCGCACCGGCCGGTGTTCTATGTGCGGTTTCTGCTGGAAGGCTTTGACCTTCCGAGTGTACGCTGCGTCGCCGCCGACCGAACGACCGTTTTGGTAGGGCGCAACGTGTTGAATCGCTTCCTTCTGATCCTGGACGGCAAAAACCGGACGTTTGACCTGCAGGATCCTCCTTGACTGTGGCCGCGGTCGGTCGTTACTCCGACTCCGGAACAACCCGTCAAACCGCCGCGACCCATGCACCGATTGCGGTCGCCGAGTCATGCCAGCAAGCGCGGGACATCCGGGGTCGGAGTACTGAGTCCGGCCACGATCACCGCCGTCGAGTGATTTGTGATTTCAAGCCGGAGGTATAATCAATGTCAATTGCTGAGATCATTCCTGCGGTTCAGGCTCTCAATCGCAGCGAGAAATTCCGCCTCGCGCAAATGTTGCTTGAAGATTTGGCCCACGACGAACAGATCGTCTTCAAGGAAGGGCAGAAATATCCCATCTACACGCCGGAATACGCTCCGGACGCTGCGGCGCAGCTGGCCCAACTCCTCAGGGAGGAGGGGAGCACTTCATGAACGCTGTCGAGCAATTTCCCTACTGCGATCGTAACCCGGCTTCCGCAGGATTGGATCTGATGCCGGATTTACCCATTGTCCTTCGTCATCAAACTCACTCCTTGTCGGCAGTAGCGTTGGTTGACAGTGGCGCCTCGATCAGCGTGCTCCCGTATTCGTTGGGAGTTCAACTTGGGTTGGATTGGAACTCCCAAAAGGCGCACATCACTCTTGCTGGAACTCTCGCACACGTAGGCGCGCGCGGTATCGTCGTCGAGGCGGTTGTTGGGCAACTCACGCCGGCGCGCCTGGCACTGGCCTGGGCCAACTCGGATCAGGTGCCGTCTCTGCTCGGACAGTTCAATTTTTTCCAGGTGTTCGATATCTGCTTTTTCCGTACGCGTGGCTTTTTCGAGATCAGGCCACCAGGCGTAGCGCCATTGCCGTGATCTGTTGAACGACCGTGGCCGGGGCCTGTACTCCGACTCCGGAACAACCCGTCAAACCGCCGCGACCCATGCACCGATTGCGGTCGCCGAGTTATGCCAGCAAGCGCGGGACATCCGCGGTCGGAGTGCCGACCCCCAGCCGCGATCCGGCGATGACATATTGATAGTCGGGGAGAAAATGGCCCTTGCTATGGCGGCCCCCTCCCCCCTTGTGGGGGAGGGTTGGGGTGGGGGGTGAGAACTCATGAACCATCACTTCGCTCGCCAGCTTCGGAAAAACATGACCGACGAAGAACGCCTGCTCTGGCGTGAACTTCGTTTTCGTCAACTGAGTAGAAAGTTCCGCCGCCAGGCGCCTATCGGCAACTACATCGTCGATTTTGTCTGCTTCGAGGTCAAGCTGATCATCGAGCTGGACGGTAGCCAGCACGCCGGCCAGGTCGAAGACGATTCGCGGCGAACCGAATGGCTGCAAACACAAGGCTTTCGCGTATTGCGGTTTTGGAATCATCAGATCCGGGAGGATATTGAAACTGTGATGGAGGTGATCTGGAAGGAACTGCAACTCACCCCCCACCCCGACCCTCCCCCACAAGGGGGGAGGGAGAAAACGGGGCATTCTTGACCTGCCTGTGAAAAGATACCACAATGTTGTGCGTGGGGTTCGACGAAGCCGTGGAGATCGCTGTACGAATGCCATTTGCCGTGATACAATTGCAGACGCATACCATAAATTCCTGGGGGGGGTCAAAATGAGTGCGCAACATTTATCGCGTCGCGTTGTCCTGAAGGGCCTCGGCGCGACGGTCGCTCTGCCCTGGCTTGAATCGCTCAATGCCGTGTCTGGTAACCAACCCGCACGTGCCACGCCGCCCAAGCGATTCGCCTTCATGTTCTTCGGCGACGGCATCCATCCCGCCGAATGGTGGTCCCGCGGGAACGGCGCAAACCTCGAGCTCGGCCCGGCATTCGCCTCGCTGAACCGAATCAAGAATAAGGTCAACTTCGTCCACGGCCTGCGGCATCCCGGCAACGTCTGCGATGGCCACGCCAAGGGGGCGGCCGGCATCCTCAGCGGCATTCATCCCAACAACGGACGCGAAATTCGCGCCGCCGCCAGCCTCGATCAAGTCCTCGCTCGACGGATCGGTGAGTCCACCTCCCTGCCGAGCCTGGTGCTGGCGTGCGAACGGCCTGTCAGCGGGTTCCACGAATCCGGCTATTCGATGATGTATGCGTCGCACGTCTCGTGGAGTTCGCCGGCGACTCCCGTGCCCGCGGAACTCTATCCGTCGCTCGCCTTCGACACCCTGTTCGAGAGCCGTGGCAGCCGCATGCAGGCGAGCGTGCTGGATCACGTGCGCGAGCAACTCAATGACGTGTCCCGCAACGTCAACAACTCCGATCGGGCCCGAATCGACGAATACACCAACAGCATTCGCGAAGTGGAACGGCGCCTGGCGCGGCTCCAGGCGAACGGCGGCACCGGACCGAGCCCGGCCATCCGCGCCCAGCGCCCGGCGAACGGCCTGCCCGCGATGCTCAACGTCCACGCCCGGTTGATGTGCGACATCATCGCGCTGGCGTTCCAGACCGACCGCACCCGGATCGCAACGATGCTGCTGACGAACAATCTCTCGGGGCAGGTCTATCCGTTCCTCGGCCTGCGCGACGACCACCACAGCTTCTCGCACAATTGCCATGGCCGCGAATTCGCGGCGATCAGCCGATTCTGGGTGGAGCAGTTCGCTTATCTGCTCAGTCGCCTGGAGGCCACGCGGGAAGGCGACGGCACCGTGCTCGACAACTGCTGCATCATGCTGGCCAACGAACAGTGGACCTTCCACAATGCTGAGAAGGTTCCGCTGCTCGTGGGCGGCGGACTCGGCGGCGCCTTTCGCACCGGTCGCACTCTCGATTTCCATCAGAGCCGAAATCGCAAGTTCTCAAGTCTGCTGATGTCGCTTGCCGACCGCATGGGACTCAGGCTCGATCGCTTCGGCGACTCGACCGAGCAACTCGACCTGTAGGTTTATCTCGGACAACCGGTTTCTCCACTCACGCAAGGGCCCGTCGATTCAACGTCGGCGGCTTTTGCGTGAATCCATCTCGATCAACACCTCTCGTCAAGCCAACTCAAGCCCGTGCTTCGTATTGGTACTCGATGCAAAGCGATCGGCTTCAATTCCGAGGCCGCCCAAAGAGATGTGGGCCGTGAAAATACGTTGCGACCGCCCTGGCTCAAGGGTACAATCTCTTCGTCCAAGAGCGAGTCCGTAAATCCCACCCCATGCGGCGAGGAGCATTCCGGCTTCCATCGTCGTTCTCTCGCACGGAAGGATTTGAGCCATGCTTACAAAGAACCAACTGGTCGTGTCGGTTGCGTTTTTATTGGCATTCGCCGTTTTGGTCACCTGCCAGAGGGTGTCCGGCCAGGAACGACCGCCCCAGCGGAAGTTGCATGTTGATCCGCCGGCCATTGCGGGTGACAAGGCGGTCAAGTACGACTACGACATCGTCTATGTCCGCGCGCCTCGTGTTGTCAAGGGCAAGGGCGGCAAGGACGTTCAGGCGGAGGTCTGGCCCGATGCCGGCGCCCCTCATGCCTTGCGCGCTTCGACGGATTTGATGCTCTTGCACCCGGATGGCAAGGAAGAACTTTTGGTCGCGGGAAGCCCAGGCGCGATCGCTGATCCCTATGTTTCTTTTGACGCCAGGTGGGTTTACTACTCTTACTTTCACGATATCACGGGCCACGGCGGCGCCGACATTTACAAGGTGCACGTGCAAACCCGCAAGATCGTGCGACTGACGTGGCAGCGTTGGACGCCGAATACCGGCGTGGTCAAGTCGAACACGTCGGTCGCGAAGGGCGTGTATAACATCCACCCCTGTCCCCTGCCGGGCGGCCGCCTTGCCTTCGTCAGCAACCGCGACGCAATCAAGGCGCCACGCCTCGCACAGAGCGCCTTGCAACTTTTCGTGATGGACGACCCCCCTTTTCCGGACGGGGCGACTGAGCAAAACGTGGAAAAGATCGGCTACCTGAATGTCGGCCAGGCGCTGCACCCGGTGATTCTCAAGGATGGGCGCCTCATTTTCAGTTCGCTGGAAGTCCAGGGCAAACACAACACGGGCTGGGGCATCCTCGGCATTCACCCGGATGGCACGAACTGGGACCCCGTCGTCAGCGCCCTATCTCTGGGCGGCGCTCCCATTCCTTTTCACTTTCAGACGCAACTTTCCGACGGCAGCATCATCGTCGAGAACTACTACATCCCGGCCATGGGCGGCTTCGGCGTGTACTTCAAACAACCGGCTTCGCCACCTCCCGGCACCCCGCCGTTCGGGTCCGCAAAGTTACGGCACGATCCCAAGATGGCGATGATGAACTCCTTCTTCCGCATGCCATTCCAACCCTACGGCATGGAGGTCCTGACGCGCTTCACCCACAATCACGATTCACCGTCTTTGCGCGAAGATCCAAAAGACCGCAAATCGCGCCATACCGGCTGGGTGACTCATCCGTGCGGCGCGCCGGACAATCATTTGCTCACCGTGTGGACCGGCATGATGCCCCCCAATCAGGGACGAATCACCGACAACTATGGCCACGCGCCCATCGACTCCGGCATTTACCTGATCAAGGAGGGCAAATCGTTCTGGGAACCCGGCGCGATGCTGCTGGTCAAGAACGATCCGAGGTACAACGAACAATGGCCTCGCCCGCTCGTTCCCTACAGGCGCATTTGCGGCGTGGATGAACCGCGCCGACTGCCGAGCCTGCGTAATGACGGAAGGCTATCGAAACACCTGCCTGCCGGGACGCCATTCGCGCTGGTCGGCACCTCGATTTTGTACAAGCGGGAAAGTGCCCCGGGCGGCGAAGTGCGCAAAGGGAGCGTCACCGCGGTGGGACCGCCCTACTCCGCCTTCCCGACGCGCGAACATCGCACCAACTGGGATGGCCAGGGCGCCGATGCCGGCCTTTACTCCAACAGCGAAATCCACGCCATCCGCATCCTGGCGATGGAGCCGGCCTCGATCCCTGTCGCCGGCAAGTTTTCCAACCTCGCCGGCGAACGCCTGCGCATCCTCGGCGAGTTTCCAGTACGTCACTTCCAAACGAGCCCCAACCGTAAGGGAGGGGTTGGGAACGCGCTTCCTAACGGGCGCGGCTCGTTTCAACCTCTCGACCCGGACGGCAATCCTGACACCAGCTTCCTCGCCAAGATCCCGGCCAACATCGCGTGGACCTTCCAGACGCTGGATAAAGATGGCATGGTCCTCAACATGGCTCAAACCTGGCACCAACTGCGCCCAGGCGAGGTGCGCAACAACTGCGGCGGCTGCCACGCTCATAGTCAGAAACCAACACGGTTCGAGGATACCGCCGCCGCAAGAGCCGATTACGTGCCATTCGACCTGACGCGGCAAACCCCGCTTTTGACCACGAAGGAAGGCGACCAGTCCGGCAAGCGATGGGATGTCAAGGACGAAACCGGCCTGCGCTTCGTCAAAGGCGTCTTGAACGTCGAATATCACCGCGACATCAGGCCGATTCTGCAACGAAGTTGCGTCGCCTGCCACACGGCGAAGGGCCAGCGCGAGGCGGCCGGTGGCTTGGTCCTCGATGACGACAAGCGCGTACGGGACACATCCATGCCCGGCACCTATCGCACCCTCGTCCATCCCAAGGACTCGAAAGCAACACGGTATGTCTGGCCCTCTCAGTCGCGCAACAGCCTGTTGACGTGGAAGGTTTTCGGCCGCCGCACGGACGGGTTCCCGGAAAAGTTGATCGAAAGCGCGAAGGGAGACCACCGGGGCCATCTGGATCGCGGCGGCATTCCCTACGCCCCGTTCAAGGGAAGCATCATGCCGCCCCCCGAGGCCGTGAAGAGCGGCAAGGTCAAGCCGCTTACCGACGAAGACCGGCGCACGATCGTCCGCTGGATCGACCTCGGTTGCCCCATCGACCACGACTTCGACCCCACGCAACCGCAACGCCGGGGCAACGGCTGGATGCTCGACGATCAGCGGCCGACTTTGACGTTGACCTATCCGCAAGTCGGCGTCAACGAGCCGCTCGGCCGCATCTTGATCGGCATGCACGACTACGACACGGGACTGGACATGGACAGCTTCCGGGTGATCGCCGACTTCTCGATCAACGGAATTGCCGCCGGTGAGAATCTGGCGAAGCGGTTCAGGCCATCATCCGATGGGGTCTGGCAGCTTTCGCTGAAGGCCCCGCTTGCCAACGTCGCCAGGGGCAAGCTGATTGTTTCGATCAGCGATCGCCAGGGCAACGTGAGTCGGCTTGAACGGACATTCTCGGTCGCGGCAAGCAAGCGATAAACACCGAACTCGGTGGGGTATTTGATGGGCCAAGGGGTGTCGTATTCGGCCCGTTCATTTGCTTGCACGCCATGGGTGCTACGCCGCCCATTGGCGTCCGCATGATCGATGCCCCGTGCGGATGATTTGGCGTCGGGTGTCAATCCGCTACAATGCCGTTGACGAGCGTCTGCCAGACCAGGAATAAGGAGCCCCGCGTAAATAAACGCTCGGGTTGAGAATCGATACGAGCCGCGACCATTCGGGAGCGGTCCGGACAAAATGCTCCCTGACGATCGCGGCTCGTGAGGGGTAATTGACGCACCGCGCCTAACGTCGCCAAAGGAGGTCAGTCCATGCGAACCCTCGTTGTCCTGGGTTACGTGCTTGCTGGCGTATGCACGCCGTTTGCCCTGGGGGCTGGCGACGCGAAAAGCGATCAGGCCAAACTTCAAGGCACATGGGTTGCCGTCAGTCTCGTCGAGAAAGGGAAGGCCGAGCCTCCGGATCGGGTGCGCACGTTAAAATTGATCATCATGGGCAACAAGTATATTTATCAACTCGGCTCAGACGATAAGCGATTCGTTGCGACCTTCAAGATTGACCCGACGACGAAGCCCAAGTCGATGGACGTCGTCTTTGATGCGGGGCCTCTCAAGGGGAAGACGATGAAGTCGATCTATGCGTTCGATGGCGACGAACTGCGAATCTGCGGCGGCCGGGACAAGCGTCCGAGCGAATTTTCTTCCACGCAAGGGGACGGCGAGATCGTCTTCACGTTCATCCGCGTCAAAAAACAACGCGCGGAATCGCCGAAGTAGTCCAACCCTTGCCGCTCGCCACAAGCTTAAGCGGGCATTCCCCATCGCGCTTGCTGGCAAACGCGAATGGCGTCTTGAGGTTCATGCCATCGGGTCTGGTGCGCACCGCGGCACTGCGGGACTTGCTGGCAGTTCGCGCGGCCCACTCGCCCAATTTGATCGTGCCCTTGATCGGCTTTTCGCGGGCAAAGCCAGGTCCATAGGATGAAAACTGGCACGTCGGTCGCTGAGCTGTTTCTGAGCGTGATCCAAAAGAATTGAGGGAGGTCGTTTCATGGTGTCTCCATTTCGATTCCTGGCGCTATTGGTCGTCGTCGGTATGGCTGCCAGTGAAGCTTGCGAGGCCCAGGAGAAGGGCTATCATTTTCGCGTCGAGTCGAATTTGCGTGCCGGGGTGGCGAAGGTCGATATCACGCCGCCTCCGGATACTCCCGTGGTTGGGCACGTTCGGCCGACGAATGGCGTCCGCGATCCCATCCGCGCCGGTGTGCTCCTTCTGGACAATGGCAACACGCGCGCAGCCATCGTCACGCTCGACTTGATCAACGCCCCGAGCGACATGGTCACGCAGCTACGTGAAGCGATTGCCGACCGGACCAAAACGCCCAGCAAGAATATCATGGTCGCGACTTCACACAACCACTCGGGCCCAGGCTGGGCACGCGAGCCGGCCTGGGGCCGCGTGATGGTCAACAAAATCGCCGCCGCGTCTGCCGACGCCTTGAAGCAAATGCGCCCCGTGACGATCGGCTACGGCGAGGATCGCATCGACTTCAATATCAATCGTCGGAAAGTGATCGATGGCAGAGCCGTGGTTCGCCTCAACCCGGACGGCCCGTGTGACCATCGAGTCAAGGTGCTTCGCTTTGACGATGGCAAAACGCTTGAACCGATGGGAGTCCTCATGCATGCCGTCTGTCATCCGTGCGTTTTCACCTGGGGCGACAAACTGACCCCGCCATTTCCCAAGGGCTTTCCGAAGATCAGTGCTGATTTCCCTGGGGAGGCGCAAAGCTTTGTCGAGAAAGTCTACGGCCCCAGGACGCATGCCTTGTTCTTGCAGGGCTGCGCGGGAGATATTCGCCCGAACTTGCCTGGGGTCCCGTATCGTTGTGGCGACGAGGCAGACATCAAGTGGACGGGGCGAAGCCTGGGCTGCGCAGTTGTACGCGCCCTTGACCGCAGCGTGGTCCGAGAGCAACTTGCGAAACGGAAGTCGATTTACCCGCTTCGCTGCGCGACCAGCGTGATCAGCCTGCCGGGCAAAAAAGGCAAGCTGGCCTGCGAGATGCAGGCGCTACGGGTCGGCGACTTCTTGCTCTTGACCATGCCGGGCGAGCCGATGGTCGAGTACGGCTTCAAGATCGAGAAAGCCATCGCCGACCGCGCCATCCCGATTGTCGTTGGTTACGCCAACGGCCACCTCGGTTACATCTGCACGGCGGAATCGTACAAGTACGGCGGCTATGAGCCGAACACATCGCCGCTTCTGCCCGAGGCCGAGCCCTTGATACTGGCTGAGCTGGGTCGGCTAGCTGACAGGGTCCTTGCCGACGTCTTTGAGTCAATCAGACCGAGCGAGAAATGAAGGATTGGGCGTTACCAGCCCGCGCCGCAAGCAAGGGTAAAGCGAACAGGCCCTTGCTTGACCTGCGGGGTTGTCGGGACACCTTTTCAGTGACCCGTTCGGCGCGGCCCCGCGGGATTTGGTTGCGTCTCAGTTGGACCGTAGGACTCACGCTTCGCGTGAGGAAATCCTCACGCGGAGCGTGAGGTCTACGATCCAGAGGCGCATAACCGAAATTCACTTCTTCTTGAGATGCTTATCAAACCAGTCGGCAATCACGGGGAAGTCCTTGGCGGCGCCGTTGAAATCGTGGCCGCGCCCCTTTCGGACCACGAGTTCCGCAGCGACACCGGCCTCCTTGTAGCGGGCCATGATCAACTCGGCTTGCTGGATCGGCACCAGCTTGTCGGCATCGCCGTGAATGATCAGCGCTGGCGCGGACTTGGCATTGACATGCGTCACCGGCGAAACCTTGCGAGCCAAGTCGCGGGCTTTCGTGGCCGAGATGCGCTCCAACAACTTGGTCTTCGGGTCGAATTCCCGCACGTCCATCACGAGGCGAAAGTTGGCGAGCAGGCCGTCGGGAGCAAAGGCGTACTTGTCCTTGCCGCCGTAGTTGAGGAAATCGGTGGGCGGGAAAAAGCAGGCGACCGCCTGCACCCGGCTCGAAGCGCGTTCGACCGGATCAAGCGCCTTGGGGTTGCCCGGGTCGCCGGCCGTCCCTTGCATCAACGATAAGTGCCCGCCCGCCGAGCCGCCGGTGATGCCGATGCGGTCGGGGTCGATCTTGTAATTCTTGGCGTGGTGGCGAATGAAGCGAATCGAGCGGTTCACGTCGGCAATCGCCTCGGGAATCGTGAAACGCGGCTGGCTGGCATGAACCACCGCGAAGACCGTGTAGCCTCGCTTGAGCGGCTCGCCGAAGAGCTGCCGGAAAATCGGCGAATTGATCGAATTCGGATCGGAAAACCAGCCGCCGCTGACGACCATCACGACCGCGGCGCCGTTGGCGCCCTTCTTCGGCGTGAAGACGTCGAGGGTCAAGGCCGTGCCGAACTTGCGGCCATAGATCACGTCCTTGGTGCGCGTGAAATCCTGCGCCCGCGACGGGGCTGGCAGGCCAATGCACGCCAAACCAAGCAAGAATGCGAACAACACGCTACGCATGATGGACTCCGATCGGTAACGACGACCTATCCCGTCAACTACACCCCTGCCCGGCCGATTCATAAGTGCGGCCATTGCCGTCTCCGTCCTTGTCTTCGTGTTTCCGTAGGGCCAGTTGATACATCTTTTCGCCGGCCTCGGTGGGGTAATCGCCGGTGATGCACGCCCGGCATAGCCGCTCCTGGGGCAAACGGATACACCGCGCGATGGCGTCCAGCGGCAGGTAGAAGAGGCTGTCGGCTTCCAGATCGCGGGCCATGGCCTGTTGCTCTTCCATGGTGATGACCTTGCCGCGCATGAACTTCGGGGCATACAGTTCGCCGACGGTGGACATGTCAATGCCGTAAAAGCAGGGGGCGATGATCGGCGGGCAGGCAACGCGGACGTGAATCTCCTTGGCGCCGCCGCGCTCACGAATGAGCCGCAGCAGCGACTTCAGCGTCGTGCTGCGAACGATCGAGTCCTCGACGAGCAGGACGCGCCGGCCTTCGAGCACTTCTCTCAACGGGGAGAATTTCATGCGCACGCGATCGACGCGGTTGTTGCCCTCGATGAAGGTTCGGCCGATATGGCGATTGCGCATCAGGCCTTCAACGGAAGGGACGCCGAGTTCGAAGGCCATGGCGTCGGCGGCGGCCTTACCGGTGTCGGGGACCGGAACGACGACCGTGTTGTAATCGGGCTTGATGATGCCGAGGCGATGTTCCTGGATTGCGAGTTCTTTGCCAAGGGCCGAGCGCGACAGGTAGACGCTGCGTTCATCCAGCGTGCTGGCGACGTTGGCGAAATAGATCCACTCGAAGAAGCAATGGGAGGTGCGCGCGGCGGGTTGTGGCACGATCTCAGAACCTGGCCGCGGCGCCGGCGTGACTCGGTCGGGGGACTTTGCCATGATGCTGGGCGCCACGACGCAGGGCGCGGGTGGCTCGGCGAAACGCTCGATGCGGACCTGATTGTCCTGGATCAGCACCATCTCGCCCGGCTGAAGCGTCTTCACCGTGGTGAATCCAAGGTTGGAAAGCGCGACGCTCTCGCTGGCGGCGGCGAAGAGCGGGCCGTCGATCGCGTAACACAACGGACGGAAGCCGAGCGGATCGCGCACAACCGCCATGTCGCCGTTGCCGTTCATGAACACGAGGTTGTAGGCGCCGTCGAATTTCCGGCTCAGGTTGCGGAAGACCTGAACGAGGTCGGGACGGTCGTCGCCTCGGAGTTCGTAGCTGAGGTAGTGCATGATGACCTCGGTGTCGAGGTCGCGCATCAGGTAATAGTCTTCCTTGGTTAGCAACTCGTTTTTGAGGTCGCGGTAGTTGGTCAGCTGGCCGTTGAAGGCCATGGTGTACCACTTCCACTTGCGGCCATGATAGCGTTCGAAGGGCTGGGCGTGGTCCTTGTCGTTCTTGCCGCAGGTGGCGTAGCGGACGTGGCCGATGGCGGCCCGGCCGGCGTGATCACGCATGATATTGCCGAACTTCGCCGGGTGGTTGAGTCGAAAAGCCTCGATGACGGTGCCGATTTGCTTGTACGTGCTCAGGACGCTATCGCGCTGCGGGTTGAAGGTGGTCATGCCGGCAGCCAGCTGGCCGCGGTTTTGCAGGTCGAGCAACATGCGCGGCATGAGGCGTGAGATTTGCTCGGGGCCTTCCTTGGGCGCGAGCCTGGATGCGGTCGGGCTTTCCAGGTGATAGATCGCCGCGACTCCGCATTCATGATGCAATTCACTCATGATTCAGGCAGCTCGAAGGGAGAAGGACGAAAGCGAAGCCCAGCCACTTGTATTATAGGACAGGCGCTGGCTTCGTACAACCGGCGCGTTCAGGATGCCGAGCGCTTGGCGCCGCGGCACGACGAAGCCAGGCGCCTGGCGGAATTCCTGGAATTCGGACTGCCCCATTTGTTTCCTTTCCATTTACGACCTATATTCGAGTGGAAACTCATCGCTCATGGTGCTCGGCAAATTTGGCTGTGGAAACGGGAGGCTTTTCATGGGTGAAGATCGCAAAACGGTTTGGGTCGATCCGTTTCAGACCCGGTTGTCGCTTCGCATTGGCGGTTATCTCGCCGTTTTCTTCGTTGTTTTTTGCAATCTCCTGTTTGTCTGGAAGCTTTGCACCGAAGGCGTGACGGACCCCGTTGGTCAATTCCTGGAAACGCTCCGCGCCAACGTGCCGGTGCTGGTTTGTTTGATCTTCCTGGTGCCGGTGATGGCGTGGGACATGATCCGTTTTTCCCATCACCTGGTGGGCCCGCTCGTGCGTTTCCGCCATGCCATCAAGGCCATTGCCGACGGCGAACCGATTCGCCCGGTCAAGCTGCGCGATGGCGATCACCTGACCGAGATGCGCGACGAATTCAACCGGATGCTGGAAGAACTGCAAAAGCGCGGCGTGCCCGTGCTCAAGCCCGCCGACCCCGCACGGGAGAACGGCGAGTCCGAAAAGAAATCCGCCTGACCCGATCCTGTTTTGCGGCTCGCCTCAGGCGAGCGCGTTGGAAACCCGCCGAGGAGCCATCATGATGCTGGTGCTGCCGCCGACGAACCCGATCGAATCCCCGGAGGTCTCGACCCAGGCGCGCGCGCGCCGCGGCGCGACGCTGATGGAGTACCTGATGATGCTGTCGCTCATCATCACGGTGTGCATCATTGGCGTCGGGTACTTCGGCATGAAGACCAACGAGGTTTCGAGCGCCGCGTCGTCGGCGATTTCCAAGAGCGTCAAGGACAAGTGAACGAAGGCCGCACACCGATCTGCCGCCTGGAAATGACAAACCCCGCGAGGCACGACCTGCGCGCGGGGTTTTGCGTTGACCGAACGGGCCATTCTATTTCTTGTCCCGCTCGAACGTCAGGTAGAGATGCGTCTTGTCGCCGTCCTCGTTTGGGAAGGCGGCGGGGCGTCCGTCTTTGCCGGGCTCGTTGGCACACCATTGCAACTTGTCGCCATCGACCTTGTAAATGCCGAGGGAGGTCTTGCCCTTGTATTTTTCGACTTGCCGGCTGGTGCCGTCGGTGACGGTCATGTCGATGGTGTGCGGAGTCTTGGACGGATCGACCTTGAATGTCCCGTTGATGGTTTCCTTCTTATCATCGCGGGATTTCGTCAACGTGAACTTGTCGCCGGCGAAAGCGAGCGTAATCTTGGCGGTGCCCTTGGTCTGACTCCAGGAACCCTGCACTGCCTTGGCGCCCTTCGCGCCCTGGGCTACGGCGTCGAGCAAACAGGCGCCAAAGAGGAAAGTAGACATCAGCGCGACCATCGTGAACATTCTTCGCATGGAAACACCTCGTGGGGTTGAAATCGCCGCTTGCGGCTTAGCGTTCGCAAGGTATTGCGCGAACGCTAAGCCGCAAGCGGCTGACATTTAGAATACCGCGGTAATAGGTTGCCCATCGCAGATTCGGACAGGCCGGCCCTCGCGGTCATGTACCTCGGCGTCGGGCCGGATGCCCAGGGCGTGATACATCGTCGCCAAAACGTCCTCCGGGCTCACCGGATTCTCGGTCGGGTAGGCGGCCAATCGATCGCTCCGGCCATATACCTGCCCGCCGCGCACACCGCCGCCGGAAAACGCGACGGTGTAGCACGGGCCCCAATGTTCGCGGCCCTGGTTCGGGTTGATGCGCGGCGTTCGGCCGAATTCGCCCATGGCGACGACGAGCGTGTCATCCAGAAGCCCGCGCTGGTGCAAATCTTCGAGCAGCGCCGAGTACGCCTGATCGAGCGGCGGCAAGCAATAAGGGGCACGCAACATGCTCCAGCCGGTCTGGCCATGCGGGATCCCGACGCCGCCGTGCGTGTCCCACACGTTCGATACCGTGCCCGACGGCGCCACATAAAGCCAGATTACCGAGACAAGCCGCACCTCGGCTTCGATAAGCCGACGCGCCAGCAAAAAGCTCTCGCCATATTCATTGCGGCCATATCGATCGCGCAACCACGCAGGCTCCTGATCGACCTGAAAGGCGCGACGCGCCTGGGATGAGGTCAACATGCGGTAGGCTTGTTCGTGGAACGCGCTCAGCCCGTCGGTCGCGCGGCTGTTCTGGAAGTGGCGTTCGCTTTGCTCGATCAGATTGAGCAGCCCGCGCCGCGCTTGCAGGCGCGTGGTCGGAAGATCGGCGGGCAGCTCCACCGGCGCGGCATAACGGTCCCGGGCGCTCGGCGCCTCGCGAATCTCCATCGGATCGTGCCGCGGCCCCAACCAGCCCGAATACGTGCCAGCATAGGTCACGCCGCCATGCCCGATCGGACGCGGGATCGTCACCGACGTCGGCATCGCCCCCGGCGGTGTCAACGCGCTGACCATCGCCGGGAAGTTCGGGAAATCACGCCGCGAACGCTGATTGCGCGGCACCACCAGCGTGTTGTTCACCTGCCCCGTCAGCGTGCGATAGACCGACGGCTCATGCACATTGCTCGGATGCGTCACCGACCGCACCAGCGCTAGCTTGTCGGCATGGCGAGCAAGCATCGGCAGATGATCGCAAAGCTGAATCCCGGGAACATTGGTCTGAATGGGCTGAAAGAGACTGCGAATCCCCTCGGGGGCATCGGGCTTCATGTCCCACATATCCTGCTGCGGCGGCCCGCCCCACAGGTAGAGCAGGTAGCCGTCCAATCTCTGCGCAGCATATACGGCCACGGGCGTCTCGGACGGTCGCGGAGTGATCTTTTGGGGCTCGGGGGAATTTGGCGTCGATGCGTTAGCCGTCGGGGCTGGGGATGAGCTTGTCGAGAATTGGTTC
>JACPPF010000097.1 GCA_016191165.1 Planctomycetota bacterium
GAGGGCTTCAACCATGGCTTGCGAAACATCCTGTGGCGGGCTTTCGGCATGACAAATTTCTTCCATTTTCGCCTGCGCGTGTTGGATCGGTTCGGATGGGCTAAAACAGCTAATCAGCTGATTTGACGGAGAGCCCAAAATCCTTATAGGCCTTTTCGACGGCTACGAGCCGCGCCTTACCCAGCTTGGCGAGGTCATCGCCCTGCGCGACCTTCTTCGCCACCTCGCCCTTTTGCTGCGACGGGCCCGAATTGGTGCCCGCGAAAGCGAACACGCCGATCAAGATTGCGCAAAACAACAGTCTGGTTCTCATGGGTTTCCTCCCCGCGCACGATGTTTGAAGAAGTGAGGGCGCTTGCGATCCGGAATACGATCAGACCACGCCGCTGCGAGGCTGTCAAGAGAAAATTCCGTGAAGAAAAAGTGGAAAAGGGAAAAGCTGTCAGGCCCCTTGATGATACGATAAACCTCCTATTAAAAAGGGTCCCTTTTACACCGTTTACACCTTTTACGCGAATTAGAATTTGTGGGCGCTTTTGAATGGAGATGATATTACAATCTGGCACGCTGCCGTTGTCGAGAATTATCTCCCGGGATATTGGAAGGGATGTTCGTGCTCCATCTCGGGAAAACCTGTGACGCTCCGTTTCGCTTCGGCGTCACATCTACCACCAGGTTGCTCGGGAAAAAGGTGCCGGGACTTTTTTTACCAAGAAGGACACCTTTTTCGGAAGTGGAGAAACGCCGCATGTCGGATTCTGTTGCCGAACCGAGTGAAACCGCCGTCTTCCGGAAGATATCGCTGCGCCTTTTGCCCTTCCTCTTTCTGCTCTACGTCATCAACCTGATCGATCGCACCAACATCGGCATCGCCCGTTTGCAGATGGTCGATGAGCAGCACATTCTCGACGAAGAGGCCTACGCCCTCGGGGCTGGCATTTTCTACATCGGTTATCTCCTTTTTGAAGTGCCGAGCAATCTGATCCTGCTGCGCATGGGGGCGCGTGCGTGGATCGCGCGCATCCTGGTGAGCTGGGGCATCATCTCCGCGGCCATGATGTTCGTGACCGGGCCCTGGACCTTCGCGATTCTTCGTGTCCTTCTTGGCGTGGCCGAGGCCGGGTTTTTTCCGGGCATCATCTTTTACCTCAACGACTGGTTTCCATCGCGGGTGCGTGCCCGGGCCGTCGCGCAGTTCATGCTGGGCGGTGTCATCGCGTCGATGGTGGGCAATCCGCTCTCGGGTTTCCTGCTTGAGTACATGGACCAGATCGGCGGACTGTGGGGCTGGCAATGGATGTTCCTGCTCGAAGGGTTGCCCGCCATCGCCCTGGGCTTCATTACGCTTGCATTTCTGACCGACCGACCGGACCAGGCGAATTGGCTCACGGCCGCCGAACGGACCTGGCTCGCCCAGCAAATCGAGCGAGATCGCGGGCAAATCCCGCAGGGGCGTGGGCACTCGCTCGCGGCGGCCATGTTCGATCCGCGCGTTTGGCTATTGATCGCTGTCTACTTCACCGTGGCCATGGGGGATAACAGTTACGGCTTCTACATCCCGACGTTTCTGCGCAGCCAATTCCCGGACTGGACGCCGTTTCAGATTGGCCTGCTGGCGGCAGCACCGAGCGTGATCGCCATGGCCGGCATGATCCTGGTCGGCTGGCATTCCGACCACACCGGCGAACGTCGCTGGCATGTCGCGGGCTCCGCATTCACCGCGGCCCTGGGCTGGTTGTTGATCGCACTTGCCGTGCATGGATGGCTTGAAATTCCCGGCATCGAATCGCGCTGGATCTTCGTCGTTGCGGTTGCCGTGACCCTCACCGGCATGAAGGCGATGCTGCCAACGTTCTGGACGCTTCCACCCCAGTTCCTGACCGGGGCGGCCGCCGCGGGGGGGATTGCCCTGATCAACTCCGTCGCCAATCTCGGCGGCATGTTAGGGCCGCAGATCATGGGCCAGGTCAAGACCACCACCGGCGGGTTCACGCTGGGTTATGCAATCATGGCCGCGACATTACTGTTTGGGGGATTGCTGGTGCTGAATGTCGCGAAACGGAAACACGAGTTGGGTTCGAGAGGATAACCGCAAGCGGCGGCGTTCGCCTCATTTCGGCAGCGGAATCGCTTTCCAAGATCGTCGCTGATAATCCTTGGCAAACTCCGTGACCACGATCCCTTGATTGACGGCGACGTCTCGAAAAACCTGGGGTGTGCCGCTGGTCGGCCAGTGGATTTCAAGACGCGCCACGGTTTTTGCCTTTCCTAAACCAATGTGCTGTTCCAGTGGGTTGGCGCCGAAGCTACTTCCCGAAGAGACGTCGCGTTGAACGGTGAGCGGCTCAGGTCCGGCGGCGACAACCTTGATGCGCGCCCCGATGGCGGCGCGGTTGGTTTTCTTGCCGATCAGCTTGACCGAGAGCCAGTTATTTCCCTGGCCGGGATTTTGGAAAAGGACGTTGTGATAGCTGTCGCCTGCGACGGCCCCGCCGAGCTGGATGAAGAGATCGGCCGTGCCATTGCGGTCCCAGTCGCCGATGGCGACGCCGTGCCCCTTTTGCAGATGTCCCGTCCGAGAGGATGCGGTGATTTCCGCGAAGCGTTTGCCTTCGACGTTCTTGAATAACCGATTGGGGACCAGCACTGACAGTCCCGGAGCGCCCGTGCCGAGGTAGAAGTCGAGATAGCCGTCGTTGTCGAGATCGCCGAAGTTGCTGCCCATCGGGGCGAAGACCTTGTCGAGACCGGCCTCTTTGGTCACGTCCTGAAATCCTTTGCCCTGGAGATTACGGTAGAGTTTTGCCGTGGGCTGGTTGTGCGGCTGGTTCATCATGCCCTTGACGATGTCCTCAAGCGAGTGGCTGAACGTGGTCGCGAAGATGTCCAGATAGCCGTCGTTATCGAAATCGAATGCCCAGCACGAGAAGCCGTTGGTGGGTCCATCGATGTTCATTTCCCTGGTGACTTCGCTAAACGAACCGTTGCGTTTATTGCGAAATAAGCGGGCGGGGCCGGTCTCGATGTTGACGAATAGGTCGGGGAAGCCATCGTTGTCAAAGTCGATCCAGGTCGCGCCCAGGCAACCAGTCAGATCGGCGGGCAGACCGGCGCGCGTGGCCAACTCCTCAAAAGTCCCGTCCCCCTTGTTGCGATAGAGCAGACAGGGCTGGCGCTGACAGCAGAGGAACAGGTCGAGAAACCCGTCGTTGTCGAAATCCGCCCAACATGCACTCGTCGAGTTGGTCGGGGTCAAAAGCCCTGCCTGGGCGGTCACGTCGGTAAACGTGCCGTCGCCGTTGTTGCGCAACAAGCTCGGTCGCTGGGCCAGGTGAAGCGGCAGCCAGGAGCCGCGCGGGATGAAGATGTCCATGTGGCCATCGTTGTTGTAATCGGCCTGAACGCAGTACAGCCCGCCCATTTGTTTATCGAGCCGTGCCGCCTTCGTGCGATTCTCGAAGGTCCCGTCCCCCTTGTTGCGGTAGTACGCCATTGGTTCGTCGGGGGCCCAGCTGGTGACGACTAGGTCGAGCAGGCCGTCGTTATCGAAGTCCTCCATGATGGCGCCGCCGGACTGATTGAGCCGATTCACGCCGACGAGATGGCCGACATCGCGAAACTGTCCGATATCGAATTCCGATTTGCCGAAGGCGTCGAAGAGCAGCCGATGGCGTGGATTGACCTTGTCCGGATGCTCGCCCAACGTCATGTGGGCGAGGTTGAGCAACCATTTCACTTCAAGATCGTCAGGGAATCGCCGCAGGTATTCGGTGAAGTGCCGGACCGCCAGTCGCGAACCAGTGGGGTTCGTGTGAACGGCAGCAGGGTTGATGGGGAAGATGCACGAACTCTCGCCCCGGCACATGACACAGTTGTCGTTCTCCGCCATGCGCAGAGCGGTCATGCCCTTGTAGAAGATGACGGTGTAAAGCCAATCGGCCTCCAGACCCGTCCCCCTGATGTGCGTTTCTACGTCCTCAAGGGTCTTATGCGCAGAGGCTGGATCGCCCTTGGCGTGATACAGGCTGGCTTTTTGCAGCATGACCTGGATCATCGGATGAAGATCGCTTTCCAGGGACTTGTCCATTAAAGCAAGGCCGCGCGGGATCGCCTGGCGATAGGCCTTCGCATAATCATCCAGAGACGCATCGGGCCGCCAGCGCTCAATGCTGTTGAAAACGGCGAGAAACCCGCTGGTCTCAATACCCTGGCGAGGCTTGTACGCGAGCGTTTCCGGTTGCTTGGGGCCCGGGCCAAAGGCCAGATAGCCCCCGACCCCCAGCGCGCCCATGACGAGGACTACGAGGAGCCATGGATAACCGAAGTGCGAAAGCCGCATGACCGGTCCCTGGTGAGAATTGACGAAGCGGGTGGTGACATCTTGTTCCGTTTTAACTCCTACCAACCAAACCTACCAAGTCGCCGATTAGAATACAATGAGCGAGGTCGTCATCGATTGGTACTTGAGAACGCCAGCGACAAAGGAATCAGCGGTGAAAAAAGCTACCTGGCTCTTGGGTTTGGTAATCCCGGTTTGCGCTTTGGCGTTGCCGAACCTCTGGGCGCCTGCGCCCGCCGTTCAGGGCGGCGATCAGGCGCCTGGACGCGAACTGGACGCCGCGTACACCAAGCGGGTCAGGCCACTGCTGACGAAATACTGCCTCCCGTGCCACTCCAAGAAGGTTCACAAGGGCGATCTCGATCTGGAACGCTTCGACTCGCTTGCCGCGATTCGCAAGGACCTGAAACCGTGGCCGCATGTAATCGAACAGGTCGGCGTGGGTGAGATGCCCCCCAGGGGAAAGCCGCATCCGACGGTCGCGGAACGCAAAATCATTCTTGCCTGGGCACGGTCCATGCTCGACGCGGAGGCCCGTGCCCGCAAAGGCGATCCTGGCCGCGTGCCCCTGCGCCGGCTGAGCAATGCCGAGTACGACTTCACGATCCGCGATCTGACCGGCGTCGATCTCAAGCCAACGCGCGAATTCCCCGCCGATGGCGCCGGCGGCGAGGGCTTCACCAACGCGGCCGAATCGCTGTCAGACTTCACGCCGACGTTGTTCACGCGTTATCTCGATGCGGCCAAGGACATCGCCGACCACGCGGTCCTGCTGCCGGACGGGTTTCGCTTCAGCAAGAGCAAGACGCGCCGCGACTGGAGCGACGAAAGCCTGGCTCGGCTGCGCAAGTTCTACGCGGAGTTTTCCAGCGATGGCCGGCTGATGATTGAACCGTACTTGCTCGCCATGATTCGGCATCGCGAGGCATTGACCCACGGTAAGATCGGTGAGATTGCCGTGAAGGAGAAGTTGAACGCGAAATACCTGGGCGTGCTCTGGCAGGCCTTGAACGCCAAGACGCCCTCCACGCCGCTCGATGCCCTGCGTGCGCGTTGGCGTGTTGCCAGTGAGAAAGATGTCGGGCCGCTCGTGGCCGAAATTACCGAGTGGCAGAAATCCCTGTGGAGTTTTGTGCCCATCGGCAGCTATCGGTATGGCGCGACGACCCGGCAAATCGCCAACGATCCCGTCGCCAGCGATGTGCAGCCGATCAAGCTCGCCGTCAAACCGGCGCCGGGGCAGAGCGAAGTCGTGCTTTATCTTTCGACGCGCGACCTTGAGCCCGCTGCGCCAGCAAGGGATCGTCGCGTGGTCTGGCAACGCCCGCGTTTCGAGGGCGCCGGGAAGGCGCCGTTGCCCTTGAAGGACTACGCGCAGTTCGGCGCCGCCTTTGAAGTCGATCACGCCGCCGTTTTTGCCGATGCCGCCAAGTATCTCGCCGCCGCCGCGCGGCTTGCTCGTGACAAAAATCAATCGGCGGAGGAGGTCGCCAAAAAGGACAAACTGGATGCGGCGCTCTTGACGCGCTGGGTCAAGGTGCTCGCCCTTCGGCCTGCGCCGAAGGACGCGGTTGAGATTCCCGCAGTCGCTCTCACGCTGCTCGATCAGAAGACCCCAAAAAATGCAGGCAAGCCAGCGATCAACGGCTGGCGCAAGGGCGGAACCGAATTGCCGATCCTGGTCACGAACTCGTCGGACACGCTCGAAAAAATCCCGGGCACGCTGCCGCCGCACAAGGTTGCCGTTCATCCGACGCCGCAAGAGTTCGTCGCCGTTGCCTGGAAGAGCCCGGTGTCCAGCAAGGTCTACGTCGCGGTTCGCATCAAGCACGCTCATCCGAATTGCGGCAACGGCGTCGCCTGGTGGTTGGAACATCGCCGGGTTGGTAAGGCGACCATCTTGGCCGAAGGCGCGCTCGATCTCGGCGGCGAGGCCAAGGTGCCGGCGAGACTATTCGATGTGGAGAAAGGCGATCAGGTCGTCCTCGCCATTGATGCGCGTAACGGCGATCATTCTTGCGACCTTACCGAGATCAATCTCACCGTCACCGAATCAGCCAAGACGCCGCGTGTGTGGGACCTGTCCGCGGACATTGCCGACTCCGTTCAAGCCGGCAACCCGCACGCCGACAGATACGGCAACAAGGACGTGTGGAGTTTCGTCCGCGGCCCGGCGAAGAAAGCGGGTAAGTCGCCGAATGCGATCATCCCAACGAATTCCCTCCTCGGCCAGTGGCGTGCCATCGCAATCGATCCCGCGAGCGCCGCGAATGCGGACCAACTGGCGGCACGAATTCAGCACCTGTTAACCGGCCCGCGCCCCGCGAAGGACAAAAGCCCCGACCGGATTCTTTTCGACGCCATCGTTTCCGCCGACGGGGTTCTGCTCAAGGGCCTCGATCTTTCCCGCTTCACCAGACCGCGCCCGAAAGGACAGGAGTTTGGCCTGCCCAGGGAGCGATTCAAGGACGGCAACCTCATCGCGCCGGCGAATTCGGTTTTCCCGGTACGCCTCCCCGCGACTCTGTTCCGTGGCCGTGAGTTCGTCGTCGAAGGTAGGCTCGATGGCGCACCGGGGGCGCGCGTGGTGCTATTCGACGTCTCGACCAAACTCCTGGAGCAGGCAACGGCCTGGAACGGCAAAAGCCCCGTAGTCGGCTCCCCGACGTCGGCCGCATTCAAGCGAATGCGAGCGGGCTTCGACGACTTTCGCCGCGTCTTACCCTGGTACCTATGTTTCCCGAACGTCGTCCCGACCGACGAAGTCGTCAGTCTCAAGATGTTCCACCGCGAGGACGAACCGCTCGAACGACTCTTCCTTGACAAGGACCAGAAACATCGGATCGATCACCTGTGGGCCGAGCATCGCTTCATCAGCCGGCAGCCGGTAGTTGAAAACGCCTATTTGCCCCAGTTCATCGGCTACGTGACGCAAGATCAGCCGAAGAAGCTGCTCGATTACTTTGAGAGTCAGCGGCCGGTGTTCAAGAAGCGTGCCGACGATTTTCTGAAGGACGAACGCGCCGCCGAGCCGAAACAGTTGGCCGCGCTGGCCGATTTCACGTCGCGCGCCTACCGTCGGCCATTGCAAGAAAAAGAAAAGGCGGACCTGCTGGCACTTTACCAAAAAATTCGAGCCAAGAAGGCGTCCCATGAAGAAGCTTTCCGCGGCGTCCTGACGCGCGTGTTGATATCGCCCGCGTTCCTGTTTCGCATCGAGAAGGCGCCGCCCGGAAAACCGGCCGGCGCAATCGACGATTGGGAACTCGCCACCCGGCTCAGCTACTTCCTCTGGTCATCGGCGCCGGACGATGAATTGCGCCGACTCGCCGCGGCCGGGAAAATGCGCGACCCCAAGGTGCTTGCGGAGCAGGCTCGACGGATGCTAAAAGACGATCGCCTGCGCGCCCTGGCCATCGAGTTCGGCACGCAATGGATTCATGTGCGCAACTTCGACGCGCTCAAGGAAAAAAACGAGAAGCTATTCCCGACGTTCACTCCGACGCTTCGCCAGGCGATCTATGAGGAATCGATCCGGTTTTTCCAGGACCTCTTCCAGAGCGACCGCCAGGTTACGAACATTCTCGATGCCGACTACACGTTCCTCAACGACACGCTGGCGAAACACTACGGCATTCCCGGAGTGACTGGGCCACAATGGCGGCAGGTGCACGGCGTGCGGAAATATGGCCGCGGTGGCATCCTCGGCCTGGCGAGCGTGCAGGCGAAGCAAAGCGGCGCATCGCGAACCAGCCCGGTGCTGCGTGGCAACTGGGTTGTCGAGACGCTGCTGGGCGAGAAGCTGCCTCGCCCGCCCGCCAATGTGCCGATCCTACCCGACGAAGAAGGCGGCACGGACAAGCGGACGACGCGCCAGGCCGTCGAAAAGCATGTGTCGAATCCGTCGTGCGCCACCTGCCATGTGCGCATCGATCCCTTCGGCTTCGCCTTCGAGAACTTCGACGCCATTGGCCGTTGGCGCACGAAGGAAGTCGGCGGTTTGCCGGTCGATACGAAAGCCAAACTCCGCGACGGCACCGAATTCGAGGGAATCGATGGGCTGCGCAGCTACCTTTTGACGAAAAAGAAAGACGTCATCGTCCGCCTGTTCTGCCAAAGGCTCTTGGGCTACGCCCTGGGCCGCGCGACCACGCTGGCGGATACGTCGCTGCTCGACGAGATGATGGCGGAGCTGAACAAGAACGACGGCCGGCTATCCGCGGCGGTGCTGACGATCGTGCGCAGCCCGCAGTTTCGGATGATTCGGGGGAGCGAGTTTGAGGAGTGAGCGACCCGTTTTGCGTTTGCGAATTACGAGCCGGCTGGTATTATGAGGCGGTGAAAACTGGTTCGTCGGGTTGTTTACGATGGCTGCCCTGGAGCTAGGAATCAAAGGTGCCTGAAATCCAAGCTAACTGCGCCCCGCAAACCACCGGTCGTCCATTTCCTTGGTTTTGTCCGCGTTGTCGAAAGAAAGAAGTGCGGCCCGCGGTTATCCGCTATCAAACCGAACGCCTGCATGAAGGCTGCCTGGTTGCCGTTGATATCCCGAATCTGGAAGTGCCCAAGTGTGCAAATTGCGGCGAGCAGGTCTTCAATTACACGACCGATGAGCAGATTTTGGCGGCGGTGTGTGCGCAAGAAACGGCGCGGCAAATGTCGCCGATTGCCAACTCGGATTGAATTGGGTAGAGTTCCTCGCGATGCTTGCCACCATTCGCAGTCCGCAATTTCACAGGAACCGGGGGCTGACTGGTCGGACCAAAACTATCCCGCTGGCATTTCCCTGGTCCTTTACTGCAGTGGTAGTCATGGGTGTTTCACTTGACCTACGTGTGATCGACCACGAGCGGATCGTGGTCCGCGGGCTTGAAGTGGTCAACGCTGCTATCCGGCAGAGGAATCTCGACCTGCTCCGGACATATCTGGCTGATTTGCCGATTGAAGTCAACCAGGAAGCTGTCGATTATCGTGTTGCCCGCCTTGCCAAACTTCGTGAGTTTGCCGCGCCGGCGATCATAATCGAGAATGAGGAACGCCTCCTACGTTTTGCGAACGGCGAAGCATATAGACCGAGCGAGTTCGCGAGCGCCTCGTTTGATGACCTTCGGCACCTGCTCGGCACCTGGTGCTGGGTGGCCCATTCTTACAGCCTGGATAAAGCATGGCAGCAATTGCACTGGTTCCTCGAGCCGGGGCACGGACCAAAGGACCACCCGCTCTTTCCGCTCCGTCCGATGCGCGGCGATCCAGGACAAACGATCTTCGACAAGGCACTACTGGGAATGAGCTCCTATCCGATCGACGACCTCGGCAGCCCAGTCATTCGCACCCTCGGATCGATCGAGGATGATTGCTTCGGATATAATCCACCGGAGGTAGTAAAGGTCATTCACGACGCCCTGGAATGCGTAACATTAAATTCGTGGACGGGACATATTCCCTTCCGGTCCGAATTGTACCGCCAGGATAACCCGGCCATTGACGATGAGGAAATTGCGAGCCGCGTCGAAAATGATCTTTCATTTGCGCGCGAAGCATTTCCGATCCTCCGCGCAGCGTACAGAACGGCTGCGGAAAAAGGGTACGGCGTAAGTTGCGAATATAGCCTTTGACGGAAACGCAAGGCGGAGTCGATCAAGATCTCGGCCTGACGTCCACCTGGAATCAGCCCGCCATTTTAGGGGGGTGCAAGACGTGCCCGCCATAAATGGCGGCCTATATTGGAGCTGACATGACGATGAACGCTCTTTCCCGCCGCACCCTCCTCCGTGGTCTCGGCGTCAGCATGGCGCTGCCGTGGCTCGAATCGTTGCCCGTCTTTGGGCAGGAGCGGGCCGCACAACCGCCGGTGCGGTTCGCGTGCCTGTTCGCCGGCAATGGGTTTCATAGCCGGGAGTGGTGGGCGCGCGGCGAAGGCACCCGCATGGAACTCGGGCGGGTGCTCGAATCGCTGCGGCCCTTTCGCGAGAAGATGCTGTTTCTCAAGGGGCTGTACAACGCCGAGGCGCTCATCGGCGGCATTCACAGCTGCCAGACCGGCAACCTGCTCACCGGGGCTCACCTCGCGCCGGGCGGCGAGATTCGCTCTGGCGTCAGCTGCGATCAGGTCCTCGCCAACCGCATGCGCGATCAGACCCGGGTGCCGAGCCTGGTGCTGGGATGCGAGCCTTCGATCGCGGCTATTCACAAGAACTACTCGATGATCTATAGCTCGCACATCTCGTGGAGTTCCGCGACCACGCCGACGCCGCTCGAGGTCTACCCGGCATTGGCGTTCGACCGCCTGTTCCGCGACGACGCCCGGCGAGCCGATCGCAGCGTGCTCGATGCCGTCATGGAGGACACGAGAGGCCTGCGCAACCGCGTGAGCCGATCTGATCAGCGGCGGCTCGATGAATATCTTTCGAGCGTTCGCGAAGTGGAACAGCGGATCGACCGGGCAGGCAGGGCAGGGCGGTTGCAAGGCTGGCGGCCCACCCTCCAGCGCCCCAACATACCGCGACCGGCCGACGGTATCCCACAAGACATCGACCAGCACATGCGGCTCATGTGCGACATTCTGGTTCTCGCGTTCCAGACCGACACCACGCGGGTTTGCACCTTGAAGCTGAACAACGACCATTCGTCGTTGCGCTTCCCGAATCTGCGTTCCGAACGGCCGAACCAGGGCATCGATTACATGATTCATCACCTACTGTCGCACACGAACGGCGCGGATTGGCTGAAAGTCAACCAGTTCTTCACCGAACAACTGGCGTATATCGCAGGCAGGCTCAATCGGATTCAGGAGGGGGAACGGACCCTGCTCGACAACTCGATGATCCTGTATTGCTCCAGCATGATGACCGGCGGGCACGACAACAACCAGCTGCCGGTGGTGATGCTCGGCAAGGGCGGCGGGCAGTTTCGCACGGGGCGAGTCCTTGATTATTCCGGGCGGCCCAATCGCAAAATGTGCAGCCTTTACCTGTCCCTGATGGACAAGGCCGGCGTCAGGCTGGAGCGATTCGGTGATTCCAACCAGAGGCTCGCGGAAATCTAGCGAGGTTTCACCTCAGACCAAAAGGCCCGCCACACAAGCCCGAAGCGTTAGCGAGGGAAATCTTCCGCATCCTCCCTCGCTAACGCTTCGGGCTTGTATCGAAACTTGACTCATGCGCTATGAGTTTTTTGGATTATGAGTTTTTTGGATTAAGGAACCCTAGTTGCCTGGGGGGATCCCGTAAAATGGCGAAATCTTTCATTACCGATTGACAGCCATTCAGATAGGGATTATGATAATTACATTAATCCCATCATTCCTTTTGGAGAAATCCCTATGAACCTCTCCCTCTCCCGGGCGCGCCGCGGGTTCACGTTGATTGAACTCCTGGTCGTCATCGCAATCATCGCGATTTTGATTGCTCTCCTGGTCCCTGCAGTTCAGAAGGTTCGCGAGGCCGCCAACCGCACGACCTGTTCCAACAACCTCAAGCAGATGACGCTGGCGACCATCAACTGCGTGGACGCCCACAAGAACCTGCCGCCTGGCATTGGCCTGTATCCCAACAAGAATCAGGTTCCCAACAACGGCAACGGCGGGACGCTGCTGCACATCCTTCGCTACATCGAGCAAGGCGCGCTCTACAACCAAACGCTGGTCGGCTCGGATCCCGACGGGCGAAACGGCGGCAACCCAACGTACTCCCAATGGACCGCTGCCGCACAGAACTCTCAGGTCGCCTGCTATCAATGCCCGTCGGATCCCACCAATGTTAACGCCCCGGCCCGAACGAGCTATGCCTACAACGGCCAGATTTTTCGACACAACTATCAGTGGGGCAACGTTGGCCTGACCCGCTATCCGGGCATGATTCCCGATGGTACATCCAACACGATCATGTACATGGACGGTTTGCGCCAGTGCAACTCGGGCAGCTATGCCGACCGATATTGGCCCGATTGGGGCGGCTCCACCTACTCATCGGACCTGGGACAGCCGACCGGCACCGGCATCCGCTTCCAGCAGTACAACGGCCTGTCCGGCACAGCGGGCATCTGCGACGGAGGCATGGCCGCCACGCCTCATGCGGTCATGCAGGTTGGGTTGTGCGACGGGTCGGTGCGCAGCATGAACCTGTCCACCAGCGGAACCGTGGTGTGGTTCGCAATGACCCCCGCTGGCAATGAAGTTTTCACTTTTGAATGAGCCGGGCCGAAAAATGGCCGGCGAGGTTGCCACCCAGGGGTGGGTCGAACGCATCGAGACCCACCCTTATTCCCTTCCGTCATTTTTTACTCGTTAGGGCGCTCGAGTTTTTTTCCGCCTTCATCCGCCATGCCATTCAGGCTGACGTTTGGTGTTTTGCCCTTCATCCCCAAACAGGTCTTATTTGCCATGAAGCATTATGTTCGTATTCTTGGTTTTGCTTTCTTCCCGTTGCTCGTTGCCCTCTCCGGCTGCGGTGAACCGCGCGGCAAGGTTTCGGGGAAGGTGACCTTCAAAGGCAAGGCCGTGCCGGGCGGGACGGTGGTCTTCGTGACCGAAGACGACCTTCGGCGGGCGGACGTGCCGATTCAACCCGACGGATCGTATTCGTCCGTGAACGTACCGGCCGGCAATCTTCGCGTGGGGGTCATGCCCGGGCCAAAGGGTCTCAAGGATAGCATGCCGAAAGGGGTCAAGATGCCAAAAATGCCCGCCGACAACCCCGCAGCTAAGATGTACGAGGGGACCGGAACCTATGTGGATATTCCACAGGAACTGCGCGATCCAGCGACGTCAAAAATCACCGTCACGGTCGGGCGCGGGGAAGAAAAAACGTTTGACATCGACGTGACCAAGGTCAAGTGACCATCAAGTGACCAATCGCGTCGCCCAGGCAATGGGAGCCCGATATGGACGACCGCCAGGCGGACCCCGCGTCGGCCCCTATCGTCAGTGAGAACGTTGGGGTTCCATCGGCAAATCGACGTCCCCCTTCCCTTGGGCCTAGCTCATCTTACCTGTCCGCGCCGATCCTTTGGTGTTGCAATCTCTTTCCTCACCCGCGCCGGCTTGCGCGCCTGGCCTTGGTGCTGGCGGTCTTCGCGACTGCCGCGTGGCTGCTTTCGTGGCGGAGCTACGGCTGGTATCATCTCTACGTGGGGAAGCGGTGCTTGCAGGCGGATCATTTTCGTGACGCGCTTCACCATTTTCAACGCACCCTGGAAGTTTGGCCTGACGACGCGGCCCTGCAGTTCCTTGCCGCGCGCGCTGCTCGCCGCGCCGGTGATTTCGAGCTGGCCGACGGCTACCTGACGAAATGTCGGGCAGTGCCCGCACAGGCGGAAGCAGCGGAGCTGGAACGGGTGTTGCTGCGCGCGTCGCGAGGCGAGATCGACGCGGTGGGCGACTATTGCCGGGCGTTGCTTCAACAGGATCATCCCGACACTCCCTTGATTCTGGAAGCGCTTGCACAGGGTGAATTGAAATTGCTGCGATTCGGCGCGGCGTCCGCGCACCTCGACCGTTGGCTGGAGATCGCGCCGGATCACGCGCAAGCAATTTTCCTCAAGGGCCGGCTTCAGCTTCAGGCATCCAACTCGCAGGAGGCGATCGGCCTTTTGCGGCGCGCGGTCGAACTTGATCCGAATCGCGACGATGCCCGCATTCTCCTGGCGGGGCTTCATCTGGACCTTGGCCAGGCCCAGGAGGCGTTGCCTCATCTCCAGGTGGTGGCGAGTCGCCAGCCGCACAACGTCCCGGTCCAGGCTCGCCTGGCGCAGGCCTTGGTGCTCCTGGGACGGGAACAGGAGGCGCTCAAACTTCTCGATCAGGTCCTGGACCGGCGCCCTGACCTCGTCGACGCACTCCTGGAACGTGGGAAGCTGGCGCTTCGGGCAGGGGAGCTGGACAAAGCTGAGGAGTGGCTGCAACTTGCGGCCAAACGTGATGCCGGCAATCGCGCCGTCCATTATCAACTCTTACAATGCCTCAAACGACGCGGCAAGGACGCCCAGGCTCGCGCCGTCCAGGAACGTTTGAGCAAGATCGACCAGGATGCCGCCCGCATGCGCGAAATCGTGACCGTCCTGTTGCCCACGCGACGTTTGGATCCGGACCTGCAAGCCGAACTTGGCGCGATTTTCTTGCGAGGCGGAGCGAGCACGGAGGGGATCCATTGGCTTCACCGGGCGCTGGAGATTGCCCCGCGCCATGCCGCGGCTCATCACGCGCTGGCGGCGCATTATCAATCGCTGGGACAATTCGGGCAGGCGCAACACCACCGCGCGCTCGCCGGCCCGGAAAAAAAGTAACCAGCGCGGCCTGGTTCCCTGTTCTGCGTGGTTCATTGCGATCGTGAAAACCGAGGTGTATCCGCGCCTGGTGAAGGAGATTGGCTTTGTTCCGCTGGCTCCATTTCCTGCGCCGGCCGCGCTGGCTCGTGCTGACGCTGGCGTTGTTGATTGGCGGCGCCTTGGCCGGCATTGAAGGCTGGGCGCGATATCAATTCAATGCGGGCCAGGCGGCGCTTGGAACCTACCAGCATGAGGCAGCACGCGCTCATCTCCAGCAGTATCTCCGACTCTGGCCGCGTAGTGCGACTGCTCATTTGTTGTTTGCGCGCGCGTCCCGTCGCGCGGGCAAATTTGCCGAGGCGGAGCATCACCTGGACGAGTGCCGCAAATGGGCCTCGCCTGAACTGGGCGAGGAAATTGCGTTCGAATGGGCGTTGCTTCACGCGGCGGTGGGCGACCTTTCTGCCGTGGAGGAAACCCTGCAGGCGCGCCTGCTGAGCCGGCCCCTGGACGCGCCGTTGATCTGGGAGGCGCTGGCGGAGGGTTATCGGCGGAACTACCGAATGCCCGAGGCGCTGAAGTGCCTGGATACCTGGCTTTATTTCGACCCGGACAACGCCCACGCCTACTTCCTGCGCGGCGAATTGCATCGGCAGGTCGGGGCGGTCAATCGGGCGCGCGAGGAATACCGCCGGGTCGTGGAGCTGGACCCCAAACAGAGCGAGGCGCGCGAGTATTTGGCACGCTGTCTGGTTCAGGTGGGCCGCTACCAAGAGGCGGCCGAGCATCTGGAAATCCTGCTGCGGCAACGTCCCGGCGACGCCAGGCTGCGCACGCTGCTGGCCCGCTCGCGGCACGATCTTGGCGAGCACGCCGAGGCAATCCGCCTGCTCGATGACGTACTACGAGAATATCCTGATCATGCCCTGGCCCTGCGCGAACGCGGGCGGTTTGCCCTGGCGGCGGAAAAATTCGCGGATGCCGAGACCTGGCTACGGCAAGCCGCGCTCGCGTCGCCTTACGATTATGAGGTCCAATGGAGCCTTTACCAGGCACTTCAGGGGCAGCGCAAGACCGCGGATGCCAGCGCTCAGTTGGCCAAGGCGCAGCAACTCAAAAATCGCATGGAGCGCTTGCACGAAATCCAGACGCACCAGATGACCCTGCGTCCGTCCGACCCGAAGCTGCACGTTGAGCTGGGCGGGTTGCTGATCCAGATTGGTCAGCAGGAAGAAGGTGAACGCTGGCTGCAAAGCGCCCGCCAGCTCAAGCAATGACCGAGGCCTTGGATTGATTCGCATCTTGATCTGGTGCGTCGTGTCATCCGCTCGGCGGCTTCGCGCGCAGCGTACTCGCAATCATTTCTTGTGGGGCGCACGCCCCAGGTTCTTGAGGACCACAAGCGAATCGAGCCGCTCATTCATCGTAAAGTTCGCCGTGACGATATCCAGGCGGCCCGTGCCGAACACGTCGCCGACGGCACAGGCGACATGGTCGCAGGTCTTGCTCGCCACCGTGTGCCGAACGAATTGACCTGGCGACGTTTGCTCGAACAGGACGATGGCGTCGGCGTTCACCTCCCCCCGCTGGGGAAAATGCTCCTCGGGCAAGTAGCTGACGGCGACGATGTCAAGCCGGCCATTACCCGTGACGTCGGCCGCGACGGCGCGATGGATTCCATACATCGCCGCGATGGGGCGATGCTCGAATTCCAGGTTTCCCTTGTTGCGCAACCATTGCAGGCCGTGATAGGGCTTCAGGAGGTGGGGCGAATCGAGGACATCGCCGTTGGTGTAGAGCACATCGGTCTGGCCATCGCCGTCCAGATCGACGAGCTGGATGCCGCTGGACCCGTAGGCCGGATGCGGCGCCGTGTAGAGCGGCTTCATCTGGAACTTGAAGTTGCCCTGATTGACGAAGGCGCAAACCTCCTCGTGCTCCTGGGCGATGAGAGCAACGAAATCGGGCTTGCCGTCCTTGTTGAGATCGATCACGGGAACGTGAATCGCGCCGTGGCGTTTATCGACGACATGCGGCTTGAAAGCCAGATGGTCGCGATCCCTGGAGATGTTTTCCAGCACGATGATCTCGCCCGCCTCCTGCCAGCCGAAGGACGCCACGACCAGGTCGAGTTTGCCATCACCATTGAAATCGGCGGCCTGGACGTCGGCGACGCGGCCCACGTCCTTGAAGAGCGTTTGCGGCGTGAACGTCCCGTCTTTGTTGCCGCGCAGGCACACGACGCTGCCCGAAAGCCGATCGGTCGGCGGAAAGCTGCCGAGGTCGGCGACGACGATGTCGAGGACGCCGTCGCCGTCGAGGTCGATGACCTCGGCGTGCGCCGGGTTCGTCACCTTTCCGAGGATTCGCCAGGTAGGGTTGGGTTCGTAGGGCCGCAGCGCCATGACCAATCCGTGCTTCATCTCGCACACGAGGATGTCGAGCCGTTTGCGATCGGAAAGGTGTACGAGATTGACATGCGAGACGCACGGCGGCATCGCATTGGGCGGATTGACGAACCGATGCGGCGCGAACTGAACGGGCAGGGGAGTGCTCGCCCGGTTGATCTTGATTCCGGGCAGCCGTTCCGGGGCGCGGGTCTCGTAATAGCGCACGACATCGTCGATTTTCGGCGGCGTCAGACGCAGGTTTGCCTTGCCAAAAAAGTTGTAGCCGCGCTCGACTTCCTCCTTCCACGCAAAACGCGGAAACGACTCAGCCGGCGGGTAGGCGTGGCATTTGCCGCAAAATTGATGGACCTGATCCGACATGTCCGCCGGTTCAACATACGGCGGCGCCGGAGCGAAATGCGCGGGCTCCTGACGCAAATAATACCACGCGCCGCCGATGGCCGCGAAGACCACCAGCCCGAGAGCGATGCCAAGGGCAAGTCGGCGCATGACACACATCCTGGATAGCGAAGACCTCCGGGAGAAAACCCGTAGCTACATTCAATAATATAGGAAGGCGCGGCCGCCTACCAACCCGAAGCGGCAGCGTGGCGCCCTGGCGGTTTCCTTCGCTGGCGCCTGGGTCAGCGTGGCCGCAAGTGTAAATTCATGGTACCTGTGTGCTGATGGACAGCTCTCACACACCTGTGAACACCTCCCCGGAAACCACCGATTCCGGTGGCGCGAGGCCGGCGCGGGTCGGGCGTTTGCAGACCATGATTGCCGCCGGCCTGGTGCTGGTGCTTGCATTCCTCCTCGCATCATTTCCAGCGCGCAACAGCGAAGTGTATCGGCATCTGGCCACCGGGCGAGCCCTGGTGGAAGGAAGCTATACTTTCGGCACGGACCCCTTTGCCTATACCACTGACGGCATCACCTGGGTCAATTCCTCCTGGCTTTGCGATGTCGTGCTTTACGCAACTCATCAATCGTGCTCGGAACGTCTGGTCATCGTCAAGGCCATGCTTGTGTTGACACTGGCGGCGTTCATGCTCATGATCGCCGGGTTCGGGAAGAATCCGTGGACGGCCTGCCTTTCCGTTGCCCTGGCCCTGGTCTGCATTGGCCCGCACTTGATCCTTGCGCCTCAAGTAGTTTCATACCTGTTTTTCGGTTTCACGTTGTGGTGGCTAATTCGGACGCAGCGCGCATCCGGGCCCGACTGGTCATTGCGGGCGCATTGGCCGTTGTTCCTGGTTTTTGGGGTGTGGGCGAATTGCGACGGCTGGTTTCTACTCGGCCCGGCCACGGTGGCACTCTTTTGTCTGGGACGCAAACTTGAGGGCGGTAAAGAAAGCACCAGCCCGCTGTCGGTCTTGTTTTTTTCACTTGCGGTCTGCGTGCTGAATCCGCATCACGTGTTGGCTTTTCGCATTCCAGCCATGCTGTCGGATCCTACCGCTTCGGGGTTGGACAGCCTTCTTTTCGCGCCCTGGTCCGCCTTTCCGGGGCCGCAGATCGCCTTTGCGTTGCTCATCGCTCTGGCCCTGGTGTCCGTCGTGGTCAACCGATTGGCCATAGGTTCGCCCATCATGTTGGCGTGCGCCGCGTTGCTGGGGTTGAGCCTTTATCGCAGTGCCGCGATTCCGCTGTTTGCCATCGCAGCGTGTCCGCTTGTGCCGCAACTTGGCGGGAGGATCGTTCGACCACGCGTAGAGAACGCCCAGGCCCCCCGGCGTTTCCAATGGCTTGGCCCGATGGCCGTTATTACGATCCTGGTTTCGTTGATCGTCGCTGCGGCGCCAGGATGGGTTCAAGGTTCATTCGAGCCGCGCGGCTGGCATGTCCATGTCGATCCGTCCATGAAAGGGATCGCCGAGCAGATCTCCGCGTGGCGCCACGACGGGCGCCTGCCGATGCATGCGCGCGGATTCCAGTCGAGCGTCGATCTCACCCATTACATCGAGTGGTTTTGTCCCGGCGAGAAAGTCTTTCTGGATGGCAGGAAAAACCTGTATCCGGCCGATGTCGTCGTCGAGTTTGATCGGATCGGCGCGGCATTGGCGACCGGAGCGAATGACGCAAGCTCAGGGAGGGCATGGGCCGATGCGAGGGAAATCTTGCGCGCCAGACACATCACTCATCTGGTGATTGCCGACCAGGTGGAACGCCGCCTGGTCCTGACCCTGCAACACCTTTGGCAAAGGACCGGCGACTGGACGCTGGTGAATATTCAGGGGCGAGCCGCGGTGTTCGTCCGGGCGCAACCGTTGCCTGGCCAGCGGTTGGCGGGCCTGCCGCCCGTGGACTTCCCTCGCCTCGCCTTCGACCCGACCCGGGGCGCGGTTGCTCCGAGGCGCGGAATCGGGCGTGAACCGCGGGCCAAACCCTGGTGGGATTGCATCACCTGGGACCAGCCCGATCGCGAGGGCGATCACGGGGAAGCCTTCCTCCACTTGATTCATTTTGAAGCGATGCGCCCGGCGAATTTGCAGCGAAGCCGGTTGATCTGGGAGGCCGAGGTGATCGTGGCTCAACTTGGCACGGTCGCACCGCAGGGGTCGGTCCTGCCCGCGTTGGCCGGTTGTTATCCGTATGCCCTGTACACGACTAGCCAGCGACCGATCCCGGCGAGTGGTCCGACGCCACTGGACGGACTCGTTTTTCAGATGATTGCCGCGCATTCGCAGTCGCAGGATCAAGGCCCTCCCGGGTCGTTGTTTCTGGCCCTGCGCGCGGCGCGCCGTGCGGTGCGCGACAACCCGGACGGCGCCCTGGCGCACCTGGCGCTGGGTCGGGCCTATGAGCGACTCCAACATCAAACGGCCGAACGGGGCGTCGCCGCCGGTTTTCCCTTGCTAGAGCAACTTCGCAAAGTGCAAGCCCTGGTGGCGCTGAATCGCGCCGTCCTGTTGAAACCCGACCTGGTGTCCGCGCACGAGTTGCTCGCCAGTCTGTACCTGGAAGGGCATGGTTTCGATTTGGCCCTGAGGCACGTTCAAGCCATGCTCCGATTCAGCAAAGAGACCGGCCCGCGCTGGAGCGAGTCGCGTCAAGACTTTGTCACGCGTATCGAACGCCTGACGGTTCAAGAGGAAAATCTCGGCAAGCTCGTACGCGATCGCCTCAACCGCGTGGACGCTCAAGGTTTCAAACTCGGCGCCTACGGCAAGGCCCGGCTTGCGGAGAGCAACGGTCTGCCGGGATATGCACTCGAAATCTTGCTCCGGTCCAGTTACGGGGAATTTGGGAGAGAGGGCGCCATCATGCAACTGCACCTGCTGCTTCACGCTGGACGCACCGGGGATGCTCGCATGATGATCGATCCGGCCCAGGAGAAGAGCATGGGCGCATTCAATTACCATTGGCTACAAACGCTGCTTGCGGCTGCGGACGGCGACTACGATCAGGCGGATGAACACTTGCAACGCCTCCTGGCCCGATCGGTCAATCTCCCCGATCTTGGGCTGTGGGGCGTGGCGCCACGAACTGCGCTGGCGTGGATGCTGGGTCAGCAGATGTTGACAGGCGGATCGATCAATCCCGGACAGGCGGTGTTGCAGGCCGTCCCTCCCCCCGGGCCCTGGCAAGCGCCCGAAAGTCAGGCTTTCTTCATTCGGCGCCTCGAAGCCATTGGCTCGCTCTCACGTGAGAATGCAGACTGGCACACCCTGCGAGGCCTTCTGGCTCTGGAGTCGGGTGCGATCGAACCGGCCCGCCACGCCTTTCGCGCTACCTTGGCCGAGTGGCACGGCGAGCACGGGGCTGCGTTGCTGGCGCGAAATTACCTGCGACTGCTGGGCCCGAAGTAGTTCCGCATCGAGCGCCTCGCGTTCGTTGGGACCTTGTAGTCGGCCCGGAAAGTCGGATGGCGCCAAACTTTCAAGAATGACTGTCGTAACCTGACCGAGCCGCGACCGGAACCCAGAACCTGAGTTCTCGCAAAGGCGCAAAGGCCGCCAAGGAATTCAAGAGGGGAACAACCTGGAATTATCCGCTCTCGGAAAATACTCGTCGATCATCTGCTCATTTGTCTACCCTTTGCGGCCCTTGCGTCTTTGCGAGAAATAATGACGTGATGTCGGCGGCCTTAATGGTTCTTCCCATCGTAAGCGGAAGTTGCGGGGTAGGAATCCATGAGGGCCCAAACCGTCTGGCCATCCGATCCGTCTTGACGCTTTCCGCGAAAAGCGCTACCATGTTGCCGCGCCAAGCAAGAACACCCCATCGGACCCAGCTTGCCTCCTGCGGAAGGGACGCCGCCATGACCGACTCATCGACTCACCCTTTACGACTCAGCACCCAGCACTCGGGAACCGATTGGTTGCTCATCGCCGGCCTTGTTTTGCTTGTACTGCCGCTGCGACTCTGGCTGCTCTACAACACCGAGGTGACGGCGCGCGACAGCATTGGTTACATTCGCTATGCGCTTCATTTCGAGGAGAAATCGTGGACGGAATCGGTGCGGGAGAATCAACAGCATCCCGGTTACCCGCTGATGGTGCTCGCGATGTCGCAGCCGATCCGCGCGCTCGACGGCGCGACGACGCCGGAGAACATGGTGTTGGCGACCCAGCTGGTTAGCCTGCTGGCATCGCTGGTTTTGATCATGCCGATGTACTGGCTGGGGCGGCAGGCCTTCGATCGGCCCGTCAGTTTCTGGGCCACGCTGCTATACCAATATTTACCTGTCAGCGCCCAGCACCTTTCCGATGGCGTGTCGGAGCCGACCTACCTCGTGTTCCTGGTTAGCGGCCTGCTGTTCCTGGCCCGCGCCGTGCGCGCGTATCGATTGACCGACTGCGCGTTATGCGGCTTCTTTACGGGCCTGGCGTATTTGACCCGGCCCGAGGGCTTGCTGATTTTGCCCGCGTTTGGCGCGACGATCCTGGCGATGCAGTTCCGGGCGCCGTGGCGGTGTTCGCGCCTGCGCTTCGTTGCCTGCGGAGCCACCGTCGTCCTGGTCGCGTGTGCCGTGGGGTCGCCGTATGCCTGGGCCGTGAGGGGGTTGACAAACAAACCAGCGGGTCGCGATCTGATCCGCAATGCGACCGGACATCAGGCCAGCACTGCGCCGGGGCAGCACCATCTTTTCGCGATTACCTTTCCGAAGTCGGACAGTAAGGTTGTCAATCTCGCGCGGGGCGTCTGGGCACTCACGATGGAGGTAGTGCAAGGATTCCACTACGGCGCGGCCATTTTTTTGCCCCTGGGGTTGTGGTGGTCGCGACGTTCCCTTGTGCAAAATCCCGCAGCCTGGGCGCTCGGCGCCTATTTGGCGGGTCACGCGCTGATTCTGGTCGGGCTGGCGATGACGGTCGGATATATCTCCGATCGCCACGTCATGATCCTTGTCCTGTGTGGGAGTTTTTTCGTGGTCGCGGGAATGCGCGAACTCCCGCGGCGTTTCTTGGCGTGGCGGTCGAGGACGCAGTTATCGACCGGTCCCTTGGTCTGGTGGCGCTCGGCCCCGGTCTGGTTCGCGGTCTTGCTGGCGGTATTGATCGGCGCGTGCTTGCCCCGCACCACGCAGCGATTGCACGGCAATCGCGCGGGGAATCATCACGCGGGGCAATGGCTGCGGGCTCACCTGGAACAGGGCGACGTCGTGTACGACGATCATTGCTGGTCCCACTTTTTTGCCGGGCTCGTGTTTCAGGAAGGCAAGGACGTGCCGATTCCGCGGGATGCCCAGCCCACCTGCTACGTGGTCTCCACCCGGGCGCGGGATCCGAAAATGGACGAGGCTCGGCAAGCGGGCAACGGAATCGCCAACGCCCGGCTGGTGTACGCCTGGCCCGAAGGCGTTGCCCCCGCCAAGGCGCGTGTTTTGGTCTACGCCAGGCCTCGAAACCAAAAGGACCACGCCTGGCGACCGGTGCCTTGATCGCCCGGTGCACTTTGGCAAGCGATCGACGTGAGAAGTCCCCCTCGATTCCTAAACTCCAATTTTGCAAGCAGTTACAGCAAGATTTTTGAGGACTTCTCACGGGGCGCGGGGGGTATCTCCGACCGAAAGGCCAGGAACGCAACGCTGCCCCATTCCTACAACCGTCAGAACCCGCTGGCAAATCTTTCCGATTTTACCCAATTTATCTTTGACGCGGCCTGAAACATTTCTTATCCTACCTAGAGACCCCATGCGCAACCGTTAAATCTTGCGCATACCACGCAATCATCGGATTCCGCTGGTTCGGCGTACCTGTTCGCGGTCGGCTCGAACCGTTTGTTGGATACCTGGATGGCCCTCCCACCCTGACGGGAATTCGGCCTCCCATTCGTTTGGAGAAGGCACACCATGTACAGCGTTGTTTTGGCAACCATGCTCGCGGCCGGCAGCACCACGCCTGCCTGGCATCATCACCATTCCTGTTATTCGTGTTACGCCAACTGCTACTCCAGCTGCGGCGGTTACGCCGGTTACAGCGGCTATGGGCATTACAGCGGCTACGGTTGCTACAGTGGCTGTAGCTGCTCGACCTGCTTCGGCTGCCATCGGATCTTTCCGATCTTCCACCGTCATCACTGCCATTCCAGTTGTTTCTGCTCCTGTTCCTGCACGGGGGTCGTCTACTACAGCAGTTGCAGCGTCTGCTGCGGCGGGCCGGTCTACTACTACGGCTGCACCGGATGCACCATCTGTTGCGGTGGCGTGGTGACGCAGCCCAGGGTTGTGCCGGTGCCCGAGAAGATTGATCCGCCGGGCAAGGACAAAGATCAGGGCGTTTCCATTCCCGCGTCCAAGGCGCGCGTGACGGTCATGGTCCCAAGCGATGCCAAGCTGTGGGTTGAAAACGTCGTCTGCCCGTTGACCTCGACCGTCCGTTCGTTCGACACGCCGTCGCTCAATCCGAATCAGCGCTACTTCTACAACATCCGCGCTGAAATCGTGCGCGATGGCCGGACCATCAGCGAAACGCAACGCGTGGTCATCACCCCTGGCCAGGAAGCTCGCGTTGATTTCACGACCACCGGCGTCATCGCGACCGCCTCTCGGTAAGTGCTAACACGTATGGCAAAAAAATGAAACCTCACGCTTTCGAGCGTGAGGTTTTTTTCGTTCCTTGAAACGAAACGGGCCTCTTGCGGAGCGTCCGTGTTCGCGCAAGAGGCCCTCGCCAGCGGAACAAACGGAATCCCAGGCCGTGCCGCGCTTGCGGTATCGCGCACCTGGCGGATTCCTGTGCCGAACTGACAACGCGGGATTAGTGAAGAATTGCGCGAGAAGATCATCGCCCATCCGAACCTGAGCGCCAGCGAAGGGGCACGTGCCTCCCTTCGCTGGCGCTCAGGCTCGGATCGAAGAAAATGATTACTGGGCCGCGAACGCCTTGCGATCGAAGGCAATCGCGCGTTTTTCGAGTGCCTGGCGAATCGTGTTGGCGATGCCGTCGGCGTCGAGCCCGAGGTCGGCGAAAAGTTCGGGCCGTTCGCCGTGCTCGACAAAGCGATCGGGGATTCCCAGGCGGATGATGTTGCGCGTATCGGCGCCGGCGGCGTTGGCGCATTCGAGTACCGCGCTGCCGAACCCGCCTTCGAGGGTTCCCTCTTCAACCGTGACGACCACGTTTGCTTCCTCGATCGCCTTCAACACGGTGGCGCGATCCAGCGGCTTGGCGAAGCGAGCGTTGACGACGCCGATCTCCAAACCTTCCGCGCGCAGCTTTTCCGCCGCCTTGGCGCAGGTCGACAGCAGCGTGCCGAACGCCAAAATGACGGCGTCCGTTCCCCACTCCAGCACCTCGGCCTGGCCCAGTTCGATCGGCGTGGCGGTGCGCTCGATGCGCTCCAGCCCGGCCTTGGGATAGCGCAGCGAAATCGGGCTGGCGGTCTGATTGACCGCGAAGTGCAGCATCGGGGCCACGTCGAGTTCATCGCCCGGCGCCATGACCACCATGTTCGGGAACAGCCGCATGTAGGCGATGTCAAAGCAGCCGTGATGCGTCGGGCCGTCGGGACCGGTCAGGCCGGAACGGTCGAGGGTGAAAACGACGGGCAGGTTTTGCAACGCGACTTCCTGAAAGATCTGGTCGAACCCACGCTGCAAGAAGGTCGAATAGATGTTGCAGATGGGGCGCGCGCCCGCCTTGGCGATGCCGGCCGCGAAGGCGACGGCGTGCGATTCGCAGATCGCGACATCGAAGAACCGCGTCGGATAGTCGGTGCGGATTTTTTCCAGCTTGTTTCCCTGGCACATCGCCGCGGTAATGACGCTCACGCGCGGGTCGCAGTTCATCAACTCGTGAATCGTCGTGCTGACCGCATCGGTGTAGGCCTTCGCGCCGCCCTTCTTGAGCGACACGATCGTGTGGTCCGGTCCCACCTTTTCAAAAACGGGCGGCGTGTGATACGTCACGGGGTCGTCGCTCGCCTGCGGCACGCCCTTGCCCTTGACCGTGATGACGTGTAGCAACACCGGACCCGGGTGGTCCTTGACGTGATTGAGCCAGTGACGCAAACTTGACAGGTCGTGCCCATCGATCGGACCCACGTAGTGGAAGCCCAACTCCTCGAACAACATCCCCCCGGTGAGGAGGGCCTTGGCGGCATCGCGGACCTGATCGAATGCGTGAGTCGCCATGTTGCCCAGGAGCGGCAGCTGGGAAAGCAGACTGCGAACTTGCTTCTTGGAATCCTGGTAGAAGTTGGTGAGCCGGGCGCGGTCGAGCGTATTCGCCAGAGCGCCGACGCGCGGACAGATCGACATCTGATTGTCGTTCAGGATCACCAGATGTTTCCGCTTCAGGTGCCCCGAATTGTTGAGCGCCTCGAACACGATGCCGGAGGGGAACGCGCCATCGCCAACCACGGCAACACTATGGCGTTCGGGCCGGCCCATCATCTCGTCGCCGAGTTTGAGGCCGAGCGTCGTCGAGGCGGCGCAACCGGCATGGCCTGTCATGAAAAGATCGTAGTCGCTCTCGTGCGGATTGGGGTAGCCCATCAGCCCACCCTTGGTGCGAATGCTGCCGAAATCCTTGAAGCGGCCCGTGATCAGCTTGTGCGGATAAATCTGATGGCCGGTGTCCCAGATCAGGCGATCCTTGCTGAAATCGAAGGTCAAATGGAGAGCGATGCACAACTCGACCACGCCCAGATTGCTGGCGAAATGGGCTGGACGGATGCTCAGCACACGAACCAGCTCGTCGCGGATTTCCTGGGCCAATTGCGTCAATTCGTTATCGGTCAGCTTTTGCAGGTCCTGTGGACCGGCCAGGTTTGGCAGAAGTTTTGTCATGGGTGCGTCCCTTTCTTTTGCATGTACCATCCGGTGAAGCCCGCGCTCCGCACGGGGTGCTGCGAAAAATCCATCAATTCGCGAACCGGGGCGATCTATCAGTGTATCCGTTATTTTCTAGCAAAAACAACCGAGAAGTTTAGCCGGAAGCGCAGGCGACGGACACATCGCTCGCTTGCGCCGGTTAGCCGGAAGCGCAAGCGACGGACGCAAAAATAGAACCCGACGGTAATTTGCTTCCGTCGCTTGCGCTTCCGGCTAACCATGTCAGCGATCGCGCGCCAGTACAAACCGCATCAATTCGAGCAGTGGTTCGCCCGCGGCGCCCAGGGGCGATACCGCCTCGAGTGCTTGCTGCGTCAAGGCGGCCGCGCGGGCTCGGCTTTCCTCCACGCCGAGCAGGCCGGGATACGTCAGCTTGCCGCGGGCCGCGTCTTTACCGACTTGCTTGCCGGAATCGGCAACGTTGCCCTCAACGTCGATCAGGTCGTCGGTGATCTGGAACACAAGCCCGAAGCACCGGCCATAGACATCGAGACGATCGAGCAAATCGCGAACTGGCCCGTCGGTGTGTTCACCTTGAGCCGCGATAACTCCAAGTCTTAGACAGGCGCGAAAGAGGGCGCCGGTCTTGAATTCATGGATGTGCTCCAGCGCGGTGACCGACCGAGGCCGATCGTTGTTTTCCCAGGCCAGATCGTCCACCTGTCCGCCCACCATGCCGGCGGCGCCGGAACCCTTGGCCAGGGCCAGGCAACAGGCGGCCGCCGTCTTCGCGGGGTAGCCGTCGGCGAGAACCTGGAATGCGAGCGTCAGCAGTCCATCGCCGGCCAGGATCGCCAGGGCTTCGCCAAATTTTTTGTGGCAAGTCGGCATGCCGCGGCGGAGGTCATCGTCGTCCATCGCGGGGAGGTCGTCGTGAATTAGCGAATAGGTGTGGATCATCTCGACCGCGCAGGCCGCGGGAATCGCCTGGCCCTCGGCTCCGCCGGCCGCCTGCGCCGCCATGAATACGAGGACCGGGCGAAGTCGCTTGCCGGGAGCGAGCAGGCTATAGCGCATGGCGTCGATCAACTCGGCGGGCGCATCGGCTTCGCGCGCGAGCAGGGCTTCCAGCTCGCGATCGACGAGCGCTTGCCGGACGGCCAGGTAATCCTTGAGGTTGAAGGACAAATGATTATCTCGGCAGGCCGATCCCGGGGATTCGCGGTGCTCACCCCTGGGCTTCTTTTGAATGTTTCATGCTGGAGGCGTGCTCGAACGGCTTGAGGACCGGGCTGCCGGCCTCGTCCTTGCCCGTGAGTTCGACGATACGTTGTTCCACGTTACGTAATTGTTCGTAGCAACGGCGCACCAGCGCAATGCCTTGCTCGTAACGCGCAAGTGATTGCTCCAGGCCCGTATCGCCGGCCTCCAGATCCTGAACGATCTTGTCCAGCTCGGTTAAAGCGGCCTCGAATGTTTTTGGCTCAGGCATGAAATCGTTGACCTCACGGCGAACCAACTCGCCGCCTGAATGAACGGACGCCCGCGGCGTCATTCCTCGCCCGCGGTTTTTCCTGTCACGTCGGCCTTGAGGCGGCCATTGCCGATGATGATCTCGACGGCGTCCCCGACGTTCACCTGCTCGATGCCGCGCACGACCGTCTTCGCGGGCAGGGTTCGAGTCAGGCTATAGCCGCGAGCCAGCACGTTCAAGGGGCTGAGCGATTCGAGTCGGCCGGCCCGGGCTTCGAGCCCCAGGCGCGCCTTCGTCAAGCGCATGTGCAAGGCGCGTTGCATGCGCTCCAGCGAATCGTCGAGATTGCGTTCCAGATTGCGCAGCCGGTCCAGCGGGACCACGAACACGCGTCGTTTGGCCAGGTTGTCCAGCCATTGTTTCTGGGCTTGATATTTTCTGAGGAGCAAATCGTGCAAGCGCTGCTGGCGTGATTTCAGCTGCCGGGCCAGGTCCAGGCGATCCGGCGTGGCGCGCTCGGCGGCTTCCGAGGGCGTGGCGGCGCGAAAATCCGCGACCAGGTCGGCAATCGTCACATCGATCTCGTGCCCGACTGCCGAGATTACCGGCGCCTTCGCGTTGAAGATCGCCTGAGCCACCATTTCCTCATTGAACGCAGCCAGGTCCTCGCTCGATCCGCCGCCCCGTCCGAGCAGGATCACGTCGATGTCGTCCAAGTCATTGAGCCGATCCAGTGCGGCCGCGATGTCTTCCCGTGCGCCGACGCCCTGGACGCGCACGCCGCAGATCCAGATTTCCGCGCAGGGCCAGCGGCGCGTGATGATCTCGAGCATATCGCGGATGGCCGCCCCGGTCGGGCTGGTGACCAGGGCGATCCGGCGCGGGAACGCCGGCAGCGGGCGTTTGCGTTCCGGCGCAAAGTAGCCGAGCTTTTGCAGTTTCTCCTTGAGCTTTTGCAGGGCGAGGTCCTGGGCGCCGACGCCGCTCTGGTAGAGTTCATCGACCGTGAGTTGGTACTTCCCGTGTGGCGGATAGACGGTGAGCTTGCCGCGAACGACGACCTCGATGCCATCCTTCATCGCATAGCGATGCCGCTGCGCGGTGGTGCGCCACATGACGGAAGGAAGCTGGGCCGCCTTGTCCTTGAGCGTGAAGTAAACATGCCCGGAACCGGCGACGGACAGCGAGCTGATTTCGCCAAGAGCCCAGACCGAGTTGAATGTGGTTTCGAGCACCGTCTTGATTTGCGCGGTGACGGCGCTGATGGTTTGCGGCTTGACGTTGGTGGGAGCGGACGGGAGCATGAAATCAGGGACCAAGCCCCAGGATGAGCGCAGCGATTCCTGGGGGTAGGCCTGCGGAAAACCCTCAGGAATCGCTGCGCTCATCCTGAGGCTTGCATGAACCTCAAATGATCGGCATGCACGGCAAGTTAAACGTCTCCGCCACGGCCGGGTTCGTGACCTTGCCCTGATGAATGTTGACGCCCTGACCCAAGAAGGGGTTTTGCGTTATCGCCGACTCGAACCCCTTCTTCGCCAGCTGAAGCACATAAGGCAACGTGACGTTGGTGAGGGCATAGGTACTCGTTCGGCCCACCGCGCCGGGCATGTTGGTGACGCAATAGTGAACCACATCCTCTTCGATGTAAGTCGGATGACTGTGCGTGGTTGGCCGGGCGGTTTCGACGCAGCCGCCCTGATCGATGGCGACATCGATGATGACCGCGCGTTTCGGCATTCGCTTGAGATCATCGCGGCGGAGCAAGCGCGGCGCCTTCGCGCCCGGGATCAACACGGCGCCGATCACCAGGTCGGCATGCGCGATGGACGCGAGGATATTGTGCCGATCGCTGTACAGGGTCGTCACGTTGGTCGGCATGACGTCGTCGATGTAGCGCAGGCGATCGACGTTGATGTCCATGATGATGACATTGGCGCCCAGGCCGGCCGCGGTCTTGGCCGCGTTGGCGCCGACGATGCCGCCGCCGAGCACCACGACGTTGGCGGGCAACACGCCCGGCACGCCGCCCAGCAAGATTCCGCGGCCCTCGAATGGGCGTTCGAGAAATTTCGCACCTTCCTGAATGCTCATGCGACCGGCGACTTCGCTCATTGGTGTCAGGAGCGGCAGGGTGCCGTGCCTGTCCTTGATCGTCTCGTAAGCGATGGCGGTGATGCCCGATTTCATCACGGCGTCGGTCAGGTCGCGATCGGCGGCGAAATGGAAGTAGGTAAAAACGATCTGCTCACTGCGCAGCATCGGCCATTCGGCTGGCAGCGGTTCCTTCACCTTCACGATCAGATCGGCCCGCGCCCAGATTTCGGCGGCGGCAGAAACGATCTCCGCGCCGTTTTCGGCATACTGCTCATCGTCGATGCCGCTGCCTTGCCCGGCGCCCGATTGGATGAGCACCTTGTGCCCCGCGCGCGTCAACTCCTCGACGCCGACCGGGATCATGGCGACACGGTATTCGTCGGTCTTGATTTCCTTGGGTACGCCGATGACGAAGGGCTGCATGAAGCGTCCTCGTGAGGCTGAAGATCGGACAATCCGTTAACGGTGAGATATGTTTCGTCCGGCCAAGGTCAAGCGGGCTTGCGTTTAGCGCCCGCGCCGCGCCGTGCGATCGCCAAACGCAAGTAATGAAACCTCCCCGTTGGCCGGTGAATTTCTAAAACAATCCCATCGCGAGATCGATCGCCTTCCCACTCAGCGAGGATTGAACATGAAACGTTTGTTTGTCATCGTGTGTACGCTCGCCCTGGCCTTTCTGACGCCGACGTTTGCTCAGGACAAGAAGAATACCCGCGTGGTCATGGAAACCAACCACGGCAAGATCGTCATCGAATTGTTCGACGCAAAGGCGCCGATCACGGTCAAGAACTTTCTTCAGTACGTGGACGACAAGCACTACGACGGCCTGATCTTCCATCGCGTCATCGCCGACTTCATGATCCAGGGCGGCGGCTTCGCTCCCGGCATGAAGGAAAGAAAAACGCGCGCCCCGATCAAGAACGAAGCAGGCAACGGCCTTGCCAACGCGCCCTACACCATCGCCATGGCCCGCACGCGCGTGCCCGATAGCGCGACGGCGCAATTCTTCATCAACTCCAAGGCGAACAAGTTCCTCGACCGCGCGAATGCACAGGACGGCGTCGGCTATGCCGTGTTTGGCATCGTCGTCGAAGGCAAGGATGTGGTGGACAAGATTCGCCGCGTCAAGACGGGCGAAGTGGGTGGGCACGAAAATGTCCCGCTCGACGATGTGGTCATCAAATCGGTCCGCCGCGTGAAATAGATATCCAGCAAGCCCCGGGATGAGCGCAGCGATTCCCGGGGGGGCTTCGACTTTGAGTTCAATTAATGAAAAAGTTCATCCTGATCGGCGTGCCGGTTCTGTTGGTCGCCTTCGGCCTCTTTGTACTGATTTCTTCTAATGGCGGTCCAGCGGGTCCGTCCGGCCCCAGTCCGGTCGTGGTCATGGAAACGACGATGGGGACGGTCAAGATGGAGTTGTATGCGTCCAAGGCGCCGATCACCGTGGATAATTTCCTCAAATACGTCGACGCCAAGCACTATGACAACACGATCTTCCATCGCGTAATCCCGAACTTCATGGTCCAGTGCGGCGGATTCGAACCGGGGATGAAGGAAAAGAGCGACAAGTTTGAGCCGATCAAGAACGAATCCTATAACGGCCTGACCAATGATAAGGGCACCCTCGCCATGGCGCGAACCAACAAGCCGCACAGTGCCACCGCCCAGTTCTTCATCAACGTTAAGGACAACCCATTTCTTAATCGCTCCGAGGCACAGGATGGCTTTGGCTATGCCGTATTCGGGCAGGTAATCGAAGGAATGGGCGTCGTCGAAAAAATCCGGTACGTCAAGACAACTGACATCGGCGGGCACGAGAATGTTCCCGTGGAAGACGTCATCATCAAGTCCATTCGCCGCGTCGAGCCGGACCAAAAAGCCGGCGGCAAGTGATTCGCGCTTCTCTCAGCAAGGCCCAGGGACGGCCCAGCCCGGGCTTTTTCACGACAAGATTGAAAGGACAAACTCATGCGATCCTGGTTGTTCATCCTGGTCTTCGGTTTCTTCGCCGCGCTTTTGACAACCAGCCAGGCCCAGCAGAAAGGCAAGGGCAAGGAAAAAGACAAAGGCCCGATGTACCCGCCGATCAACCCCGCGATCGCCAAGCTGGAGATCACCGTCACCGGTCTCGATGGCCCCGGCTTCGCCATCGCCACCGGTAAGGAAAACGACCTAATCGTCGCCGCCTGCGAAAACGGCACGCTCCTGGCTTACAACAAAATCGCCCTCGAAGCGTTCAAGCCCAAGGACGGCATCGGCAAGCCCAACGTGTGGAAGGGACATCAAGGTCCGGTGCGTGAAATCGCCTGGACCGGCGGGCCGACGCTGGTTTCCGTCGGCGCGGACAAGAAGGTCAACTTCTGGAAGATGCCCGAAGGCAAGGTCGCCCAAACCGCGAACGCCGACTTCCGCGTCCTGGCCGCGGCGATGTCGCCCGACGGCAAGACCTTCGCCATCGGCGGCGAAAGCGACACGATTCAGCTTTTCGACGTCGCCGCCGGCAAGGCGACCACCAAGCTGACCGACAAGATGGACTGGACCCGCTGTCTGGCGTTCAGCGCCGACGGCAAGCAACTCCTCTCCGGCGATGAGCTGGGCGTGGTGCGACTCTGGGATGTGTCGGGCAAAAAGATCAAGGACTTCAGCGCCCAACCGGCGCCCAAGGCGAAGGTCACGCCCGATCCCATCGCGGCCACCAGCGTCGCGTTCGCGCCCGATGGCAAGACGATCCTCATTGGCACGGAGAATGGCCCCATTGCGTTCGTCAACCTCGGCGACGGCAAGATCCTTCGCACGCTCGTCGGGCACACCTCGCCGGTCACCGGCATGGTCTTCCACCCGTCCGGCACGCTCCTGGCGACGTGCAGCAAGGATCGCACGGTCAAACTCTGGAACCCAGCCGCGGCCGCACCGCTCAAGAGCCTCGACGGCCATGACGCCTGGATCGAGGGCATCGTCTTCATCGAGCAAGGGGCCAAGCTCGCGACCGTCAGCGCCGACCGCACGGTCCGTATCTGGGACCTGACCGACCCGACCAAGATCAAAACCAAGAAGAAGTAAATCGCTGATTTTTTCAACGCAACTGCGTTTGCATTCCCGCCCAGATCGGGCTATGATGCACCCTGGCGACCGTTCTCCAAAAAACCCTTCCAGGAGAAATTCCATGCGGGCTCAAAAGATCGCGCTAACCGTGGCGGCGGCAGTAACCGGGTTGTTCCTGATGACGGTCGGGGCCGTTGTGGTCTGGCCGTACCTGAGCGCCTCCCTGGAGGAGGGGCCGCAGGTTGCCAACAACTTTGAGCAGCAGCTATTCGCTCCGATGGTTGACATGCAGATGCCCCAGGAAAAGCGGATCGCCAAAAGCGAACTCCCCGCCCTGCGCGGCGCCACCGTTCCCGTGAAGGAATTCACGCTTTCCGCTCCGCAAACGCATGGAAACCTCACGATCTTCCTGATCCACGGCCGGGATACCGTGAAGGATGCCAGGATTCTAACTTTGCAAGAGGCGCTGGAGCAAAACGTCGCGACGGTGCATGAGACCGGTGGCGGAGTGCTCCTGATCGACAACCGCGGCAACCTGCCGTTGTTGATTCAAGCCGGCGATATTGTCAAAGGGGGCACGCAGGATCGCACGTTGCCTTTTGACATGCTGATTCCCGCGAAAACCGAGCGGATGTCGATTCCCGCGCTGTGCGTGGAGCAAGGCCGATCGTTCCCGCGCGCAGGCGACCTGAGCACGTCGTTTGAGACAGCGACCCAGCAGCTGCCAGGCCGGACGCTGAAATTGGCCGCCAGCCGGAAATCGCAAATTGAGGTGTGGAATAACGTGCGAACGCTTCAAGCCAATCTCGCCCGCAACGCGGGTGGGTCGGTGCAGGCGCCGCTGTCGCAGACCAGCCTTCAACTCTCGCTCGAACATCACCGCGTTCAAGACGCGGTCCAAGACTACCTTGCCAGGCTCAGCCCGGCAGCCGACGGGAAGAAAGATGTCATCGGTTACGTGGTCGCGGTCAATGGTCTGATTCAATCGGCGGATGTCTATGCGTCGGCGGATTTGTTCCAGCGCCTTTGGCCCAAGCTCATCCGTGCGAGCGCAGTGTCGGCCCTCGCCGAGAAGCGGCCGGGCAACTATCAGGCCCCGACCGTCGAATCAGTCAAGCGATTCCTGTCCGACGCCGACCGCGGCGACGCCTTCCGCGTGAACACCAGCAGCGCCAGCCACGTGATTCGCCAGGAGACCGATCGCCAGGTTCGCTTTGACACCTGCGACTCCGCCCGGCAGAATGTGGTGCTGCACAGGTCGTTTTTGGTTAAATAGGTGGAGCCAATGGCGTGAAATCACAAACCCCGAGGATTGCCGTGGCGTGGTCCTCGGGGCTTGTTTTTCTCATGCCAATGGCCCTCGATTAACGCGGATACACCAACGGCCAGGCTGGAGACCGGCCAGCGCCGCGTCGATACGGCCTGCCAGTGCCGCGTGATCGTCGTCCTGCTTGGCCGAGGCAATGCCGCTGTGATCCTGGCCCTGCCGATGTAACCGTTCATAGTGTCGACGATTGTACGTAATGACAGACCGGCCCAATTCATGGGCGCGGGCCAACACTTCGCAATCTGGTTTGGCGCTCCACCCGTCTTTTTGGACCGTCACGACATCATGCCCCCGGTTCCGTAGAACCTCCACGGCGGGAAAAGGAAAATCTTCGTCGGCGTAAAGGAGCATTCCAGGTTACTCCACGAACCCGTCGGCGCCTTCCTGGTTCTCGCGAATGGCGGTGGCGATCTCTTCCGGATTCTTGGCCAGGTAATCCCACGCTGCCTCCAGATCGCCCGCGAGCAGGGTTGGATAGGCACGAAGGATTTCGTGGTCGGTGGTTCCAAGTCGGCGATATCCAACCAAAACCCAGACCGGGATCCGCGTATCGCGAATGCAGGCGTCCCCGCCGCAGCGGTCCGCCTTTTTTGAAATCCAGCTTGCGACAGCTTGCATGGTACGCGCCCCTTTCATTCCGCTGGCTCGATCTCCGCTGACATGCTCCCCTTGCAGCGCGGGATCAGCGGGTCCGGCCCGAACGCATGGATCTGGTCCCGCTTCAACTCCGCACGCTCCATCGACGTCGTATCGACGATCACCCGGCCCGTCTTGTCCACTTCCTCCGCCATCTTGAAACCCGTCTCGGGCGGATGGCCGAATAGCGCCTGCAGCATGTGAATTACATACTGATAGGTATGATCGTCATCGTTTAACAGAATAACGTGATACGGCGGCTGGCGCTTTCTGCGCACATCGGTTTGTTCTTCCGGAAGCGTGATCGTTTCAGCCATGACAGGGATCTCGCAAGAATAGAATGACGGCGAATGCCAAAGCGCAATCGGCTCAGCCGAGTCGCTTCCGCGAGCGCCGGCCGCGCACGAAGCTGTCGAGGACGAATCCGCCCAGTTCGCCTGCATTGCAGTATATCGCCAATCCGCGTCCGATACGGGACATTTGATCGACAAAATTCATCAGGCCCAGGTAGAAATAGTCCTCGATCAGGGCGAACGTGCTGATCTGGATGCCGGCATTGACGCAGGCCTGGACCTCTTGCAGCGTGTGCCGGGCGGTCCGCTCGCTGGGCGGATAGACCAGCACCAGCTCGCGCCCTTCCAGGTGGGCGGTCGGCTCGCCGTCGGTGATGCAGATGATCTGCTTGTTGGCCGCCGGCTGGCGGCGCAGATGCTCGCGGGCGAATTTCAATCCCGCCTGGATGTTCGTGAAATGCTCCGGCACGAAGTCGGGCGGCGCGTCGAGGTTCACGCGCAGGAACACGCGGCTATCGAAAATGCTCACGGGCTTGGGCGCCGACTGGAGCAGCGTCCGCTCCGTCAACGGCGATGCGTAGGTGTAGAAACCTATCATCTTCAGGCTGTCTTCGGGAAATCGACTGCGCACCAGGCTTTGCAGGGCCAGGGCGGTCTTCTTGGCGTGATAATATTTGCCATACCGCGCCATCGACCCTGACATGTCCAGGAGGACGACCGTGGCACAACTCGTTTGGTATTCCGTCTCGTGAACGACGAAGTCGTCTTCAATCAACTTGAGCGCAGGCGAGCCGGGAGCGTCAGCGACCGGCGCCCGCGCCTCGCGGTGCATCGCATTCTTGAGCGTCTCGTGGAGATTAAGGTTCGCGACCGGGTCACCGAATTCATACGGCTTGGAGTCGTCGTGCCGGACCTGGCCGGCGCCCTTGAAATCGGAAGCGTGCTTGCCGAGCGCATCCTTCTTGGCGGTGGTGAATAGCTCCTCCAGGGCCTTGTTCTCCATGCGGCGAACGCCCCGCGGCGCGACCGCGAATTTCCCCTCCTCGTCCTTTTCGAGAAACCCTTCCTTGACAAGAAGTTTTACCAGGTCGGCGCTGTCCTCGTCGAGATGCTCGAGCTGCCGCAGAACGTAGTCGCCGTATTCGAGTAGGTGCTCGGCGATCTTGTCGAAGACGGCATCGGCAGAAAGGGAGCGGAATTCCTGTGATCCATCCCATTTTGAGAATTCGAATTGTGGCATGTGGTACGGTGGCAAGCCCGTGGGTGAGCGCAGCGGACCCACGGGATATGAAAAGCCCGGGCCCCGAGGCGCAGTGCGCTCACCCCCGGGGCTCGCCGGTGTCAAGTAACGCGCCCAAAGGTCACGACGGTCATGTCGTCATGCGGCTTACGGCCCGCGGCATGGCCATGAACGCTTTCGACCAGACGCTGTCCCATGTCCTTGGGATTCATGGGGCCTGCCTTGATCGCGGCAAGGATACCGTCGTTGCCCAGGTCCTTTTCTTCGCGGTTCTTCGATTCGGAAACGCCGTCGGTGAACAGGACGACGCAATCGCCCGGAAGAAGCGATAGCGTGTTGCACTCGTAACTGATGCCGTCCACGACGCCGAGCGGAAAACCGGTCTGGTCGTTGGTGCAGCCATCCTCAAACGTCCGCGTGGCGGCGCGGTAAATGATGGGCGGCATGTGGCCGGCGCTGACCACCCTCATCGTGTGCTTGTTCAGGTCGAGCAGACAGGCGCAGAACGTCACGAAGCGGTCCAGCAGACCGGCCTCCTGCATGTGCTCGTTCAGCTTGGCGATCGCCGCCGGGAGGTCGGGTTCCGTCAGAGTGCAAAAGCGCGTGTCGGAGCTGACCTTGGCCATCAAAAGCGCGGCGGCTACCCCTTTGCCCGCGACATCGCCGATCATGACGCCCAGACGGTTGTCCGAGAGAGGAATGAAATCGTAATAATCGCCGCCGACCTCCTGGGCCGATTCGTACTGCGCGAAGAATTCGTAGCTTGCCGTGTGCGGAACCTTCTTGGGCAAAAAGCTCTTTTGCACACGCTGGGCGAGTTCAAGGTCGCGCTCCAGCTCGGCGCGGCTGATCAGCGATTCGTGCATGCGGGCATTCTGAATGGCAACGCCGGCCTGCGTCGCCACGGCCATCAGGAGCCGGAGATCTTCCTGCGTGAACTTCTTGAATCGATCCTGGGTATCGAGCTGGATAACCCCGATGGCGGCCTCGCCGGCCCGGCCCACTAGCGGCGCGACCACCATGGAGCGAATCTTGCAATCCGCAATCGATTGCGACATGTCGAACTGCTGGTCGGAACTGGCGTCCTCGCTGAGTATCGCCTGACCGGTCTCCATGCACCGATTGACGATCTTGCGGCTAAAACGCGTCTTGTCGTCGTCATCGGGCCGACGGGTGCGCACGACTTTCGCGAATAGCTTGGCATCCTCTTCCATGATGATGAACGCCCGGTCGGCCTGGCGGAAAACCTGGAACAGCTTGTCCACGATCTTCGGCAACAGGTCCTCGGTGCGCAACGTCTGGGCCAGTTCAGTGCCCACTTCGAGGAGCATGGCGAGTCGCTCCGCCGGTTGAGCCTCCAGGATATGCTTGCTGCTCGAAGGTTGAATGGTCGCTTCGACGGTTGACGAGTCGTCGTCGTCAACTTCCTCCAGCACCGACGCGGTCATGTGTTCCGGCAAAGTGGGTTTCACGCCGGCTTCGTAAAAAACCATCGAAATCCCGCAAATCGTGATTTGATTGCCGTCCTTCAGCGGCGTGCGGGCCTTGATCTTGACGTTGTTGACCTCGGTGCCATTGCGGCTGCCCATGTCCTCGATGTAGTAACTCGAACCGATCTTGCGAATCATCGCGTGCTCGCGGCTGACCGCCGGGGCGGCGAGGACTACCTGGCAATCGGCGTTACGGCCAAAGACGATGCGGTCGCCCTCGATTTCTTGCTGCACGCCCTGGTTGGCCCCTTTGACAAATTCCAAAACCGCCATGGCAACACCCTCGTTTTTCCGTGTCACCTCGCGAAGCGAAGAGATGGTCTGTTATTCCGATTGAGGGGATTCTATCACTGCGGCGATTCACTTGCAAGCAACTAGAAGAACTGAACTGGTTAGATTTTCGCCTTTCAGCTTCCGCACACGATGCGAAGAATTTTGGCGGCGGCCGTCAGCGAATCTTTTTTTTCTCGCGAAGACGCCAAGGACGCAAAGAAAGAGAAGCGAACGGACGAACAAGGAGCACAAACGGAGAGGGCACAATTACAGGCGATTCCCTGGCCATGAATTCCTTTGCGACCTTGGCGCCTTGGCGCGAACTCAAACTCTGTGGTTTCGATTTCCCAATTGCGTTCTGATCGCGTTAGCGGCTTCGCAAAATAACCTGGGCAATCTCGTGGGGTGAGGCGAGCGAAGCGAGGCCCACCCTACAAGTCGATTTGCCCATTTTTGTTGTGCCCTCTCCTACCGGCTTTGCACAAAAACTCTGAAGCATTGTCAAACCAACAACTCCAAGGAAAGCAGGAAGGCAGGAAGGACGCTGATTTGCAGCAGTTCCCGGACTGTCAGCTGGCGATCCCCCAGCTTGGGCCATTTTACAAATGGCCAGACGACGGTGCTTGGCGTGGTAGCGGTTTCTTCGGTGGCGATGGCCACGGTGACGCGGAATTGGCGATCTTGAGGCCT
>JACPPF010000098.1 GCA_016191165.1 Planctomycetota bacterium
CCTTCGATCACATTGACTTCGACCGTCCGCTGGTTCGCTCGATGCGTCTTGAACTTGGCACGCTTCGTGGCAGGCAAGGGAGTGTTGCGAGGGATCATGATGCCGTTGCGAAGCCGCCCCGTCCCCGGCTCTTTGCCAAGCACTCCGAGGCTGTGGGAGTTGACGTTGCGAATCTTCACGCTTGAAACCGATCCTGCCTCGGACGCCAAAAGCAACCCCGCATAGATCGCTGCTCCGTGAGCGACCGCTTCATCGAACGAGAGAGAGCGGTCCACCTTCCGACCTGATTCCTGCTCCAGCATGTTGTGAACCATCGGCATCCGGCTGGAGCCACCAACCAACAGCAGACGGGTGACGTTTTTCCAGCCCAGGTTGGCTTCCTTCAACAAATTGCGAGTGGTGAAACGGGTTCGTTCCAGAAGGTCGCCGGTCAATGTCTCGAAATGCTGGCGGCTGACCGGCACCCGGATTCCTTGCCCAGCATACTCGAAGGAAACGGTAGTCGTGTCTCGTGCCGACAAAGCACGTTTGGCATCCTCGGCGTCTCGACGTAATCGCTGGAGGCCCGCAGGATTTTGGCGAGGATCGACCCGATACTTCGTTTGGAACTGCTCGGCCACATGATCGGCAAGCCGCTGGTCCCAATCAATTCCGCCCAAGTACACATCGCCTGCCGTCGCCAGGACGGTGCAGTTCTTTCCGTCGATGTCCATGAGGGTAACGTCGAAGGTGCCGCCGCCCAGGTCGTACACGAGAATCCGTTCTGCTCGCTTCGATTCACCCTTCGCTGTCAGGAACCCCTGCTCGACACCAAATGCGATGGCCGCTGCCGTGGGTTCGTTGATGATGTCAAGAACGTCCAGACCGGCGAGGTGCCCGGCGTCTTGAGTGGCCTTGCGGCGTGGTTCGTTGAAATAGGCGGGGACGGTGATGACCGCTTTCGTGAACGGTCCCAACTTCGCCTCGGCATCACGCTTGAGTTTTTCAAGAATCAACGACTGGATCACTTCGGGCGGAAAATGTTCGCCATTGATCGCCTTGGAATAAACAGAACTGCCCATGTCCCGCTTGGCGAATTGAGCGATGCGTTCCGGCTCCATCGCCGCTGCCTTGACTGCCTCTTTACCAACAACCACCGAAGCCCCCTCGAACAAGACGACGCTGGGAGTGAGTAAGTCACCCTCGGCGTTCGGGATGGTCCAGGGCCGTCCAGCAGAATCCAGATGGGCAACCAGAGAGAAGGTTGTTCCCAGGTCGATGCCAACAGCGGGTGGCGGTGTTTGTTTCATGGCAGCCTCAAGGAGAAGTCGAGTCGCTGATTTCGTTTTGGTTGCTGCCCTGGCCCAGCAACTCCTTCAGCCTTTTTTTGATCGGAAGAAGACGACTGTTACATTTGGAGGGCGATTTGGAAGCACTGCCTTGTTGAAGCTGTTGGTGCATTCTTTCCAGTACACACGCATCACAACACTATCGTCCGATTGCGGAGTAATCACAAACAAGTCATCATTGCTCCCCCAATCAAACATCCAGGTGTCACCTACTTGCTTGCATCGCTGGGTTTGCCTCCCTTTCGCACGGATCGCCACAGGAAGTTCGCCAGGACCAAAATCAAGGATTAGTTCTCCCAATGTTTTGTGAAAATCATGATCTGTAAAATATGTTCCAACAATCTGCTTCCAGGTTTGTTGTTTGAAAAGTTTCGGCTCGATCCAGGCAGCTATGGCCCAATTGTCCGCCCCAGGGCAATAAACACGAAGTTCAAGGGATTCGACTCCCTTGATCGAAACATCACAGGAATCAGTTGCCTCTTTGGTTTGCAACTCCCCCGACTTCCAAAGGCTCTTGCCGTCGCCGAGAACCTCGAAGGTCAATGGAGTCACCGGATTCCCTTGTCGAGAATAATCCTCCAGGCTCGGAATAGCCGCTTCGGTCTTGAGCCTCTGATAAGACTTGTCCAGGCGAAAGGCCGCCGTTGCAAACGAATCTCTCGGTGGGTGCATATAGATGCTGTGAGGACATCGGGTGCCCTTGATAAGCATGGGGCGATCACGAGCGTCAAGTATCGTCACCAATCCTTCCTTGGAAAACCAACCGGGGTGGGCGACTTTCACTTCACTCTCTTGCATGTCGGCGAGGAAGGTGAACTGCTCCTTCAGCGGAACTTCAGGTTTCTTTTTTGCCCCATCCGTCGAAGAACCGTCCGCCTTTGCCTGGGAAGAAGTCTTCTTTTTCTCCTCGCTCCCAGGGTTCTCGCTTTTTTGTTGAACTTGTCCAACCGACTTGCCCTTCGTCGCATCTGCGGTAAACAACGACCGCCCAAACGTGAACACGAAGACCAGTCCCACAATCACGACGGGGATCAAGGCGAGGCCGAGCAGAACGTATTTGGGACGCTTCTTGCGGCGTGGGCGAGGATTTTCAAGAGCAGGCCCGACTTCTTGGAAAGCGAGATCGCTGCGTGCTTCGGTTTGCTCAGTGCGTGGCGACGAAACCGAAGGCGACCCAGAAACCGGCGTAGCCAACGCAAGTTTGGGTAAGCTGGTTTTCAACTTTGCGTCGTAAGCGACCTTCTTCTTCGGATCAAGCAGGCAAAGGCGAGCGGCAGCGATCTCGTTCAGTAGTTTCTGCGAGAGCGGCAAATGCGGCCCGTTGGCACACCCCTGGATGTACGCCATCTGCTTGTTGGCGGCGGCGTCGATTACATCGGCGTCGGCCTCGAACAACTCGATGCCCAGCAACCGGTAGTGGTTTGGCGGTTGGTCCTTCGGCGGAATGCCGAGCCATTTGTGATAAGGGTCGAACATGCTGCTCTCCTGAACGATCCGGCAATGTTCTCCCGTCTTCCAGGTCGGGACGCAGATCGCAGGCCATGCCAAACAAAAAAGGGACGCCGAACACATGGCCGCTCGCAGAACCCCGACCAAGGGGCAAGACGACAGCACATGGCCCGACGCCCCCTTGCGGGGGCATGGTCCAAGGCTGCTCGTCTTGAATGTTGGTCGTTTTCTGCGAGACAGTTCTTGACGCACGCAACGTCAATCGAGTTTTCATCGGGGCAGTTCGGCCCCGGCATGAAGCTCTGGTTCTCCAGGTAGTCGGATGGCTTCGGCGACAGCCGAAGCCATTGGTCAGTTTAGTCGTCTGGGCGGCTACCAGCAATGCCGCCGCCAAATCAGGCCAGTCTTATCGGCGTCCATTGTCGGCACCGTAGAATGAACAAGAACGAAAAAAACCGGGAGGGAGCCTGCCGATGGACATCACCCGACGAGATTTCTTGAAGACGGTCGCCGCCGCTTCTTTCGTGCCAGTGGTGAGCGGCACCAGCCCGGCCTCGGCCTGGATGGTGAATCGGCGAAACATGTGGTCGCCAGATCGCACGTCGGATGAGATGCTCGTTCGATGCGACCGACTCCTTGCCGCCGATCCGAACAACGTCCTTGCCCTCGTCCACCGAGGCCAAATCCCGTGCATCTACATCGATCCGAAGCTGGCCTGGGCCGATCTCACCAAGGCCATCTCGCTCGAACCGGTGAACCCCTGCTGCTTCTACATCAGAGGCGTCTGTTTCGACAACGCTCAGGATTTGCAGAACGCAATCTCGTTGCTCTCAATGGGCGGCGACGTGACCGGCGAGGCGATTTGTTCCTCCAGCCCCGATTACTACATCTGGCGGGGCACCGAGGCTAACGAACTTCACTACAAGTCGCTTCGTGAACTTGGCTACGCCCATCAAGAGCATGGTCGCTTTCACGAGGCCATCGCCACTTTCAAGAAAGCGGCTCAGTTTGAAGTGATCTCACCGGAAAACCTGGAAACGTGGGCCAATGCCAGTTTCAATGTGGGGTCGTACTGCCTAGCCATCGTGGAGTACGACCGGCTGATCGCCATCGAGCCAAAGGCCGAGTTCATTCGGCGACGACAGGAGTGCTGGGCGGCGATCAGGCGTTATCAATGATGACTACTTCGAGTCCTGCTGCCTTCGCCTTCTTCACCATATCCGCAGTGCCCTTGCCGCCAGGAAATGCGATCACGAGTTCTGGTTTTTCTTCTAGCATCTTCGAGTTGCGAATGGGGCCAGCGGCTCGACCGTGCTTCTTCCATTCGGCTGGATGAGCCTCGACCGGGATACCTGTGGCTGTGGCCCACTCGCCAGCCAGACGGTCGGCACCACTCGCATCGCCGTGGATTAAGACGGTGAAGACGTGTGTGGCGTGCAGCCGGTCGAGGGCCTCAACGAGAAGTACCCGGTCGCCGAAATCCCTGCCGCCAGTGACTAGAACACGCATGGATGCCTCCCGAAATGAACGTCACCGGGACCGGCGACATCTCTTGAGTACCCGGAAGAGGGTTGCTCCGCATTGACCAGTTTCTTCCACCCAGAGTTGCTGTTTTTCTTTCCAGGTAATCGGCTTTGCGTCGATCCGAGTGGCGATCTCCTCTTGATGACGGCGATGTGCAACCGCTGCATCCGGGTCTAATTTGCCGCAAATCCTCCGAATTACCGACCCAGACGCTCCGGTTTCCTGAGCGATCTTGGCGATGGAAAGACCAACCGTTCGCAGTTGGCGTATCTCCTCTGTCGGAGTAGATTTACGAAATGAGATTTCCAGCGAAAACATGGCCGAGACGAAATGAAAGACGGAAGCAGCCGTGCGGCTACATGGGCGATCCGAAACACACATGTAAATGCAATCCGATGGCAATCGAGCGGTATATGGGCCGCATCAGCGGGCCGCTGCTGGACCGCATTGATTTGCATATCGAAGTGCCCTCGGTGCCGTATCAAGAGCTGGCCGCCAGGCAGGATGGAACCTCCAGCGCGACGATGCGCACCCACGTCCAGCAGGCGCGCGACGTGCAGATGCGCCGCTTCGGCGGCGAGGGGCAGCGCCTCAATAGCCGAATGAACAGCAGGCAACTGCGCAAGTTCTGCGTGCTGGATCAGGAATGTCAAACGCTGATGCAAACGGCCATGGAGTCGCTGGGCCTGTCGGCCAGGGCGCATGACCGCATCTTGCGCGTCTCGCGCACCATCGCCGACCTGGAGGGGTCCGCGGACATCAAGCACCCGCACCTGAGCGAAGCGATCGGGTATCGCAGCCTGGATCGGAAGCTGTGGGCGCGGTGATCCGCATCCCGCTCGTCGGAACGCGTTTGGAAAGAACCAGACCCATTCCATTTCACAGGTGGGGGGCATCGCGAAGCGGGATGAGGAGACCCTTTCGATTCCACCTCTCAGCCCCGGCGCACGATGTGAAGAACCTTTGCGGCAGATATCATCGAGTCTTTGTTTCTCGCAAAGACGCCAAGGACGCAAAGAAAGACAAGAGAACGGACGAAGAACCCAAACGGAGACGGGATCATTCCGGGCGATTCCCTCGCCTGGATTTCTTTTGCGACCTTGGGCCACTGCGAGAACTCATGTACTGTGGCCTGGTTTTTCCGATGGCGGCTTGGCCGGATTGGGAATCGCGAGTGAGTCAGCCTGGCGGAGTTGTCCTTCACTCGGGCTCGGAAGGGAAATGGGAAATTCAATCAAGGATCATCGGACTTGGGTGGCGCCGGAATGAAATTCTTTTCGATTTCCGGGGGAATGCCAACGTTGGGCGTGAGGGCTTTCATTTCTTCGGCGGTGGGCCGGAACCACTCCGGCGTCGCGTCCCACAGGATCTGGCGGTTTTCATCGCTCAGGTTTGGCAACGTGAGCTTGCCGAAGCTGGAATTGGTCTCGCGGTCTTGATCTTTCCAGGTGCGAATTTTGAATTCATCGAAGTTGGCGAAATAGTTTTGATTGCCTTTCCACTTGAGGAAGGTGTTGAGATCATCGCCGGTCTCGGTCCTCAAAAGGACGATCGGTTTGTCCGCGGCCAGGGAGCCGAACAGGCAGGAGTCGATCTCGGCGATGGTTTCGGTCAAGCCTTTCTCGGTCATGGACTTGAGGCAGAAAATCGAATCGGCGGTGTAGATGGTGGAATGGTCCATCTTCCAGCGGACACCGAGATTCATCGGCATCGCCTTGTTGGCGGCCGTGATGTCGAGCAAGGCGCCATCGAGGACGACGAGGGAATTCTTGACATTCACATCCAGCAAGCGACAGCCGCGCAGGGCGACCAGAGTGCCGCGACCGCGGACGAAGCAGTCGCGGAATTCGACCTTGGCCGTTCCGGGGGCTGGGGTATCCGATTTCATCATCAATTCGCGATTGATGAAGGTGGCGACATACAACTTGACGTCGTCGCTCGGTCCGCGCAGAGTCAACGTGCAGCCCGTGAACCGGCATCGCGCGGCCTGCCCGAGGTGGACGATCGACTGGGCTTCATAGGGGATTTTCTCCGGGTCGAGCAAAATCTCCATGTCCTTGATGTGGAGCGTACCGGCCATGACGGTGAACAGGGCGGAATCCTTGTCGTTGAAGCCTCGATCAAAAACCAGGATGGGCTGGCAGCCCTCGTAGGGCCTGAGGGTGACGGAAATGCCCTGGCGCAACGGCCCGGGCGGAACCTTGACGATGCGAGTGGGGCCGCACTTGATCAGGATTTCGTCCCCATCCTTCGCCCCGGAAAGCGCTTGCTGGACATTGGCGTAGACGCCGGCGGTTTTCATATCGTTGTCGGCATCGACGATGAGTGTCCTCGGGCCCTCGATTTTCTTGACGAGGGGGACCGGGGGTGCATCCATCGGACCGAGCCAGGTCCGCTTCAGGCCGTATTTTTCGTGGAATTCCGCCTTGAGTTGAAAAACCAGATGGTCTTGCGTCCCGGGGCCGCGCGAGTTCTGCCACGGGCTGGCCCCGGCGTCGGGCCGGGTCAGATAGACCGACTCTTGATCTTTGCCCTTTTCCTGCGCCAGGAAGGTCTGAAAATCGCTTTCCTTGGGCGCAATCGGGTTGCGCGACCGACCGACCATGTTGTTCAGGTTATGATAGAGGTTGGCGTCACCGATATATTGAACCGCGCCGGTATTTTCCGCGAAGGAAAGGAGGTCAAGTTGGCCGAGGGCTCGTTCGCTGGCCGTGGAGCTTTCGGGCCTGGAAAAAACGCTATGTTGCACTTGCAGCTGGGCGGCGGCGTGATCGTTGAAACGAAACGCCGGCCCGCGTTCGACCAGGCCTGCGCAATGATCCAGGTGAACGATGGTGCCCGTCCTGGTGCATGCGCCCCGGAATTGAAACAAGGCGCCGTGGGGCTTGAACGCACAGTTGCGGGCATGAACGGTGGCGGGCCCATTGATCGCGATGGCCACCTGCCCGCCCGCGTCGCCGCCGTCGAAATAGCAATCGTTGAGGTTCACGACCGGCGCCGCGTTGGCCGGCGAGTCCGCCGAATCGATCAGGACCGACGCGAACGGCGTGCGGTCGAGCGAGATCGGCGGCACGGTCTGCACGAACACGCAGCGATCAAACGTCACCTCGCGCGCCCCCCGCACGATGACCGCGGCGGCGGCGGCGGCGTTGTCGGCCACCGCGTCCGAAGTCAACAGGAAACGGATACGCCGGAACGTCACCTTGCCGCCACGCACTTCCAGGGCGGCGCTGGCCCCAACGTAGTCGTACTTGAAATTGACGGCTGTAAAAACTCCCGGGCTGGTCGATTCAAATACCCGCCTTTGATTCGCGGCTCCGCTAATCGTCAGGCCGGCGCCGGTCAAATCGAATACCCCGTCGATGGCCGTCTTGACTTCCCCCGGCGCGGCGTCGTTCAGCACGTGCCGCAACTGGTCCAGATTCTTGATGACGTCCGGCCTTGTTTTCGAGGGATTTTGAACCACCTTGGCGTCGTTGGCGCGCGCATCCGGTTTCGCGTCGGCCTTGAGCTTATCGTTCTTGGAAAGGTTGGGCGGGGACGAAAAATGCGGCGCCGAGTCGGTCCCCAGCGACACGAACGCGACCACGGCAATCAAGGCCGCCAGCGCCAGGCCGATCAACAAGAAAGGCCGGGGACGCGCGTCAACGGGAAACGGCGCATCGACCACGCCGCCGGGCAAATCGTTCTCGGCCCCCAGCTGGCGGGCGACCTTCATCAGGTAGTGGACCAGGTGCAGCGGCCGCTGATAGCGATCGCGCGGCTCCTTCATCATCATCTTGCCCAGGATCATCACCAGTTCCGCGGGAATGGCGGGATCGATCTCGCGCGGGTCGATCGGCGCGACATGTTGATGGTGGTGCAATTTCTTGGCTGGCGTTCCCTCCGGTACGGGCGCCATGCCCGTGAGCATGTGATAGAGCGTGCAGCCGAGCGAATAAATATCGCTTCGGGCATCGGCCTCGCGCGGCTCCAGCGCTTGTTCCGGCGAGATATAGTCGAAGGTGCCCAGCGTGACGCCGGACTGCGTGAGGTCCCGTTCGTTGTGCCGCTCCATGTTGCGGGCCAGGCCCATATCGACCAGCTTGGCTTGCCCGCTCGGCATGATGATGATATTCGACGGCTTCACGTCGCGGTGCACCACGCCCCGTGAGGCCGCGTGTTCCAGGCCGGTCGCTATCTGGACGACGTAACGAATCGCCTCCAGTGCGGAAAGTCGGCCGCGCTGCTCCAGCAGGGTGCGCAGGTTGACGCCTTCCACGTATTCAAAGGCGATGAAATGCAGCCCCTGGTCCTCACCGCAGTAGAACACCCGCGCGATGTTGGCGTGATCGAGCTTGGCGGCGGCCTTGGCTTCCTGGTGGAACCGTTGAATGTTTTCCGTTTCGTGCGCCATATCCGGCGGGAGGATCTTGAGAGCGACGAATCGATCCAGCTGGGTGTCGCGGGCGCGGATCACCGCCGCCATCCCGCCGACGCCGATCGGCTCAATCAATTCGTAATGCGCCAGCCGCTTGCCGCGCAGCCCCGCGATCAACGAATCGGACATGGCCGCGCTGCGCCCGAGGTCCGTGACCTTGTTCTGGTTGCTGGAAATCGGCTCGGGAATGGGTGGCGTCTTGGAGATGACGGTCGGCGTGTCGTCCGTGGGGCGCGCATTATCCGGCACAACGGCTGCTTCCTCTTCGGAAACGCGTCGCAAGCGCAAGTCGGCTTTGTCCTGAACGCTGCTTGCCATGCGCTCCTCAAGCTCGCACTAGGATCGGGATTCGGACATGAACGCGCTTTTCGGACATCGAACCCCACCATTTGTTAGATCACATCCTTGCCCTGGGCGTGGGCGACCTCCATTTGGACGCAGACGGTCGCCCGAGTGTTCCCTGCGGGCCGGGGGGGCAGCCCACTTTTTGCTGAGTTCCCCCCCCCCTCTCGCACAAGAAATGACAACCCACGAGGGAGAAACCAACAGCAACGTCAACCGTAGTATAATCTCCGGGACCGGGCCTTGTCAATCGTTTCGGGGAAATAAAGAGGCTATTGCGAAGTTCGCGGTCCCGCTCTTTTTCCTAACGGCAGCGGTGTCGGCAAATGCGGTTCCCCCAGCGATCACGTAGTTTTAAGCGGATTGATGCGGCGAAATTTTTTTTCCCTCGATTTTTCGACCAGCC
>JACPPF010000099.1 GCA_016191165.1 Planctomycetota bacterium
ACCGCGGCCCCGGCACATCCGAAGCATCATGAACACGGCAAGAAGTCCACTTCTCCAACGCCCAGCCCGCCTCGCCGGGCAACTCTTCATGGCCTCGCTCAAAAGCGCGAAAATGGTTCTGTTTCAAAAGCGCGGTCAACATTGACGGCCAGCCCTTCTGCTACCCCATCGTTGCCTGCTTTACGATGTGCGGTGGTTTGCCCGTCATTGACCCGGCGACGGGGATCATGCGGACACCGGACAGCGAAGCTCGGCAATCGTGAATTCCAGCAGTTGTGTAGATCGAGGAGCCAACACATGGATGCAGTCGAGACGACCGGCTTGACGGAGTTGAAGAATTTCCTCGGCCACAGCACTCCAGGCGAAATCACCGACACTAGCGAGATCGAACCGCTCCTGGCCGTCGCCTGGAACGATCTCGCTGGTGACTTCGGCGGCATGAGACCGGACAAGCTGTTTGGTCGCATGGAGGATGTCACCTGGACGCCGCCGCTGTTGACGTTTCGGATCGAGCGACACGGTGCCACGGTCATGGGATCGAGCCGGGCCGAGATGCAAGCGTGGACAATCGACGTAGAGAAAGGAACGGCCTGCTGCGAAGCGAAGGGCTACCGGCAGTTATCGCCGAGGCAGCCGCCTCTCGACGTGAAACCGCTTGTCGATGAGGTCGCTGCCGCCATCGTCAATCATGCCGACGAGCCGAGGCTGAAGTGGGTGGATCAGGAGACGGTTCGGGTGAAGATCGGCTTGATTTTCTCCAAAGGGTCAGCGGTCAAGATGACCCTGGCTGGACGGCGAAAGCGGTTTCAGATGGCTTTGGCCGAACGGTTGGCAACGAAAGGGTGGGTGCAGGTCGGTGCGAACAAGTACCAGTTGAGGGAGATTCTGGGATGAGGTTCGACAAGGCAAATGGCAGTTCTGTTCTCGTGTCAGCAGCCAGTATTGGCGACTGACAGTGTTGATGGGCCAAGTAAACCCGGTTTCTCTCGGTCGTGGTCGAGGATGATCGACCCAATCTGAGCAGTTACGAGCCAGGAGTTTAGCGGTACGGGAAATGGCGACCTGACCTGGGGCGGTCCCGTCAGGCAGCGAAAACGACTGAAGGAGAAGCATATGAGTCCCAAACCCATCCAATGCAAGACGTGCAAACGAATGTTATCATCCAAGCACCAACAAGTCATGGAGATACCGTCAGACGCAGGTGGTGTCACTGTCCTTGGTCGCCAAATCCCTATGGCAGTCAAGTGTCACGTCGGGTCGTGCCAGCACTGCGGTGAGAAGCAACTATTGGGTGTCGAACTGCAACTTGACCCAGACGTTCACGTTCTTCGTGCATACGAGGAAATGTTCGGTCCAGCGGATGAAGCAGCCAGAACATTTCTGGCGAAACTGGTGACGATGCTTGTCGGTGAGTTCGGTGATGATTGGGAACAGCAATGCACGGATTGGAAGAGGCTGATTTACGAGACCGTCGTGGATGTCAAGGCAGAGTATGGAGAGACATGGGCGTCCCTGCTTTCGCAAGCCGAGTGGGAAAGGCCGAGCTTCGCAATCCACGTTGCAAAAGAAAGAGGTCGGACATGAAGACCCAGAAAAGCTACCTCGGCATACGACGGCGAGGATGAACACGACGAACAACTTCGTGGCCTGCTACTTTCGTCGCAGCGACAGGGGTGAACTGACCTTCAATCTCCGCTGCCTGGGTCGGCGGTGGTTTGACCAGGGGGCTACCGAAGAAGTCGATAGGCCCGTGATCCACGAATTCGGACATCACTTTTCCGGCGACCACTTGAGCGAAGCGTACCACGAGGCTCTTTGTCTCTTGGGGGCCAAGCTGAAGCGACTGGCGATGGAGAAGCCAGAGGAGGTTCGGCGGTTTGTCCGGTGACGAAGATATGTCGCATGTCTTCTACATGGAAGGTAGATTCCCCGGCCAGCGGCACAATTCAGAAAATCATGAATTTCAGATTGTGAGCGTGGACGTGATCGGGCAGGGCCGACTTCCCGCCTTCGCTGTCGGCCACAATCTTCGTCGGCCCAAGCACGTCGGCGAATTCTGGAGACAACATTTTGTTTTGGTTTACACGCCTACTCGTCGGCCTATAGTGGGATTTGTCGATTCTGCTTGGCATGTGGCCCGCTGGCAAAAGCCAACACCGTCACGTCATGGACCGCCCAATGCAAAATGGGCAGGTTCGCCGGGGGAAGTTTAGTTGTACGGTCAGGAGCGAGGTCGAAAATGCCGTCGTGCCTGGAGGGACAATCGATGCTGGAAGAACTCTTGAAGAAACGTGAGGTCATCCGAAATCGGGGCACCGCTTCCAATGGGTCCGGCGAGATCGAGTACGCCACGGTGGACGACCTGTTGCCCACCATTGCCAGTAGCCTTTGTCAACTTCCAGGGCTTCTGCACCGGCTTGAACGGACAATGCGGCGATTCGAGAAGCCGGAGCCAAGTTCTCCTGCTTCCGAAACCGATCCTTCCTACACGGTTCGTCAAGTCGCCGACCTCTTTCAAGTATCCCCAACAAAAGTCTACCAGATGACAGAAAAGGGAGAATTGCGAAGTTACAAGGTCGGAAATCTGGTCCGCATCAAGGTCAGCCATATTCGGGAATACCAGGATCGGCACACGAAGGTTATGGAGACCGGGACCAAGAAGAAAAAGCCTCGCTCCTACGACAAGAGTGAAGCTGACAGAGTTTTCGGTGGAGGATGGGCCGACTAGCTTTTCTGCTTCGCCCAATCGTCATCCAACTTGTCGAGCATCTCCTTCAACACAAACTGCGGGTGATGATACGTCGCCATCGCTGTCTTGGCGTCGTGTCCAGCCAACTCAGCCACCAGTTGAAGGGGCTGTTCCAAGAGCATGTGAGTTTCCCAGGTATGCCGGATGGCGTACATGAAAAGCTGCTCGATTTTGAGCTTCTTCCGTATCCTGCGGAAGCGGGACCGAATGGCATTGGTTGTCCAGGGATTCCCATCCTTGTTGCGAAAGATCGGTCCTTCCGGGTACTTTTCGCAGAGCCGTTGAAGCATGGGACGCAGCGGCGGCGGAAGGTACAAGACCCGGTTCCGCCTTCGCTTCCCTTTATTCTTCGACTCTTTTTTCAAGAAGACCGCCACACGACCGTCTTGTTGCATGTGTCGGGCCTCGATCTTCTTCGACTCTTGCGGTCTGGCACCGCTCGACCGGGCGAATACCAGCAAATCCCGAAAGGGATCGTCTTCCAAATAGCTGGCGAGGATTGCTTTCCACTGCTTGTCCGTAAGGATGATCTCTCGGCTTTCGGGGCTGGGCTTCTCGACATACTCGATGGGGTTCGTTGTGATAAGTCGCTGGCGAATCCCCCACCGGAATACTCCCTGCACTGCTCGGATGTAGTCGAAGCGGGTCGTGGACGACCATTCGTGGTGTCGATCTGCCCATTCAGTCAGGTGATGCGGGATCAGTTCTTCCACGGTCAAGTCCCGTCCGACCTCCTTGCAGAAGTGCTTTAGCGTGTCCCGATACCACTGGTACGTCCGCTCCTTTCGGTTTTTCTGGACGTGAGCAAGGTACTTCGTGCAGACATCAACGACCATTTCAACCTTCGTGGTGATCGGCTTGTCCAGTTGAACGGTCGCACCATTCCGGCTCGCCTCCAGTTCACCGGCCTTCTGCTCGAACTTCAGCCGGTGGAATTCTTTCTCGGCCTCCTCCCAGGTCGTGCCCAGGCGAACAGGCTTCCCGCCGATGTTGGCGTAGTAGGCCCGGTGCGATTTCTTCCAGAAGGGCTTCGCTGGTCTCGGCATCGTCCGTCCCTTTTCGTCTCGGCGGAGTTCGTCGGCTACCACATGGTAGTCACGAAAAGGGACAATGTTAAGCAAAAGGGACAAAGCCGATTTTGGCAAGAAAAGAGCCTCGACGTAACTTCTTGTCACGTCGAGGCTTCGATGTCGGGGCGACTGGATTCGAACCAGCGACCTCCTGAACCCCATTCAGGCGCGCTAGCCAAACTGCGCCACGCCCCGATCTTTGGGGATTATAGGTCTTCCGCTTTCTCGTTACAAGTGCATCCGGCGCAGCGAAGGAATCCTGACTTGTGCCGCTCGTTTGCCCTGCTAAACTATATTCAACGATCACGTCCCTCCCGTCGCGGAACGGAAGTTATGTCGAAACCCAAACCGGCCCCGGTCCGGCTTTGCGAGATGACGCCTGGGCAAGCGGGCGATTTTTTCGTCCTCCTCGCTGAACGCACGCGCGGATCGCGGCGCGATGGCAAGCCGTTTTTCACCTGTCGATTTCGCGACGCGCAGCGCACTGCCGCCTTCATGGTCTGGAGCGATGGGCCCTGGTACGGCCCATGCGATGCCGAGTGGCGCGAGGGCGCCTTCTACAGGATCCGCGGCGCCTATCAGGAGCACCCGACCTACGGGCCGCAAATCGAAATCGAGAGGATTCGGCCCATCGATGACGAAGACAAGGCCGCCGGGTTCGATCCGTTGCAATGGATCGAACACACCCGCTACGACATCGACGCCATGTACGATGAACTCTGGCAGCTCGCGGAAACGCAGATCGGCGACGTGCCGCTGCGGCGGTTGGTGATGACAATCCTGGATCGACAGAAGGCTCAGTTGAAACACGTGCCCGCGACGTTGAAGCATTTTTATCCCTTCGCGGGCGGCTTACTGGAACATCTTTTGTCGGTAACCCATACGTGTTTGCATTTAGCGGATAAATATGTAACGCACTACCCGGAATTGCAGCCGCCGCTCAATCGCGATCTGGTCATCGCCGGCGCAATTCTGCATGACATGGGCCGCACGATTGAGTTCAATGACGACCTCGTCAACGTGCAGCCGACGGTTCCGGGCCGCCTGTTCGGGCATTTGATGCTCGGGCGCGACCTGGTGCGGGACACGGCACGCGAGCTGGGCGATGTCGATCCGGAGCTGGTTCGGCTGCTGGAGCACATCGTCATCACGCACCTGAGCCTGCCGGAATGGGGCTCGCCACGCTTGCCGTTGATTCCGGAGTGCCTGATCGTCCATCACGCGGACGACCTGGACGCCAAGCTGGAAATGTATGCCCGCTGTTTGACGAACGACAAGGAACCAGGCGATTTCACGGCCCGCGATCCGGTTCTCGGGCGGCATCTGTATAAAGGACGGGGGGTGTGAAGATTCTGTTTTTTTGGAGCGAACGACGGCTGAAGATCGTCTTTTCTTTTAACGGATTTCATCCACCGATCCACGTTTCCGAAGGGCGCCACCATGAAAAGGCTATTGCTTACTGAAATGATTCTCGGCTGCGGCGTAGCCATGTTTGTCGGGCTCGCTTCCCTTCCAGGTTTGGCTCAGGAATCCGCCAAACCCAAATTCACGGTTAAGATCGCCGACGAAAAAGCCGTCGTCGTCAACCTGGAAGATTCCGGCGCGATTGATCCGACGCCGCGCATCAACTTTCAGCAACAGCGGGGTTTCCCTGGCTTCTACATCAACATCCGCACGATCCAGAACCAGACGCTGCACCTGAGCCATTTTCCGAGTTTTCTGATCAATGGCCGATTCTATCAGCAGGCGCAGGGCGGGCGTTTCGAGATCATGCACGCGCCGCTCGACAAGAAAAAGGGGGACAAGAAGCGAGTTGGTTTCTATTCCGTCTGGGTAATCGACGGCCTCCGCATCACGCAGACCCTGGAGTTGTATCCTTCCAAAGCCAAGAAACCGGGCGAAAAGCGGCTGAGCAATAACGTGTTGGTGACCTACTTGATCGAAAACAAAGGCCAGCAAACCGTGCCAATCGGCGTGCGCAACTACATCGACACCTACATCATCGACAACGACGGCTGCCTGTTTGCTTCCCCAGTGACGCATCCAGGGAAGATTCTCGATGGCATGATCCTCAAAGAAAAAACCATGCCTCCGTTCATTCAACTCCTGCAACGGCCGAACCTGAAGGAACCTGGATACGTGGCCTACCTGTCGTTCAACGTCGGGAGCAAATACGAAAAAGCGAACAAGCTCGTGCTGACCCGGCACGGGGCGGGCTTCAACAGCTTTGACATGCCCGCCATCGCGTCGATGGGGGATTCCGGGCTGGGCTTCTTCTGGGCCACCAAGGATATGAAGCCGGGCGCCAGGCGGGAACTGGCGTATGTCTATGGCGAGGGCATTGCCGTCAGCGCGGAGAACGAGGGCCGCTACCAGATCTCGCTGGGCGGATCGTTCGAACCGGGCAAGGTGGCCACGATCTCCGCTCTGGTTGCCGACCCCGCCGTCGGGCAAACGCTGGCCCTTGATTTGCCCAAGGGGATCCAGCTTCTGGAAGGGCGACGCGTGCAACCGGTCGCCGTGCTCTCGGAGGACCAGGAATACAGCGCGGTCCTCTGGAAAGTTCGCGTCACGGAACCAGGCCAGCACGCGGTTCGCGTCCGTTCCAGCACGGGCGTGACGCAGACGAAGATCGTGACCGTCACGGCAGAGAAGTAATCGTTGCACATTCCGAGCCGGAAGCGTGAGCGACGGTTCTTAGGTGAAACCATCGCTCGCGCTTCCGGCTCGTGGCCATACCTTGGGGGCACTTTCATGGGGGGCAAGCCGAAAGTCTTTGTTAGCCGCATCATACCGGACGTCGGCCTGTCCCTGATACGGGAGGCCTGCGCTGCGGAAGTTTGGCCAAGTCCCCTGCCGCCGCCGGCGGACGTTCTCGCCGCCAAACTCGCCGATGTCGAGGGCCTCGTCTCCCTGTTGACTGACAAACTCGACGACGCAGTGCTAGCCAAGGCGCCGCGGCTCAAGGTCATCAGCAACTTCGCCGTGGGCTTCAACAACATCGACATCAACGCTTGCACCAGGCGCGGCATTGCCGTGGGCAATACGCCGGGCGTCCTCACCGACGCCACGGCCGACATGGCGTTTTGCCTGCTCATCAGCGCGGCGCGGCGAGTCGTCGAGGGGCATCGCTACACGATCGATGGCAAATGGAAAACTTGGGAGCCGCTCGGCCACCTCGGCCAGGACCTGGTGGGCCGAACGCTTGGCATCGTCGGCATGGGCCGCATCGGCTATGCGCTCGCCAGGCGCTGCCATGGCGGGTGGGACATGAAGGTGCTCTACCACGATGTTTACAAGAATGCGCAGGCCGAGGCGGACTTTGGCGCCCGGCAGGTTGACCTGCCCACGCTCCTGGCGGAGTCCGATTTTATCTCACTCCATGCCGACCTCAACGACACGACGCGTGGCATGATCGGCGCCGCGCAGTTCAAGATGATGAAGCGGACAGCGGTGCTCATCAACAGCGCACGCGGACCGCTGGTGAATCAAAAGGCGCTGGCGACGGCGCTCAAGGACGGGACGATTTTCGCGGCCGGTCTCGACGTGACCGACCCGGAACCGCCGAGTATGAATGATCCGCTCCTGCGGTTGGCCAACGTGGTCATCGCGCCGCACATCGCCAGCGCGACGGTACAGACGCGCAACCAGATGGCGGAGATCTGCGCCCGCAACCTCATCGCCGGCGTGACCGGGCAGCCGCTGCCGGCGTGGGTGAATCCCGAGATGGTGCCACGGAAATGACGCATTCGATTAGCCGCAATATGGCTCGTCAAGCGAGGGGATACCAGCCCCACGCGCAAGCGTGGGGGTTTGGGCAACGTCCAAAAACCCTCAGCTTGCGCTGGGGGCTGGTCAAGTGCTTTTCGACGAACGGTATCGCGGCTAGTGTTCTTGAACCGCGAAACTCATGGCGATTGAGTCAAGTTTGCATACGAGCCCGAAGCGTTAGCGAGGTTTTCCGTTGCAAGCGATCCCTCGCTTACGCTTCGGGCTGGTATGCGTGGGTTGCTTTGGTCTGAGGTGGAAACCTCGCTAGACTTCCTCGTGCAGCGCTTCCTCATTGGACACGAGCCCGCGAGCTGCGCGGATGCGATCGACTTCACGCATCACGCCCTCGATGACGAGCGCGTTGGCGGCCACGTTGCGAAGTTCGATGCGAAACGCCCAGAGATTGATCGCCAGGGTCAACAGGCCGAGCGTCATGTGGACCTGCCAGGGCCATTCTTGAAGCTGCGCTCCGGCCCCGGCGGCGGCGGCGGCGATCCCGATCAGCATCGAGAAAAGCGCCGGCGGAAACGTTTGCCTCTTCAACGTGCGCGTTTCCTTGTGCCATGGCTCGTCGGGCATCTGATAGGCGATGGTGACTTCTTTCACCCACCGGCCCGTGCCGAGGAAGTAGATGAAGATCAGGCAATGCACGAGCAAGATACCGATGGCCGTGGAAAGACCGAGAACGAAATGGACGATATAGAGGTCCTTGTCGGTCCGCGGCCCATGGGACAGGAACGACCAGAACCCGACGAGGATGGTGGAGAGAATTGCAATCGTCAGGAAGATTGCAAGGGTACGGAAAGTCTGTGCCATGTCAGGTCCGAGACGCTGCTGGTTTGTGTGCGGTCAAATCAACTCGCGGAGGGGCTGAGCGTTGCCATCGACGAGGAAATTGGGCCGGCCGGTGAGGTCGGTAACCGTCGCGTGATTGGGATCGATGCCCAGGTTGTGATACAGCGTCGCGAAGACTTCGTGGAAGGTGACGGGGCGTTCGCGCGCCTGCCCGGCGATGCGATCCGTGGCGCCGATGACCTGGCCGGTGCGCATGCCACCCCCTGCCAAAAGCGCGCACGACACCGAAGGCCAATGATCGCGCCCGGCGTTCGGATTGATGCGTGGCGTTCGGCCAAACTCGCCCCAGACGATCACCGATACGTCCTGATCCAGACCGCGCTCGCGCAAATCGTCGATCAATGTGGTCAGGCCGCGATCCAGCATCGGCAGATGTTCGCGCGCGTTCTCAAACGTGGAGCCGTGCGGCCTGCCGTGCCAGTCCCATCGGCCATAGGCCAGCGTCACGCAGCGAACGCCCGCCTCGACCAGGCGGCGCGCCGTCAGGAAATAGTCGTTCAAGAGCGGACCCGCGTCGCCATAACCGGCGGGTTCGGGCGAGCCGCGGCCGTAGCGGTCGCGCACGCGTGGATCCTCCCGGCTCAGATCGAGCGCCTCGGCCAGCCGGCTCGAGGTCAACACGTCGAGCGCCTGCTGAAGGAAGCGATCCCCGCCCGGAGTGCCCTCGGCCTGACGACGAAAGGTATCAAAGTTGTGCAACAAGGCACGGCGGTCGGCGAGCCGATCGAGCGTCACGCCCCGGAGAACCGTGTCGGCCATCCCCTCCGCATTGGGCTTGAACGGCGCATGCGCCAGGCCAAGGAAACCTGGCTGCCCTGGATCGGCCCAGCTCGACGTGCGCATCCGCGGCGCCAACCCGACAAACGGCGGCACCGCGGGATGGGCCGGCCCTTGCAATCGCGACACCGTGGACCCGAAGGATGGCCAGCCGCCCGCCGGTTGACCGCCGAAACGTCGGCCCGTCATGCACTGGAACGCCGCGTGCCGTTCCTCGGCGCCGACCATCGAGCGAATAATCGCAAACTGACTCATCTTTGACGCCAACAACGGCAGGTGTTGGCAGATGTCGATCCCCGGCACGCTGGTCCGTATCGGGTTGAACTCCCCACGAAACTCCGCAGGCGCATCCGGCTTCAGATCGACCATGTCCTGATGCGGCGGTCCGCCCGACAGGAAAATCATGATGACCGACTTGTGCGAGGAGCGAACACCCGCGGCCGCCTCGGCGCGCAGGATCCCCGGCAACGACAGCCCGCCCAGCGCCAGCCCGCCGATCTTCAGGAACTCTCGCCGCGACGCATGGCCGCACATTTGCTGCCGCCCGCCCAGAATGGTCAACATGTTCGCACCTATATGGCGAAATCTTGGTTTCCGTTTAACCTACCCGCCAGCGCAAGCCCCGTCAATTACAAATAACCCATGGCAACCATTCCGCGACGAGGGAACCGCACGAAAACCCGTCATTCGCGCCTTCGGATCGTGGTCGATTCGAAATACCGCAGAAAATTAATAACCCATTTCATCGTCCCGAAGGCTGACGGTCGCAAACCAATCATCCCGCCAACCGCCTACTTGGGGGGAGACTCCCTGGCGGCAATTGCCTTGCAAACCCGCGGCGGCGACATCGGCAGTTCGTGCATGCGCACGCCGACCGCCTGGTAGATCGCGTTCGCAATCGCTCCGCACGGCGGCACGATCGGCACCTCGCCGACGCCACGCACGCCATAGGGATGCAGCGGGTCCGGCACCTCCACGATCACCGCATCAATCATCGGCAAATCCAGCGACGTCGGCATCCGGTAATCGAGGAAGCTCGCGTTTGCCATCACGCCCTTGTCGTTGTAAACGTACTCTTCGTTCAACGCCCAGCCGATGCCCTGCACGCTGCCTCCCTGGATTTGGCCCTCAACATAGCTCGGATGAATCGCCTTGCCACAATCCTGGACTGCGGTGAAGCGCAGGATGTTGACCTTGCCCGTATCGGGATCGACTTCGACATCGACGATGTTGACCGCGAAAGCCCCGCCCGGCCAGGGCGGATCGACCTGCCCACGGCCAACAATGATGCCCGCGTGCTTGTGCGTCTCGGCGGCGATTTCCTGGAACGTCATCCTCTTGGCGGCATCGGTCCTGGAAACGACGCCGCCGGTCTTGTATTCCAGTTCCTCGGGCTTCATCTTCCAGAGCGTGGCCACCTTGTCGATCATCTGCCGCTGAATGTCCTTGGCCGCCTCAACCGCGGCCCACCCTGTCGCATAGGTGACGCGGCTGCCGCCGGTGACGTCGGTGTAACCGACCGCATCCGTGTCCGCCACCATCGGCTTGACCGCCTCCGCCGTGATGCCGAGCGTCTCGGCCAGTTGCATGGCAACGCTGGTGCGCGTGCCGCCAATGTCGGTCGAGCCTTCCACCAAACTAACGGTGCCGTCCGCGTTGACGTTGGCGGAGACACTCGATTTCAGCCCGATGTTGAACCAGAACCCCGCCGCGACGCCGCGGCCGCGCGGGTAAGCGGCGTTGACGCCTTGGGCCAGGGGCGCGGTATAGTGCGGATGATTCTTGGCCGCCTGCAACGTCTCGACGCCGCCGATGCGCGGGAATGCCGGCCCGTCGGCGCGGCGAGAGCCTTCCTTCGAGGCATTCTTGATGCGGAACTCGAGCGGGTCGAGCTTGAGTTTCTCGCAGATCTCATCGATCACGGTTTCCATCGCCATGGCGGCGTTGGTCGCCCCCGGGGCGCGATACGCCGACGTCGCCGGCTTGTTCACGCACACGTCGTAGCCGTCGATGTGCAGGTTGGCGATGTCGTAGCAAGAAAAAATGCACACGCACCCGGCCCAGATCGGCGAGCCGGGGAAAGCTCCTGCCTCGTACGCCAGGTACGCCTCGGCCGCGGTGATCTTGCCGCTCTTGTCAGCGCCGACCTTGACGCGAATGTGCGAGCCCGGCGTCGGACCGGTCGCCTCGAAAACCGACGCGCGATCCATCAGCACCTTGACCGGCTTGCCCGATTTCTTGCTCAAGATCGCCGCGACCGGCTCGAGGTAGACGCGAATCTTCCCGCCAAAGCCCCCGCCGATCTCCATCGGCACGACCTTGATGCGCGACACCGGCATTTGCAACAGCGCCGCAACCTGCGCTCGCACCGTGAACGATCCCTGCGTCGAGCACCAGATCGTCAACGTCCCGTCCGCGTTCCACAAAGCCGACGCATTGTGCGGCTCGATGTACCCCTGATGCACCGTCGCCGTGTTGAACGTCCGCTCGATGACGACCGACGCCTCGGCAAACCCCTTCGCGACATCGCCGAGCTTGTATTGAAGGTGTTTCGCGATGTTCGTTGGTTTCTTCTCCGCCGGCCCCGCCATCGATTCGGTGACGAGATCGTCATGCAGAATCGGCGCACCCGGCTGCATTGCCTTGACCACGTCGGTGACGCACGGCAACAGCTCATACTCCACCACAATGAGCTTGCACGCCTCCTCGGCGATGTGCGCATTGATGGCAGCGACGGCGGCCACCGCCTGCCCCTTGTAGAAGGCCTTGCCGCGCGCCAGGCAGTTCCCGCTCAGGTCGCGCAGCTTGACCGCGCCTTCGCCGAGGTCCGCCATGCGGTCGCCGGGGTCGGGCAGGTCCGCCGACGTGACGATGGCCTCGACGCCCGGTACCGCCAGCGCCTTTGTCACATCGATCTTCTTGATCTTCGCATGGGCATGGGGGCTGCGCAGGATGCGCCCGTGCAGCAGTCCCGTCACGTTGAAGTCGGCGCCGTACAGCGCTCGCCCGGTGACCTTATCGACGCCGTCATGCCGGATCGGCCGGGTGCCGATCACTTGATAGGTTTGTGTCATGGTATATTCTCCTGTGGGGGTAGATATACAGCAGTTCCCGGCAGCTGGTAATACCGCGTCATTTTCAGGAAGCCTGCGTGTGGGCGTTCGTAATCGTTTTCGCCATGATAATTCCCTAGCTTCTCTATTTTGTCGTGCGCAAAGGGACTTGCCATGGATGCCGACGCG
>JACPPF010000128.1 GCA_016191165.1 Planctomycetota bacterium
CCAGGCCTCAAGATCGCCAATTCCGCGTCACCGTGGCCATCGCCACCGAAGAAACCGCTACCACGCCAAGCACCGTCGTCTGGCCATTTGTAAAATGGCCCAAGCTGGGGGATCGCCAGCTGACAGTCCGGGAACTGCTGAGGACAAGTAGGTGACGGATTCCCCTGCGGACCGCCTTGCTGCGCCGCCCTGGTTGGGTATATCGTTCGAGCGGTCGAAAAGGGCTCTTCCGAGCCTGGTTCAAGTGAAAGGCCCGGCGAGCCGCCGGGCGTGTCCCGGCGGTTCATCACGATCCGCCTTGGTTCACCGCCGGGACAAGCCCGGCGGCTCGCGGATTGTTTGTTAACCTAAAATCGATCGATTTGAACCAGGCCCTCTTCCGGGCCTGAAGCGTAAGCGAAGTGCCAGCCCTAATTTCGCTAACGCTTCAGGCTCTAACGACGTGTCCATCTTGGCGGTGCGGTGTATATCAACCTGGCAAACAGGTGTTTTCACCCGGAGGTGCGGATTCATGTCCAATCCCATCCAGGTTGGTCCCGATGACAGCCCGGCCATCCCGTCCGATGCCCTTGTCCTTTTTGGCGCCACGGGCGACCTGGCGTACAAGAAAATCTTTCCGGCCTTGCAGTCGATGACCCTTCGGCGTGGGCTCAATATTCCAATCATCGGCGTGGCGACGTCGAAGCTGACGGTGGCGGAATTGCAAGCCCGCGTTCGCGAAAGCGTCCGCGCCTCGCAGCCCAATGTCACGGACGCGGAGTTCGATAAACTTGCCGCGCTCCTTCGCTATGTGGATGGCGATTACAAGGAAGCCCAAACCTTTCAGAAACTGCACGCGGAGCTTGGCGCCGCCAAGCGCCCGATTCACTATCTGGCAATTCCGCCCGGGCTGTTCCCGACCGTCATCGCTGGACTGGAACAATCGGGCTGTGCCGCCAACGCCCGCATCATCGTCGAGAAGCCTTTCGGCCGGGATGTCGCGTCGGCCCACTCGCTAAACCAGGTCGTGCACAAGGTCTTCGGCGAGCCCGACGTGTTTCGCATCGATCATTACCTCGGCAAAGAGGCGGTGCAAAACCTGATTTTCTTTCGCTTCGGCAACACGTTTTTGGAGCCCATCTGGAACCGCCATTACGTCAAGAGTGTGCAGATCACCATGGCGGAAAGCTTCGGCATCGGCGATCGCGGCCGACTCTACGAGGACACCGGCGCCATCCGTGATGTCATTCAAAACCATCTGCTCCAGGTCGTTGGCTTCCTCGCGATGGAGCCGCCCGCGATCACCTACTCCGACGCCATGCGCACCGAGCAGGTCAAGGTCTTTCGCATGATCCGCCCGCTCGACGAGGACAGCCTGGTGCGCGGCCAATACCGCGGCTACCGCCGGGAGAACCGTGTCGCGCCCGATTCCAACGTGGAGACCTACGCCGCGGTTCGGCTTTTTATTGACTCCTGGCGCTGGGAAGGCGTGCCGTTTTTTATCCGCGCGGGCAAGTGTTTGCCGTGCAGTGTGACCGAGGTGCTGGTGGAGTTGAAGCGCCCGCCCATCGTCAAATTCTTTCCCAACCATGGGAACTACGTCCGTTTTCGCCTCAGCCCGCAGGTCACGATCGGCATCGGCGCCCGCGTCAAGCAATCGGGCGACGGCTGGAACGGCAGCACAGTCGAACTCTCGGCTTTCAAGCCGCGCGAGTGCGACGAAATGGAGCCGTATGAACGCCTGATCGGTGACGCCATCGACGGGGAGGGCATTCTGTTCACGCGCGAGGACGCGGTGATGGCGGCCTGGCATATCGTCCAGCCGGTGCTGAATTTGCAATCGCGCCCGATCGACTACGAGCAGGGGAGCTGGGGGCCGCGCGAGGCCGACGAGTTGGTGCGCGACTTCGGCGGCTGGCATAGCCCAGAGTAATGACACCCCACCAGCCCCACGCGCGAGCGTGGGGAAGAGAGGCTTTATTCGTGGGCCTAGCGAAGCGCCCTGCCGGGTCGCGCTCCGGTGTGTTTGCCTCGCTCCAGAACCACCTGTCCATTCACGATCACGTATTCAATGCCGGCGCTATATTGGAAAGGGTCGGTGTAGGTAGCTCGGTCGATAACGTGTTTAGCATCAAACACGGTCACGTCGGCGGTCATGCCCTTGCGCAGGATGCCACGATCGAACACGCCGATCTTGATGGCATTCTGCGAGGTCATCTTGCGGACCGCCTCCTCCAAACGCAGCAACCCTTTTTGCCTGACGTAAACGCCCAGGACGCGTGGGAACGTGCCGAAGCTGCGCGGGTGCGGATGGCCGCGGCGCGTCGGGCCGTCGATCGCGTAGGCCAGCCCGTCCGAGCCGATGGAGCACCACGGCTGCTTCATCGCGAGGTTCATGTCCTTCTCGGTGTGATGATCGTAGACGGTGGACACGGAGCCGCCTTCCTCGATGAGCAGATCAAAAAACGCCTCCAGCAGGTCGGCCTTCTTCCCCTTGGTTCGCTCGGCCAGGATGCGGTCCATGGTCAGGCCCTTGTAGCTGTTGTTGGCGGCGATGAGCATTCGGCTCCAGTCGCCGCCGACGGCGGTGTAATGGTTGTACCAGCCGGGGATGCCCTTCTGCACGTTGTGTTTGATACGGGCGCGCTCCCTGGAATCTTTAAGTCGAGCGAGCATCTTCACCGTGCCGCCTTCGTGGGCCCAGGGCGGGATAATCGTCGCCAGGTTGTTGTTGCCCCGGGTGTAGGGGTAGACGTTGGCGCCGATGTTGAGGCCTTCTTGTCGCGCCTTGTTGACGAGTTCGACGATCTGGTTCATGCGGCCCCAGTAGAGTTGATCGGCGATCTTGATGTGAATAATCTCGACGGTGATGCCAGCGCGTCGGCCGATCTCAATGGCTTCGCGAATGGCGTCGAAGACATTGGTGCCCTCGTTGCGGATATGCGTGGCGAAGATGCCGCCGTGGCGTTTGACGATCTTGCACAGTTCGACGATCTCGTCGGTGGTGGCCAGCGAGTCGGGCGGGCTGGCCAACATGCACGACAGGCCGCGGGCGCCGTTCTTCATCGCCTCCTCGACGAGGGACTTCATTTTTTCGAACTGCGCCTTGGTGGGCCGGGCGTGCGAGTCCCCCATGACGCAGCGCCAGACGGTCCCCAGGCCGACGAAGGAAACGATGTTGGTGGAGACGCGCGCCTGGTCCACGGTGTCGAAGTAGCCGCCGAGCGTCGTCCACTGGGTGAGCTTGCCGTTGACTTTCAGGCGGCGCGGCGCGAGCTTGCCCTGGTACGGCCCGGCCGAGCTGCTTTCGCCCAGCACTTCGGTGGTGACGCCCTGGGTGATCTTGCTCATGGCCCGGCCATCCTCGATGATGGTGAAGTCGGAATGCGAGTGCATGTCGATAAAGCCTGGCGCGACGATCAGCCCCTTGACATCGATCTCGCGCTTGCCCGCGCCCACGGGAATTTTGCCGAGGGCGGCGATTTTATCGCCCACGATGGCCAGATCGCCGCGGAACCAGGGGTTGCCGGTGCCATCGACGATGTGGCCATGGCGCAGGACGAGATCATAGCGAGGGCCGCCCGCCGAGGTTGGCTCGGCAGCCGGGATGAGCAGCAGCAGCGCAGTCAGACCGGCGAGGAGGTAGAACGGCAGGCGCGTCATGGCGTGGTCCTCGGACGAGGTTTGGAGTTTGCGCCCATTATCGGGCGGGGGCGTGAGAAGTCAATCGCGGGACCATGGCGCGTCTGGGGCCGCCAATTAATTGTTTGGACAACAATTGTTCGGCTGACTATAATGCCTGACATGGCAGCCGTGGCGCGAGCGGCCCGCAAGGGCCGGCGGTTCGATTCCCTGGAGCAAGAGGTGTTTCTCAACCTCTGGCGCACCTACGATCGGCTGCGCGCCTTCGAGGACGATCTGTTCGCCCAGCATGACCTCACCCCGCAGCAGTACAACGCGCTTCGGCTGTTGCGGGCCGCCCACCCGGACAAGATCCCGACCCTCGAACTGGCCACCCGCCTGGTCTCCCGAGCCCCCGACATCACCCGGCTTCTCGATCGGCTTGTCGAACGCGGCATGATCGAACGGGACCGCCCTGCCGACAACCGGCGTATGGTCCGGATCAGCATTACCCCGGTGGGCCTGGCGCTTCTTGCCAGGTTGCATGAGCCGCTCCAGGCGTGTCACGCCCAGCAACTTGGGCATCTGTCGCGGAAAGAACTGCACACGCTGATTGACTTGCTGCACGCCGCCCGGCTGCCTCATGAAACCGAAAACAGCACGTGGCGCTGACCTCCTGTACCCGCCGCTTGCGGCGCACCATCGAGAGAAACCACCATGAACACCACCGACGTCATTGTCATCGGCGGCGGTCCCGCCGGCAGTACGGCGTCCACGCTGCTCGCCCAGCATGGCCTCAGGGTCATGCTCTTGGAACGCGAACGGTTCCCGCGTTTTCACATCGGCGAATCGCTGATCCCGGAAACCTACTGGGTCCTTCAGCGGCTCAAGATGCTGGACAAGCTGCGAAAAAGCCATTTCGTCAAGAAATTCAGCGTCCAGTTCGTCAACGCCAACGGCAAGCTCTCCGCGCCGTTTTACTTTCACGATAACAAGCCGCACGAGTGTTCGCAGACCTGGCAGGTCGTGCGCAGCGAGTTCGACCTGATGATGCTCCGCAACGCCCAGGAGCAGGGAGTGGACGTTCACGAGTCCACGCGCGTGCTCGATGTCCTCTTTGAGGGGGAGCGCGCAGTCGGCGTTCGCATTCAGAAGGAAAACGGCGCCGTCCAGGAGGTGCGCGCCCGTGTCGTTGTCGATGCCAGCGGGCAAAGCGCGATGCTGCAAAATCGCTTCAAGCTTCGCCTGTGGGATCCGGTACTCAACAAGGGCGCAATCTGGACCTACTGGCAAGGGGCCTATCGCGACACGGGCCGGGACGAAGGTGCGACGATCGTCATCCAGACTCCGAGCAAACAGGGCTGGTTCTGGTACATCCCGCTGCCCGACGACATCATGAGTGTCGGTGTCGTCGCGCCCTTTGATTACCTGTTCAAGGGGCGCGGGCCCCATGAACAAACCTATCTCGAAGAGGTCGAACGCTGCCCCGCCGTCAAAGACCGGATCGCACCTGGCAAGCGGATCACGGGCTACTTTGCAACCAAGGACTACTCCTATCGCTCCAAACAGGTTGCGGGTGAAGGCTGGGTCCTCATCGGCGATGCGTTCGGATTCCTCGATCCGCTCTACTCCTCGGGCGTCCTGCTGGCGCTGACGTCGGGCGAGCTGGCAGCCGACGCGATTGCGGAAGGCTTTCAAAACAACGACCTCTCCTCGGGGCAACTTGGCAAATGGGGCGATTCGTTCAACCAGGGTGTAGATCGCATGCGCCGGCTCGTGTGCGAATACTACGACGGTTTCAGCTTTGGCAAATTCGTGCGCAACTATCCCCATCTGAAGAACACGGTCACCGATTTGCTCATCGGCGATCTCTTTACCGACCGCGTCGATGCCGTCTGGCAACCGATGGAATCGCTTTACGAGCCAGGCAAGAAACCGATTCCCGCGTGGACCGCGGACGCCCCGCCCGAAGTGGCTGCCAACAAGGTCAACGAGTTGTTCTTGCCGGAAGGGCGCAGGCCGTAATCGCATGAATTTTCTTACCATCCGTCGATTGCGCGCCACCGCCATTTACGTTGGAATGCTCGGCGGCGCGATCGTGGTGTTTACCCTGGTGGACTGGCAGGGGCGTGAGCTCCTCACGCCTGAATTGCGAGAGGTTCGGACGGAGTCCGGCTCCCATCGAGGCCATGGGCCGCTCGTGCATGTCCTTTTGACGTTGACGGCAGTGGTCGGCCTTGGGTGGGTGCTTGGGCGGGCGTTTCGGTGGGTCGGGCAACCGCCGGTCATCGGCGAAGTCGTCGCCGGCATCGCGCTCGGGCCTTCGGTGCTTGGTTGGCTTGTGCCCGGATCCCGGGACTTCCTGCTGCCTGCTGCGTCGGCTCCGTTTTTGGAGATCATCGCCCAGTTTGGCATCATCCTTTACATGTTCGTCATGGGTTTGGAATTAAACCTGGATGCCATTCGCACGCGCACGCAGGCGACCTTGCTGATTTCACACACGGGCATCGTGGCGCCATTTGTGTGCGGCGCCGTTCTGGCGTTGTACCTGTACCCGCACGTTTCCAGCGCGAATGTGGCATTCACCAACTTCGCGCTCTTCATGGGCGTCGCCCTGTCCATCACGGCATTTCCGGTGCTGGCGCGAATTCTATCGGATCGGAAGCTGCAGCAGACACCCCTGGGCGTCATCGCGCTGGCGTGCGCCGCCCTCAACGACGCCACGGCGTGGTGCCTGCTGGCCGTTGTCGTTGGCATCGCCCAGGCGCGGGTCGATCAAGGCCTGTCCGTCCTTGGTATGGCGATCGCGTTCTTCGCGTTCCTGTTTTTGGTCGTTCGCCCGGTCGTGGGGCGCTGGCTGTCCCAGACGGGCGAATTGACGCGCGCCACAACAGCCGGGCTGTTTCTCGGAATGCTGGTCGCCGCGGTTACGGCCGAGTGGATCGGCATCCACGCGATCTTCGGCGCCTTCCTTTTCGGGGCGATCATTCCGCACGACAGCGTGGCCGCCCGCGACCTCATGTACAAGTTGGAGGGCCCCGTCACCGTGCTCCTACTGCCCGCGTTCTTCGCGTTGACGGGTCTGCGCACTCAATTCGGGCTGGTGGCGACCGTGGAGGAATGGTTGCTGTGCGGCGTCATCATCGCCGTGGCCACGGTGGGCAAATTCGGCGGCACCTTGTTGTCGGCCCGTCTAAACGGGTTGGCATGGCGTGAAGCAACCGCCCTGGGAATTCTCATGAATACACGCGGTCTGATGGAACTCATCGTACTCAACATCGGATTGGACCTGAATATCATCTCGCCGACCCTTTACTCCATGATGGTGGTCATGGCGCTTGCGACCACCATGGCGACGACGCCTTTGTTACTTTGGACGGGGTACGGACGGACGGGAAAGACTGGGTGATTCAGGGAAAGGTCTGGCCTGTCACATCCGAAAAAATCGGCACAATTCCTATCGTCGTTAAAGTTTACCCAGCCAAACCGCCGATGTCGTTCCCATCAACAGGAGTGCGTCCAGGCTTCGTGTATTTTCCAGGGATGGAGAGCGTGTCATGAAGGATCTTCGCAAATGGCTATTTGTTGCGGGTGTGCTCTCGATCCCGTCATTCCTGAGCGGTTGCGGCATGGGTCTGGCGACGCCCGTGCCGGTGCAGCCCTGGGTTGCCGACCAGATCAAGGATCGCTTCGAAAGCCGGAACGATCACAAGGTCCCCATCTTGCCCGCCATTCCGCCCGGCCATCGGGCCTACTGCGAAGATCCGCCGGATCAACAGGAGATTCTGCGGACGTTGCCCAAAGTGACGCGCGGCATTCCGTATATCTACGAAGAGTTTCGCGATGAGATTGGATTTACGGTCGAAAAGTTGGTGGATAAGGTCGATCCGCCGCGGTTTTTTCCTCTCATCGGGCCGGCGCAGTTGCATCATTGTCACTGGAAGTGCACGGTGTACTTTAATGAGACTCTCGAGTCTTCCTACCCTTTCCCGTTTCGCCTGAAGAGGCGGCGGGCCGAGGTGGTGTACATCGACAAGGATCACCTGCACATCGTCGTCACCGGCCTGGATGCCCAGCAATCGACCTTCCGCGCGATGACTGCGGTTCGGCCCTGATGGGCGCCGCCGGGCGCGGCGTCTGAGTTGAGGAACCCGCGATGAGACAACCTGGGCACGTCCTGGCAGGATGGGCACTCCTCGTCAGCTTGACATGCGTTTCCAGCGCCGACGCCCAATTGTTGTGGCGCTGGTTTGGCCCGAAGGCAGCTGAAAAAAAATCGCTGCCCAAGTCCAGCCAGCCCGATACGCGGCGCATCACGGAGATTGGCGTCGAAATCGCCTGGCTCGCTGATCCAATGACTTTTCCCTATTACCTCGAAGCGCGCGTAAGCGGTTCCAGGCTCGAAGTTCACGGCTACGTGCCAAACCAGGCAGTGCGCGAGCAGGCCTTGCGCATCGCTCAAGTTTATTCCTCCCTTCCCGTCGCCGACGCGATGAAGCAACACCCGAGTCTGACGGTGAAGACGACGCAGATGTCCGCCGAGCAGTTGCATCGCGCCGCTCTGTCTGCGCTGCGCGTCGCGCTGCCTCGACAGGCCGGACAACTCCGCGTGGAATGCGGCGCGGATGGAAAAGTGTTCGTCCTCGGCGCAGTGAAAACCCACGAGGAGAAGATGGCGGTCAGCAATTCGTTGCGCCGGCTGCATGGCTGCACCAGCGTGCAGAACCTCGCGGTGTTCTCGGCATCGCCTGGCGGCTCCGGGGCGCCTGCCGTCATCAACACGTCCAACCTGCCTGCAGGCAGTCCCGACCGGCCCGTGGTCGCACGGGACAACAAGTCGAAACCGTGGCTGCGCTGGCCGTGGAGCAAGAGCAACGCCAGTACGCGCGACGAGCCGCCGCTGCTGGAACCGCGTGGGCAATCCCCGGCCGTGGTCGAAGCCAGCCGGCCCCGCATCGGCGACGGGCCGAGCTTGATCCCGAACGTCACCACCTCTAAACCGCCGGAAGCGACGAACGAACCGCCGATCGCCAAGGCCGATTCTTCCACGGTCACGGTCGGGCAACTACAAAAACGGATCAAGGCGGCCTGGTCGCAGGCTCGAAGTGTGGATGTCCAGTTCGCCGCCAATCGTGAAGTGCGGATCACGATCGTGGTCCGCGCGGAGCGCGAAATCTCCGCCGCCGCGGAACGTATTCTCGCCCTGCCGGAGTTGCAGAATTATCGTCCGGAACTACAATTCAAGATCGCGTCCCAATAAGGAATCACGAAGGATCATAAGCGCAGCGAGCCCTGGGGTTCGCTGCGCTTACCCCAGGGCTTCCCCGGATGTTTTCTTGAATGAACCTGACCGACGCTCTCGCCTGCGTTTCGCTTTCCGAGCCAGCCTGCGCGCGACGACTTGTTCTGCACGAGTGTTTGGACCTGTGGCAGCGCGAGGCACGGCCCGGCGTCGTCGACACCGGGCGCTATCGCTGCCGTTTCGTCGTTTGGGGCCAGGGTCCCACCTTGGTGCTCGTCCCGGGCATGGCGATGGACGCGGTCGGTTTCGTGATGCTGATGGCTCGTCTGCGCCAGCAGTTTCGCTGCGTCAGTTTTGATTTTCCCGGCGGCGCGGGCGACGGCGCCCATTTGATGACCTATCGCCTCGCCGATTACGTTGCCGATCTTTTCGCCCTTCTCGATCACCTTTCCATCCAATCGTGTCATCTCCTGGCGTCATCGTTTGGCACACCGATCGCGCTGGCGGCGATGCACCGGCACCCGGGCCGTTTCCGCAGAGCGATCTTGCAAGGAGCCTTTGCGCGCCAACCTCTTTCGGGCGCCGAGGTGTTGGCGGCGTCGTTCGCGCGCTTTGTGCCGGGCCGGCTGGGGTCGCTGCCGTTCGTGGAACGCGTTCTCCTGCACAACGCCGGGGCGGAGTTCCAGGCGCGGGAGCCGGAGGTGTGGCGTTTCTTCGTGGACCACAATCTCCGTGTGCCATTGCGTGTCTTTGCGGCCCGGGCGCTGTTGCTTGATGCACTCGACCTCCGATCGATCTTGCCGACGCTCGCCCTGCCCGTCCTTCTGGTCAACGGCGACCGCGATCGCCTGCTCGCCAAAGACCGCGTGGAAGAAATGAAGCAAGGCCTGCCGTGCGCCGCCCACGGCGAGATCGAGGCGTGTGGCCATTTTCCCCAGTTGACGCATCCGGAGGTGCTGGCGGAAATCGTGCACCAATACCTGCCATCCGCCACCTGAGAGCGTGTTTTACAATCGCCCATTTGCTATGACCGCCTTTGATTTCTTGACAGCCAACCTTCGGGTCATCAGGTGAATCATGCTGATATAAATCATAGTCTCGCTTGATTCGATCGTTCTTTCATGGTCTTTACTATGAC
>JACPPF010000132.1 GCA_016191165.1 Planctomycetota bacterium
AGGCTGGTCGAAAAATCGAGGGAAAAAAAATTTCGCCGCATCAATCCGCTTAAAACTACGTGATCGCTGGGGGAACCGCATTTGCCGACACCGCTGCCGTTAGGAAAAAGAGCGGGACCGCGAACTTCGCAATAGCCTCCGAGAATTCAAACGCCTCTTGCACTTTCCCAGCTCATTTTGCTACACTCTCCCATCTTTGCTTCCTGCCATGCAGGGTTTCGACGTGAGCGACCTGGCAGCGCTGATCGCCGACTTGAAATCGACCGACCTGTCCAAGCGAATTCAGGCGGCCGAGGAACTTTCTTCGCGCGGTGAGGAAGTTTCGCAGGCCGTCGTGGCATTGGCCCAGGCCTGTGGCGACGACGTTGAAGAGGTCCGCGAGGCTGCGACCGCGGCGCTGGAGGAGTCAGGCCCCCCTGGACTCGACGACCTGCCGGCGTTGATCGAACTATTCTGCACGCCGCAAAGTGATGTCGCCTACTGGGCGATCACGCTCGTCGGTCGGCTCGGCGCTGAAGCAGCGGACGCGGTTGAACCGCTGGCGGAAGTCGTCAGGCAACATTCCGTCCCGGCCGTTCGCGAACGTGCCGCCTGGGCGCTGGGGTGCATCGGTCCCGTCGCGGCCCCGTCGCTGGACGTATTGCAACTGGCGGCAACGAGTGACAACCCTCGCCTCGCCCGCCTTGCCCGTGCGGCCATCGAGCAAATAATGGTTTGATGGGGTCCTGGCTAGCGACGCTTCCCGGAAGCATCGCCCCGAAGGGTCGAACAACAAGGAGGTCCACCATGTCGAGCAAACGAGTGCTTTTTGGGTTCCTGGCCGCCTGGGTTCTGGCGCTGGGTCTGTTTGGCTGCAATGCCTCGCTGCCGCAGGCCAACATCAAAAACGGCGCCGCTGGCGCCGGCGACACGATCAAGATCGCGTCGTTCAACATCCAGGTCTTCGGCGCGAGCAAGATCAAGAAGCCCAACGTTATGGACGTGCTGGCCAAGGTCGTCCGCCGTTTCGATGTGGTCGCGATTCAGGAAGTCCGGGCCACCTCCGACGACATTCTGCCGACGTTTGTCAAAAAGATCAACGAGACCGGTGCCCGCTACGAATTCGTCATCGGCCCGCGACTCGGTCGGACGAATAGCAAGGAGCAGTACGCCTACGTTTTCAATGCCGCCAAGATCGATCTGGTTGCTGATTCGGTCTATACCGTGCCGGACCCGCAGGACCTCTTGCATCGCGAGCCGCTGGTGGCGCGATTCCGTGTCGCCGGGCTTCCGGTGAGCCAGGCATTTTCATTTAGCCTGGTTAACATTCACACCGACCCGGATGAAACCAAAACCGAAATGGACGCGCTGGCGGATGTTTTCGCGGGGGTGCAAAACAACGGCAGCGGCGAGGACGACGTCATCTTGCTGGGCGATCTCAACGTCAACGACAAGAAGCTTGGACGGCTCGGGCGACTACCCGATATCTCCAACGCGATTGTCGGCTTGATGACCAACACGCGCAAGACCAAGATGTACGACAACATCATCTTCAACCGTCGGGCGACCGTCGAGTACACGGGTCGCTTTGGCGTCGTGGACCTCATGGCCGATTACAACCTGACGATGAAGCAGGCGCTCGACGTGTCCGATCACCTGCCCATCTGGGCCGAATTCAGCGTATGGGAAGGCGGCAAGGCGCCGCCGCGATAGGAATTTGCGGCTTGCGAATCGGTCGGGCCATCGCCCCGCCGCGACATCGTGGCGACGGCCTGATCGGTATCGTGCCCCGCGTGCGTTCGTATCATTTCTTGATGACGATCTTTCAAGGCAAGAGCGTATTGATCACGGGGGCGTCGTCCGGCATCGGACGGGGCGTCGCATTGCGTCTCGCCGGGCTGGGCGCCCAGATAGGCCTGGTAGCCCGAAATCAGGACGCGCTGGAACTGGTTCGCAAGGAGATTGCCGCCGCTGGCGGGACCGCTGTCGTTTTGCCGGCCGACGTGACCGACGCGGAACAGGTGCGGGCTTCGGTGGAGGGCATGATTGCCCAGTTCGGGCAGCTGGACATTTTACTGGCGTCGGCGGGCTTGTCCTTGCGGGCTTACTTCGAGAGCTGCCAGCTTGAGGCCCTGGAACGGGTGATGCGCGTCAATTTCTTCGGCGCCCTCTACGCCACGCATTTCGCGCTGCCCCACGTGAAAAAGGCGAAGGGCTCGCTGGTGGCCGTCAGCAGTCTCACCGGCAAGCGCGGCATTCCGTCCTATGCGATTTACGGCGCGAGCAAGTTCGCGATTCAAGGACTCTACGAGGCGCTGGAGCTGGAGCTGAGACCAGACGGCGTGCATGTCGGAGTTGTGTCGCCGGCGTTTGTCGATACGCCGCTGCGCGCCAACGTGCTTGGCCCGGACGGTCAGCCGTGGGCCAATCCGCCCGCGCCGCCGTTTCGGGTCTGGCCCGTGGAAAAGTGCGTCGATCGCATTATTCGCCTGCTGGTGAAGCGCAAGCGCCAAACCTTGATGCCGTGGTTCGCGGGGCCGTTGTTGACCTTTGACGAGCTACTGGGCCGGGTGCTGGGCGATCGCATTCTGATGCGGCGGTTTCCGCCTTGAGCCGCTTGCGGTTTAGCGTTCGCGCCACGCCATGCGTACGTTAAATGGAAGCGGATTCACCGAATGAGCACGTCCGGCCGCACGAATTCCGCTCCCTGAATGCGAATGCGTTTGAGTGGCCAGTTCTCGGCGGCCGTGATGGCGCGCGGGCCTTCGTCGGAGATGAGGAAGGTGTCGCAACTGACCGACGCGCCAACCGCGACGCACCAGGTGATCGCCCAGCGCGCTTGCAAGAGGCTCTCGTCGCTCAGGACCAGGTTCGATTCGACGGGCGCATGGCCCGTCACATGCCCTTGCGGCGCCAGGTAGAATTCGTGCTCCACGCCGGTGAGTTGATAGATGCGCTGCCCGGTCAGAAGGATTTGCCTGGGGACGGAATCCGGCCAGCTCCCGGCGACATAGGTGGCGCTGATCTTGCAGGCGCAGTCGTGATCGCGTCGGAAGTTGGCGTCGGGTTGCCCGATCGAGATCGATCGGCTCGCGCGGGCACACAGACCGTACTTGCGCGCGCACGCGGTCATAACACAGTTTCGCGTGATCGGCGTGGACGTGAAGGCCGGCTGGCGATAGGCTCGGCCCCGGCCGTCCGCGGTGACGGCCACCATGACCGGATGGACGCCACGGTGCATGAGCCGATGGCTGATCTGTCCCGCGATCTCGCGCTCGGTTTCTCCCACGGACAGCGTCCTGCCGGTTGCCTCGAGTGCGTGGCTCAGCGTCTGTCCGAGGGTGCGATAGCAGGCAATTTCGTAATCGGTCAAGGTGCGGCGCATCTGCTGCATCGGCACGTCGATCAACTTACACGAGCCAAAAGCGGCATCGGTCGCAACGTTCCGCCCCTGGCACAGATCGGCAAGCAGGCCAGCGCGCCCGAGGTGCCAGGGCCATTCCTTGAGTTGAAAGCCGAGCCCGTCGAGCTCTTCATCGAAAAGCCGTTGCGAATCGACATTGCTGCCAACCAGCCAGCGGCTTTCGGGCGTGAAGAAAAGTACGGGCATGGCGGCGGGATCGAGGATGCCGCGCGCTGTTCCACCGGCCGTAAGCCAGGCGAAGTTTTCCGGCGTCTGCACCAGCAACGCTTCACAGCCCGCCTCTTGCAAGAGGGCCGCGACGCGCGCCTGCTTCAGCTCCATGTCGGTGCGCCGGTCCATCGGCATGCCGAGGTTGATCTCGACCGCGCTAATCGTCGCGGGAATCCGGGTTTCTTCCATCACACTCATGGGATTCTCGAATCAAGTCGCTTGTGTCTTTGCGGGTGCGCAAAAGCCGGATTGTCGCTAGCGCGCCCACGGCGGCGGATAGGCGCCGCGCACGTAACGCTGGGCCATTTCCAGATAATGGGCGCAAATCGTGTGCGTCCGGTTGATTTCCTCGGGCGTGATCGCTCGCACCACTTTACCGGGCACTCCCATCACGACCGAGCGCGGCGGGATGCGTCGGCCTTCCGTGACGAGCGTGCCGGCTGCAATCAGACATTCCGCGCCAATCTCGCACCCGGACAGGAGCGTGGCGCCCATGCCGATGAGCGTGTCTTGGCCGATGGCCGTCCCGTGCAAGATCGCGCCATGCCCGACGACAACGCCTTCGCCGATCGTCATGGGCGCGTCCGTGTCGGTATGAACGATGCAGCCATCCTGGATGTTGACGCGTGGCCCAAACGTGATCGTCGCCAGATCGCCGCGCACGATGGTGCCGAACCAGAGGTTCACTCCAGCGCCGAATACCACGTTGCCAGTGACGATCGCCGTCGAGGCGACGTAATAATCCTTGATGGCGCGCATGTTGGCATCCATGAACATTCCTCGTCAAGCCGTCGGGTTGGAGAGGGTCTACCCTTTTTTCATGATACTCGTTAGTCCCTTGCGGCGAACCCCCGGTTTGACGATGATAACCAGGCAAGCTGAGAAAAAGCGAGCGGATAATCCCAGAATACGGGTTTTTCGATTTGCACCGGAGCTCATGGGCATGATTCAAACAGGCCCCGGCGGAAAAAAACGTGAATACACGCGCCATCTTCTTTCCGTTCGATCTCTTCGGCAGCGCCGGCACGAGAGCCGGCGTCGAATTGCTCGCCGACGCGTTTCAGGAATTCCTGGCCGACAACAAACGCGAGCGGATCGCCACCCGGGCCCGGGCCTTAGCCAACAAGCTCCGCTTTGAAGAATACACGTTTGAAACGCTGGCCGATTATCAGGACTGGCGCGGCCAGGCGCGCGGACGCGTTCGCCAGATACTCAAGCAAAACGAGTTTCTTCTCTGGGTGACCGGCAACCACCTCGGCGCAATCCCGATTTATGATGAACTCGACGCCAGCGCCCTGGTTGTGCAACTCGACGCCCATCTGGACATTTACAACCTCAGCGATTGCACGCCCGAACTGTCCCACGGCAATTTTCTCCTGCACGCCGAGTTGCCCCTACCGAGGATTGTCAATCTGGGTCATCGTGAGCTGCTGTTGAGGCCTGAGTACATCAAGAAATACTACGACGCGAGTTTTTCCGCCGCGGAGGTGGTAAGCGACGAGGATACCGTTCTGGGCAAACTCGGGGCGTTGTGTGGCGATGCCGAGCGCGTGTTGATCGACCTCGATTGCGACGTGTTCGACCCGGCGTTCTTCCCCGCCGTGGCCGAGGGGCGACCGTTCGGATTGTCGCCGGCCTTTTTGCTGAAGGTGCTCAACGTGGTGGACAAGGACAAGCTGATTGGGTTGGTCATCAGCGAATTCGACCCGGCTCGGGATCAACGCGACCGCTGCCTGGAGACGCTGATGTGGCTGATCGAGTATCTGTTGCTTTGGAAATATGACGGTTAGGTTGTTTGATTACGAGCCGATCTACTTCCCAAGGCGAGCGGGAGGAAACAATACCCCCCACCAGCCCGGAGCGCAAGCGACGGGTCCAGCGGACATCTGCCCCGTCGCTCGCGCTCCGGGCTGGTAAGTTAATACCGACCGCTCGCCTGATACCAATGCCGAACAGATGCTTCTCGCCGCGCACGAAGATTTGGCCATCGGAAATGGCTGGCGAGGCGATGATTTGCTCGCCCATCGCGTTGTCGGCGAGCAATTCGAAATCGCTGCCCGCGCGGATCACCTTCACGTTCCCCTCTTTAGTCGCGATATAGACGCGCTCGCCGGCGGCAACGGGAGAGGCGTGGAATTGCTCGCCGAGCCGTTCCTTCCAGACGGCCGCCCCGGTCTTCGCGTCCAGGCAGGTGACGAAACTTCGGTCGCCTGGCAAGTAGATCAGTCCCTTGTACAGCAAGGGCGACGGCAGGAACGCGTTGGCTTTCTTGTTCGTCCACAGGACGTGCGTCTTGGTCAGGTCGCCTTTCCTGTCGTCGAGTTTGATCGCCATCGTGCTGACACCGGAGCACGCGAAGATGGTGTCGCCCTGGACGATCGGGCTGGGGATGCACTGGAAGTGCATGCCATCGACGCGCCAGAGCTCATCCCCTTTCACGGCGTCGTAGCCGCGCGCGAAGTTGGTGCCGAACGTGACGATTTGCAGCCGATCCTTCACCTTCACCGCGAGCGGGCTGGTCCAGTTGACGGAGGTGGGGCGATCAGCCTTCCAGCGGTTCTTGCCGGTTTTGGGATCGACGGCCAAGAGATAGGACTGGCTCCAGTGATCGACCTGCACGTAGAGCGTATCGCCGGCCAGGATCGGGGAGGTCCCCATGCCCCAGCGATTGCGGAAGGGACCATATTCCTGGGCCAGGGAGCGAATCCAGACCGGCCTGCCAGTTGCGTTTTCGAGTGCCGCCAGTTCGCCGGTGCCGAAGAGGACGTAGATGTTTTTCCCATCGGTCGCAGGCGTCGGCACGGCCATGCCGCCGGGAGGATAGAGGTCGGTCGGTGCGGTCCCGAAGAGGCGGGCGTGCCAGAGAAGTTTGCCGTCGGTGCGGTGGTAGCACTGCACGTGGAGCCGATCGTTTTGTCGGCCGTCGGACGCGGTGACGAAAACGCGTTCGCCCCAGACGATCGGCTGGCTGACGCCGGCGCCGGGCAAGGCGACTTTCCAGCGTACGTTCTTGGTCGCCGACCACGACAGCGGCAGCTTGGATTCGCTGGAAATGCCGCGATTGGCGGGGCCACGCCACTGGGGCCAGTTGTCGGCGTGGGCGGTCACCGTAAAACCGAATAGGGTAAGCCAAATGATTGCACGTATCATTACAGATCACCTGAAGCCCCGGCGTGAGCGCAGCGAACCCCGGGGATCGTACGATTTCATCCCAGGGACTCGCTGCACTTGCCCCTGGGCTTCACCTATTGTTTGGTTGCAACCCCCTTACCCGTCGCGTCCACGACGCGCAGGATGAACTCCCAGTTCGGCTCCGGGTTGGGCGCTGCCGATTGACTGATCTTCACCAGCACCGTGTTCTTGCCGGCCTTCAACTTCACGGGAAAGCGATGCCGATCGTGGCGGACGCCGTTGCGCCATTCCTCAAACGAAAAGACTTTGACGCCGTTGACGAAGACCGCGAAGTTGTCATCCGCGGCGCCGCGCATCTCAGCGTCCATCGCCCTGGCTACGTGAAAATACGAATAGGCGAAAGCGATGGCGTCGTCGGCGCTGCCCAGGGCGCGCTTCTCGCGCAGATCGACGAGCGCCTGATGCCGGCTGCTTGAATTGTTGGCCGGCTCCTTCACCTGGTAGCGTTTCCAGCGCACCTTGCCTTTTTGGCCGACGAGTTCGGCTGTGAGATCGACGCTTTTCTCGGGCGGGTACGTTGACCTCAAACCTTTCTGGCCATGTCCGTCGAACGGGCCGATGAGATGCCAGTTCATCAAGAAACCGAGATGCTCGCCGACCGACACCTTGACGCCATGCTTTTCCAGCCCGGCCGCGGCCGCGCGGGCCTGGAGCATGTCGCGCGATTTGTCGAATGCCTGGCGGTAAAGTTCGACCGTCTTGGCCTTGCTCGCCCTGTCGAGCAGGAGGGCGACGGCCTCGTAGCGAAATTCGGGATCGTCGAGCCAGTCGGGATAAAGGCGAGCCGACGTGCCGGGCTTTTGGTGTTCAAGGAACTCCAGCGCAAATCGACGGGCCCTGCCTTCCTTCGCGGGGTTTTTGACAAACGCCAGGATCTTGCCAGTGGCAATCGCCTTGCCTGCCTTTGTCTCACGTTCAGCGATTTTGTCAAACGCAAGACGCAACCAGTTGGCGGCCACGGTGTCGCCCGTGCTCATGCCCTCAAGAATCGCTGGCAGCGTGTCGGTCCTGGCGTTGCTCAGGCGCATCCACGCCGCCCGGCCTTCCGGCGTGCCGCGGCCCTGCTTGGCGACGAGAGTGATGTCGGGGTGGAGGGCATCGCCGCTAGCCAAAGCGCAAATGGTTGTTATTAGACAGGGCCGAAGGGAAACCAAAAGCATTCAGGACCTCGGCAGGAATAAGAAGGAGGTTGCGAAAGAAACCAGGATAACCGGCTATCCGGAAAAGTCATCTGCTTTTTGGTTTTTTTTTTGCACACCATGGCACCGGGGATCTTGTTGATGAGTCGTCATAAATTCGGCCGGATGCGGCATGCCTGCGTCATTTTTTTGAGAACTCCCGGAGGCGCTCTTCGAGATTGGGAACCACAACGAAGTGAAATCGGCGACCGACGCGATTTCCCTTTAGCAACCCTTTTTTTTCCAAATCCAACAGATCGTTGCGTGCCGTTGCCAAAGTGACCTGGTGGCCACGGGCGTGGGATCCATACGTGAAAGTCATCTCCGGGTCGGCCTGGGCCTCAAGCAAGATTGCCTGTTGACGGTCGTTAAACACGGCAGGCAATAAGACCTGGGACAGCCGTTTTTTTTCATGGATTTTCCGAGTCAAATAATCCTGAAAAGCCTGAATGCTTCGTTCGATTACTTGAACATGATAAAGAAGGAAATAGGTCAGATCGTTATCATCTTGTTCGGTATCAAGGAATGCCCGTGCGTATCTCTTCGGGTGCTGACGGATGATGGAAGAGATGGTCAGGTATTCCACCAGCCAGTATTTGTGTCGAAGCATGGACCAGTAGAACAGGGCGCGGGCAGTTCTTCCGTTTCCGTCCACGAATGGATGATCGTATGCGAGCCAAAAATGCAATAGGATCGCGCGAATGGCGGGATGAATGAATTCTTGGTCTTTTTTTGAGTCTGCGTTGGCAAAATCGCACAGGCGCTGCATTCGTTCGGGTAACTCGTCGGCCTGCGGCGGGACATGAAGGGTCTGGTGATCCTCACCATCCCACACGTCAATTTGTTCGTCTGGCCGCCGAAATCGACCACTGGCGTTGGCGTCGTCCATGGCGTTTTCCGTCAGTTCCCGCTGGATTTCAAAAAGGAGCTCCACGGTCAAGGGCTCGCTTCGACGATGATTCAACATCTGAATGGTGCGAAAGTTATTCACGACCATTTGTTCGTCGCGATTTTGAGGTTTCTTGTTTTTAAGAAGCATTCCTTTTGCCTCTTTGCGCGTGACGACCGCCCCCTCGATCTCGCTCGAGGAGATGGCTTCCTCGCAAAGCGAACTAATCAAATATCGCTTTTGGTCGTCAGGCGATTCCAACGCGGGCCAAGCGAACTGAACCGAGCCTCCTAAATGGGTGTCGATGTAATGGAGCGCGTGTTGAATCGACGAGGGTAGACGATAGTGAAACATTCCGCCTTTCAGGTCCCGTAGGGGAATTGTTTGGTGCCCGTGAATGCGGCGCGAGAGCTTGACGATTCCCCAGAACTGGTCCGGCGTTAATCCTGCGTTTTTTGCGCGGTGGGAACAATCTTCCCAGTTCCACATCTGGTTGTTCGCCTTGTTTATCCATTCCTGGAAGGCTGGATCGGCGGATTTTCGGAAGATGTCTGGATCAGGATCTTGCAGAATGGCGTCAAACGATGCCCCTTTTTTCGGTTTCTTCATGGCCAAGCCAACGTGTCAGTAACTTTTAATTTCCATCAAATTAAACCCTACGCCCGATTGGCCGCAGTGTCAATAGCTTTTAATTTTTCTAAAATTAAAAGTTATTGACAGGATCACCACTTCGCCGCCCCGTCGTATCGGCCAAACACCTCGGCCAGGGCGTTCATGATTTCGCCCACCGTACAGTGCGCCTCGGCCGCTTCCAGCAGGAGCGGCATCAGGTTCGCTTTCGTCGCCGCGACCTTCTTGATCTCGTTTAGCGCCCGCGCGACCCGCTCGGAATCGCGGCGCCCCTTCAGTCTTTTCAGCCGCGCGATTTGCTCAGCCTCCACCGCCAGATCGACTTGCAAGGTGTCCATCGGCTTCTCGTCTTTCTCCACAAACGCGTTGACGCCGACGATGAGCTTGCGCTTGGCGTCAATCTCGCGTTGATACACGAACGCGGCATCGGCGATCTCGCGGCGGAAGAAGCCGGCTTCCAGGGCGGCGATCATGCCGCCTTTTTGCTCGATCTGCTCGAAATACTTGCGGGCGTCGTCCATCATCTGGCGGGTGAGCGTCTCGACGAAGTAGCTGCCGCCCAGCGGATCGACCGTGTTGGTCACGCCCGTCTCATACGCGAGCACCTGCTGCGTGCGCAAGGCCAGCGTGACGGCATGTTCGCTCGGCAGCGCCAGCGTTTCGTCCATGCTGTTGGTGTGCAACGACTGGCACCCGCCCAGCACGGCCGCGAGCGCCTGATAGGCGACGCGGATCAGATTCACCTCCGGCTGTTTGTCCTGTAGCGAGCAACCCGCGGTCTGGGCATGGAATCGCAGCTTCCAGGACGCTTCCTTCTTGGCGCCGTACCGGTCGCGCATCATCTCGGCCCACAACACGCGGGCGGCCCGGTACTTCGCCAGTTCTTCAAAGACGTCGTTATGGGCGTTAAAAAAGAAGCTCAACCGCGGGGCGAAATCGTCGATCCTCATGCCGCGCTCCAGGCACATATCGACGTAATGCAGCCCATCCGCCAGCGTGAACGCCAGTTCCTGCGCCGCGGTCGAGCCGGCTTCACGGATGTGGTAGCCCGAGATGGAGACGGTGTTCCACTGTGGCACTTTCTGCGCGCAAAACTCGATCACATCGCACACGAGCCGCACGGAAGGTTCCGGCGGAAATACGATTTCGTTCTGTGCGTGAAATTCCTTTAAGATGTCGTTCTGAATGGTGCCGCGCAGCAACTTCCAGTCAACGCCACGGCGTTTAGCGCCCGCAAGAAAGTAGGCCATGACGATGATGGCCGGGGCGTTGATGGTCATCGAGACGGAAACGTCCGCGAGATTGATGCCATCGAACAGGACCAGCATATCGTCGAGCGAATCGACGGCGACGCCGAGTCGGCCGACCTCGCCGAGCGAGCGCGGGTCGTCGGAGTCGAGGCCCATGAGCGTGGGCAGATCGAACGCGGTGGACAGGCCGGTCTGGCCCTTTTCAAGCAGAAACTTGAAGCGTTCGTTGGTTTGTTGCGCCGACCCGAAGCCCGCGAACTGGCGCATGGTCCAGAGGCGCGAGCGATACATTGAAGCGTGAACGCCGCGTGTGAAGGGGTATTGGCCGGGATAGCCGAGGTCGGTGTCCGGATCGAAGTCGCGCAGAGCGTCGGGCGTATAGAGCGCCTCGATGGGCACGCTCGACACGGTGGTCGGCGGCTCCTTGCGCGTTGGAGCGGCGGCGTTTTCCTTTTCCCAGCGGTCCTGAGCGGCGGTGTCGGTGACGGTGGCCATGTGTGGGGTCCTCGTCGAGGCCATTTTATTGGTTACGATGGATCAATGCGGGGGTCAGCTTTCGCCAAAGCGTGAATCGGGCAGCGGACGGATGTCGATGATGCAGACGGCTTGTTTCTTTTCGTAAAGCGCGAACCGCACCACCAGGCCCGATTCAATGCCGTGACAGACACGCCCGCCGGCGTGAATCAGGTTGTACTCGGGGTCGCCCCATTCCGCGGGATGGCTTTCGAGGTGCGTCTGGATTTTTTCCACGGCTTCGACGAAGCCCTGGGCCAAGCCTTTAGCCGCCGCCGCTCGCGCCAAGGATCGGATTTGCGCCGCCGCCCCTGGGAACTGGGTGACCTGGAAAGGCATTGTCATGTCTCCTGACCGAATTCCCTTTTAAGTTCGGCGATCAGGTCGCGCAGGGACGGCTCGTGTTCGATGGCGGCAAAGACTTCATCCCTGGTAAACGTGGGAGCAGAATAATCTTTGCGGAGGCAGGCATAAACGGCATGCAGATAGGCCTCTCGCTCCGCTTGCGATTTGGCGAGGTCCGCGCGCAAGCGATCGCGCTCGCTGGTCAGTTCAGCGCAGCGACTCTGCCATTGGCGGCACTGCGCATCCAGGTCGGCGGCGTTTTTCGTTTCGATGCTCGTGGCCATGTTGCCTCCTTTCGTGTCATGATAGCACGGCGGGATTGCCAGACCAAGCTGAAACGCATTGCTGTACAGCATTCAAATGTGCCCAGCGTTCTTGCGAAGCGGCGTCGGTGACGGTAGCCATGTGCGGGATCCTCGAGATGGGTACGACGCCATTGTATTCGATTCGTTCGACCAATTGAAGCTTCGTCGAGAGCGTTCGTTCCATCGGTCCGGCCCCTGGGATGGAAACGCATGAAATGAAGGAGTGAACTCCACCCATGAGGTCAATCAAAGAGGCTTGGCAGCGTCTCTAATTCGCTGCCAAGCTTTTTTCGCAATGCGGCGTCAACCGTTAACGCATCCGCGGCGCGCAATTCTTCCACGCCAATGGTTGGGCCTTTGCAAATTCGATGGAGCAAGTCGGCCTGGGCTTCTTCCAGTTCGACGAGCCGGCCGAGCACGTGCAGCACGTTGAGCAGCTCGGTTGTGTATTCCGCGAGCCAGCCCGGCGGTTGAATCTTGCACAGCTCTGACGGCGGCCGCTTGTCTCCCATCGGCGGTTTCGCGCGATCCAGCTTGCGGTAGCTGAACCAGTGCGGCACCACTTGCTTGCCCGACACCTCGTAATCCCAGACCGCCTGGGGCACATTTTCGATGTAGCCGCTGCCGATCACGAGCCGTTTCTTGCTCGCGTCGTAGAGGATCTCGTCGGGCATGGCGTCGGGCTCGGGTGAAATGGCGCCGCCCGCTGGAATGCGTGGGGCGTTGTCCTTTGCCAAACGCGGCGGCTGGCGCGGTCGGCTCTTTTTGGCGTCAACACAACGCTCGCCGAATGTGTGCAGCCAAATAATCGTGCGGCCCAGCTCGACCGCCTCGGCAAAGCGTTTCTTGTTCGTAGTTAAAGGGATGCGCAGGCCCGGCTGCGCGAGATCGTCCTGAAACCGCGCCGTGTATGCGGGATGGGCGGCCACCGCGGCGATGTACGCCATGATATCCTGCGCATCGACCGGCATCTTGTAACGCCATTCCAGGCGATGAAGCAACTTCGGCGGCAGGTTCGGTTCGGTTGCCTTGCTGTCGCGCCAGAGCGGAAACACGCGGCCGCCAAAGGACCCCTTGTAATGATCCAGGTCTGGAATCAAACCAGTGATCGTAAGGGCCGGGCCGTTGGTCGGGGATGTGCGGTGAATCGCCGTCAGGTAGATCTGCTTGTTCGAATGGGCTCGCCACAGTTCCGGGTTGGGCCGATTGATGACGCGATTGTCCGGAATAATCCATTGGCGGTCGAAAGATCGGAAGGCGTATTGGACCGGTTCAAGGCACTCGCCCTTTTCGTCGCCAATTGTTTTCGGGTTGCTCGCGTAACCTGGCAATCCCTTTGTAATGACGCGATTGACATGGCGATCCCCCAATTTTCCGTGGTTGAGGTGCGGCACGAAAAGCGCCTCTTTCTGTTCGGGTTTCGCCTTGATGAGCTTCTGCCACCGGCGCACCAGCGACTCGGCGTCCGGAGCGATGATCCAGGTTCGGCCCGGCATCACTCCCGAGCCGTTGTAACCGAACAGGTCGTCGAGCGCAGGGTAAGTCGCCCAGTCGCCCGCCAGCGCCGGCAGAAACGGACCGCGCCATTCCGCCGGGCAATCGATCCAGCCGTCGCCTTCGAGCGTCAATTGCGCCAGGGCTGCGAATTTGTCCTCACGCGCACCTTCCGGCAGCGCCCGATAACGCACGGTCGCCGGGGCTCCCGGATCGCAATTCGGGGAACGCGACACCAGCACGATGCACACCGGCTGCTGCACGCCCTGAAAGATGCGTGTGGGAGTCTCCGGCTGATGCCCCTCCGGCGAACAATCGATGACCCAGACGTCATCGGCCGTGCGGCGCAGGTAATCCCGCATCCTCTGAAAGCCGGGCCCGTTGAGAAACCCGGCGACCGTGATGAAACAGACGACGCCGTTGTTGTGCTGGGGATCGTGATCGAAAACCCTCCAGGTCGCCCAGCGCCAAAAGAAGACGTAGAGGTTCCGCAGGTGTTTGGCATGTGCACTGACGCCCCATTCCTTGGGCGGAATCCAGGCGGCCAGAGGCGCGCCGCGCGCGCCGTGCCCCTTTTCGATCCAACCGCCTTTGCCCTTGGCCTTTTCCTTGTAGGGCGGATTGCCGATGACCACGGTGATCGGCTCCTCGCGTTTGATCTTGTTGGCGGCGCGGCGCGATTCGCCGATGGTGCCGAAGTAGCCCGAGAAAAGCGACTCCGTCTCCACCCAGGGGTTGCCGAGCGTGTCGGTCACGAACATGCGCGCGGGGGTTTTTGGCGGCTTGCCGATCAGGTGAACGAGTTCGGCGTAAATGCGGAGCTGGGCGACGGCGAAGGGGCCGAGCTGCATCTCAAAAGCGATGAGGCGGCTGATGGCCGCGTCGATGGCGCCGGGGACCGCACCGGCCCCTTGGTCCGCCTCGACGGTCGCGGCGATGCGGCTCAGGACGCCAAGGAGGAAGGTTCCCGTGCCGACGGCGGGATCGGCGAGCGTGACAGCCTGGGAGGCCAACCCCGCCGGCTTTTGAAAACGGCTTCGCAGCACCTCATCCACCAGGCGAACCATCGCCCCGACGACCTCCGGCGGCGTGTAATACGAACCGGTCAGTTTGCGCAGGTTGTTGTCGTAGACCGCCAGAAACTCTTCGTAAAAGTAAAGCCAGGCTTCGGGTTTATCCTTGCTGATGGAATGCCAGTTGACGGCATCGAGGACGCGCGTGAGCGTGCCCAGCGAGGTTTTCAAAGTTTCTTGGTTGCTGGCGTCATCGGTGAGCAGGCGGAGGGCTGCGCCGATGAGCGAGTTGGTTCTGCCAAGCTTCTTGGCGGCTTGATCGAGGCCAGTCCTCAGTTCGATGTCGTGGGCTCTCGCCATGAGCAAGCCAAAGGTGACGGCCTGCGCGTAGCCGTCAGCGAACTGCGTGTCCGAAGCATCCGGAAAGAGGAGTTTGCGCCAGTCCGCGGCGAGGGCGGTCAGAGCCGGGCTGCCCAACGTTAATTGCTCAGTTACCTCGTCGCGCAGAAATCGGCACAATCGGGCCGTGGTGCGGGCGAGTTCCTGGGCGCTGCGAGGCGGGATCGGCTCCCAACGGAAGAAACTGTCGAAGAGCGTAAGCAATTCAGGCGGGGCGTCCAGGGTCGCGCCCGAGGTTTCGACATCGCCGAGGACGGAAACGATTGGACCGTCCAGTTCCCCGCTGCGCCAGAGGCTGAAATGGTTGCCGTCGGTGTAGATCAGGTTGGGCAAGGATTGCAGTTTTGCCCATTGTTCCTTGTCGTGGCCTTTAAATTTGCGTGGGTCGGCGCCTTTGCCTGGGGCTTTGATCTCCACAAAGCCGGCAAGCGCGTTGCGGACAGTGACCGCATAATCGGGCCGGGTTTTGAGGTCACCAAGTGCGGTTTCGCCGACGGCTGTTACCGCGCCCGTGGGAAAGCCGGACAGCTGGGCGAGATCATCGATGAGCCCCTCAAGCGGTGCCCGCAGTTGGTCCTCGGGCTCGCCGACGGCCCCAAGGTTGCGAAGTTTCGATTTGGCCTGCGCGCCGTAGTGCGCGACCGCGGACTTGAGAGTATTTGCCATTCGATTCATCCCTCCGTGGATGACCTTTTAACCGAATTGTCCATGAGCTGCAATAGGCGAGCCTCCCACATGCACCACGGAATGCCATCAATCGTCGGCCCGAACAGCGATTGCCGGGGGTATGGGTGCAGCATCGCGAGGCCGAAGAGGAGCAGAGCCACGCCGAAAAAGGCGAGAAGGCGACGGCGTGACAGAAAGCGAAGGGGGTTGGACATGGCGTCCACTCCAGCATCAGGGGCCGACTGGCCACTCGAACACTGGCTCAAGCTGTCTCCGCGAATTCCACCCGGTCATACACATCGACCAGCTTCAAGTCACACCCGATCGACGGCATGGCGACGGCCGCCTCCAGGCCCAGGTGTAGGCGATAGGTCCATTCACTGTCGGCCTTGCGGTGATATTGCTCGATTTGCGGCCGATCCTGCGAGACGAGGACGCTCCAGTGCGAGGTACTCATCCACGGTCGTGCGAGCGTCGGGTTTCCTGACGGCAAGGGACATGGCAACCCCCGTTGCTTGGCCTGGCGGACGGCATTTGGGACGAGCGCCTAGCAAGCTCCGCGGCTAAATGAATTTCACGGCGCCTTGACGGTGAAGTCGATCACGTTTTTGCCGGCCTTGAGCGCCCGCGCGACGCCGCCGGTCTTGCCTCCGGGGGTGACGTAGCCAACGCCTTCGTGCCAGGCCATGATGTGGATCTCGGCCCCGGCAGGGACTTCGGGGATCGTGAAATTGCCGTTCGCATCCGTGATGGCGTAATAGGGATGGTTGAACACAAAAAGCTGCGCCGACATCCAGGTATGAAAATCGCATTGCAGCTTGACCGGCAAGGGTTGGGGGTTGAAGGTCTTGGTGATTTCCGATTTGGCCGGGACGTTGACGTTGAAGCTGTTGTCCTCGTTATAGATCGGATGCGCGGTCGCACGAATGTTGTGAGCCACCACGGCGCTGTTGCGCAGGATCAGTTTTTGGCCGGTCGGTACTTCCTTTTTGCCGTCGAAATAGACCGGATTGAAAACCGAGACGCGCGGCACGAACTGGCAGTGCGGCTGATCGATGATCACGGTGTCCTTGCGTTTCTGTTTGGCGGGTTTGATGGCGAGATAAGTGTCCTGGGGCGCCCGCACCCACACGACCACGTTGGCGACTCCCTTGGTCTTGGGATCGACCACCCACGTCAGATCGATCTTTTCGTTCTTCTTGCCCAGCAGGCAGCAGATGGGGCCGTCGCGGTGGATCTTCATCTTCGGAACCAGATTGACGATGGCAGGGATCGCCCCATCGAGCGTGACCTTGCCGGTCAAGCTGCCCCAGCCATCGGTCTTGAGAAGCTTTTGTGCCGAGGCCGAGGGGACGCTGATCGCCAGGGACAGGATCGCCGCGATTGCGAAGGTGGTATAGCGCATGGATTCGCACTCCTGAGAGAAAAGGATTGGCAGGCGGGTTTGATTCACACGCGGGAAGGATGGCCGGTCCGAACCGGAGCGCCAGCGAAGGGCGCGGCCTTGCCGCACGTAGGATAATATACACGCGGTGGTGGGGAGAAGGGAAGGTAAAAGCAGACGAAATGGGCCCACGGCCGGGCACAGGTTTCGCGAAACCGCCAGGCGGCGCGCGTTGCGGGCCGCGTTGGCGGGGGGAATCTGAAAGGCATTGATGCGCGTTCGTTAAAACACGTCGAGCCAAAAATGGTTGCCGCGGTAGTAGCGCTGGGATTGCCACATCTCATAGCGCCAGCCCGGCTCCCGGAAAGCGGGCAGGGCCTGGTACGCCGGCGGCCGCATGTAGGGCATCCCTGGCCCTTCCGGCCAACGGGGGCCTTGAGCCGGCCAGTAGTTGTGCGGGAAATAGTAGTAGGGGTAATAGTAGAGCCGATTGTAGTCCTGGCTTTGGGGATAGGGTTGAAAGTTTTGGGCGCGAGCGCTGGATTCACTGGCGAGAAATCCGATTGCCACGATTCCAAGGGTGAGAATGGTCCAGATTCTTCGATCCATGATTGCATCTCCTTGCGCGGGGTGCGGTCCTTCTGCCGGCGCAATTCTACCCCATGCGGCTTCGCGCTGTCGCGTTGCGGCGTGTTTTTCAATGGGCCACGCCAGGAAAGTTGGCAAGGTGTTCGCGTCGTTACGTTGGTGTCGAGGGTACCGATTGAATGCCCGGGCCCAGGTCATGCAACGCGGAGACCACCGTGAGTTTATGAACGCGGGTTATTGACCGCCGAGAGCGCGGAGACAAGCCGAGATTGGACTCGGGTGAATGGCATCGGAAACAGAGGGTACTCGAACGCAAGGGATAGGTTTCATCACAAGTCCTTCTTTCACTTTCCGTTGCAATCTCTCCACGTTCTTTGCGGTGAATAATCCGGGTCAATCGTTGATTTGCGAAGCGGAGGCGGGATCGAGGTTTTCGCGGTTGTCATTGGCCATTTACCGTCGCGGCCTTCTGAAGTGAGACGCCGGGCTTCTTCGGGTGGGTCCATTCTTGGCGGCAACCTTTTCAACCTCTATCGCATCCATGCCATTTTTTTTAGGTGTGCCGCGGGGCCGATGCCTTCCCCAGCCACGCATCCGCGACCGCCGTCGTAATGGCATCCTCGTTGTCCCAAAGCGCCGCCAGGCTTTGGCTGATTCGCCGATTGGCAAGGGCCATGAAATAGCGTCCCGCCTGGATTTCGCGTTGCATTTCCGCATCGCCGTTGGCGTCGGTCATCAGATGATCGAGGCGAGCGAGCGTGCAGCTCGAGGCATAAAGATCGCACGCGGCATCGGCCAGGCGTTCCTGCATGTACTGGCTTTTCAAGACGACTTCCATGATCTTGAGTTCCTCATCGTCGCCGCCCCGAGATTGCTCAAGCGCCTTCTTGCGGAAATGCTTCAGCACATCGATTACCGCCAGGCCAAAATCGCGCACGCGGGCAGACAGCTCACGGGCTTCCTTGCGCAGATGAGCGTTCTTGACCGGGACCTCCGGTGAGGAAAAACGAGCGGCGAGCTGGCTGCGGCCGAAATTCCAGAGCGTCCCAAAATCGCGCAGCGGGTGCTTCAAGGCGCCAAGAATGCCCTTGAGGTTTTCGCCGACGCCGCGCATGCCGACCACGGCGATGAATGCCTTGAGCACATCATTGGCGCCTTCGCCGATGGTGTTGATGCGCGCGTCACGCATCATGCGTTCGTAGGGATCGGCCGTGAAGTAGCCCTGACCGCCGTGGATTTGCAGCGTGTCATTGACGATGGTCCAGAGCGCTTCGGTCGACCAGACCTTGAGCATTGCCGTTTCGAGCATGTAATCGTCAGCGCCGCGGTCGATGAAGGCGGCGCACTGGGCGGCGGTCGCCTCCATGGCGAAGGCGTTGGCGGCCATGAAGGCGATTTTTTTTTTCACCAGCTCGAATTCGCCAATCGTTTCCTTGAATTGCACGCGCTTGTTGGCATGAGCAATCGATGCCTGGAGACAGGTTCGCGCGACGCCGGAGCAGCTGGCGCCAAACGTCGTGCGGCCAAAGTCGAGCACGGTCAGGGCGACGCGCAAGCCTTTGCCCAGGGGGCCGAGGATGTTCTCGGCCGGAACCGGCATGTCGGTGAACTTGAGCCGGGCGGTGGCCGTGCCGCGGATGCCGCACTTTTCCATGCGCGCTTCGAGCACCTCGAAGCCGGGCATATCGGGCGTGACCAGGAAGGCGGTGATCTTCGTTTCCCCCTCACCCCCGAACCCTCTCCCGCCAGGGGCGAGGGGAGGCTGCGGGACCGGGGTGCGAGCCATGACGGTGAGCACGCCCGCGATGCCGCCGTTGGTGATGTAGCGTTTTTCGCCGTTGAGAATCCAGGTCTTGCCATCGGCGCTGGGCGTCGCCGTGGTTTGCACGTTGGCGGCGTCGGACCCGGCCTCGGGCTCGGTCAACGCGAAGGCGCCGAGCTTCTTGCCCGTGATCAGATCGGGCAGCCATTTCTCCTGCTGTGCGCGGGTGCCAAAGAGAAGCAGGGCGCGCACGCCGATGGAATGATGCGCGTTCACGAAAACTGCCGTGGAGGAGCAATGGCCGCCGATGATTTGCAGAATCTTCGTGTAGCCCAGCTGCGAGAACCCGCGGCCGCCGAACTCCGTCGGGGCGGTCATGCCCAGGACACCGAGTTTGGCGAGGCCATCAATGACCGATTGTGGAATATTCGCCTGGCGGTCGATCGCGGCGGCGTCGATCGATTCGTCGGCGAACTTTTGCACATCGCGCATCGCTTGCTCGACAATAGGCTTTTCGGCGTCGGTGAGGTCGGGATAGGGAAAAAGCAGTGCTCCCTGAAATTGACCGAAAAACAGCGTCTTCGCGAAGCCAAGCGGCTTCTTCTCCGAGAAAAGCAGCTCCTCGGCCTGCTTCTTTTGTTCCTGGATTTGGGAAACGGTAAGGGCCATGAAGCTCCTCCTTGGACGGGAAGGCAGTCCATTTCATTATACCGGCGTACGGGCGGCAGGACGCTCGATCCTGAAAGCCCGTTCAATCCAGCGCGGCGACCCGGGCGCCCTTCACCGTGTACAGGAAATCCTCCGGGTCGGTCGCGTTTAGCTTGAGCTGGCCTATCACCCGCACCAGGCCGCGCTGATAACGCGTCGTCTGGCCCGCGGGCATCTCGATGAACACGATCCCCGTCGTCTCCGGCATCTCGCAATACCAGCAGCCGACCGGGGCTTCGATGAACAAAAATGCTGCCATGTCCGGATCCTCACGGAGCGGATACATGAACCCGGCCAGGGAAATTTGCTTATTCTCCAGGTCATGAAGATATTTGGGAAAGTTGACCTTGAAAGGCCTGGTCAGGGAAGTCTCGGCAAAGAGCTCCCACGGAATAGGATTGATTCCTTTCGGATCGATGGCGGGCAAGGGCAAGGTATCGAGCTTCGAGACGAGCGGCCGGCGCGAACGAAACGCGATCGTGCCCGTGTGCTTTTCCTTGTGCTCCTGGCCGACGCCAAGTTTGGCTTGCGGTCCTTTCTCCACGATTTCACGCAAGATCTGGCGGCGCGTGCGCAGGGTCGGGTGATTCATGCCGAACTGCACGACGCAACCCTCCATCATGGCCGCGGCGGTCTTGACATCACCGTGGGCGTTGGCAAGTTCGGCGAGCTGCCAAAGGAGCCGGCCGTCGGCGGGAAACCACAGCGCAAGTTGTTGGGCGATTGGAACGGCACGCGCGGGCAGCTTTTTCAACTCGGGGGGCGCGATCTTCCCAGGCTCAAAGGCGTTCTTGACACCGACATAGCGAACTCCGAAGAGGTCGTCGAGTTGCGACGCGGGATTGCGTTGCCGCGAGCGGACGAGTTTCAGGTGCGCCTTTTCAAACGCTTGCAACTTGCCGGGCGCGAGGCGGACCGCTTCCTCCAGCATCGCCTCGGCCTGACGCAGGTCGCCCTTCATTTGCCACGCGGCGCCAAGATTGGCGGCCAAGGCGAAATGATTGGGGTGCGCGCGCTGAGAGGGTTGCAGGATCTCGATGGCCCGATCGATCTCTCCAAGGCGAATGTAAATCGCGCCCAGGTCGGCCAACTCGTCGGGACTCAGCTTGGCTTTTTTCAAGCGAGCCTCCAACTTGGCTGCCTCCTGGCGGTAGCGCGTGCGCAAGGGACTGGCCTCGGCTTCGTTTTTGGGCTTGAGAGCGAGATTGCGCAAGGCGCGGTGATCGAGCAGAAAGCCACGCCACTGGGCGGGTAACGCCGCGTATTGCTCGGCGGAATAGTACAGGCCTCCACGCACGCTGGATGGCGCAAGCAAGGCGAACAGGCACAGGGAAAAAACGACGCGACGCATGACGCGCTCCGGGAGGTCTGGGTATCGTTCAGTTTACCAGGATTGCCGCGTTTGAGAAAAGGTTGGTTGGATTAAATCTTTTTCGGGTGCGACTTGCCCGAGACCGCGAGCGCGGCGCCGTGGCGCTCAGCGCCAGGCTGCCTTCCGTTCGGCGACCAAAAACTCGTAGTCCGTCCAGCCGCGCGGGTCGGCGACTTCCTGCCAGAAGCGGCGGTACCAGAGCTGGACGCTCACACGCCGGGCGGATGGCGAAAACAAAAAGACGCGCCGGTCAGGCCGCTCCGCGTGCAAACGGGTGTCCTCGATTTTCGCAACGTGCAGCCAGAATGGAATCGGCCCCTCACCTGCGGGGCCAAAGAGTTGCTTGGCGTAAAGTGCGCCTGCGATGCCCGACCAGCGACCGGCCTTTTTCGGCAAGCGCGGTCCATCCACGAGCGCAACGGCCTTGCCCTGTTCATCCCAGGCTTGAACGACGAGAAGCAAATGCCGATCGACGAACCCCGTCGGCACGCGATGGCCCACGCGCTGGGCGACGATTTCGACGGCGACCTGCTTTCCCTTCGTGCTGGTTGATGTGCCGACATCCATCCGCAGCGATTCGCGCAGCAGGTCGATTCGCCCGCCCGGCATGTCATGGCTGGCGAGCGTGCGCGGATCCCGCACGATGCCGCCCTTGCCCGGCGCGATGTTGTTCATCTTTCCGGTCGGGGCCATGTGGCAAGATTGACAATGCTTCCCTTGGGCGCGGGCCGGACTTGCCAGCCATTCGCTGTAGGTCCCGTAGGCGTGAGCGCCGAAAACGATTCCTTCATGGCACGACGCGCAATACCGGCTTTCCTTGTATAGGGGAGAATACGCAAACGTTTCACCCGGGCGGACCGCGTCGTCGAGAGGCCCAAACGTCAAGGAAACGCCGTCGCGCGGACGCAAGAGCCGCACGGCATCTCGGCCAAACCGCGTGCCGAATTTGCCTGGAGGCACGTCGGCGACCTTGTGACAAAAATCGCAGTGGACGCCGCTACGGGCGACGCCCTGGGCTTCGCGCACATCGTATTCCAGCGTCGGCGACGCCAGCGTCGGCGCGTGACAGGAAGCGCAAACCGCGGACCCATCGGGGTGCTCCGCGCGCGCGTTCCAGGTTTGGCGCGGCAGCGATTTGCCGTCAGTTCCCGCAAACAGGTGCAGAAAACGCGGATTGCTCGCCGAGCGACCGTGAGCGCTGCCTCGCCACTGCTGGTAGATCTCATCGTGACAGTTAGCACAGTTGTTGATTTGCACCGGGTCAGGATGTGGCTCGATCCAGGCGTAGTCGAGGTTGTCTTCCCTCGGCAGCGGCGCCAGACGCAGCGAATCAGACGACCCGGCGGCGATTCGATAGCCAGGCTTGCTGGCAATCAAGCGCTTGCCTCCGGGTGAGGCGGGCAGAAAAAAACGCCCGGCCGAATCGGTGGTGACGCGCCGGCATTCGCCTTGCCAGCCGACGCGAGCGCCGGCGACAGGACCGGTGTCATCCGTCACGTTCCCTTCAAGCGAAACACCACTTCGCGCGAAAATAAAACACCAGACCGCGACGATCAGCAGGAGACCAATGCAAGCGTGGCGCCGCGCGAGCGACATTGAGGTGATCCAGTCGTTGCAGCCAGATGAAGTGCCCGGAGTTGTGCCGCAGAGGTATTGACGTTCGATTGAAGGTCGTCAAATAGCCACCAAATACGGCAAATCCACATCGGTATCCTACAGGGGCAACAGGGAGGGTGAAAGACCAAGGCCGCCTTCCTTCCGCCCTCCAACCCTCCGGCTCCCATCCATGTGGCGAAGGCCCGTCAAGCGGCGCGCCGTGGCAGAAACGCCAGCAAAAGGATGCAACCAGGGATTGCACTCAGCGCAGATCCGGCCAGCGTGCCGATCTTGCTGGCGTCAAGCAACTCCCCGTCGAGGGCGAGACCGGCGACGAAAAGGGACATGGTAAACCCGATGCCGGCGAGGCAGCCGGCGCCCAACATCACTTGCCAGGTGACCCCAGACGGAAGACGCGCCAGCCCCACGGAGACGGCGAGCCAACTGAACACGAGAATGCCCAGGGGTTTGCCGACAACGAGTCCCGCGGCGACGCCCAGGGCGACCGGGTGACCCAGCGCTCCCAGTTCGATGCTGACACCGGCGTTGGCGAGCGCGAATACGGGCATGATGATGAATGCCACCCACGGGTGCAGGCTCGCCTCTAGCCGTTCTAGCGGCGAGGTCGATTCTCGCGCCGCCATTTCAAGCTGCCCGAGCAAGGGCCGGTGATGGTACTCCGGCTTCCCGTCTTGATCCGCACGCAAGCTATTGAGAACGTCGGCGACCACATCAATAAGCGCCCGTTCGCCCACCCAGGCACTCGCGGGGGTCAGCAGTCCCAGCAACACGCCAGCCACCGTGGGATGGATGCCCGATTTCAGAAACGCCAGCCAGATGAATGCGCCAACCACGACATAAATCGCGACGCGCCGAACACCGAGGCAGTTCAGGAAATAGGTCACCCCAAAGCCAAGCGCCGCCAACAACAGCGCGCCAAGCGAGATATTCGTGGAGTAAAAGACGGCAATGACGAGCACGGCGCCAAGGTCGTCCGCAATCGCCAACGACAGCAGCAGGATCTTGAGGCCAAACGGGACGCGCGGTCCGAGCAACGCGAGGAACCCGACCACGAAGGCGATGTCGGTCGCCATGGGAATGCCCCAGCCCGACGCGCCTGGTTGTCCGCCCAGAAGCAACCAGTAGATGCTGGCCGGCGCGATCATGCCGCCCAGGGCCGCCATCACCGGCAATGCTGCTTTTTTTGGGTCGCGCAGCTCGCCAGCCACGATCTCACGTTTGATCTCCAGACCGACGACGAAAAAGAAGATCGTCATCAAGGCATCATTGACCCAGTGCAGCAGCGATTCGTCCAGTCCCCAGGGACCGATGCCGATGCGCAGGTGCGTCTGCCAAAATCCGCGGAACGCTTCGGCCCAGGGCGAATTAGCCAGCCCAAGAGCGGCCGCCGTGCAGATCAAAAGGACGACTCCGCTCGCAGATTCGATCTGCAAGAATCGGACGAACGGACGGGCCAGTCGCCGAATCGGCGGATCGGGTAGCCGACTCGGCGAATCCAAAGCGCGCTCCGCCTCTGGTCCAGCTTTATGCATTGGCGTGGGTCAGCCTTCGAGAAAGGAGATTACCCGACCCCGCGTGTTACGACGGAGGCAGGGCCTTATGAATGGGTTTGCGAACCGAAAGCGCGCGCGGAAAAGCACGCGTCAGGCAGGAGATTACAGGCCGCCGCTGGTGGTGATGAAGAGCCTGAGATATAGCTCGACTTCCCAGACCGACCTTTCAAGTTGTGGATAAAGCAAAGGTACCATAGCCTCTCCAGATGAGAACGTCATCACCGATTGTATTCGCGCGAGCGATCGTTGATAACCCCCAGGTTGCTTTTCTCCCAGGGCGTTCTCGAAAATCGTTGACACGAGTTACCCTCGCCAGGCAGATTCAACTCGTCGCGGCATTCTCGCTCCATCGCTTCCGGAGGTGGGACTCGTAGTACAGTTCGACTGGATTTGTCCTGCGTGTTCCACCACGACGCGATAGCACGGCGACGAGTCATCGCACCCGAAGCTCGCAGGATAAAGCCGTTGATCCACAAAGAGTCCGCGTGCTGGTCATGGCGCCACCAGTCGGCCTGGGTCAAGGCGATCTTTCCGCACAGCCCCCGTCCGCAAGAAGGCCGTCCAGGAGAAGAAGATGCGCGGCGGGCTTTGCTTCCCGCGTCACGGCCCCATGCTGGTCGGGGTCTGGAAAAACTCGCTGACCGCTCGCATTGGCCCGGAACGGGCCGACGGGCCGTTGCTTGAGTTGCGCGTCAGGCCGATGGATATCACCGGCATGCGGAAAATGGGTTGGATCATGGTCGAACCCGATAGCGTGGCCGACGAAGGTACCCTGAAGGAAAAGGCGCGGCGGGCGATCCAATTCGTTGGGAAGCTGCTTGCGAAGTGATTGAAAGAGTACCCCCGGCAGGGATCGAACCTGCGACCTATTGTTTAGGAAACAATTGCTCTATCCACTGAGCTACGGGGGCCTCCGGTCATTCTACCGGATCTCGACAAACCGTTCTGCGATTGGTCACTGACCCTATGCGGCAAAACCGGACCACCCTGCGACGATTCTGGTTCTCGGCGGGTTGGTGTCTTCCTTCGCAGTTAGCCCCACTTTACGTCGGAACTTCCGCTCGTAACTCCCTCCACAGCTATTCAAGAGGACGCAACGCTCCTGTCGAGTTAGGAGAGCTGCGCTCTATCCGTCTGAACTACGTAGGGCGTCACCGAAATTGTAAACAACCTGCGCCGAATAAACCCGCCAGCACATTTTAGCTACTAACGGAGGCATGGGCCACGCCCCATTCCACTTGCTGTCTACCGACCGGGTGGCGAGTGGACGCGGAAGCTGACTTGGTTTTTGCATACGCAGTTGTGCATTTCTCAAACGTGACCCGACAAGTTCAGGATCCGCCCGGAGTGGCCGCCCGGGATACCTCCGCGCGCCATGGGAAATCCTCAAGAGAATTACGGCAAAGGATTAATCTCAGTAGTTCCAAGAATTAGCCACGGAAAAATCACGGAATCGACAATGGTGTGGAATGGCCTGTATTACTGCCCGTTCTCTGCCGCCTTTGTTCGTGTTTCTTCCGTGGCTGATTGATTTTTTGGAATTACTGAGTCTACGATCATTTGTGACGCGGCTACGAGTTTTAACTTATTCTGGCGCGGCAGCCCTGTTTTGATTGGGTCCGTGGCCCCTCGTTGGAGCCTTTGGGCCAAAAGTCGGGCGAGGAAAAGTCCATAATGTGGGTTCGCCTTGAGCGCCTCGACGAAGTCCTTTTTCGACATGCGGATCAGCGTGCCGGGAGTCGTGGCGCGCACGGTGGCGGTGCGGTGGTTGTTCAGCAGGAACGCCATCTCCCCCATCAGGATGTCGTCGGCGCCCATCGACGAGACGACCTGGTTCTTCACAAGCACTTCGTAATGCCCCTTGGCGATGTAGTACAGGAAATCACCGGGCTCCCCTTCCTGGAACACGATGTCGCCCGTCCGCACCGCGACTGGAGCGATGTTCCCGAACAGGGCAGGCCGGGCGTTGGCGCAATCCGCCTGGTGCTCGATTTCGAAAGAGGCCTCATTGCCCTTTTCGTTGTAGGTGAGGTTTTTGGTGTACTTGCGCGTCATTTTGATGCCGCGGCCGTGCAAAACGGTCACGTTTTCCGCGCTGGCTGGGTCTTTGAGGCCGCGCCAGTCGAAGCCAGGCCCCTGGTCGGCGAAGAAGAAGGTGGATTTTTCCGGGGCGATGGCATACTCGAAGAGTACGCGCCTGTCGCGCACGGCGGGATCCGCGCACCTCGTGGCGATGAGGTCGCGCATCAGTTTGCCGTCTTCCAGCCAGGCGCTTTTCTCTTGATATGTGATGCCGCAGTTGCCGTGTTCGATGGCGTTGATGAGCATCTCGGTCAGGGCGATGTTGATGTGCATTTTTCCGGCGGCATCGATCTTGTTGGCGTTGAAGAGGAAGTTACAAACGAGGTTGGCGTAGCAGTTGGCCTCGACGGCGTCGTTTTGAAGCTGGAAGGAGCCGGACAGGGTTTGCACCAGGCCCGAGCCGATGCCGCGCTGAAAGAGGATGCGTTGATTCCTGACGATGATGGTGAGGATTTTGGGAAGGTAGCGTTCGGCGTCATCCTCCACGAGTGAGATAACCAGGTTGACGGGCTGGATTTTTTCGAGGCGTTGGTTGACTTCGTGATCGTCGCAAAAAGCGATGATGCCGGCGTAGTGCAGCCAGGAATCGTTGAGGATGGCGTCGAGCAAGGCGAAACCGTCGATGGCGGGATCGGTGAAATTGATGAACGCGAGATCGGGCATCTCGAGGTTGAGGTATTCCAGGGCATCGGTTACGGTTTTGATCGGAATCAACGGCGCGTCGAATTCGAAGCAGGCGCTAACGAGCGGCTTGACACGTTCGACGAAGGCCAGATCGCTGGCGATGAACGGGATGGCTCGCATGGTTGGCCCACCCGATGGTGACGAAATGCGCTCATTTACCCTGTCAGCATAGCCGATTGGCCTGGGCTTTCCAGAATAGCCTTGAGCAAAGCGATTTTTTTGGGCTGTTCGCGGGAGCGGGTTTACAGGAGGCATCATGAGTGAAGTGCAAGTCGGCCAGGGCAATTTTCGTTATCGGGTGGACGAGGCCTGGGCGAAATTTCCCATTGACGGCGACGCGGGCGAAGCGGTCGGCGTCGCGTGTGATTCGAAGGATCGCGTCTATGTTTTCTTGCGCGGGCCGCGGCCAGTGCTGGTTTTCGAGCGCGATGGCACGCCAGTGTCCACCTGGGGCGAGGGAGTTTTCACGCGGGCTCATGGCATTACGATTGGCCCGGACGATACGGTATACTGCACCGACGACTTTGGGCACGCGGTTCGCGCCTTCTCCACTGCCGGCAAACCGCGCCTGATGCTGGGCGATGGCAAGCCGTCCGACACCGGTGCAACCAGCATCGATTATCGCACGATCAAGCAGGCCGGGCCGCCGCTCAATTTTCCGTGCAATCTGGCTGTTGGACCAACGGGCGACCTGTTCGTCGCTGACGGCTATGGCAACGCGCGCGTCCACCGCTTCAGCGCGGACGGCGAGTTGCTTCAGTCGTGGGGCGAACCCGGCAGTGGGCCGGGACAGTTTCACGTCGTGCATGGGATCGCCGTGGATCAGGATGGAATTGTCTACGTCGCCGATCGCGAAAATCTTCGCATCCAACTTTTTACCGATGAGGGCGCCTACCTCGGCGCATGGACCGACATCGCACGACCGTGCCAGGTGTTCATTGATAATGCGGGCTGGGTCTACGTGGCCGAGCTTGGCTTTCGCGCGGGGCGCTGGCCAGGCACGGGCATGCATCAGCCGGGACAGACGGGAGGGCGCGTCAGCATTTTCGATCGCCAAGGGAATTTGCAGATTCGCTGGGGCGGCGGCGAAAACCCATGCGCCGCCGGCGATTTCTTCGCGCCGCACGACATCTGCGTCGATTCCCACGGCGACATCTACGTTGCCGAAGTCGCCCTGTCCGGCGGCGGTCGCACCGGCGCGGTGCCGGGTTCATGTCATTCTCTGCAAAAATTCGTGCGCCTAGCATAATTTGCGCATGCGCGAAATGACTAACTAAGATAACACGGCATTACCTTATTAAGGTAATGCCGTGTTATCTTAGCTGAAGCCTCGAGGTCATCGCGGGCTCAGTGAGATAACGCAGCGACGCCTTGATAAGGTCCATTGCGCCAAGTGCCGCACTTAAGATAGCCCGGTATTATCTTATTAAGGTAATGAAGTTTTACTTTAGGTGCTTGCTTTCTTCCGGGTCCGAGCATAGACTTGAGTAAGACAGGTTTCTCATATTAGGTAAGACGGCTTTACCTCCATGCGGCGCCCCGGCCGCGTCTCTTTCAACGAACATTCTCATGAAACCCTGGCGATTTTATGGCCGAAATGGACAGCTCGAAACGCTCGCGGCAATCCTGGGCCGCGGGCGCTGGTTTTTCGCGAAGGTCTCGGGCCGACGCCGCATCGGCAAGACCACGCTCATTCAACACGCCTTGCAGGCCGTGGGCTCCAAGCAGTCCGTTTTCTATGTCCAGATTCCTGATTCCGAGCCGGCCGGCGTCATCTCCGCGGTCAACGACGCCCTGGAAACCTTTTGCGTGCCGGTCGATCTCCATCCTCGGCCAACCGATGTGGCCCAACTCGTAAAAACGTTTGAAGCGATGGCCGAGGCGGGATACATCCTCGTGCTTGATGAGTTTCAGTATTTCAATCGCCGCGGTTACGAGGGCTTCTGTTCGTTGTTGCAGGGCGCTGTGGATCGCCTCGCCGCGAAGGCCGCACGCGTGAAGGGCGGCCTGATGGTGCTTGGCTCGATCTACACCGAAATGATGGCCCTGTTCGATGATCGTACGGCGCCCTTGTACAATCGCGTCACCGATGACATCGAGCTGACCCACCTGGACATCGCGTCGGTGCTCGCGATCCTGCGCGATCACGCCGATGCCTCGCCCAGGCGGCTCTTGTTCCTGTGGAATCTCTTCGAAGGCGTACCCAAGTTCTACCGCGATTGCTACGAGCAAGAAGTCCTCGGGGCGGATCGGCCAGCACTCTTGCAACGGATTTTTTTCGGCAGCTCTTCGCCCTTGCGAACGGAAGCCGACAACTGGTTCCTGCGCGAGCTGCGCGGACGGTACGACGTGGTCTTGAAATACGTCGCCCGCAACCCAGGCTGCATGCACCATGAACTCGTGCAGGCGATCCGCAGCGTCAACGGCAGTCCCGACACGCAGATCGGCGGCTACCTGCAGACGTTGATTGATAAATTCCGTCTTGTCGTTCGCAAGCTGCCCGTCTTCGCCCGGCCGGAAGCCAAAAAGGGCCGCTACTACGTGACCGACAACTTCCTTCGCTCCTGGCTGGCGGCCCTGGCCAATCCCGTGTCGGCCATCGCTTTCAGACCGGTCGCGCAACTGGTCCAAGAGGCCGACCAGAAGCTCGAAGTGGCCGAAGGCGGCGCGCTCGAAAAGCTGACCGGCCAACTCTACGAAGAACGCAGTCGCAGTGGGATCGGCGACTTCCCCTTGACCCAACGAATTCAAGGTTTTTGGGACAAGAGCGGTACGGAGATCGATCTGGTGGCTGTCAACGAAGCCCAAAAAACCATCCGGTTTGGCTCCTGCAAGCGCGCACCGTCGCGTTTGCTGGCCGATGTCAACGATTTCAAGGGGCATGTCGAACGATTTTTACAGGCCAAGCCGAAGTACCGCGCCTGGAAGATACAATATGCGGGAATTGCTCCGGACCTGGATCGAGGCCAGCGCAAAATCCTTCGCCGCCACGATGTCATCGCTCAGGACCTGCGCGACCTTACCAAGAACCTGAAATGAAGGGAAAGCCTCGCCATGATCGTACGTCACGACAAGCTGCGTCCTTTCATCACTTCCATCTTCAAGGCCGCGGGCTGCCAGGAAGCCGAGGCTGGGCGCATTGGCATGCGTCTGGTCGAGGCGAACCTGGTCGGCCACGATTCGCACGGCGTAATACGTGTTCCGTCCTACGTGCAATGGTTAAAGGCAGGAAAGGTACTGGCGGATCGCTCGGTCGAAATTGTTTTCGAAAATGACGCCATCGCCGTCCTCGATGGCCAGTTCGGCTTCGGACAGACCATCGGCGAGCAAGCGATGAAGCTTGGCATCGACAAATGCGCCCGGCACGGCGTCGCCGTGATCGCGCTGCGGAACTCTGGACATTTGGGCCGCATCGGCGATTGGCCCCTGATGGCGGCCGAGGCCGGCCTGCTGTCCTTGCATTTCGTCAACACGACTGGCGCCGGCATCCTGGTCGCGCCGTTCGGCGGGACGCAGCGCCGACTGTCCGCGAATCCCATCGCCGCGGGCATTCCCGTCACGGGTCGCCCGCCAATCTTGCTCGACATTTCGGCCTGCACGGTTGCCGAGGGCAAGATTCGCGTCGCTCTCAACAAGGGCGTCCCAGTGCCGGAGAATTGCATCATCGACTCGCAAGGTCAGCCGACGACCGATCCCAAGGTGTTCTACGCCGACCCGCCCGGTGCGATCCTGCCCATTGCCGGACACAAGGGTTACGGCCTGGCGTTTCTGTGCGAGGTCCTGGCAGGCGCGTTGACCGGCGGCGGATGCAGCAATCCCGACAAGGCCGATCGCGTCGTCAACGGCATGTTCTCGATCCTGCTCGATCCGGGCAAGTTCCAGTCCGACCCGGCCTTTACCGCCGAGGTGGAGCGCTTCATCGCCTGGGTGAAAAGCTCGGCCAAGGTATCTGCAAACGGCGAAATCCTCCTGCCCGGTGACGTGGAGGACCGCACCAAGGCGAAGCGGATGCGCGACGGCATCGACATCGACGCAACGACCTGGGCGCAACTTGTCGCCATAGCCGACACGGTCGGCGTCACGACGCCCGCCGTTTAGCCCCTCGCCTTTGGCAAGCGATCGTGGCGGCCAAACAAATACTGAATTGCCTGATCGATACATTCGATACTATCCGTAAACCCATTGGCGAAACGATGGCCCTGATCGAACTGCGCAACCTGAGCAAGATTTATGACCTGGGCGAAGTCAAAGTAGAGGCTTTGCGTGGCGTGTCGCTGGACATCAACGCCGGTGAGTTCGTCGCGCTGATCGGGCCATCGGGGTCGGGGAAATCCACGCTCATGAACACCGTCGGCTGCCTGGACCGCCCCACCAGCGGAAGTTATCGCCTGGCCAACGAGGAGGTCGCTGGCCTGGACCCCGATCGCCTGGCGCAGGTGCGCAACCGCCAGATCGGCTTTATTTTCCAGAACTTCAATCTTTTGGCGCGGACTTCCGCGCTGGAAAACGTCGAGGTGCCGCTGCTTTACAACCCCGCAATCCCGCGCCGCGACCGGCGACAACGGGCGTCCGACATCCTCGGGCGCGTCGGCCTGAGCGATCGGCTCGACCACGAACCAAACCAGCTCTCCGGCGGTCAGCAGCAGCGCGTCGCCATCGCGCGGGCCTTGATCAACCGCCCGCCAATTTTGCTGTGCGACGAGCCAACCGGCAACCTCGACACGCGCACGAGCCGAGAGATCATGGCGTTCTTCCGCGAGTTGAATGAGAAGGAAGGCCTGACGGTCATCCTGGTGACGCACGACCTGGAAGTCGCCCGCCGCGCCAGGCGAGCCCTGGTGTTGATCGACGGCGAGGTGGTCGTCGATACGACCGATTTCACGCATGCTTCGGAAGTTCTACAGCGCCGCGCACTGGATGACGCGGCTCAACCCTGAGGGTTCATGCAGCGATTGACATGGATGTTGTTGCTGATTTCCCTGGGCGGCTGTATGGCACGCCAGCCGGACTTGCTGCGCCCGCTCGCGATGCCGGAGCAGCGGACGGTGGCGGTGCGCGATCCCGCGATTCTGCCCGTGCTGCCGATTCCTCAGCAGACCGCGCCGCGCACGGTGGCCGATCTGCGGAAAGTTCCCGAATGGCGTCTGTCGCTGGATGAAGCGATCAAGATCAGCCTGGAAAACGCCCGCGTGGTGCGTGTCCTGACCGGTTTGTCGGCGACCGCGAGCGGGCGCACCATCTACGACCCCGCCATCACCAACACCGCGATCGATCAGGAAAAAGGCCGCTTCGATTCACTCCTATCCTACAAGGGACGTTTCAACCGCACCGAAACGCCGACGGCGTTTCTCAACCCGCTCGACCCGACCCGCGCCGCCCTTTTTGGCACGGGCGCCGACCAGTTTGAAAGCATCGCGGGCCTGACCAAAACGAATGTCACCGGCGGCCAGCTCGGCGCGAACTGGACGGAAGCTCCCACGCGCTTCGGCGGCAACGCCGGACCGTTCGCGCTCAATCCGCAAAATCGCAACGCGTTTGAACTGAGCTACACGCAGCCCCTCATGCAAGGCGCGGGCTTCCGCGTCAATACGGCGCCCATCGTCATCGCCCGCATCAATACCGAGTTCTCCTTCTTCCAATACAAGGACACGGTGCAAGAAATGGTCCGCGGCGTGATCGAGGGATACTGGAACCTGGTGCAGGCGCGCACCGACGCCTGGGCCCGGCGAATCCAGGTCGAGCAAACCAAGGAACAATACGAACGCGAAAAGGTCCGGCTCGACGTGCGGCTGGGTGACAAGGGGACGCTCGCCCAGGCGCGCGTCTCGTACACCCAGTTCAAGGCAAACCTGGTTGCGGCGGAGGCCGCCGTGCTGGCGCGCGAAGGCGCGCTGCGCAACCTTCTGGGCCTGCCCCCCAATGACGACCGCGAGATTGTCCCCGTGTCGGCGCCGACGCTCACCCGTATGCGGCCCAAGTGGAAGGAATTGATCAACCTGGCGGAAGAACGTCGGCCGGACCTCATCGAACTCAAGTTGATTTTCGAGGCCGACCAGGTTCGCTTGACACTTGCGGAGAACTCGGCGTTGCCGCGTGTCGATGCCGCCACCTTTTATCGCTGGAATGGCCTGGCCGGGACGATGCCAAACGGCGAGCGTCTGGCGACCGGTTCGGGGCAATTCACCGACTGGAGCATCGGCGTGAATTTCTCCGTGCCGCTGGGCCTGCGCCAGGGCCGGGCCAAGGTTCGCGAATCGAGCCTGGTGTTGCTGCGCGATCGCGCCAACTTGGACCAAGGGGTTCACGCCGCCACGCACGAACTCGCGATTTCCCTGCGCGAACTCGATAGCAGCTACGAGCAGTATCTCGCTTTCAAGGACTCACGCATTGCCGCGTACGACAATCTGAAAGTGCAAATCGAGCAACACCGCGTCGGAAGGAGTATCTACCTCAACGTGTTGCAAGCCCTCAACGATTGGGGCAACGCGGTCACGTCCGAGGTCCGGGCCATGCTCAATTACAACATTACGCTGGCGACGCTGGAACGGCAGACCGGCACGATCCTCGAAACGCACGGGCTGGTATTTTTCGAGGAGCGCTTCCGCGCCGCGGGTCCGCTGGGCCGACTCGGGCATGGCAGGCTGTATCCGTCGGCGCTGCCGGCGACGGGGACGCCGCAGCAATATCCGGCCACGGGCGCACCATCGGAGCAGACGTTCGATCTGAAGAATCCGGCCCCGCGGAAGAAGAAAGAGGCGCCGCCCCCCGCGCCACTCCCGGCGCCGGGCCGACTCCTGCCGCCGTTGGTGGTTCCCGCGCTGACCGCGCCCGAGGGGGTGGAGCGCCCCGACCGGCGCGCGGCCGTGCGCGATTGAATTGGTTAACCAGCCCCGAGCGCCAGCGAGGGGATGGCTTAATGTCTTGAAGGGACCGCCTGGTATGGACTTGCTTCCGTCAGCCCCTCGCTTGCGCGAGGGGCTGGTACGCGAGATGTGGCGCCGACATTTTGCTATTGCGACCTCCGCGACGCTCGGTATAATCCCCACACCCCGACTCGCCCGCTGGGGCAACCGAAACACCGCATGGAGGCAACCACATGAGCAGGACGCTCAATCTGATCGACATTTTACTTACCACGGGTCGCCAGCTTTTCCTCATGGGCCGCTGCATCGAGGCCCTGGTTCCCTTGACCAAGCTGGCCGGCTTTCGCAACCTCCCCAAACCGGCGTTTGAAGACCTTCAGGCCTTGCTTGCCGAGGTCCACTTGCAGCTTCAAAACCACAAGAATGCGCGCCGCCATTTGACCGCCGCGATTGCCCTCAAGCCGCTCAAGGCGGAATACTACTACCTGATGGCCATCGCCATCGAGGAGGACACCGACGCTGACCTGGCGCGCGCGGAGATGTACTACTCCCGGGCCGTGCAACTGGCGCCCGAGCTGGCACACTACTGGTGCGACTATGGGGCCTACCTCATGCGCATCGAAAAAAAGAAGGAAGGCTTGAAGGCCATCCGCAAGGCCTATGCCCTGGCTATCACCGATCCGGAAATCGTGGGCCGCATTGCCGAGGTGCTTCGCCAGGAAAACCTCATGGACGAAGCGACCACCAAGCTGCGCGCGGCGTTGTTTCACAACCATGGTGTGGCTGCGTTCAAGCAGCTATGGCAACAGCATCAGTTCGCCAGGATTCACGCGGATCAACAGGAAGCTAAAACGGCTCCGGTCAACGCGGAGGAATCGCCAATTTTCCTGCCATTCGTGCGGCCCGAAACGACGGGTAAGTTCGTGGAACTGGGCGAAAAGACGATTCGCATCGACAAGCCGGAAAAGGTCAACGAGCCAAAAACGAAACAGCCGATCCCGTTCAAACGGCCGCCGCGGAAAGGTTAGAAATCGCTTGCGGCTTTGCGCCAGCGCGGCGATGCGCGAACGCTAAACCGCAAGCGGCTTGAACGGTTATTTCTTCACCGGCGGGACCGGCAATGGAAACGGACGCGGGCCCCCAAAACCGGGACGCGCGTTGAGTTGTCGGGTGAAAGTTTCGATCGGCAATACCTCGGTGCCGATCACTTCCCCTTTGACGTTGATGACGTAGGCCTTGCCGAACTCGACGCCGAACGTCGTACCGGTCTTGATCGCGAAACCCTTGGGCGGCGCGCGGCGGACGAATTCTTCCGGTGCCATGAACGACACGGCCCCCTTGGGCGGCGCAATCTTGCGCTTGGGAGGCAGAGGCAACGGCGGCGGGTCGCGCAGCGGATTGCCGCCGCCGACCAGCGCGTACGCCCCGTCGCTGATCGTCGTGCGGAAGTGGACGCGCATCGTCTTCGCTTCCGGCAGCCAGGTCAGGTACATCAAGTCCTGTCGTTCGCGTGGGCCCGTCACCTTCTTGCCCTTGAGCGATTTTTGGGCGGCCTGCGTCAATGCTTTCTCAATGGCCGCCTTTTGACTGTTAAGATGTTCTTCGTATGCCGTCTTGACGATGGTGACAACATCCATGACTTTGAGGGGATATTCCTTTGAGCCGTCGAGAACGCGGATCTTGCTGGCGACGAAGCTGTCGCCCGCGGGGCTGCCGAGGCCGTCGTTGACTTCCACCTCGACCAGCGCATACGGCTGCATCACCTTGAATTGCAGCACGGCGCGCGGGTTGGCGAGATCCAGGGCGGGATAGCTTTTGATTTTGCCCTTCTCGGCCAGGGGCACTTGCAGGTTGGTGATCTGTGGATTCCCCACGGCCGGGACGTAAATCCAGCGGTAGCTGTTGCCGCCGTAGGAAAAGACGAGTTGATCCGCGGGCCCGGAGCGGCCTTCGGTGCTGAGGACCGGTTGTCCATTGGCCAACAGGATGCCGACCACCTTCGCGCCGACCGCGACATGCTTTCTTTTTGGAATGAAGGCCTGGCGCGCATCTTGAGCCTGTACGAATGACGCGACAAGCAGCAATGCAGGCACGAATACCCATCGTTTCATGGCGGATCCCTTGTGATGTGAAAATTGGTGCGACGATGGATAGGTTACGCGATTTGAGGAGGAATTGCCAGCGGAAACTGTCCTGATCCCGCAGCCATTCGGCTGTGGGCGTGGCCGGTTGATGGATTCACGGGGCGGCGTCCTCGGGCAGCGCCGCCCGCGGGCTTTCCCATAACATGCCCACGATCAGGAAGCCAGAGAGCAGGCCCAGCGGCGCCAGTCCGTCCGCCTGCACCACCGCGGCGAACAGGGCCAAGCCGCCCAGGCTTAACAGGGTCGCCACGAATAGCCGCCGACCCCAACACGCACGACGGGCGCTTGGGGTTGCCTTCACCCAGTAGATGCTACAACCGCCCGTCGCGGTTCCGAGTATCGTGGCTAACAACACAATCAACTCGACGAGCATCGACGCCATGCGTTTCCTCCGTGAATGCCCAGGCCTTGGGCCCATCCCGCCATCCTTGCGCGGAAGCTGATTGATACCGTGCGCTGATTTTTCTGTAAAGGCCAACCAACGCCGGGCCGCGGCGGCAGGACGGCGCCATGATCTCCTGTTTGTTCGGTCACTCCCGGGCGATGGCTCGGCGCGGGCGCGCCCGGCTACCGCAGGCGCGCCAGGCTGCATTCCAGGATGGCAGGCAGCGCTGGGCGGCGCGGGCGCTCGTGCAGACGGCGGGCCAGTGCGACGGCCTGGCTGGCAAACCGGGGTTCCGTCATCACCTGTGTGAGGGAACGCCCGGCGGCTTCTGGCGCGGCGCCGGTCAGGTTGAATGCCGCCACGCCAAGCCGGGCCAGGATGCGCGCCGTGGTGGCTTGCTCCAGATGCTGCGGGAACAGGAGCTGCGGTCGCCCCGCCGCAAACGCCGCGTTGGCGGTGCTGCCCGCATGATGCACGAACACCGTCGCCTGCGCCAGCATGTCGTTCATCCGGGCCGGCTCATCCAGAATGGTCAGCCCTTGCAGGCGCAGTCTCTCCTTGACGTCCGCCTGCGCGCCGCGAACATAAGCCGTGCCGGGGTAGCCCGTCAACGCCATCTGCGTCAGATAGGCTTCGACCTTGGGATTTTCCGCGTTGAGGTAGGCGAAAAACCGCGGCGACGGGTTTCCTTCCGCGAGGGGCGCGACGGGCTCCACCGGGTCCCAGATTGGCTCGATACGCTCGGCCTGGTAAGGGTCCAACTCGGTGAAAAACGTCGGAAACCGGTCTCCGGCCGCCAGGATGCTGGTCAACGTCGTCGGCACCGGTCGGCTGCGGCGTCGCTGAACCTCCTGCACGTTGGCCAACACTTCCTCCTGCGGCATGATCGGCGCCTGCCCGGCGACCAGCAGCGGAAACGTGGGAAGATGAACGGGCGGCATCGGAAACCAGTTCCCCACCTGAACTACGGGAATCCACTCATAGGCCGCCAAACACAAGGTTGGGCCGTAATCGGTGACAATCAGATCCGGTTTCACATACTCCAGCAGGCGGCGCCAGGCCTCGACGAGTGGAAAGAGCGTATCGATGCTGCCCCAGCCGCGAATGGCGAGCACGTCAGCCAGGCTGGCAGCGAGGAACGGTTTGCCGTGGGACTGCCAGCGATTCCAGAACGGCGCCTGTAGCACAGGAAAGCCGTCCTTTTTGATTACCGTCCACGGGTCGGCAACGTTGGCGAGCGCGAAGATTGGTTGATGCCCGTGCTCCGCCAGGAGTCGAGCGATGCGGGCCAGCCGCTGCACGTGCCCCAACCCATCGCCCAGTTCCCAGCCCATCAGAATTGTCGCCAAGAGGTCTCTCCTCGAAGTTGGCCTGTCGCCAAATGACGCAGGAGGGCAGTCGGCTGCGGAGATTCACGCCCGGATTGCGGTATTGCGTGGCTCGCGCGGGGGCCCAGATCTGCGCAGGTAGTCAGTCGCCGCCCAGGAAACCGCGTTGCGAGGTGCATATCTTGAAGGCCAGCGCAGGTTATTCTCGCGAGCGTCATTACTTCGCCCACACCACAACGCGATTTTGCCGATACGCCTGGTTGCCCAGATGCGCGGCGCCAGCCGCACTTACGCCCGCGCTGATCGGCGCGCTGGGCTGACGGCGGCTGCGCAGGCAGTCAATCCAGTTTTGCAAGTGCAATCGCTCGCCGTCGGGGGTCAGGTAAAAGTCGCGGCCGCGCGGGCCCTTGCCCAAGATCATCTCCGCCGGCTTGTTCTTCGGGAACCGCGGCTCCGGGATCAACTCGAATCGGCCGCGGTCGATGTAGACGCTTCCCTCAGTCCCCATGAATTCGATCATCGCGCCTGGCCGGGCATTGCAGAAGGTTCCCTCGAAGTGCATTTGCACATTGCGATACGACAGCAGCGTCTGGATCGTGTCGGGCGTTTGCCAAACGTCGCGCGCGGTGTTGAAGTCGCCGATGGTGACGGCTTTTTCGGGATGATCGACGTTCAAGACCCAGTGAGCGACATCAAGCCAGTGGACCATGAGGTCGGTGAGGATGCCGTTGCCGAAATCCCAGAACCAGCGCCAGTTGCGAAATCGGTAGGCATCGAAATCCTGCGCCGGTGCGTTGCCGAGGAAGCGTTTCCAGTCCAGCCGTTTCGGGTCGGCATTGGGCTGCCCGCGGCGAACGCGGTCGGAGTTGCGGTTCCAGGTCATGCGCACCTTGTGAACTGTGCCGATGCGGCCCGCGTTGATCAATTCCTTGGCGCGGATGATGTGTGGCATCGAGCGCTGCTGCGTGCCGACCTGCACGATGCGGCGATGTTTCGCGAGCGCGGCAATGATTTGGGCGCCTTCACTCATCTTGTGCGTGAGCGGCTTTTCGACGTAGACATCCTTGCCGGCGGCCATCGCGTCGATCGTCATCGGCGTGTGCCAGTGATCGGGCGAAGCGATGAGGACGGCGTGAATGTCCTTCCGCGCGAGCAGCGCGTGATAGTCGCGCGTCGTGTACGCCTTCGGCTCGGCGAGTTTTTGCGCGAGTTGAAGGTTGGGTTCATACACGTCGCACAACGCCATCATGCGAATGTTGGGAACCTTCGCAAGCGCGGGCATGAGATGCCGGCAGCGACCGCCGGTGCCGATCAGGCCGATGTTGATACGCTCATTGGCGCCGAGCGGCTGCGCCGACGCGGGCAGCGTCAATGCGGACGTGGCGGCGGCCGTCGCGGTCGCGGCGAGGAAGTTGCGGCGGGAACCGGTTAATCTCGACATGCATTGCTCCAATTCATGATCCCAACAGGGATATTTTCAAGATGAGTACATCGCGCCGCCCCTGGTGAATGGCGAATTGGATGGCGACCGGAGAAATGGCACCGATGTGGCATGCAAATTCGCCATTCGCAAGGTGGTAGCGCAACTCGCCGAATTGACTGGGGTCACCGGACAAACGGGCCTCGATCGCCTTTAGGGCGTCCAGAAAAGCGATTTTCTTGCCTACCGATGCCGCAACCTTGGCTAACCTCTTGGTTTCCTCGCGGACCGTGCCGACCAGCGTGATGCGATAGGGCTGCGGATCGTCGCCTTCGGCGCTCATGCGTGGCTCCCATCGTTGGTTGGGGATTCCCTCTCGATTTCTTCCAGAACGGAACGCAACGATACGAGCTTCCCTTCGTCCAACTGTTGAAGCGCTTCGCGGATTTTCGCCTCCAACTCTTCAAAGTTCACAAATGCAATCCGCCCGGCAATGAAATTGGCCTCTTCGTCAGGAGTTAGACCGACTGGAACGGGAATGGAGACCGACTCGGAAATAGGAATATTTTTGTAATCCATCTTCACCCTCACCTGTAACGATTTGTTTGTGCGCCGATTCCTGAACGAGATGCGGCAGTGCTGACCGTTCCCCATGCTCACCATGTTCGTTACGCGCTGAACAGATCACCATCGAGTTCCTTGAGAAGCGGTTCTGCTGGAACCCCCGCGGCTACCGACCATTCTACGCGCCACCTCGCTCCCATCGCAAGACACGGTTTGGAAAAACACCATATTACTCCTTCGCCGGCGCCCACATCATGCCCAGCAGTCGTCCGCCTTCGATGTCGGCGACATACGCCCACGGCGTGCCGGCATGTTCCTCGCGGAAGCGCTGCAACCGCTTCGCGCGCTCCCGGGCGAATTGCTTCACTTTGCCCTCCGTGACGTGCAGGATGGGGTGAAACGTGATGCGCCAGCCCGCATCGCCGGGACGCAATTCGGGGAGCTTGTCGGCACGAATGGTCCCCAGCGTGAAGTTGTATTCGTAAAGAAAGATCAGATTCGACTCGATCCGCGTCCGGGCGAAGTCGAAGTTGAGCAGCCAGCGGCGGTTCTTTTCTTGCTTGCGCAACGCGTCGGCTTCCCTCATCCGGGCCAGCACTTGTTCCAACCGGAAGATGGCCAGCCCGATCGGCGCCTGCTCTTGCAATAGGGCCGTCTTGACCTTTGGCGTGATCGGAAGGCCCAGCAGGGAAACCCGCAGCTTCAGTTTTTCCACCGCCTCCATTTCGGCCATGGCGTCGAAGATCGCCGCCCGAATCGGGTAGTTTTTTTGATAGCGTTCCCTGTCACTGAGCCAGCGGCGTTTTTCTTTGTCCGCCGTCTCGGCATCGTCCAGCGTGTAGGCCGCCAGCTTCTTCGCAGCGACTTTCGGCATGCCCTTGAGATTTGGCTCGCCTTGATGGCGGGCATAGAGCGACGGAACCAGCGCGGTTTCCTGAAGGACGCGCTGGATCGCCTTGGCGTTGGCTCCGTCCTGACCCGCCGCGGGTAGCGCCGACAGTGGAAACACGAGCAGCAAGGAAACGAGCGATCGTCGGTTCATCGGCAATCCTCCGCGCGCAATCCAACAGACGGTGCATTATCGGCTAGCGGGGAGGGGCGTGTCAAGTAGGTGATTGCCGACTACATTAAGAGCGCCTGACAGAATAAGTCCCAGCGAGCCGCCGGGCTTGTCCCGGCGGGGATAGCCCCAGCCGCTGGCACTTGTTCTGGAGCCTGAATACTGGCCCCTAATCCTCCACCGGAGCGTGCCATGAAACGTTGCTTTGCCGCCCTTCTCGTTAGCCTTGCGACGACCAACGTCGGTTTGGCTCAGCTTCAAGATTCCATTCTGATCCAGCTGACAACCGGCAAAACGGAGTATCGCAACGTGCCGTTGTGCATCCCAATTAGCGTGTCACAGGAATGGGGCAAGTTTGTAGAAGTCCCGGTTGTCGATTTTCAACCTGGCAGCGGCGCGGCGGGGAATGAGATGGGACAGTTGACCAGGCCGGGCATCCTGACGGAATCAATCCCACCCGCCAAACCCGGGCTCGTTCGGCGCGACCTTCACGTGGTTCTTCCTGTCATCAGGGGAAAATGGTCTTTGCTTGTAACGTTCAAAAAAACCGACCTACAATCCCCGCTTTTCGCGTGGACCGAAAAGAAAAATATGTACGAGGAATTAGTCCTGACTGGTTCTGGTCCCGCCACTCCCGTCTTGCGCTACATGAACCGCCCCTACGATGCGTCGTCCAAGGAATCACGCGAAAGATCGTACAAGGTTTTTCATCACCTCTATGACCCGACGGGCAAACGCTTCGTCACCAATGGCGGGTTCGCGGATGACAGCGCGGGCAAGGGAAAAAAGCTCCTCTACCCGCACCATCGCGGCATCATGTACGGGTTCAATAAGTGCAGCTATGGCCCTGATCTGAAGAACAAGGCCGACACCTGGCACTGCACCGGCGCCACGCATGTCTCCCACGAGAAAACGTTGAATCGCGAAGCCGGCCCGGTCGTGGGCCGCCAGCGCGTCCTGCTCGGCTGGTATGGCGCCGGCGAAAAGCCCTTCGCCCTGGAAGAACGCGAAATGACAGTCTACAACGTCAAGGGCGGCACCCTCGTCGAGTTCGCCTCACGCCTCAAGACGACCGGTGGCAAGATCCGCGTCGATGGCGACCCGCAACACGCAGGCTTCCAGTTCCGCGCGCACAACGACGTGGCGGCCCAGACGCAACAGCAAACCTACTATCTCCATCCGGACGGCGCCAAGGGTGCGATGGGCAAGGAGCGCAACTGGCCAGGCGACAAGTCGATGGTCGATCTCCCCTGGTATGCCATGAGCTTCGTCCTCGACAAACAGCGCTACAGCGCCGTCTATCTCAACCATCCCAAGAATCCGAAAGAAACCCGCTTCAGCGAACGCGCCTATGGCCGCTTCGGCGGATATTTCCAGCGCGACATTACGCCGGAAGACCCGCTCGTCGTCACCTATCGTTTGTGGCTACAAAACGGCGAGATCACGACGGAGCAGGCACGCGCCTTGCAGACGGCGTTTGCGACGCCGCCGAAAGCGAATGTGAAATAGCGCCCAACCATTCAACCACGGGATTGTTTTTTGATGACGTAGCGCATGATCGGCCGCGTCGCTGATCGCCGCGCGCATTCCTTGAAACCCGTCTTCACGAACGCCGACGCCAGGCCGGTCCACGCGAAGACAGCGGGCATCTCGTCTTTTTTCGGCTCCACCGGATAGCCTTCGACGACCTGTCCGCCGCGCTCGCGCACGAACTCGATGGCCGCGCGCAACAGGGCCACGCTCAGGCCCTTCCTCCGGAATTCCTTGCGGACCAGCAAACAAGAGATCGACCAGACCGGCATGTCGTCCAACTTTTTCAGGAGGCGGGAGCGATCGAGCCCGGGATATTCTTCGCGTGGAGCGACGGCGCACCAGCCAACGGGTTCGCCGTCAAGATAGGCGAGGATGCCGGGCGACGTGCCGGCGGTGATGAGATCGTGCATGGCCGTGCGATTGCCCGCACCCTTGCCGCGCTCGAAGTCCTTGCGGCTCAAACGCCAGAGCATGCACCAGCACCCGCCGCAGGCGCCGCGCGGGCCGAAGAGCATTTCAAAATCGGCCCAGCGCTCGGGTGTCAGCGGGAAGAATTCGGGCTTGACGGGGGACGGCTTCATGACGGCAAAATGAAAACGGGCAGGTGAAAGCCTGCCCGCGTTTGGTAAGTGACCCCGGCGAATTAACTTCCCGAGATTGTCTTTCACGAGCCGCGACCGTCAGGGAGCGGGAAACCTGTTCTGCCAACCGCTCCCTGACGGTCGCGGCGTGTAGGCCGGGAGGTTATTCCGTCGGCCATTTCAAAGCAAACATGGCCGATCGTCTTGCAGATTACTCGTTGGCCTTGGCGGCGGCGAGAACCTGATGCCAGGCGGCGGCGTTCGGAGCCGCGTCGCGTCCGGTCAACTCGCGCAGGACATAGAGTGCGGCCTTGTGGTTCTCCGACAGGAAGCCGGCCGGGCGCTGCTGGATGCGTTCCTGTAACGCCGCCAGCTCCTTGCCCTCGACCGTGCGGGTGCGGACGAGGAAGTCGAATCGCTGCATGTCCGGCCACGGCGCCGCGTTTTCGACGGGCATCATCACCGAAAAGTCTTGCCGCAGGTAGGTGGTGTCCGCTCGCACCATCGGCTCACCCGACGACTGAGCCTGCCCATACGCCTCGCGCGGCGAGGTGGGGAACGGCGTTCCCGGGATCGGAATCACGCCGGGCACTTCCTGGGTTTGTCCCGTCTGGCTCGGTGGATGACACAACAGGCAGTTGCGGTGATGATTGATCCGCACGACTTCGCGCACCACGCACTCCGAGCGGTTGTCGATCTTTGCCTGCTCCGGGTCGCCCGGCGCCGGCGCGCTCAGGAAATCGGCGACCTGGGGCAACAGGTCCTTGCGGTCCAGATAGATGATCGCATTGGCCGCCCGCTTGCTGACGACCGCCAGCGGGTAGCGCAGCCCGTGCATCAACACCTCGTTGGTGACGGCAAGATCTTGATTGCCGTTGCGCTCTTTCAACGCCTTCATCGCCGCCAGGCGCACGTCGCCCGACGCATCGAACACCGCCGACCGCGCCAGCACGCGCGTCGCTTCGGTGCGCTTGGCCCTGGCCAGTTGTTGAACCAGGCTTGCCCTCATACTCTGGCGTTCCGGCCCAAGGATCTGGCTAAGCGCCGCGATGCCGGCCTGGGAATCGGTCCCCTGGTTGCCCGTCGAAGTGAAGTAGGTGTTCCAGAACGGCGTGTGCTCGTTGTGGGCCGACGGCGCCTGGCTGCGCATATCGCTTTCCAACCCGTCGCGCACTGCTTGCACCGAACCCTGGAACGACTGGGCCTGCGTCACGTTGATCCGGCAGGCGTCGCCCATCACGAAGGGCAGGCCGCGCAATTCAGGCCGCTCGCTCATGCGCGCCAGCAGAAACGCGTCGCGCGCCTTGGGGTCGCGGGCATTGTCTTGCCGAATGCGGGTGATGAAGTTGCTGATCTCACGCTTGGCGACGCGGGGATTGATGTCTGACGGAAACGGCTTGTCCACGGCCACTTCCTTGACCCGCGCCAACTCATTGCCTGGCGCCGGTTCCGCGGCACGGTCCTTGCGCACGATCTGGTCATGCGACCATAACCCAAGCGCGGTCATCACCAGCACGAAGCTAAACAGGGCCGCCCCGATGACGCCCCCCGTGATGAACCCCGGCGAAAGCAGCAACCGCCGTTTCGCGGGCAGAAACCGAAACGCCGAGCCGTAAGACGTGACGCCAAACTCGCCCTGGCATTCCGGGCAGCGCACCGTCTTGACTGCCAGCGAGCGATCCTTCTTCGGCAACTGGGCACAAGCGACGCAAAGCGAATTCCCGGCCATGGAAAACCTCCCGCAAAGAGGAAGCACGAATGAGCCTGTTTACCTTACCAGTATTATGTCCGCAAGTCTATTCGCCGGGCAACAGGAATTCTTGATTTTTTCTTGGCGACATACCGCTTCCGAGCCGCAACCGGGGAACCAACACCAATTGTTCACCAGAGGGAACCACCCGCAAGCATTCCCGGCCACATGGCATTTCAGAAACGGCAACTTTTCGCAACAATGGCTTCGGCTGAGGTTCGCCGTGAATGTTTCAAAGCGGAGAGGGCGGGATTCGAACCCGCGGTAGGGTGTGACCCCTACAACGGCTTAGCAAGCCGCCGCGATCGGCCACTCTGCCACCTCTCCGGCATTCGGGGTTTTGCGCCGAGTTAGTTCCAAATTACGCATTCTCTTGCGTGAGGGCAAGACGAGATCGTTGTTTTCCGGCCCGCGCGGCGCTTTCTCGGTTGACAACCCAGGCCGACGCGCCCAAGATAGACTTATCCTGCTCTTTTTCTCGTCTCGATTCACCAAAAGCCCTGGTTATGTAGGACTGCCATGCTCCATGTTCGGCTCCCCTTGGTCTTCCTTGCGTTGAATCTCGCGGTCGGCTTCGGCCACGGGCAAACCCCGGCTGGCGTTGATTTTCAGCGGGACGTTCGGCCTATCCTTTCCAACCGCTGTTTCAAATGTCATGGGCCGGCGTTGCAGAAACGCGGCGTGCGGCTCGATTCGCGCGATGCGGCGTTGAAACGCTCCAGCATCGTGCCCGGGAAGGTGAGCGCCAGCAAGTTGATTCAGCGAATCCTCGCCGACGAGGAGGAGCGAATGCCGCCCAAGGAAGCGGGCGATCGTCTCAAGCCGGCCGAGATTGAATTGCTGAAAAAGTGGATCGCCCAGGGCGCCGAATACACGCCTCACTGGGCATTCATCAAGCCGAAGCGCCCGGCCGTGCCGAAGGTATCCGACGCGAAGTGGGTGCGGAACCCGATTGACGCGTTCATTCTTTCCCGCCTGGACCAGGAACGATTGAAGCCGTCGCGGGAGGCGGACCGCGCGACCTTGATCCGCCGGCTGTCGCTGGACCTACTGGGCTTGCTCCCAACGCCTCAGGACGTGGACGCGTTCGTCAACGATAAGAACGCGGATGCCTACGAGAACCTCGTTGATCGCTTGCTCGCCTCGCCGCATTATGGCGAACGGCAGGCGCGCCACTGGCTTGACCTGGCGCGTTATGCTGACTCCAACGGGTACACCATCGACGGCAGGCGCTCGATCTGGCCGTGGCGCGACTGGGTCATCAACGCCTTCAACAAGGACATGCCGTTTGATCAGTTCACCATCGAGCAACTCGCCGGCGATATGTTACCAAACGCGACGCGCGAGCAGATCGTCGCCACGGGGTTTCACCGCAACACCTCGTTCAACGAGGAAGGCGGCACGAACCCGGAACAGTTTCGCGTCGAGCGGACCATCGATCGCACAAATACCACCGGGACCGTCTGGCTTGGGTTGACCGTCGGCTGCGCCCAGTGCCATACGCACAAGTACGATCCGATTAGCCATAAGGAATATTACCAACTTTACGCTTTCCTCAATTCGATGGACGAGCCCAAGCTCTCGATGCCGACGCCGGCGCAGGCCGAGCGGATGAAGAGGCTCCAGGCCGACCTGGCGAAGGCGAAGAAGGAATCCACGCCCAAAAAGGTGACGCCCGAACAGGTGGACCGGTTACTCGCCGATCTGGAAAAGGAAACCAACGGCGGCTGGCGCGTTATCTATCCGAAGACCGTGATGTCCGAGCAAGGCGCCAAATTCGATGTCCTGGAGGATCGTTCCGTCCTCGTCAGCGGCAAGGGCGGGCTCGACACCTACACCGCCCACGGCGTCGCTCCCGAAACGGGAACCATCACCGCCGTGCGCCTGGAGGCACTGACGCATGACAGTCTGCCGATGGCCGGGCCCGGGCGATCCGGCGGGGGCAACTTTGTCTTGAGCCAGTTCATCTTCGAGACCGATGGCGTGCCGCACCGGTTCCGCAAGGCGGTCGCCGATTTTTCGCAAAGCGATTACCCGGTCAACGAGGTCGTCAAGAACGACCTCAACAAGGGCTGGGGCATCTCCGGCGGCACGGGGCGCGATCACGAGGCGATCTTCCACCTGGACAAGCCCCACCCGGTGCGCGAAGGGCAGGCCTTCGTCTTCACGCTGCGGCACAACAAGAAACACCCCGGGTATTCGCTGGGGCGTTTCCGCATCGCCGTCACATTTGCTTCCGAGCGGTTCCTCGCCTTGCCACTGGAGGCGCAAAAAGTCGTGCTGATTGATCCGAAAAAGCGCAGTCCCAAGGAGATGGTCGCCGCCCGCAAGGCGCTGCTCAAGGCGCCGCCGCCGTCAAAACGGGTGGTGCAATTGCAAAAGGAAATCAAGGCTCTGGACGCCCAGATTGAATTTACCCTGGTCCTGCGCGAGACAAAACAGCCGCGCGTGACGAAGGTTCAACTCCGAGGCAACTTTCTCACGCTCGGCGAAACGGTGCAGCCAGGCGTTCTGGAAATCCTCAATCCAATTCCCGTCAAGGGAGCGTCGGCCAATCGCCTCGATTTCGCGAAATGGCTCGTCTCGGCTGACAACCCGCTCACCGCCCGGGTTTTCATGAATCGCATGTGGCAACAATATTTCGGCAAGGGCCTAGTCGAAACCGAGAACGACTTCGGCATGCAGGGGGCCTTGCCGACGCATCCGCAGCTCCTGGACTGGTTGGCGTCCGAGTTCGTAGCTCCAACCAGTCCCACGCGCAAGCGCGGGGAAACCAAAGACCAGACGCTTGCGCGTGGGGCTGGTTGGGGCATGAAGCGCATGCACAAGCTGATTGTCATGAGTGCCGCCTATCGTCAGGCGTCGAACCACCGGCGCGACTTGAGCGAATCGGACCCGCAAAACAGGCTGCTCGCCCGGCAGAACCGCATTCGGCTTGACGCCGAGATTATTCGCGATGCCGCCCTGAGCGCCAGCGGCTTGTTGACGCGCAAGCTCGGCGGACCAGGCGTCTATCCGCCGCAGTCGCCGGAGATTTTTGCCTTCACGCAAAACAAGCACCCCTGGCCCGAAAGTAGAGGCCCTGACCGATATCGCCGCGGCATGTACACGTTCATCTGGCGGCAAAGCCAGCATCCGCTTTTGACCACGTTTGACGCGCCGGACGCCCAGGTTCCGTGTACGCGCCGCAACCGCTCCAACACGCCGTTGCAAGCGTTGCACCTGGCCAACGATCCCGTTTTCGTCGAGATTGCCAGGGGGCTGGGCGACCGCATCCAGAAGGAAGGCCCCGCCGACGATGCAGGTAAATTGACCTATGCCTTCAGGCTCTGCTTCGCGCGCGCGCCCGGCAAACTGGAACAGGATCGTCTGCTTGCCTACCTGGCGCAACAGCGGCGGGAAAAAGCCGACCGGGCCTGGATGATGATCGCCCGTGTGCTTCTGAACGTGGACGAATTCGTGACGCGCGAATGAGCCTGGGAACGAGGAGAAAGTTCTCCCATGTCAACTTCTACTTTTCTCGCCATCGACACGCGCGCCTTGTCGTGGGAAGAACGTTTCAGCGATCAGATCGGCAAGGCGATCTTCCGCAAGGAACTTTTCAGCGACCCCGACACCGGCATGATGGTCCGCCTGGTACGCTACCCCGCCGGCGTCATCAACCCGAACCACACGCACCCCTGTGGCCACGGCATGTACGTGCTCGAAGGGGAACTGGTGACGCACAAGGGAAGCTTTGGCCCCGGCAGTTTCGTCTGGTTTCCCGAGGGCGAGGTGATGGAGCACGGCGCAAGCGCCGCGGGCGATGTCGTCGTCGTTTTCATCACGAACAAGCCATTCCGCATCGATTACGTGGAAACAGGCAAATCCCTATAATATTCGCATCGAGCCCGTGATCGGCCCAGGTACGGCGTGCCGGTTCTTGGCTTGCTCGAAGCGAGGTAAAAGTGTTGCTGTTGTTTGCGCAGGAACCCCACGGCGGAAATATCTGGTTGGCGCTCGCCGGGCTGGTGAGCCTGCCGGTGCTGATTGGGTTCAACGCCTTCTTTGTCGCGGCCGAGTTCGCGTTGGTGGCGGTGCGCAAGACGCGCGTCGAGGAGATGGTCACGCGCGGCGTCAAGGGAGCGACGTTCGTGCAGACCGCGATCGACCACCTCGATCGTTCCATCGCGGCGACGCAGCTGGGCATCACGCTGAGCAGCATTGCCCTCGGGTTCTTTGCCGAGCAGGCGCTGGCGTCGCTTCTGACCGACGCGTTTGGCCAGATGCCCGCGCCGTGGAACTGGATCGCCCGGCACTCTGTGTCGGCAACAATCGCGTTTGCCATCATCACTTTTTTTCATGTCGTCGCGGGCGAACTGATCCCAAAGTCGCTGGCCTTGATGTCCCCGATGCGCATCGCCATCTGGGTGGCGGGCCCATTGAACCTTTTCTCCTGGGTCACGCGCCCGCTGATTGTCGTCATGAACGGCGCGGGGCACCTCGTCCTTCGCTGGCTCGGCGCCCGGCCGGCCATGGAGACCCTGGTGCATTCGGTCGAGGAGTTGGCCCTTCTGATCGAAGACACGGAAGAAGCCGGCGTGCTTGATCCCGATCAGGCAGCGCTGGTCCAAAACGTCTTCCGCATGTCGAACAAAAAAGTCGCCGACTGCATGGTTCCGCGCGACAAGATGGCCGCCTTGGAGCTGATGACGCCGTCGGAGAAGGTCCTCGAAGCGGTGCGCGAGGGCGCCCATACGCGCATGCCGGTCTACGATCGCGAACTCGACAACGTGGTCGGCATCGTCAACACCAAGAACCTGTTCTACCTCTTCAGCCTGCACGGCGTCGTCGTGCTCGAAGATGCCATTTACCCCGCTCTGTTCCTGAAGCCCGACGAAGTGATTGCAAACGCCTTGCGCCTTTTCCGCAAGGCGAAGCGCCCGATGGCCCTGGTGCGTGACGACGAGGGAAAGATTCATGGCCTGGTCACGCTGGAAGACATTCTTGAGGAGATCATTGGCGATATCGAGGACGAGCACGATCAACCGGTCCCGCGCGTGCCGCGCTCGCGCTTGCGCAGCCTGAGCCAGGCCCGCGCGAACAAGAAATAAGCCGAACCTGACCGTCAGCGCAGGGCCGAAGAAATGCCGCGTGTGCCCTTGGCTGGCGCTCAGGCTCGGAGGGACAAAACGAAACGGAGCGCTGAAAAAGCGCTCCGTTTCGCGTTTCATTCTAACCTCAGCCGTGCCCTATCGAGAGATGGACGGCAGCAGCGGACGCGTGTCGAGTTGACGCGGCGGCGTCGGGATCGTCGGCGCCGTCGGCATTTCGCGCACCGGAGGCATCACGCTGGGCGCTTCCGGCTCCACCACGATGCGCGGGTTCGACACCGGAATCGCCGGGACCGACGGGAAGCTGGGCAGCGGCGATGCCGTCGGAATCTGGCGTTCCTCGACCAGGCGGGTGTTGGACATCGGCAGGCCGACGTTCACGCCGCAGTTCCCCGTCGAGCAACCCGGGCCGCTCCGGCCGAAGCAGTTGCCATCGCCGCACGGAATCTGCCCGATGTTGGACGAGTTCATGTGGGCGCCTTTGTAGTAGTGCGGGTGGAACACCACGCTGCGCGGGCCACGCGGGGCTTCCAGGATGCCTTCCAGGAACAACTCGAAGTCGTCCGGGCTACGGGTTTCGCGACCCGGCAGGTATTTCGGAATCTTCGTGCAATCGACCGGATCGACCAGGCGCGGCGTCACCAGGATGACCAGTTCCTGCTCGGTTTCCGTGTAGCTCTTCTGCGAGAACGCGGCCCCGAAGAACGGGATGTCGCCCAGGAACGGAACGCGGGTCACGGATGCGTTGATGGTGTTCTGGATCAATCCGCCGATCGCGAGCGTCTGGCCGTCCTCGATCTGCACCGCGACTTGCGCGCTGCGTTTGCGGAAGCCAGGCACGATGGTCGGCGTGATGCCGGGGATCGAAATGCTGAGCGATTGATCGATGTCGCTGATCTCCGCCTGCACTTCAAGATAGATCTTGTTGTTGCCCATGACGATCGGCGTGGCGTTGACAATGGTGCCGAACGGTTTGTAGGAGATGCTCGGGGCGCCCTGGCCGGAGCTGGTGAGCAGGGGGGTTTCACCACCGCTAACGATGTTGGCGGGCCGGCCGCTCAAAGTGACGACGCGGGGCTCGGCAAGAACCTTGGCGAGGTTTTCAGTTCGCAGGGCCTGCAAAAAGCCCATGAAGCCGTTCTTGCTGTTGACGACGCCGAACGGAAGGTTGGCCGACCCGGTGGCGTTCAGGGCGCTGGCGATCGACGCGGGGCCGCCCTGGGTGAGGGCATTGGCAAAAGTGAACGGCGGGCCAAAGAAGCTGGAGATGAACCAGTTATTGCCGTTCTGGGCGAAACTGAACGACATGTTGCGCACTTCCGACCGGTTGACGACGGCGACGACGACTTCCAGCTGAACCTGATGAACGCCGCCGACGCGAATCTGATTGATCACGTTGGACCGTAGCTGCGACTGAACGATGGCGGCGCCGCCCTGGGCCTGCACCTGCTGTCCGAGCGTGCTGGGCGGGAACAGACGCTCGGCGGCTTCGACGACGGCCCGGGCGTCTTGCGGATTGGTGACCGTGCCAGTCAACAGCACCGACTGCGTTTCGACTTTTTCGCCCTTTTCGTTAACTCCGGGCGTGACCAGCGGCGTGACCTTGACCGCCCCTGTCGGGGCGAGGTCGTTGATCGTGCGCTTTAGCTGCTCGACGCGATCGAGCGTGGGGACGTTGATTTCGTAGATCACGAAGATTTCTTTTTTCTCGTTTCGCAGTGTAAAACGAGCCGTGCCAAATTCCTTGGCGTGAAAGGTGATCGACTTGCCGTCGTTGGCTTCAATGTGCTCGGCAATACCGAAATGGTCGACCGTCACGCCACCCTTGGGAAGTTGGTCCAGCGGCACGGAAATTTTCTTGCCCTTTTCCAGGGTCATCTTGACGGTTTTCACCTTTGGGTCACCGAGGGCGGTAACGATGACCTCGTGTACCTCGGCCTTGTCGTTTTGATCGACGAAGGTGATGAGCGTACGGCCCGGTTGTTCCGCGACCAGCAGGATTTCGTTGTTCTTGTCGGCGATGCGCTCGACGCGCACCACGCGGCTGTTGGGGTTTTCCACGCGCTTGAGATCGGCGCGCGTGGTCATTTTGCAGGCGCGCGTCATGCCGACTGCCAGCTCGATGTGCTGGGCGTGTCGGAGACTTTGCGAACCGGGCGGGAACAGGGTTTGACTGTGAACGGCATGAATGCCGGCGTGGAGCGTGAGAGCAATTGCCAAGCTCCACCAGCAAAGCAGACGTGGCACGGAAGACGTGCGGTGCATCCTTTCACCTCTCTAATTATGGGACGTGCGGAGCGAGCGTCGCCGCTCGCCAGCGGAACTCCATTTCCAGACCGTTTCGAGGGTCAGCGACCCTCGGTTAAACACAACGTAGGGTGGGTCGAGTGAAGCGAGGCCCACCTTCGGGCTGGCAAAATCAGGTGGGCCTCGCTTCGCTCGACCCACCCCAGGCAATAGCCTGCGTTATCAAAAATCGTTCGGCGCGACGTCGCCGCCTTGATTTCCTTCGGGGGCAGAACTTGGGCGCACCTTGGCTCCGACACGGGTCGATTCAATCAATTCCCGGCGCGTGATGTAGATGCTGCCGTCTTGCATTTGACGGTAGTGCACGCGCGTCACCTCGCGATCGCCGAACTGAGCCCCGTTGACGATGTCGTAGTGGCCGGTGGTGAATTTCGGCTCGACCTTCTTCTTGGGTTCGACTTTCTCCACCTTGGGCGCGACCTTCACCGGCGGAGTGATTTCGGCCTTGGCGATCGATTTCTCCTTGTAGTCCGGATCGAGCTGGTCGCCGTTGATCACTTTCACCGTGGCGTGGGACGTATCGTTCAGTTTCCGCAGCGACAGGGTGAGGATGCCCAGTTCCTTCGCCAGGCTGACCTTGAGAACCTCTTCGCCCTTCAGAGCGAAGGTGACGACCTGAGCGGGCGAGGCGAGTTCGCCGTCCGGGTTGAACTTCAGGTCGGCCGCGAGAACCAGGACGTTTTCCAGCAGGATTCGCGAGATCGACGCCTTCGGATTCGGCCCGCGCATCGTCTGGATGATGTTCACGCGCGACTGGGGCAAGGTGGCGAACCCGTGGGCGCTTCCTTCCAGGTTGACGCGCATGCCCATGGCGAAATGCCCCTCGGGTATATCGAGACCTTCGTTCGCGTTTCTCAGGTTGGCGGGCAAGATATGGTCGCCCTTGTTGCGGCTTTGCTTCATGATCTTGCCTTTGAGGTCGTCAAAATTCTTGATCGCGTCGGGCGGCTCGTTTTCCTTGGCGACGGCTTTTTTCTCGAACATCTCCTGGGGTTTCAGGAGCGGCTCGCCGACGCGCAGGTTGCGCTTGGCGACGAGGATTTCGACTTTTTCTTCCTCGGCCGGCGCCCTTTCAGCGAGCAGCCGGCTGGTCATGTAGCTCGCGCCCAGACCGCAGACGACGGCCAGGCCGGCCAGAATCATGGTTTTCGGTTTCATCGGGAGTACCTCAAGGATGCAGGGAGTTAAGGGTTTCGTCAGGGTCTTCCGCGAACCGCTGGTCTGTCGCCCCTGCGCGGACGAGTCTGGCGATTCGCTTGATTCGGGATCGTCGCCCTTGTCTCCGCCTGTATTTTCGACCGGGAGACGAGGGCAACTTCAACTTTTAACGATTAATCCGGTCGAATCGGATATAGCGACCATGCCGGCAAACCTGGCAGAATGATGAAGTCGGGCAACCTTTTTCCGTTTAGCCGCGGGGCTTTGCCCCGCGCGCCGTCAGGTTCAGAAGTTGAAGTTGTGAACATACATCAGGTAGCCAAGGAAGCCGATGCAAAGCGGCACGCCGTAGGGCAGCCGATGCCAGCGGGGCCGGCGGTTGTTTGCTTTGTCCGCGATTTCGCTGATGCCGGACGACTTGAACATGTCGCCGAGGATTTCGCGTAAATGTTGCGCGTTCTGCTGGAATTTTCCGCGGGCGAGAATCATGCCCAGTCCGATGACGCCGCCTATGAGGACGCCGGCGCAGAAGGCCCAGAAGATGACGGTGGAGCCGGTCTCGATGCCGTAGAAGGCGCCCATCCAGCTGCCGAAGCCCATGGTCATCTTGACGTCTCCCGCGCCCATGCCGCCGATGGCGTAAACGGGGATGAGCAGGGCACAGCCGAGGAAGGTGCCGAAGAGCGCGGCGCCGATGCCGCCGTCGCCCGCGCCCAGGCCGAAGGTATTCGCCAGGCCGAGCCCCCAGCCGCTGAGGATGAGCGGGAAGGTCAGTTTGTTGGGGACCTTGAATTTCCACCAGTCGATGATGGCGGCGGCCAACATGCCGACGCAGATGACGATGACGGGCCAATTTTCCAGACTGAGAAGCGGTTTGTCGAACATGGGGGAGTTTCCTTATATCGTTTAGCCGCGGGGCTCGCCCCGCGCGGAGCAAGCTCCGCGGCTAATCATTTCCATGGGGATGGCGCACAAAAAACGAGCCGCGTCGCCCCTAGTGCTTCGCGGCTCCGAGTTGGCCAAGGGCCTGGTCGTTTTCACATCAAGTTCAGCTGGAGGCCGAACCGATGGCGTTGCCAACGCCGGAGAACGTCGAGTTGGCGTTCTGGCCGAGGGTCGTGATCGCCGCGAGGCAGACCACGATGATGAGGGCCAGCATGACCGCGTATTCAACAGCCGTCGGGCCGTCTTCACGCTTCACGAAATTGACAACAGCTTCGGTAAACTTACGCATGGGGTTTTCCTTTCGTAATCAAACCCGTGTCCACGTTTTCCCCTGCCGCATCGTTCTGGATGGATGCCGTCAGGATTTCCTCACAAAACTGACCGCACCGCGCGGCCAGAGGAAGCCAAACTGAAGGGCGATTCGACACCGCGGTTCGCGTCACGAGGACGAGGTGACCGCCGTGTTGAGCGCGACGTTGTTGAACGTCCCGTTGGCGTTTTGTCCGAGCGTCGTGATGGCGCCAAGGCACACCACGATGATCAACGCCAGCATGACCGCGTATTCGACTGCCGTCGGACCATCTTCACGTTCGATGAACCGACTCACGACTTCGCAAAACTTCCGCATCTCAATTCCCCTTTCTCTGTATTCCGGCCCCGGACGGGCATTTGCACCCTGACTAACTTCCTCGTCTTGGGAGCTGATCGATGAGCAAATCGCTCGGAATCAGACATCCTTTCGGCAGCCTGGCGATCCGCCTTGGCGGACCCATGGCTTTGCGTCACCGCCTCGCAGCGGTTTTGCCATTTCGAGGATCGAAGGGAGAATCACTCGGGGGATTGTTCGCAAACCTCATTGTTCACTTGGTTTGCCGCGAACATCGCGTGATTCATTCGACACCAAAACCTAGGTTGCACAACCGGCACAGTCAAATGAATCAGCAAAAAAATCTGGGTTTTCCCAAACGCCGCGGCATCCCGAATGCTGAGCTGCGCTTCGGGAAAGAACCGGTTGCACGGTGGGGCCGACCTGGTATATTGGAGCTCTCACCAACCATCGCCTCGGGGGGAAGGTCATGCCGCGATTGCTCCTCGGTATCCTCCTGGGTTTCCTGCTGCCGCAGGTCCTCGATGCCCAGAGTGTGAAGCGTCTGGAGATCGTGCCAGCGGCTCGAACGTTGCATGGACCCAACAAAAAGCAACAGCTGGCCGTGATTGCCCATTTCTCAAACGGAACCAGGCGCGACGTCACGCACCTCACGCTGTTCACGAGCAGTGATCCCGACGTCGCCACAGTCAACTCCAGGGGGCTGGTGACGTTTTCACGGACCGGTGAAGCCGCGATCCAGTGCCGTTTCTCGACTCTGAACTCCGTTCGTTTGACGTATGTTGATCCCCAGCCGGATTTCCGCTGGAACAACCCAACCGAGAACAATCTGGTAGATCAGCTGATCTTCTCGAAGCAACGGGAACTGGGGTTGCTCCCCGCGCCGCCTTGTTCCGACGTGGTATTCTTGCGGCGTGCCTACCTGGACCTGTGTGGGATTTTACCGAGCCCCGACGAGACCCGGCGGTTTGTCGAAAGCACTCGGCCCAACAAGCGAGGATTGTTGATCGACGAATTGCTGATGCGGCCGGAGCACGCGGACCTGTGGGCTCATCATTGGGCCAGCGCCCTGGACTTGGGGTTTCAGCAGGCGCCCCGGCGCGGGGCCGATTATCTGAAATGGATGAGCACCCAGCTCGCGCGCGATGCGCCGCTCGATCGGTTGGCGCGCGAGATCATCGCGGGGCGCGAGCGGGTTGTGGCGCCGGGCCCGGTAAGCCTCTACACGGACGCCTATGACGCCGCCGAGGCCGCCGCGCGAATTTCCGAGGCGTTCCTGGGAGTCCGCCTTCAATGCGCGCGCTGCCACGCCCACCCCCATTCATCCTGGGGTCCCATGGATTGGCACCGTTACGCGGCTTTCTTTGCACAAATTCAGCGCAAGAGTTTCCGCATCGGAAATGCGGTCGTGTGGAAGTCTGCGTTCGATTCCACAGGGGAATGGGTGCATCCGGAAAGCAAGAAGCCCGTTGCGCCACGGTTTCCCGGCGGCGACTTTCCGAAGCTAAAACCTGGCCAGGATCGCCGCGAGGTCTTAGCGGAATGGCTTACCGCGCCGACCAATCGCTATTTCGCCCGGACGCTGGTCAACCGGATCTGGCTGCACCTTCTGGGCCGAGGCCTCGCCGACCCGCCGGAAACGCTGCACGAGTTCGGGCCCCTTGTCAACGAGGCGCTCCTGGATGCCCTTGCCAACGAGTTGATCGCGCAGCGTTTTGACGGCAAGCAGGTCATTCGGCTTATCATGAACTCGCAGGTCTATCAGCTTGGCACTCAATCAAACAAGTTCAACAAGGACGATACGCGGTACTTCGCGCGCGGCTACACGCGCCGCCTGCGGCCGGAAGTTTTCCTTGACGTTCTCACGCGGTTTTTTGGGAGTCCGGCGCCAATCGACGGGATGCCTCTGGGCACCCGCGCCGTTCAGGTTCTGCACGCCCCGCCGTCGATCTATTTCTTGGCGATTAGCCGGCCGCCGCGACTTACCGAATGCGATCGGGAACGAGTACGTCAAGTTGCGAGCCTTGAACATCTTTTGAACGACGCTGCCATGCAAGCGCGTTTGGCGGTGCCGACCAACCGAATTGGCCGACGGCTCGCGCAGAACTGGAACGACAAGAAGATGCTTGACGAGGTCTTCCTGATCGCTTTCTCGCGGCTTCCCACCGAGGCGTACTACAAGAAGGCAACCGATCATCTGGCAAAGCAGAAGGATCGGCGGCGGGCCTGGGAGGACATTTATTGGGCGATTCTCAATACCAAGGAGTTTCAGTACCGTCCCTGATGTTGAGGCTCCGTCCTTTCAGGCTGGATGATTTCGAGAGGTCCCATCATGTCCTTCAAGACCGCCCTGCATTCCGTCAGCTACGCCGGTGTTTGGACCGGGCAGGCGCGTTTGCCCTTGCCGGATTTCCTGCGCAAGGCGAAAGCGCTCGGGTACGACGGCGTCATGCTGATGGCCAAGCGGCCGCACTTGTCCGTGCTCGAACACGACGCGAAATCGTGCGAGGAGCTACGCCGACTGTTAGGCGACCTGTCACTCAATGTCATCTGCCTGGCGGGCTACAACGACTTCGCGCTTGGCCGTGAACGCCCGGACATCCCGATGTCGGAAATGCAAGTTCTTTACGTCCGCGAGTTGGCCCGCCTGGCACAGATGCTCGATTGCCGGCTGATCCGCATTTTCACCAGCTACGATGATCTGCACACGCCGTACGACCAGCAATGGACTGCCACGGTTTCCAGCCTGAAAGAGTGCGCCAGGCAAGCAGCCGATTTCGGCGTCACGCTTGGCGTGCAGAACCACCACGACATGGCGGCGCATTACGAAACGATGTTCGACCTGCTGGAAGAGATTGGCGAACCGAACTGCAAGGTGATGTTCGATGCCTGGGCCCCAGCCCTCCAGGGCATGGACCTCAAAGCAGCGGTCCTAAAGATGGCGCCCTACATCGTGCATACGACGGTGGCCGACTACGTGCGCAGGCCGCGCTTTCACTATCAGCCCGCCCTGGTCAATTACACGCGCGCAGCCGATTCGATCCGTGCCGTGCCGATGGGGGAGGGTTTCATCGACTACCGCGCATTCTTCAAGGCACTCGTGAAGATTGGGTATCGGGGCCATGTCGCCTACGAGATGTGTTCACCGTTGAGGGGCGGCGGCAGCGAGGCGAACCTGGATTCTGGCGCACGCCGGTTTTTGGAATACATGAAGATGTTGCAGTCATAAAATAATCGGGGAGGCTATTTGGCCGCAACGCCGAAGGCGTCCGCCAGGCGCCAGCAAGGACGATTGGATGACCAACGATATCAAGCTAATCCGCGAGCCCGCCGTCTACGTCATGGGCCGGCAGACGGTCAACGACGCCGAGATCGACCGCTTCCTCACCGACCATGGCGTCAGTTGGCAGACCGACACCGAAGTTGCCGGCGAGCATCTCGTTGAAACCGCGGGCCGCATCTGCTACATGAGTTTCGCCAAGCCCCGGCCGGGTGGTAACCACGCTTACCTCGGCCATATCCTGGAAGTCGGGCACGGGTCGGTTCTAGAGCACGCCGTGTGGAATTTCCTCTTTACCGGCGTGTCGCGCTCGTTGACGCATGAATTGATTCGACATCGGGCCGGTTTCGGGTATAGTCAATTGAGTCAACGCTATGTCGATGAGTCGATCGCCGAGTACGTCGAACCCGATTGCATCGCGGACGATCCCGAATTGCACCAGCTTTGGCTCGACACGGTGGCCCAAACCCATCAGGCCTACGTGAAGCTGACTGAACGGCTTCTCAAGCTCTTCGAGAGTGAGCCAGACAGGACGCTGCGCCGCAAGCTCGCCCGCCAGGCGGCGCGCAGCGTGCTCCCCAACGCGACCGAGACCAAGATTTTTGTCACCGCCAATGCCCGCGCCCTTCGGCATTTCATCGAGCTGCGCGGGAACCGCCATGCGGAGACGGAAATCCGCAAACTCGCCATTGCCGTCTTGCGTGTCGTGCAGGCCGAGGCGCCCAACCTGTTTGGCGATTATCAACTCGTTTCGCTTCCGGATGGGACGTTTGAAGCGACGACGCCACACCGCAAAGTTTAGCCGCTAGACCCTGGAACATCATGCACCAAGGCATCCTGGAACTGCACCCGAAGGGTTACGGATTTCTGCGCAATGCCGCGAAGAACTACCTCGCGCAGCAGGCCGATCCCTTCGTTGAACAACGAATGATCCAGCGCTTCAAGCTGCGCAAGGGAATGTTGATCGCCGGCGCCACGGAACCGAACCCGCGCGGTAGCGGGCCCAGATTGAAGAATGTCGAGACCATCGAAGGCCTGCCCCCCGACAAATACCCCCAGCGTAATTTCGACGAACTAACCCCCATCGATCCGCATGAGCGCATCCGCATGGAGTTCGGGAAGGAACCCCTGACCACCCGGGTCATGGACCTGTTGACACCGATCGGCAAAGGCCAGCGTGGCTTGATCGTCGCGCCGCCCCGCACGGGCAAGACCGTGCTTCTGCAACATCTCGCCCAGGCGGTCGCGAAGAACCATCCCGAAATGACGATCATCATGCTGCTCATCGATGAACGACCCGAGGAGGTCACCGAGATGCGCCGCACCGTCCACGGCGACGTCATCGCCAGCAGTTCCGACCGCGACAGCAGCGAGCACGCGCGCCTGGCCGAGCTGGTCATGGAACGCGCCAAACGCCTCGTCGAATGCGGCAAAGACGTTTTCGTCCTCCTCGACAGCTTGACCCGGCTGGCCCGTGCCTACAACAAAAACGTCTCCGGCGGCGGACGCACCATGTCCGGCGGCGTCGATGTTCGCGCCATGGAAATCCCCAAGCGCATCTTCGGCACCGCCCGCGTTTTCGAGGAAGGCGGATCGCTCACGGTCATGGGCACGGCACTTATCGAAACGAATTCGCGCATGGACGATGTGATCTTTCAAGAATTCAAGGGTACCGGGAACATGGAGCTCGTTTTGGACCGCAAGCTCGCCGACCGGCGCATCTTCCCCGCCATCGACATCGCCCAGTCCGGCACCCGCAAGGAAGAACGGTTGTTTACGGCCGAGGAGTTGCCCCAGGTGACGCTATTGCGCCGCAGCCTGATGGAGTTAAACCCCCAGCAAGCGATGGAGTCGCTCGTCCAGCAACTGGCGAAATACCCCAACAACGCGGCCTTTTTGGCAAAAGTGAACACGTTTGTGAGGTAATCCACGCCGCGCGTGGCTTGGCGCTCGCGCCAAAGCCCAACGCATTTCGGAGAGTTGACCATGCAACGCACCCTCATCCTGCTCAAACCCGATAGTGTCCAGCGCCGCCTGGTCGGCACGTTGATTCACCGCTTCGAGCAGAAGGGCCTGCGGCTGGTGGGCATGAAGCTGGTCCAGGCCAGTCGAGAGCTTGCCGAGCAACATTACGCGGTGCATAAGGGAAAACCCTTTTACGAATCGCTTCTTAGCTTCCTGACCAGCGGGCCGACGGTGGCGCTGGTCTGGGAGGGCCGCGAGGCCGTCGCCGTCGCCCGGGGCTTGATGGGCGCGACCGACGGGACCAAGGCGCCTCCCGCGACGATCCGCGGTGACTTCGCGCTGAGCGTGCAGAACAACCTCGTCCACGGCAGTGACAGCGTCGAAAACGCTACTACGGAAATTAACCTATGGTTTTCCGCGGCGGAATTGGTCAGCTGGCAGCCCGCCGACGCGAACTGGGTCGGTTGATCCGCGCGGCGCTGTCCAGCTGCAAACAGCCAAAAAACCACGATTTTTTCAACATAATGATTGACATCCGGGGCCACACCACCTAAAACTTGAACCACACGATCCCCGTTCTCAAAAAGACGTAACCTCATCAACCGTGTAGCAAGGAGCATCCATGAGTGACAAGCCGAAGGCACCCACGAAGACCGAAGTGTACGCATCGCTGGCTGGCGCGACCGGCCTGACCAAGAAGCAGATTGGCGCCGTGATGGACGCGCTGACCGACTGCATCAAGACGCAGATGGGCAAGAAAGGGCCAGGCCTGTTTCAACTGCCCGGGCTTCTGAAGATCAAACGCCACAAGAAACCGCCGCAACCGGCACGAATGGGCCGCAACCCACGCACCGGCGAACCGATGCAGTACGCCGCCAAGCCCGCCCGTACGGTCGTCAAGGTGCTGGCGTTGAAGAGCCTCAAGGAAATGGTGAAGTAACCCACTGACCACGGCCCGTCGTCATGCCGTTCAAACCCCTGGATCGCCATCCCGATCCGGGGGTTGTTCCGTCTCGCCTTCATTTTCCGGCCTCCGCCCTGCTTGTCGATCCTCTCCCTTTTTCTGAAAGGCTCACGATCATGTGGAAAAAAAACCGATGGGCGCTGGCGTTGGCCGTCCTCATCAGCTGCGTGTCCGCCGCCAGCGCGGGCGATAAAAAAATCCGCGTCGTCATCATCGATGGCTGGAACAATCACCAGTGGCCTTTGACCACGCCCATCATGAAAAAGGCGCTCGAAGCCTCTGGCCGATTCACGGTCGATATCTCGACCTCGCCGAAGCGAAACCAAACCAATCTCATTCCGCCCGACTGGAAGTCAGGCCCCTTTCCACCGGACCTGACCAAGTATGACGTGGTCTTGAGCAACTACAACGGCCCCAGCTGGCCCAAGGAACTCAACGAGTCGCTGGACTCGCGGCTGAAGGATGGCAAGATCGCCCTGGTCATCGTCCATGCCGCCAACAACTCGTTTGGCGGCTGGAGCGATTTTCGCCGCATGATCGGCATGGGCTGGTACGGCGCCGGCACCGGCGATCGCCTCCTGCTTGACGATCAGGGCAAACGCGTCATCATCCCCAAAGGCAAAGGCCAGGGCCCCGGCCACCGCTACACCGGCAAGTTCACCGTCACCATTCGTGACCCCAAGCACCCCATCACCAAGGGCATGCCGTCCGATTGGCTGCACAATGACGATGAACTCTACGACAACATGCGTGGCCCCATCGAAGATGTTCACCTGTTGGCGACCGCCTACTCCAAGGGAACGAAAGTCCATGAGCCGATGATCTGGACGGTAAGCTACCGCAAAGGGCGCGTGTTCCACACGCCAATGGGTCATGCCGTGAACGCGATGCGCTGCGTTGGCTTCCAGGCAACCTTGAACCGCGGAACCGAATGGGCCGCGACGGGGAACGTGACGCTGGCGCTGCCGGATAATTTCCCGACGGAGAATAGGGTTAGCGTTGTGAAGTGAAAGTGCTTGCGTTTAGCGCTCGCATGGCGCCATGCGGGCGCTAAACGAATTCCGGAAATCAGGACAACTCGTCAATCGCGCTGCCGCTGGGTAAAACGGGGTGCGGCCGGCCTGATCCATCGGTGTAATTGACGTTCACATCGACGCCGAGGTGGCGATACAGCGTTGCCAGCACGTCCTGGGGTGTCTTGGCATTGGCGAGCGGGAATGCGCCGCGCGAATCGGACGAACCGACCACGCGCCCGCCCTGCACCGCGCCGCCTGCCAAAGCCGCGCTGAAAACATTGGGATAGTGATCGCGTCCCGCATTATTGTTGACGCGCGGTGTGCGGCCAAATTCGCCCCAGGCAACCACCAGCGTCGATTCGAGCAGGCCGCGCTGCTCCAGATCCTCGATCAGGGCCGAGTAGGCTTGATCGAAGCGTGGCAAGAAGCCTCGCCGCAGCGAATCGAAGCCCAGGACGTGCGTATCCCACCAGCGCAAATCGACCGTGACAATCCGCACGCCCGCTTCCACCAGACGTCGCGCCAGGAGAATGCGCTGGCTCCACGCCGGCGCTCCGCACCGATCCGCTGCCCCAGGATCGAAACGCGGCATGAAGCCGTAACGATTGCGAACCGACGCCGGCTCGCTATCAATGTCAAACGCATCGCGGGCGGCATTCGAGGTGAGGATGTCCCAGGCTTGACGGGTGTAGCGATCCAGCGCGCCCATTTGCCCTGACGCATCAATGTCCCGACGAATGTTATCGAAGGAACGAAGAAGGTTACGACGATCGCCGACTTGTTCGACCGTCACCCCCGTCGGCAGGGAAAAATTGGGCAGGCGAAACGGCCCCGGGTTCGCGGGGTCGGCCTGGGTCTCGAACGGCTTGTACGCCACGCCCAGATATCCCGAACTGGCGCCGGGCAGGAGCCGCGGGATCATCACGTAGGCCGGCAACTGCGGCGAAAGGTGCCCGAGTTGTCTCGCGACGATGGAGCCGCAACTGGGGTAAATGTTCTCATCCGGATTCGGCCCTGACGGATAGCCCGTGAAGCAAATCTGGTCGCCCGACGAATGCCCGGCATCGTGGTGGTGCAGGCTGCGAATGATGGACCACTTGTCCATGATGCGAGCACATTGCGGTAGCATATCGGAGAGCAAGATGCCCGGGACGTTGGTATTCATGACGCCGAACTCGCCGCGGTATTCCTCGGGCGCGTTGGGCTTGGGATCCCACATGTCGATATGGCTGGGGCCGCCGCGCATCCAGAGGACAATCACGGAGGGCCGACGAGTCGCTGACCTGCCCGCTCCCGCTGGAGCGGGAGAAGGTGGGCTGGTCGCCTCGGCCTTCAGCAGCTGCGAAAGCGAAAGACCCGCTGAGCCAAGGATGCCGGCTTTCACGAAGCTGCGGCGATCCAGGCGCATGGTCGAGTGGAGATCAGCACAACCGATTTTTGAGGGCATGGCAGGAGTCTCAAAAGGCGGGGGGGTGGGAACAAGCCAATTCTACTTGAATAATCGGCCGGGGGAAAGGCAAAAAAGGAACAATTCCGGTGATCCGGCGCCTGGCTCCAAGCACCGTCCCCGGTGCGAGCCGGGGGTGAGGCCTCTTCACCCCCCGGCTCGCGCCGGGGGCTGGTGATCTTTCTTGACCCCAAAATATGCTGTTGACAAGGCGCTAGCGCGGATTACGCCGAAACACAACCTCACCCGTCGGATCAGCGAACCAGCTCCTGTAGTGGCCCAGACAAAGAAAATGCGCCGCGGCCATCAGCGACTTCAGGACCGGAGCGGCCAGCGTCGGCCCCACGTCGAGCATGGCAACGCCGTCGGGCGTCAGCACGCGAGCAATCTCCGCCAGGACCGGCGCAAACGTCTCCGGCTCCAGGTGATGCCCGATCACGCCGCTGGCGTTGATCAAATCCACCGAGGCGCCCGGCACCAGGTCGCCGCCGAATTGTCGAAACGGTTCGGTGACCCCCTGGCAGACGAAGTCAACCGCCACTGCGTCACCGTCGCGATGGCGGTAGGCGCGCCGGTTGGCGAACGTGAGCATTGGCTCGGCGATTTCGTACCCGGTGATGCGCGATCCGGCCGGGCAGTAGTGGGCGAGCACGCACGTTGAACTCCCGGTGCCGCAGCCGAGGTCGAGTACGCGCAGCGGTTCATCGGGGACATGGCCGCTGAGAGCGCGTGGAATGGTGCGCCAGTTGGCCCAGTCCTGGGGGCCGTTGATGGCGTCAAACTCGTCTTGAGACATGGCGGCGTAAGCGGCAGCGACCTTGTCGGGGGTGGTGGCGCGAAACCGGATGCCGCGCCGCGCCAGCGCCCGTTCGACGCGCCACTGCCGCCAGCAAACCCCCAGAATCCCGCCGGGGCCGGCGGCGCGAATTTCGTTTTCGGAAATGAAAAGCATGTTTAGCCGCTCGCCTGTGGCGAGCGGGCACCGGAAATCTCCCGCTCGCCCAGGGCGAGCGGCCAAGCAGGCGGTTACTTGTTGAACTCCGCGTCCTTCAACCCCCTGTTGAACTCCAGGTTATAGTAGCTGAAGGCTTCGATCAAGTCTCCGCCGCGGGCGCCGCCTTCGCGGGGCCAGTCGTAGTTTTCCAGGCGGATGGGGAACTTCGAGTTTTTCTCCAGGAAGATCACGCTGCGGTAGCAATAGCACTGCGGCGTGCGCTCCTTGGCGGTCACTTCAATGCGGATGCAGTCCCGGCCATTGAACTTCGTTTCGCTCAGCGCGGCCTTGCTCTTGCCGACGCGGCGCGCGAGGTCCCAGTGGCGGATGTTTTGCTCGATCATGTTGCCGATGCCGGCTTCGAGGATGTTGTGGTTGCTGTGCTGAAGAACGCGCGGGTCGTTGGGGTCGATGGAAATGAAGCCGATGAGCTTGCCGCCGATGACGTTGCTTTTGACGCGCATCTTGTTGTTGTTCTTGCCGAGGATGAAGGCAACTTCCTGGCCGGCAGATTTCTTGGGAGCGAGCCAGCGCATGTGGACGCTGAACGGCTCCGTCTTCATCTTGAACTGCATGACGTTCTGCTCTTCGAGCTTGCCGCGCACGCGTTCCTGCGACACCAGGGTGCAGGCGTAATCCTTGACGGCGGTGAAATTGCGCCGGGCCTCGTGCAGGTGGGCCAACGCCTCGTCAAGCGCGGCTCGTTCCGTGTTGGCGGCCGGGATGACTTTGCCCTTGCCCTGACCGTGCGCGGTCTGGGCAACCCCGTTGCCAAACAACAGGCTGCCAACCATGAAAATGGGAATGATGGTTTGCGAGAACAACCAGACGCCACCGTGCGATTTCATGAATCCCTCCTGGATCGATCTGGGCCACGGGTCTCCTTACATCCATCGTCCATAGCGTTAATTTTCCTGCAAAACCAGATGGATTTCACAGGTTGCAATTTCAGGCCCCCAAGGCTCGACAGCGACGTCCGCGCGAAGCCCAATCTGGCGGCCTGGGGGCTCATGTGAGAAGTCCCCTGCTCTCCACAAGTCCTTTTTTAGAAATCGATTGCGTCATTTTTTTGAGGGACTTCTCACGGGCGCTGGGGGGTATCTCAACGCGCCTTGACAACGAGAGATCACCTGATCTCCCCGGCCTTTAGAATTGCATGCCGCAACTAAACGGCAGGGCAAGCTTTGTCAACGGCGTAAAGAGGGCAAGGGCGCGATCCGGGCGATCGGGTGGCAAGGTCGCGAAGGTCGTATAAAGGCAGAAGAGAGGAAACCTGAAACATGACCGCACGCCTGCAAATCCAGACCATCGTCTCGCAACCGTTCGCGGAGAACACCTACATCGTCTGGCGCGACGATCGCCCGGACGCGCTGGTGATCGATCCGGGTCTGGAGCCTGATTTGATCCTGGCGTTCCTGGACGAGCGCGGGCTCGACGTTGCCGCCATTTTGAACACGCACGGCCATGCCGATCACATCGCGGGCAACGGACCGCTGAAGGAACGATATCCCGACGCGCCGCTGATAATCGGCGCCAAGGAAACGGCGCTGCTCGCGGACGCGAACCTCAACATGAGTGCTCCGTTCGGGTTTCCGATTGTCAGCCCGCCCGCGGACCGAACGGTGAACGAGGGCGATATTCTTGACGTTGCCGGAATCCAGCTGGAGGTGTTCGAGATACCCGGGCACTCGCCGGGCCATGTCGTCTTCGTGGTTCACCCGCTCACCGGCAGCCCGTCCCCCACGGGTGGGCGAGGGGAGGTGGTGGTTTTCGGCGGCGATGTGCTTTTCCGCGGCAGCATCGGGTGCACCGATTTTCCTGGCGGAAGCTTCGACCGGCTCGCAAGCGGCATTCGCGGCAAGCTCTACGCGTTGCCGGACGATACGGTCGTCTACCCGGGCCACGGCCCGGCGACGAAGGTCGGTTTCGAGAAGGCGACCAATCCATTTGTGAAAGCGAATTGATTTTCCCCGTTTAGCGCCCGCATTGCGCCATGCGACGTCAGGGTCCATGACGCAGCCGCGCGGCGCCGCGCGGGCGCTAAACGAAGTCCCAAACGACGATGTGGTGAACTTGCCGCCCGCACGGAATCGGCTATGATGCAAATAGGTTCGTGAAAAACTTCACAATGTCCCGTGAGGCCTGCGATGAACGAGGAATTCGATCTCGCCGCCTATTACCCGATCTTCGGCTATCTGGTGTTGCTGATCGCCTTCGCGGTCGGCACATTGATCGCCGCGCATACCATCGGGCCTCGGCGCAACTCCGAGGCAAAACAGGTTCCCTACGAATCGGGCATGGACCCGGTCGGCGACGCCCGGCAGCGCTTCGACATCAAGTTCTATCTCGTCGCAATCATGTTCCTGGTTTTTGACGTCGAATTGCTTTTCCTCTATCCCTGGGCGGTGGTCGCCTATGCCGACGGGGGCTACGGCGAAGTGCTTGCGAGGCCGGTGTTCTTCTGCGTGCTGACCTTCATCGCCCTGTTGTTTCTCGCCTACCTTTACGACTGGAAGAAGGGGGTGTTCAAATGGCGCTGACCATTCCCGATGTGATGCTCGCTCGCCTCGACCCGCTGGCGAACTGGGTGCGTGCCAACAGTCTTTGGCCGATGCCGTTCGCCACGGCGTGTTGCGGCATCGAATTGATGGCGACCGGCGCCTCGAAGCACGACATCGCGCGCTTTGGCGCGGAGGTCATGCGCTTCAGCCCGAGGCAATGCGATCTGATGATCGTCGCGGGCCGGGTGGTGATGAAAATGCTGCCGGTGTTGCAGCGAATCTGGACGCAGATGCCGGAGCCGAAATGGTGCATCTCGATGGGGGCGTGCGCCTCGTCAGGCGGCGTGTTCGACACTTACGCAGTCGTACAGGGTGTGGATCGTTTCATCCCCGTGGACATGTACGTGCCAGGTTGCCCGCCGCGGCCGGAGCAGTTGATCCAGGCGATCATCGACCTGCAAGCGAAGATCAAACAAACGGGCACGCTGCAAGGCACGGAGTTCGGTAAACGGACCGAGCACAAGGGGCCGTTGCCGATGCACTTGAATTGATCTGGTTCCCCTCTCCCCTTGTGGGAGAGGGGTCCGGGGTGAGGGGGCTTCGCTTTGGGCACCCCACCCCTCACCCCCGGCCCCTCTCCCGCAAGGGGAGAGGGGAGGAAGCCACCATGGCACACGACACCATCATCGCCGCGCTGAAAGCGAAGTTCGCCGAACTCGTCACCACGGAGTTTCGCGACAACTTTCGCGTCGTCGTCGCGCCGGCGCGACTGTTCGATGTCCTGCAATCACTCAAGGACGAACATGGCTTCAACATGCTGTTCGAGCTGACCGCGGCCGACTACCTGAAGTACCCGAAAGCGACGGATCGATTCGGCGTGGTCTACGGCTTGCTCAACATGGCGACTGGCGTGCGGATTTTCGTCAAGACCTGGCTCAACGAGCCCGACCTGACGCTCCCGTCCGCGTTTCCGCTCTGGAAGGGCGCCGACTGGCTTGAACGCGAAGTGTACGACATGTACGGCATTCTTTTTGACGGCCATCCCGACTTGCGCCGCATTCTGATGCCGGAGGCGTTTACGAGTTTTCCCCTACGAAAAGATTACCCGCTGCGCGGGCGGGGGGAGAGGCATAATTTCGCGGTGATTACGCGGGCGGAAAGTTGACGCCCCCAAGCCCCACCATGAGCGCAGCGAATGGTGGGGATCGACGCGGGTTTGATCCCCACCATTCGCTGCGCTCATGGTGGGGCTTGAAATGAAACAACATGCCCCTGGAAGCGCTACCAACGTTGCCCGAAGGTCCTGAAAAGGATTACCTGTGGACGCTCAACTTCGGTCCGCAGCACCCGGCGACGCACACGACGCTGCGGCTCATCCTCACGCTCGACGGCGAAACGGTTGTCACGGCGGTCCCGGACATCGGCTTCCTGCACAGCGGATTCGAGAAACTCGGCGAGGATCTCGACTTCAATCAGTATGTCACGATTGTCGATCGGATGAACTACATCTCGCCGATCATGAACGAGATCGCCTGGCATCACACCGTCGAAAAATTGATGGGCATCGAGTTGACGCCGCGTTGCAAATACATTCGCACGATCCTCGGTGAACTCGCGCGCATCAGCGATCACTTGCTGTGCGCGGGGGCGCAGGCGCTGGACCTCGGGGCGTTCACCGCGTTTCTCTACGGGTTTCAGCAGCGCGAAGTGATTTACGACATTTACGAAACGATCTCCGGCCAGCGTTTCCATCCGAGCTACACGCGCGTGGGCGGGTTGCTGTTCGATGTCACGGACCAGTTCATTCGCAAGGTGCGAAATTTCGTCAAGGAATTTCCCAAGACGCACGCGGACATGTGCCGCTTGTTAAATCGCAATCGCATCTTCCTCGAACGCACCCAGGGCATCGGCGTTTTGTCCAAGGAACTTGCCATCGATTTGAGTTGCACGGGCCCGCTGGCGCGCTCGTCCGGCGTGGTGCGCGATCTGCGCAAGGACGAGCCGTACCTGGCGTATCCCGATTTTCAAACCGCCTTCAAAGTCGTCTGTGCAGCCGAGGGGGATTGCTATGCCCGCTACATCGTGCGCATGGAGGAGATGATCGAGAGCCTGAAGATCATCGACGCGGCCATCGAGAATCTGCCGGCGGGCGCGGTCAATGTGGACGTCGAGAGCAAGGCGGTGTTCCCGGCGCAAACGTCGGTGTATCGCTCGATCGAGAGCATGATTCAGCATTTCGAGCTGGTGATGCCGAACCGTCAATGGACGCCGCCGGTCGATGAGGTGTACGGCGCCATCGAGTCGCCCAATGGGGAGCTGGGTTTCTACATCGTCTCGGATGGCACCGGCGTGGCCTACCGGGCGCGAACGCGGCCGCCGTCGTACATCCACTTCGCGGTGTTTCCCTACTTGATCGAGGGACATCAGATCAGCGACGTGGTGGCGGTGCTGGGGAGTTTGAATATCATCGCGGCGGAGCTGGATCGGTGACGCCCTTCACGCCCGCAGCCGAAAGGCTGCGGGATCATGCAAACAAATCCCGCAGCCTTTCGGCTGCGGGCGTGAGAAGGCATTATGAATGGGTTGACACCTGAGATCCGAAAGCAGATTGAAGCCTACCTCCCGCGCTACCCCAGCAAGCAAGCGGTGACGTTGCCGGCGCTGCACATCGTCCATGATGCGATGCGTTGCGTGTCGCACGAAGCGATTCGCGAGATTGCCGAGATGCTGGAGCTGAGCCCGGCCCAGGTCGTCGATACGATGACGTTTTACCAGTTCTTCCGCGAGGAAAACGCCCCGCTGGGCAAGACGCGGCTGTGGGTGTGCCGCAGCCTGGCGTGCAGTTTGCGCGGCGGCGAAGAAGTGCTGGAGACGTTCTGCCAGAAGCTGCACGTACAACCCGGCGGCACGACGGCGGACGGCACGATCACGCTGGAATTCGCGGAATGTTTAGGGGCGTGCGAGGGTGCGCCGGCGGTGATGGTGAACGATGAGCATCGGCATGGCGTGACGGCGGAGAATGTTGATGGATTGCTGCGGGAGCTGCAATAATAGAGAAACCTTCCTCCCCAAGGAGAACAAGCATGCAGCTTGAAGATTATTTTGAGTTTGAGAACTTCGACACGAAGTTTGGCCCCGTCGAAAAAATCCGCGTCAAGGGACATCGGATCGGCATCGAGCACGTCGTTGGTTATTTCAAGGAGGGGCTTAGCCCAGAGACGATTGTGCGAGACGTGTATCCATCGTTGAATCTGGAAAAAGTCTATGCGACGATCCTTTACTACGAGGCTAACAAGCAAAAAATCGAGGAGTACATCCGGCGCTGCGACGAAGTTGGCGAGCAATATTACCAGGAATACCTGCAGCAACCGGAATCCGAAGCGCTGCGCCGCGTGAAGGCGATCCAAGCCTCACGCCAACAACAAAAGGCCCCGCCCCCGACGGCGCAGGCGCCGATTCCCCGATCGGCGGAACCGAGCGTGCCATGAGTGCGGTCAAGTTCTTGATTGATGAAGACGTGGCCAAGTACCTGGGCACCGCGCTTCAGCGTGCGGAGTCCATGGTAGTGGTCTTGCGGGTCGTGGAAAGCGGAGCGCCCGGATCGGGAACGCTGGACCCACCGCTTCTTGCTTGGGCACAGGCAAACGGATTTGCCATCGTTACCAAAGACAAGAATACCATGCCCGGCCATGCGCTGGAGCATGTGCGGACGGGGAACCATACCTGGGGCATTTTCGTCCTTCGCACAGGGTTCACGGTAAGAGAGATTGTTGATTCGTTACTCCTCATTTATGGTGCGTCTCAGGCCGAAGAATGGCGAGACCAAGTGAACTTCATTCCGTTTTCATGACCATGGTCGAGGCTTATTGAAAGATGCCCGATTTTGAACCAATCCTCCTGAAACGCATCAACGCCAAGGCCGACCCTGGCCTCGATGCCTATCGCGCCGACGGTGGTTACCGCGCTTTGACCAAAACGCTGGGCGACATGACGCCGGCGCAGGTCGTCGAGACGGTCAAGGCGTCCGGTCTGCGCGGCCGCGGCGGGGCGGGCTTTCCGTGCGGGCTCAAGTGGACATTTTTGCCCAAAGAACATCCCGGGCCGATCTACCTGTGCGTCAACGCCGACGAGTCGGAGCCATGTACGTTCAACAACCGCATCCTGATGGAGCACGATCCGCACCAGGTGCTCGAAGGCATCCTGCTGGCGTGTTATGCGACGCGGGCGAGTGTCGCCTATGTCTACATTCGTTACGAATATGGCGCCGCTTTTCGGGCGATGCAAAAAGCGATCGATGAACTTTACGCTAACAACCTGCTAGGCACGAACATCCTGGGCAAGGATTTTTCGCTGGACGTGTACCTGCATCGTGGGGCCGGGGCGTACATCTGCGGCGAGGAGACCGGGTTGATCGAATCGCTGGAGGGCAAGCGCGGATGGCCGCGCATCAAGCCGCCGTTTCCCGCCGTCGAAGGTGCTTTTAGAAAGCCCACCGTGGTCAACAACATCGAGACCCTCGCTTGCGTCACGCATGTGATTGATCGCGGGGCGGACTGGCTCAAGACGATCGGCATCCCGCCCGACCCCAAGAACCCGCGCGACGCGGGGAGCTATGGACCGAAGCTCTATTGCATCAGCGGGCACGTCAACCATCCGTGCTGCGTCGAGCTGCCGCTCGGCGTTACCGTTCGCGAGCTGGTGGACAAACACGGCGGCGGCGTGTGGAAAGGGCGCAAGGCGAAGGGCTGCATCCCCGGCGGCATCAGCATGGGGCTCATGACCGAGGCGGAATTTGACACGCCGCTCGATTTCAACGGCCCCGGCAAGGTCGGCTGCCTGGGCCTGGGCACGGCCGCGGTGACGGTTTTCGACGAGACGACCAGCATCGTCGATGTTCTCTACAATATCTGCCGGTTCTTCGCGCACGAGTCGTGCGGGCAATGTACGCCCTGCCGCGAGGGGACCGGCTGGATGATGAAGATGATGGACCGCATGAGACGCGGGCAGGGCCGCCAGGAAGATCTCGATATTCTCGACGAAGTCGCCAAATCCATCGGCATCATGCCCGGAACGACCATCTGCGGCCTGGCGGACGGGGCCGGCTGGCCGGTGAAGAATGCCATCGCGAAGTTTCGCCCTGAGCTGGAAACCTACATCAAGGGCGGGCAGAAGACGACGATGTCGCTGGCGCTCGCGGGGGTCCATTGAATACCCACTTGCGGCGCAGCGTTCGCGCGGCGCCATGTGAACGTTCAACCTCAAGCGGCAAACCGAGGCGCACCATGGCCACGAAATCCGAACGCGACGATCGCCCGCGCAAGAAAAAAAAGCAGTCAGCCGGTAACACCGGGCTCTGGATCGGCCTGGGCATCGGCGGCGCCTTGTTGCTGCTGCTACTCGTGGGCGGCGGCGTGACCCTGGCCATCATGAAACCCTGGGCACGAAACGCCGAGAAAAAGGAGGTTCTCGCCCAGAACCCGCCCCCCAAACAAGAGGCCCCCGTCAACCCAGGTCCCAAGGGAATCCAGGTAAGAAAAAACCCCAAGAGCCTGCTGGGCCGCGTCTACTATCGTGGCACCCGCGCCTCGCTGGACAACGAAATGCGGCAAATCAAGCTGTTTTACGAGCAATATTGCCTTGAATATCCCAACGCCAACAAGCGGACCGTGGATTCCTTTTTGAACTATATTCGCCGGGATTCGTTCCAGATTCACAACGCGATCAAGGAAGATAAGTTCTACACCATGAACGTCAAAGCCCGCCTCGACACGAAGAGCATCATTGCCTACGAGACGGAGGCCTATGACGAAGGCTATTACTGCATCCAGTCGGACGGATCCATCGGCATCGTTTCCGAGAAAGACTGGAAGGCGTCGCTCGGCATCAAATGAACACGCGGCATCAACGTCGGGAGGTTCAACCATGAAGCGCAAGTGGACCGTTTTTCTGCTTCTGTTCGCGGGTATGGTTGTCGGCATCGCCGGGTGCGGCGGTTCGGATCGCCCGCGCGGGCCGGTCAAGATACTCAACGCCACGGATTCCAAGGTCATCGGGCGGATCAGCCTGGACGGCCTCAAGAAGGGGGCCGACGAGGATGGCGCCATGATGCCCGGCGGCGGCGGCGGCCCGGGCGGCGGTGGACCCGCGCCGGGCGGTGGACCCGGACCTGGCGGTGGCGGACCTGGCGGTGGACCCGGACCTGGCGGTGGACCCGCGCCTGGCCCCGGTCCAGGAAAGCTTTGATGGCGCGTTGCGAACGCATCGCCGCAAGCTGCAAGATCGGAAAGACACCAAGGACGATGGTTTCATGGCTGTAGTGTACATCAACGACCAACCGGTGGATATCGGCTCTGAACGCCTGAATCTCATCCAGGCCGCTCAGAAAGCCGGCGTCTTCATCCCCCACTACTGCTGGCATCCGGCGCTCAGCGTCGTGGCCAGCTGTCGCATGTGCCTCGTCGAGGTCGGCGAAAAGAAACCCGACGGCACGATCGCGATGCAGCCGCGCGTCGTCCCCGCCTGCCAGACCCCCGCCAAGGACGCCACGGTTTGCCTTACCAACAGTGAGAAGGCCAAAAACGCTCAGGCGAACACGCTCGAATCGTTGCTCCTCAATCATCCCCTCGACTGCCCCGTTTGCGACAAGGCGGGCGAGTGCAAACTGCAAGACTTCAGCTACGGCTTCGGCCACTCGACGAGCCGCATGGTCGATCCGAAGAACACGCCCCCCAACAAGCCGGACATCGGGGAGCGCATCTCGCTCTTCACCGACCGCTGCATCATGTGCTCGCGCTGCGTGCGTTTCACCCGCGAAATCTCCGGCAGCGCGGAACTGATGGTGTCCAACCGCGGGCATCATTCCGAGATCGACATCTTCCCCGGCGAGCCGGTCAACAACAAGCTGGCGGGCAACGTCGTCGATCTGTGCCCGGTCGGCGCGCTGGCGAATAAGGATTTTCTCTATAAGCAAAGAGTCTGGTTCCTGAAGACGCAGGCGAGCGTCTGCGCCGGTTGCTCGACCGGGTGCAGCATTCAGGTCGATCACAACAAGGACGTGGTCCATCGCATCCGCCCGCGCGAAAACCCGCTGGCGCAAGGCCAGTTCATCTGCGACGAGGGGCGTTTCGATTACGCCTACGTCAACGGCGCTGAGCGTTTTGACCGGCCGCTGTCCGGGCAAGCGTTCCTGCCTGCCGGGGCTGCGGGCCAGCAAGAATATCTGCCCCTCGAACCGATGACCTGGGAAAATGCAATCCCGGCCGTGCGCGGCGAACTCGCCAAGGCGGCAAAAGAAAACGGCGCCGCCCTCGCCGGCGTCATTTCGCCGATGCTCACCGTCGAGGAAGCCTTCCTGTTCGCGAAATTCATCAAGGGCCTTTCCAGTGATGCACGCCTCTATCTGGGCTGGGTCCCGCGCGTGGGCAAGGACGAACAGTTCCCGCAGGATCGCCATGGCAATCCGCTCGGCGCGGTCAAATTCACCATCCGCGCGGAGAAATGTCCTAACCGCCGTGGCGTCGAGGAAGTCCTTAAACACTTCCAGGGCGAAGTGCTCGGCTTTGATCAGATGCTGACGGATGCCGCGCGCCTGGAAGCACTCTACTTGACCGCGGCCTACCCGCCGCGCCTGGGCGCGTGGTTGACCGACGAACAAACGCAAACGCTGGCGCGGATCCCGCTTCTGGTCGTTCAAGACCTGGCGCCGACGCCGATTTCCGAGCGTGCGCGCTTCGTGCTCCCCGCGGCAACGTTTGCCGAGAAGGATGGCTGTTTTGTCAACCACGCCAACCTTGCGCAGCAGCTTCACCGGGCGGTGCGTCCCGGCGCCATCGGCCGGACCGAGGGGCAGATCTTCTTGAATTTGCTGGATCGGCGCGGCTTGATTCAGGCTAAAGCGGTGCGGGAAGAGTTGGCGCGAGAAGTTCCGTTCTTTGCCGCGCTTGATGGCAATCTGGGCGAATTCGGTGTGAAATTGAGTTGATATTTAGCCCGCCATTCATGGCGGGCATCCCGGACCCGCCAAAAATGACGGGCTAAATGATGAGTCTGTCCACCATAATCACGATCCTCGCCGTGTTCGGCGCCTTGCAGGGCCTGGCCGCGTTCCTGGTCTATGTCGAGCGCAAGGTCTGCGCATTCATGCAGAATCGCATCGGCCCCAATCGCGTCGGCCCGGCCGGGCTGTTGCAAGTGCTGGCGGACGGGCTCAAGTTCGTGATGAAGGAGGAATTCGTCCCGCGCTATGCCGACAAGCTGCTGTTCATCGTCGCACCGGCGATCGGCATGGTGGCCGCCATGCTGTCGTTCGCCGTGGTGCCGTTCGGCCCGACCGACAACCCGGCTGATGCCGATTACCTGGCAAATTATCAGTTCATTGTGGCCAGGAACATTGACATAGGCATTCTGTTCATCTTCGCGGTTTCGAGTCTCACGGTATACGGCATTATTTTGGGCGGCTGGGCGTCGAACAACAAATACAGCCTGCTCGGCGGCCTGCGTTCCAGCGCGCAGATCATCAGCTACGAGATTCCGCTGGGCCTGTCGATCCTTGGCGTCGTGCTGATCTGCGGGTCCCTCAATCTCGAACGGATCATCTGGCGGCAGGCGGAAGGGGGGCTTTTCGCATGGAACATCTGGGTGCAGCCGCTCGCGTTCATCCTGTTCATGGTCAGCGCGTTCGCGGAGTGTAACCGCCTGCCGTTCGATTTGCCTGAGACGGAGCAGGAACTCGTGGGCGGGTATCACACCGAATACAACGGCATGAAGCTGGCGTTCTTTTTTCTGGGTGAATACGTCCACATGGTCACGACCAGTTTTTTGATGGTCATTCTGTTCTTCGGAGGCTGGCACTTTCCGGTAATCGCGGGGCCCGATTCGTGGGTCGTGTTCAAGTTGATCGTGTTCATCGTGAAGATGTCGCTTTTCATTATTTTCTACATGCTCGTGCGCTGGACGATCCCGCGTTTTCGGTTCGACCAGTTGATGGCGCTGGCATGGAAGGTGTTCATCCCGATGGCGCTGGCGAACCTGGTGTGCGTGATGATCGTGAAGGAATTCGGATTGCCGATCTGGCTTTTGTTGCCGGTGTCGCTGGGCATCCTGTTCGCGGCCGGCCTGGTCGTGACGCAGCCGGCGAAGCGCAGTCCTCGTTACCAAGCTCCGCTTGGGAACGCAAGCGGGGAAGCTCTGCTTCCCCAATGATGATGAACGGGGAAGCAGTGCCCCCCGACACACGTTGCCCAGCAGAGTCTTGGAAACAAGGAGGACCGATGATGCCGATTGCCGAGAGCGAAGTGCGCTGGGTCAAGCCGCCGACGTTGGGTCTGCTCGATCGCCTGTACTTGCCGGCGATTGCGCAGGGGCTTGGAACGACGATCAAGCACGTGTTTCAGCCGAAGGTGACGCAGCAGTTCCCCGAGGAGCGGCCCGATCTGCCGGCGAATTATCGTGGGCTGCATCGGCTCAATCGCGACGCGGACGGGCGCGTCAAGTGCGTCGCGTGCTACATGTGTTCGACGGCATGCCCGGCGCGTTGCATCGACATCGTTGCCGCGCCCTCGCCCTGGCCGGACCGCGAGAAGTATCCGGAGATGTTCGTCATTGACGAACTGCGCTGCATTTATTGCGGCATGTGCGAGCAGGCGTGCCCTTGTGATGCCATCGAGTTGACCTCGATGTTCGACCTCACGGGTCTGAGCCGGGAAGAGATGATGTTCGACAAGGAGAAGCTATTGAGCGTGTTCGATCAGTCGGTGGCGATGGGCAAGGATCCCGTGCGGACCAGGGCGGGGGCATTGAGCTGCGCGTCGGAACCGAATGTGTGACGAGAAATCGTTTGCCGGTTAGCGCCCGCGCGACGCCATGCGAGCGCTAAACGCAAGCGGTTGAATTGGGTGGTTGGATGGATTTTCAGGTCACGGTATTTGCGCAGGCCGAAGCGGCGCGCGGTGTGTGGCCGTTCTTGAAGGAGAACGGTTTGCTGCTCGCGCCACCGGTGCTGAGTTTCGTCGCGCTTGGCGTGCTGTTGCCGCGCGCCCGGCGGTCGGCGCCGCTGTGGGGCGTGCTTCTGGCGGTATTCGCGTTGATCCTCGGCGCGGCCGTGCTGGTGCGGACGGAGACGGTGTTCGTCGAAACGCTGCTTTTTTACGCATTTGCCGGTCTGGCTCTCGGCGCGGGCGGGATGATGATTGCGCAGAGGAACCCCGTTCACGCGGCCCTGTCGTTCGCGCTGGTCGTGTTGAGCACGTGCGGGTTGTTTCTTTTGCAGGCGGCGCCGTTTTTGATGGCGGCGACCATCATCGTCTACGCGGGCGCCATCGTCGTGACGTTTCTCTTCGTGATCATGCTCGCTCACCAAGGGGGCGCCTCCAGCGCGGATCAGTCCACGCGCGAGCCGGTCCTTGCGTCGGTGGCGGGCTGTGTCCTGCTGGCGTCCCTGGTGATTCTTTTGCACCGAACCTACGACACGACGCCGCTCGATCAGCTTGGCGCCGAACTAAAAAAGGTGGGCGACGCCAGGGACGAGGCCGAGGTGATCAAGCTCCTGGGCGATCCGAAGCAGACGGAGTTCGGCAAATTCACGAGGCCCATCGTCGAAAAACTGCGCGAACAATTTTCCGCCGAGGGGCAGGACGAGATTCGCGAGGAGATCGAGGCCTTCCAGAAGGCGTGGAACTTCATGAACGTCCCGCGGATCACCCAGAAGGCCAGGCTGTTGCACGAGGCGGTGCTGGCGAAGCGTCAGCAACAGGGGAGCCTCGCGCTGAATGAGGTGCCGGGCAAGAGCAAGACGCCGGGTCACAGCGCGCCGGGCAAGCTGCCGGCGCAGAACGTCGCCGCGCTGGGGCGCACGGTCTTCACGGATTACCTGGTCCCGGTCTTGCTCGCCGCGGTGCTTCTTTTGGTCGCGACCATCGGGGCCATTGTCATTGCCGGGCGCCGGTCGGAGGAGTTGCGATGAGTCCCGCGACCTTGCAAAACTACCTGCTGGTTGGCGCCGCCCTGTTCGCGCTGGGCATGGTCGGTTTCTTGACGCGGCGCAACATGATTCTCATGTTCCTGTCGGCCGAGATGATGCTTCAGGGAGTGGCCGTCAACCTGGTCGCCTTCGCGAAATACCGCGGCGATCTGGGCGGGCAGGCGCTGGTGCTTTTCATCCTGGCGGTGGCGGCGTGCGAGGCGGCGATCGCGCTGGCGCTGATCTTGATGCTCTACAAGCGCCGCAAATCGCTCGACATCAGCGCCTGGCAGGAGCTGCGCGAACCGGACCAGGAGCCCGTGGTTGACACCGAACCTCTCGCCGCCGGTGAGGCGGGCATCGATTTTCAACACCTGACCCCTGCCGGAGCGGCACCAGCCAGGAAGGACGCCGAGGAGGTCAGCCATGTTTGAGTGGGCCATCTGGATGATCCCGCTGCTGCCTCTCCTGGCGAGCGTGACGATCGCGACGGTCGGGCGTCGCTGGTTTCCGGATCAGAGCCATCGCCTGTGCATCGGCGGCGCGATCGGCGCTTGCGTCTTCGCATTCGTCGTGTTGATTGGCGTTGCCGCGGGGGACGGCACGCCGATCCTCCTTGGGAAAAACACGCCGTGGATCAGCGCGGGCAACGTGGTCGCGAATCTCTCCCTGCGCGCCGACGGGCTTTCCGCCGTCATGCTCGTCATGGTCACCTTCATCGGCTCGCTCATCGCCATCTACTCGGCGGCTTACATGCACGGCGATCCAGGCTATCCCCGCTTTTTCGCGGCTGTCAGCCTGTTCCTGTTTTTCATGATCGGCCTGGTGCTGGCGAACAACTTCATCCTGCTTTACGCTTGCTGGGAAGGCGTGGGCCTGTGCAGTTACCTGTTGATCGGCTTTTGGTTCGCGAAACCCTCCGCGGCGGCAGCGGCGCGCAAGGCGTTCCTCGTCACCCGGCTGGGCGACATCGGGTTGTTCATCGGCATCCTGATCCTGTGGAGCCAATATGGGCATTCGCTGGAATACGACGTCGTTTTCGCCAACGCCCAGGCGGGCTTCCTTGACCAGAGCGTGCTATTCTGGGCGTGCGTTTGCCTGTTCATCGGCGCGGCGGGAAAGTCGGCGCAGTTCCCGCTGCACGTCTGGCTTCCCGACGCGATGGAAGGACCGTCGCCGGTCAGCGCCCTGATTCACGCGGCAACGATGGTGACCGCCGGCGTTTACCTGGTCGCCCGCTGCACGCCGCTGTTTGGACAGGCGCCGGACGCGCAACTGCTGGTCGCCTGCGTCGGCGGGTTTACGGCGCTGCTGGCCGCGTTGATCGCCGTCACGCAGACCGACCTCAAGCGCGTGCTCGCTTATTCGACATTGAGCCAGCTGGGTTACATGTTCCTCGCGCTGGGCAGCGGCATCCACGTGGGCGAACACAAGCTCGCGGGCTTGGCGGTGACCGCGGCGATCTTTCATTTGTTCACGCACGCCTTCTTCAAGGCGCTCCTCTTCCTCGGCGCGGGCAGCGTCATGCACGCGATGGGGAACGTCATCGACATGAGGCAATTCGGCGGCTTGCGGAAGGCGCTGCCGATCACGCACTGGACCTTCCTGTGCGGGGCCCTGGCGCTCGCGGGGTTTCCGCTTTTGTCGGGTTTCTGGAGCAAGGATGAAATCCTGGCCACGACCTACAGCGCCTGGCGGGACGGCCATGGCGCCGGCGCCAGCATCTATGCCCTGCTTTTTTTCAGCGCGATCGCTACTGCCGGGTTGACGGCGTTTTACACCTTTCGCGCCTACTTCCTGACCTTCTGGGGCGAAGAGAAATTCCCCCACGAAGCGGGGCATCACCCGCACGAGGCGCCGGCGCAAATGGCGTGGCCCTTGCGCATTCTGGCGGTCGGGTCCGTCGGTGTGGGCCTGATTCTTGGGCCGACCCACCTGTTCGGACATTTCCTGGACGCCAACTGGTTTGACCATGACTTCCCGAACCTGGTCGGGCCGCACGGCGCCAACTGGCTGCTGATGTTGACGAGCAGCGCGATCGCGCTGGGCGGGATCTTGCTGGCCTACTGGATGTACGTGGCTCAGCCCGACCTGCCCGCCCAATTGGCGCAGCGCATGGCGACGTTTTTCGAGCTGTCGCGCGACAAATTCTACTTTGACGAAATCTACGAGTTGCTGATCGTAAAGCCAATGACGATCATCGCTCATGTGTGCCGAATCGTCGATGCGTATTTGCTGGACGGCCTGGTGGACCTGATCGGCCAGATCCCGGCGTTTGTGGGTTTTCTGGCCCGGCCGGTGCAAAACGGGCTGGTGCAATTTTACGCGCTGTTGATGGCGCTGGGGTTGGCGGGGTTTGTGTTGTCGATTTTGCTGCGGTGAATCCGGCGCGCTCGCCAAAGGCGAGCGGCTAAACGTTGAATGGTCGTGCCTATGGGGTTCTTCGAGTTCCTTCTCCTGTTGCTGCTGGCGCTCCCGGTGGGTGGCGGAATTTTTGTCGCGTGCCTGGGGCAGGGGAGGGCGTTGCTGGTGCGGCAGGTTAGCCTTGGCGTCACGCTGGCAGGCGCGGCGATTGCGCTAATCCTGGTTTTTGCCGTGCTCGATCGGCAAAGCGGCGCGGGGCACCCGACGTTTCGCCCGCTCTTCGTCCCGGGCGCAAGCGCGAAGGCGCCCCATGCCACGACCTGGAACCTGCTCGACCTGGGCGAACGTCGGCCAACCGATGCCAAGACCCCAGCGCCCCGGCTCGGCGCCATCCAATTTTATGTCGGGCTCGACGGCATGAATGTCTGGCTCGTCGCGCTGACCGCTCTCCTGATGGTCTCGTCCGTGCTGATCTCCTGGAATTCCGTTGCGGAGCGCGTCCACGAGTTTCATGCCTGGCTTCTCCTGCTCGGCTTTGCCATGACCGGCGTTTTTCTCGCGTTTGACATCATCCTCTTTTACGTTTTCTTCGAGCTGACGCTGGTGCCGCTCTTTTTTCTCATCGGCCTCTGGGGCGGGCCTGAGCGGCGCTATGCGGCGCGAAAGTTCTTCATCTACACGCTGGCGGGCAGCGTCATCACCTTGCTCGGCTTGCTTGCGGTGGTTGTCGTCTGTTACCAGAAGAGCGCTCCCCACACGCTGACGTTCTCCATCCCCGAATTGATCGCGACCTTCAACGCGCAGCTCAACGGCGCCAACGCAGCCGACCGTGAGTTCTTTCGCCATTTTCAGTTCTGGGTCTTCCTGGCGATGATGGCCGGGTTCGCGATCAAAGTTCCGCTCTTCCCTTTTCACACCTGGCTGCCGCTGGCGCACGTGGAAGCGCCCACCGCGGGCAGCGTGCTTTTGGCCGGCGTGCTCTTGAAGATGGGAACCTATGGCTTCCTGCGTTTGTGCTTGCCGCTGGCGCCCGATGCGTCGATGACACTTGGCGTGCCGATCATCGGCGTGCTGTCGGTGATCGGCATTGTCTATGGCGCGTTGTGCGCCCGGGCGCAGGACGATATCAAGAAGCTCGTCGCCTATTCCTCGGTCAGCCATCTGGGTTTTTGCACGCTCGGCATGTTCGCCCTCAACAGCGCCGGCCTGACGGGCAGCCTGATGCAGATGATCAACCACGGGCTTTCGACCGGCGCCTTGTTCCTCCTCGTCGGCATGATCTACGAACGCTACCATACGCGCCGCATCGCCGACTACGGCGGCCTGGGCGGCAAGCTCAAGGCGATCACTTTCTGCATGGTCTTCATCAGCCTGTCCAGCGTCGGTTTGCCCGGGCTCAACGGCTTCGTCGGCGAAGCGCTCATCTTCTTCGGCATGTTCGAGACGCGATCGGTTTTGGCCGTCGTGGGGACCTCCGGCATCATCCTGGGAGCGTGGTACTTGATGACGATGCTGCGGCAAGTTTTCTTCGGCCCCCTGAAAGAACCCGAGCACGCGGGCCATGAAGTGAAGGACATCAACCCTCGCGAAATCGCCGCCCTGGCGCCGATCATGGCGCTGTGCCTGTTAATCGGCGTCTTCCCACAGCCGGTGCTGAACTCGATCAAGCCCGATATCGACGTGGTTGCCGATATCCTTCAGAAACGTAAAGATCATCACGCGAACCTGGAACGCGACGGCGTGACGCCGCTCGCGCAAAACTGAACGCGACCACCGTTTAGCCGCTTGCGGCTTAGCGTTCGCGTCGCAACTTGCGAACGCTAAGCCGCAAGCGGCGTACCCGAATGGAAATCTTTTCTCGAGAGCTTTTCAAAGGGAGTCATGATTCACCCCCACGCACAACCGCTGGCCGACCTGTTTGGCTTCCTGTTGCCGGAGATGATTCTGGTCCTCGGCGCATGCATCCTTTTCGTGGGCGGGTTGTTCAAGAGCGATCGCTACGTGTGGAGCGTGGTCGCCGTCGGCGCGATTTTTTTGGCGCTGACGCGGACGTTGAGCTCAGCCTCGGTGCAAAGCCTTGAAGGCGGGGCCGTGTTTGGCGTGCCGTTTTTATTCGATTCGCTGGCCCAGTGGACGCGCGTCGTTGCTCTTCTCACCGGGCTGGTCTTCCTGCTACTGTGCTGGCATGACGTGCCCGAGAAACAGGTGGCCGATCATCATGCCTGCTTCCTGGTGATCCTGGCCGGAGTCAGCCTGGTTGGCGCATCCAATGACCTGGTCGCGCTTTTTCTGTCCCTGGAAATGATCAGTATTCCCACCTATATCCTCCTTTATTTACCTAAACACGACGATGACGCGCAGGAGGCGTCGATCAAGTATTTCCTCCTGAGCGTTTTCTCCTCCGGCCTGCTGCTATTCGGTTTCAGCTACCTGTTCGGCCTGACCGGGACGACCAATATCGCTGGGATCTTGCAGGTGCTTTACGGCGCCTCGGTCGAGGAGGCGCGCGCGGTCTCGGGGCTGGCGCAGGTGGCGATGCTCACCATCGCGGCCGGGCTGGGGTTTCGCATCACGGCGGTTCCGTTTCACTTTTATGCACCGGACGTTTTCCAGGGCACTTCCACGAGCGGAGCGGCGTTTTTGTCGTATGTGCCCAAGATCGCCGGGTTCGTGGCTCTGCTGCGTGTGTTTGGCTTTGTCGCGCCGGCGGGCGTGACGGTGACCGCTGGGCCGGGGTTGGCGCTCAGCGATCAAGTGGCGCCCCTTTTCTGGTTTCTGGCGGCATTGACGATGGTGATCGGCAACACGCTCGCGCTGTTGCAAGACAATCTCAAACGGCTGCTGGCGTATTCGAGCATCGCGCATGCTGGGTACATGCTGGTCGCGCTGGCGAGCGCGCCGTACCTGGGCGGCGCCGATTCGCCCACGAGCGGCGTGCCGGCGCTCCTCTTTTACCTGATCGCCTACGGCACCATGACGCTGGGCATCTTCGCCGTCATCGTGATGTTGCACCGACCCGAGCGCCCGGTGGAAACGGTCGATGACCTGGCGGGCCTGGCACAAAGCCACCCGGGCACGGCTCTCCTGGTGACGGCGTTGCTCCTGAGCCTGATCGGCTTTCCCCTTACCGTCGGGTTCACCGGCAAGTTCATGATCTTCTTCAGCGCCGTGTCCGTGCAAAGCCCGATCGGCTGGCTCTACCCGACGCTCGCGGTCATCGGCGTCCTGAGTGCCGCGGTGGGCGCCTGGTATTACCTGCGCATCATCACGATGATGTACTTGCGCTCGGCCGTCAAGCCAATCGAGACGCGCGGCAACCTGCCGGCGAAAATGGCGCTGATCGCTTGCGTTGCCTTGACGTTCGCGCTGAGCATTCCGCCGGGCGCGGGCTGGATTTTGAACGGCGGCGGGCGGGTTGCCTCACCGCCGGCGGTCAAGCACGTTTTGGTGGTGTCTCACTTTGCTTCGGCGCATGGTAGACCTCACGCTCCGCGTGAGGAATTCCTCACGCGGAGCGTGAGGTCTACCATCAAACTGAGACACTACCCACGTTTTGGTGCTTCATGGCGAGGAGAAGCGGTAAGGAAATTGCGAATTGGATCGGGCGGGGTGCGCTAAACCACAAGCGGCGCCGCGGCGATCGCAGTCCAGAAGCATAGAATACCCGTAGCCCGTGCCGATCTCGGTTTTGCGAAGGAGGCGAGTCATGTCCGATCAACCTTCGTCCCACCCCGCAACCACCATCGTTCATGCCCATTTGCATACGATTTCGCAACTGCTGCGTACGGCGCATCCAGTCGGCCCCGAAACGCAGGCTCTGCTGGCGGACCTTCTCGATGAAATAGGCACGGCCCTGGACACCAGCAGCGTTCCCCCTGAGGAGGTCGCGCGGTTGACCGAGTGCGCATCGCACCTGGCTCAAGCCGTCGCCGACGAAAGCGAACCCGGAATCCTGCAAGCCGCCGAGGAGCGTTTGGAGGGCGCCGTGGTCGCGGTCGAAATGAAAGCTCCCGCCCTGGCCAACCTGACGCGACGACTGGCGGAGATGCTATCGAACTTGGGGATCTAGACGTCCCGCCAACGGCATCTGGCCAAATTCATGGCGGAGGCTGATCCTTTTCCACGGCCAAGAGTTCGCTGTCGTGCCAGGATAATTCCGATTCGATCGGTTCGATGTGGACCGTGACTTCCGCGCCCGGCAGGGCCGCGCGAACGGCGGCCTCGGCACGCTCGGAGAATTCGTGTGCCTCGCGCACCGTCCACGCCCCGGGCACGAGCAGGTGAAAATCGACAAACTTGCGCGCTCCCGCCTGCCGGGTTCGTAGCGCATGGTAGTGCAATCCGGACCGCATTAGCGCAGTCAGGGCCGCGCGCACTCGTTGTTGGTCCTCCTCGGGCAGCGCATGATCCATCAATCCGTTGAAGGATCGTGCGAGCAGGCCCCACGCGGTCCAGACGATATTTGCCGCGACTGCCAGCGCCACCAGCGGGTCCAGGATGTTCCAGCCCGTGATTCGCACCAACACCAGGCCGGCGACCACGCCGAATGACGTCCAGACATCGGTCAGCAGGTGTTTCCCGTCTGCTTCAAGAATGATGGAGTTGCCGCGCCGTCCAACGCGAATCAGGACCACCGCGACCGCCAGATTGATGAGTGACGCCCCGAGCGCCAGTGCCATGCCCAGGTCCAGTGAGTCAGGACTCTGCGGATGGATCAAGCGCGGAATCGCGCACCAGACGATGCCTCCCGCCGCGATTAAAATCAAGACGCCTTCCAGGCCGCTCGAAAAAAACTCGATCTTCTCGTGCCCATAGGTATGCGTCGAATCGACCGGCTGGGCCGAATACCACAAACAAAAGAGCGCCGTGAGAGCGGCCGTCAGGTTGACGATGGACTCAGCCGCGTCCGAAAGTAAGCCGACCGAATCGGTAAAGAGATAGGCGGTCGTCTTGATCCCGAGCGTGACGAGCGCGGCGAGGATCGACAGCACGATTGGATAACGCAGGCGCGTGAAGGAGGTTGACAAACGATCGCACCGGGATGGGTGGAATCCCAGGGGTTCGCGGCGTTCACCCCGGGGCTTGATGCCTCTGTCCACTATGATACGGGCGATTTGTCCTTGCGGACGCGGCAGGTTTGCGACAAAATAAAGACGGTCGATCAACGCCGATGCGAGGAAGCCATGTCACAAGCCATCGTGGATCCCCTGGAATTGCGCCGCTTCGCGCACCATCTCAAGCAATTCAACGGCGACCTGCGCGAGCGCCTTTCGGGGCTGCACGCGGAAATGACCCGGCTCTCCGACACCTGGCGCGATCAGGAGCACGAGAAATTCACCTATGAATTCGAGCAGACCCTGCACGTGATCGAGCATTTTCTCGACATCTCCGATCAACACGTTCCGTTCCTCCAGCGCAAGGCGGAACGGATTGAGGAGTATTTGCAGCAACATTAGGACAGGGGCAAATGGCTAGTGGCAAGTGACCAGAGGTTAGAGCCCAGCCCACATGTCGACCTATTGGCGTTTTCCCACTAACCACTAACCACTGACCACTGACCACTATTTTTCCATGTCCAGCGCACAAGTTCATGCCGTGCCGCGTTTCGCGGACTTCAAGGCGGCCCTGGTGACCTTTGCCGAGCGCGGCAAGGATGCGTTAAGCGCCAATTCAATGGAGATTCGGCGGGCCCGCGATTGGCTGGATTCGCAGGCGTCGTTCTGGAAAGTGGAAATCCGCCGAAGCGAGGAAGCGGTGGCGCATGCGCGCAATGAGCTGGCGCGCAAGCGGATGATGCGCATTGGCGATCGCCCGCCGGATACGACTGACCAGGAGATTGCCCTGCGCAGGGCCCAGGCACGGCTGGCCCATGCCGAGGAGAAGGCTGATAATACCCGGACGTGGACGCGGCAGCTTCCCGATGCCGTCGAAGAATACGATGGGCAGGCGCGCCCGTTTCAGGATGTGCTGGAGCACGACCTGGCCAGGATGGTTGCCTTCATCGAACAAAAAATGGCCGCCCTGGAAGAGTACCAGCGCATCCAGACTGGCACGGGAGGCGCCTCATGAGCTTGGCAACGGGCCGCTATCAACTGTCGAACGCTTTCAAGTCCCTCAAGGCCGAGTGGGAATCGACGGACACGTTTTGGCGCGACATCGTCCGGCAAGAGTTTGCCGAGCAGCACTGGGAGCCGCTCAGCGGGCGGCTTTCCGCCGTCCTCACCGCGATGGATCGGCTCGATCAGGCTCTGGCGAAGATGAAACGCGAGTGCGAATGAGCGGAAGAACGGGCCTATTTGCCGGTCCTTCCCTTCCAACGGTTTTCGGACGGATAGGCATGTCCGTCCCGGAGCGGGTATTCATTTCATGATCCAACCCTGGAGCGAACGACAGCGCCTGGCCTTGCGAGCGTTTCGGCACGCCGTCGTGGATCGCGCCCGCCGGGAACGCGAGGTGGCCGAGGAATCCCGCACCCGCCAAAGCGGCGCCGAGCGTCACTACGCCGAGGAGAAAGACCGCGTCGCCAGTGAATACGTCGCCGCGCGGGCCGCGGCGGTGGTCCGTGCGGACCAAGCGCGCCAGAGCCTTCACGAACGCCAGGAGCGCGAGCGCGAAAAATATCGGCGCGACGGCAAAAAGAAACGCGCCAAACACACCGAGGACTACAAGGATGCCAAGGGATCGCTCGATGCCGAGTTCCGCGACTCGCGTTGGACTACGGTGACCGTCTACGATGCCGATAAGCGGGTTGCCAAGGAACAAATGTACGAGGCCATGAACTCGGCCAAGGCGGTGCTCAAGAAGTTACTCAGTCAGTGGCGCGTCGGGCGGGCGTTGATCGAGAAACTGGAGTTCCTCGATGAGGTTCCCGACCTCGATCCCAAGGAGATTCAGGTTGGCGCAGGCGATCCGTGGGCCCAGCTGCAAACCTGCGCGGACCAGGGCGCCGCCGACCTACATGCCCTGCAAACGATGCGCAGTCCGCATTTCATCAACGGCTATTTACCGTGGCTGTTCCTCATCGCGACCATCGTGGTGCTGGCGATTCCGGGGGTTCTGGTCTGGTATTTCACGTGGGATTGGCGCTGGTTCCTCGCCGCGGCAGCCGCTGGACTCGCGTGGCCGGTGGGGTCCTGGCAGATCAACCGGGCACGCCGCAAAACCAACGATCGCATCATCGCCATCTGGCTGTCGCTGCGCCATGCCGCTCACCTCGCCAGGAAACTGCGACCGAGTTGTTTTCGTCTGGCCAAGAAAGCGTATCTGGAGAAGAAGCGACAAAGCTTCAAGCGCAACCGCGACTTGCTTCGTTCGATCGTGTCCTCGACGCGCGTCAAACTGAAAGAGCTGCGCGTGCAACGCGACAAGACCATCAAGACGCATGACCGCGCCTATCGCAAGGGCCTGGCCGAGCAGGCCCAGAGGCATAGCCATGAGGCGCAGGAGATTGACGTTCAGTTTCGGCGCGATCAGCAAGAAGCGACGGACCGGCGCGACGTGGAAGGCAAGCTGGTGGAGTCCGAGTTTTCAGCGCGGCGTGAACAGAACCAGCAGTGGTATACGCAACAATGGACCGCCTTGTTGCAAGACTGGAGGTCGGCCTGCGACCAGCTGGCGCAGGCGTTCCGTGGCGTCGCGCGCGAGGCGGAGCGGTGGTTTGGATCCCTCGATCGCCCTTTGGTCCTGCCCAAGACGCTGCCCGCGGGGTTGCCGATCGGCACGTGCCGCTGGTCGCTGGCGGACTTTCCCGATGGTGTGCCGGAAGACCCTCAGTTGCCTCGCCCGGAAATTGAGAAGATCCCCTGTCGGGCATTCTTGCCGTTTCCTCAGAGCGCCTCGCTTCTGTATCGCGCGTTTGACGAGGGGAAGTCAGCCGCCATCGACGCCTTGCAAGCCCTGCTCCTGCGTTGCTGGACCGCGATCCCCGCCGGGAAGATTCGCTGTACCATCATTGACCCCGTGGGCCGGGGCGAGAACTTCTCGGCATTCATGCACCTGGCCGATCACGATGAAAAGCTCGTGGACGGCCGCATCTGGACGGAGACGCTCCAGATCGACGAGAGACTCACGAACCTGACGCTGCACCTGGAAAATGTGCTGCAAAAATACCTGCGCAACCAGTACGCGACCCTGGCGGAGTACAACGCTCAGGCCGGCGAGGTCGCGGAGCCGTTTCATTTCCTGGTGGTGGCGCATTTCCCGGTCAACTTCAGCGAGGACGCCGCCCGTCGGCTGGTCAGTCTCGCCAGCGCCGGCGCGCGTTGTGGCATCTACACGTTCGTGGTCGTGGACACCAAGTTGCCGATGCCGCACGGATTTAACCTGGCTGATCTGGAAAATGTCTGCACGATTCTCGACTGGCAGAGGGTGCCCGGCGCCGACTCCGTCAACGCGAAGATCTCGGGAAGATTTGCCTGGCAGGATGACGACTTCAGCATGTTCCCGCTCACGCTCGAGCATTCTCCCCCGGCGGATCGTTGTACGGAGTTACTTCGGCAGGTGGGCGAAGAAGCGGTGCGCGCCAGCAAGGTCGAGGTGCCGTTCGAGTGGATCATGCCGCCGCTCGATGCCTGGTGGACCGCCGAAAGCGCGGCGGGCCTGCGCGTGCCGATCGGGCGTTTCGGCGCGCAGGGGAAGCAATTCCTCGAACTTGGGCAGGGCACGTCGCAACACGTCCTGGTTGCCGGCAAGACTGGCTCGGGAAAATCGACCCTCCTGCACGTGCTCATTTCGCAGCTCGCCATGTTTTACAGTCCGCGCGAAGTCGAGCTTTACCTGATCGACTTCAAGAAGGGCGTCGAGTTCAAGGCCTACGCCAGCATGTCGTTGCCCCACGCTCGCGTCATCGCCGTCGAAAGTGAACGCGAATTCGGGCTGAGCGTATTGCAAAGGCTGGATGTCGAGTTGAGCACGCGCGGCGAACTCTATCGCACGGCCGGGGTGAACGACCTGGCGAGCTTTCGCGAATACGCGCGCAAGAACAAGCTACCCTACCTGCCGCGCATCATGCTGATCGTGGACGAATTTCAGGAGTTCTTCATCGAGGAAGACAAGATCGCCGGCGAATCGTCGTTGTTGATGGACCGTCTCGTCCGGCAAGGTCGGGCGTTTGGCATCCATGTCCTGCTCGGTTCGCAGACGATCGGCGGGTCGTATAGCCTGGCCCGCAGCACGATCGACCAGATGGCGGTGCGCATCGCGCTGCAATGCAGCGAGGCGGACGCTCATCTCATCCTGAGCCGCGAGAATACCGAGGCGCGCCTCCTGTCGCGCCCGGGTGAAGCCATTTACAATTCGATGCACGGTCTTTTGGAAGGCAATCACCTATTTCAGATCGTGTGGTTGAACGACAACAAGCGCGACGAGATTCTGAAGACCCTGCGTGACATGAGTCGGCAGCGCGAGGAATACTTGACGCCGATCGTGTTCGAGGGGTCGGCCCCGGCGGAGATGGCGCAAAATCAACTTTTGCGAAACGCCTGGCGCGAGCCGGTCAAGCCGATGTCTACCTGGACCGCCTGGCTCGGGGATGCGGTCGCGATCAAGGACCCGACGGCGGCGATTTTTCGCAAGCAATCGGGTTCCAACGTGATGATCCTCGGCCAGCAGGAGGAGTTGGCCATCTCGTTGCTGCTGGCCAGCGTCATCGGTCTCAGCGCGCAGGCCGATCCCGCGTTGCCGGAACCGACGATCCATCTGGTGATCGGTCAAGCCCTTGATGCCGTCAGCGAAGCCCTGGTTAATCAGCTCGCGCAGGTGTTGCCGATTCGCCTTTGGCCTCAGCGCGAGCTGGGGGCGATGCTCAATCATTTGGCCGAGGAAATCGATCAGCGTGGCGCCATGGGCGGGCCGCCCCATTTCTTGTTCATCTACGGGCTGCATCGGTTGCGCGACCTGCGCCGGCCCGATGACGACTTCGGGTACTCGAAGAAAGGCGAGGAGAAGACGCCGTTTCGGCAATTCACGCATGTCCTTAAAGAGGGCCCGCCGGTCGGCGTCTTCACGGTGCTGTGGTGCGATACGCTTGCCAACCTGCAGCGGTCGATCGACCGTCCGACGATGCGCGAATTCGATCAGCGAATTCTGATGCAGATGAGTTCCGCGGACTCCAGCACGCTGATGGACAATCCAGCCGCCGCCAAGCTCGGTCCGCAGCGTGCCCTGTTCTACGCCGAGGACCAAGGTACGATCGAAAAGTTCCGACCTTATTCGTTGCCCGACGTGGAATGGGTGCGCTCGTTAACCCAGGAGCGTGCCCGGCGGTTGGGTGAGGTCGATGTTGTCTAACGGTGCGCCGTGAGCGATCGACCAGCCCTGACAGGTGATGCGATGTTCACCATTGCTTCCGTCGGCCGAATGGTGCTCAGTGGCGCCGCGCAGTTGATTTATCCGAATGCGTGCTGGACGTGCGGCGTTTTAATGCCGCCGGAGCAGGGCCCCGTCTGTTCGCATTGCCATCCGCTTTTGACGGTCGATCCGTTTCCAGCGTGCCCGCGTTGTTCAAGCACGGTGGGACCGCATCTGGTGCTGGAATCGGGATGTCCCGCCTGTGCGGCCGAATCGCTGCCCTTCACTGGGGCGTTTCGGCTTGGACCCTACGATGGGCTGTTGCGCGAAGTGATCTTACGCATGAAGCGCTGGTCTGGTGAAGACCTGGCGGAAGTGATCGCGGCGCTCTGGGCGAGACCGATGGCGGATCGACTGGCACATCTCGGCGTGGATGTCGTGATCCCGCTGCCTCTGCACTGGTTGCGGCGCTGGCGGCGCGGGTTCAATGCCGGCGACCTTCTGGCGATGGCGCTGGCGCGAGAATTGAAGGTGCCCTGTTGGCAGCGGACGTTAAAGCGCATTCGCGCGACCGCCCCACAGGTGGCGCAAAAGAATCCGACGGCTCGAAAGGAGAACGTGAAAGGCGCGTTCCGGGCCCGCCCAGGTTTCAACCTGGTCGGCAAAACAGTTGTCATCGTGGACGATGTGTTAACCATCGGCGCCACGGCCGGCGCCGCCGCGCGCGCCTTGCGGGAATTGAAACCAGATGCCATCTACGTGGCCGTGCTTGCGCATGGCCGCTGACCATGTGCCGGCAAATACGGTCGACCGGACCGCGCAGGCAGCCGTTGATAGCGCCCTTCTCACCAGCCGCCTCGTTCGCCATGTAAAGTGGGCTTGCCTTCGCCAGGGAATTACCGACGCGGCGCTCGGCAAACTCCCTGGACATCTGGTTGAACCAGGCGCCCTGGCAACTTTTGACGCCTGCGAAAGGTTTACCGGCGCGTGAAAATGTCCGGCTTGTACCTGACAGGAAAATGACCGAAGTAGGCACCGTAGCGAGAATTAGTCAGTTGCGTTCCGTGCCTTGCCGAGTTTAGGGTTAGTTGGGAAATCTGGCCATTGGCAGTTGATTTCATGCGTACCATGCGACATAGAATTAAATGACTCTCATTTCGCGCCCAACCCATGGCAACAACTTTTGACCCACGGGCGCGATCGAGAGGGGTGAGAAAAGCAGGGACGAAAAATGTATCGATTTAGCTTGATGTTCATCGCCTTGTTGGGAGCAACCACGCAAGCACAAGCCTCGTCGTGGGCGGACGGCTTGTTCGAGGAGCTTTCCCGGGACTTCGGCTCCGTGCCTCACGGCCAGGTCGTGACGCACCCGTTTCGGATCACGAATAAAACGAAACAGCCGGTCCACATCCGCAGCGTCACGGTGTCGTGCGGCAAGTGCTCGTCGGCACGAGCCCTCAAGACCTACCTCCAGCCCGGCGAAGAAACCGCCATCATCGCCACGATGGATACGAACCGGTTCATCGGCAGTAAACACATCACTATCACGGTCCTGTTCGACCAGCCGCGCTGGGACGAAGTCAAACTCTGGATGGAGGCCAACAGCCGGCAGGATGTGTCCTTCACGCCCAATAGCATCGCCTTTGGCCGGGTGAAAAGGGGCGCAGAGCCGGAGACCAAGATCACCATCGCTTTCCTCGGCGGCAACCCCACCAAGGTCCTCAAGGTGACCAGCGAGAGTAACTATGTGCAGCCCAAGGTGAGCGAAGTGAAACGCGGACCGGGTGAAACCGCTTTCGAGATCACCGCCAAGCTGCGCAGCGATACCCCCACCGGCAAGTGGTACACCGACGTCTGGCTCACGACCAACAACCCCTCCATGCCCAAGCTGCGGGTTCCGGTCACCGTCGAGGTCGAGGCCACGCTGAGTGTCAATCCGAGCACCGTCTCCCTTGGGCAAGTCAAGGCAGGCACCGAATCCGATCGGAAGGTCATCATCCGCGGTGTCCGGCCCTTCCGCATCACCGGCATTTTCGGAACCGACAAACAATTGCAGGTGCGCTCCACCAATAACGACAGCAAGGCCGTCCACGTCCTGACCGTCACGCTCAATCCGAATACCCCCGGGAATCTGAGCCGCATCATCCGTGTGCAGACCGATTTGACCAATAACAACCAGATCGAATTCCACGCTCAGGCCAAGGTCGTTCCGTAGCCTTCTGCCGCTTCCGTGGCGTGGCGAATCCTCGCCGCGCCGCCAGCGGCTACGATAAGCGCTTGCGGAACTTCATCGCCGCCAGCATGAACGACGCAATTCCCATGACCCATAAGATCACGGCATGAAGCCAAAGTTCCGACCAGCCCGCGCCGCGCAAGATGACGCCGCGGGCCGCGTCGATCAGCCAGGTCGTCGGAAAAATCTGGGCCACGTACCAAAAAAACGCCGGCATCGAATCGAGGGGGAACACATATCCCGAAAGGAAGATCGACGGCATCATCGTCCCCATCGCCATCTGCCCCGCCGCCTCGCGCGTGTCAACCCGCGTCGAGATGTAGAGCCCCAGCCCCAAAAACGAGAACGTGAACGGCAGCGTCAACATCAAGAGCGTCATCACATAGCCGTGAATCGGCACCTGAAATACGGACCACATCAAAAACAGGATCGTCACGAACTCGACAAAAGTCAACACAAGGTAAGGCACAAGCTTTCCCAGGATCAACTCGCCGGCCCGGACCGGTGTCATGAAAAGTTGCTCGAGCGTTCCCTTCTCCTTCTCGCGGACGATGGCGTTCGCCGACAGCATGATCGCCATCATCTGGCACATCACGACCATCAACCCCGGGATGAAGAAATTGGCCGAGCGTGTATCGGGATTGAATAGAATGCGCGGGCGCGACTCGATGAGAAACGGCTGCACCAGCGGCGAGTTCCTGAGCGATTCTTGCAGCGCGAGCGCGTTGCTGACGTTGAGGGCTTCCCCGGCGACGCTGGATTCGGAACCGTCCACCAGGACCAGAATCTGCGCGGACCGTTTCGCCTCGATCTGGCGCGAGAAGTCCTCCGGGATTTGAATCGCGACCTTGGCCTTGCCCGACCGGATCATCCAGTTCATGTCCGCCTCGTTGGAAACCTGTTTTACCACCCGAAAATCCTGGGAGTTCTCGAACATGCGAATCATGCGCTTGCTCTCCTCCGTCCGGCATTGATTGAAGACGACCGTCGAGATGAAGCGCACATTCGTGTTGATCGCATAACCGAGCATGAATAGTTCCAGGACTGGAATGAAGAACGCGAAGAACAAGGTCGCGGGGTCGCGGATGATGTGCAAGAATTCCTTGCGCGCAACGGCGTAGGTGCGTTGATAGGAGAAGCTGGGATTCATGTTGGTTCAAACTCCTTCTGTTTCACGCAGACGAGGCGCAACCGGGCAACCGAGACTCCAGGCCTTGAGTTCTCGCCAAGGCGCAAAGGCCGCAAAGCAATTCAAGAGAGAAGGCCGCCTGTAATCGTCGCCTCGTGGCTTGGCGCCCTTTGCGCCTTTGCGAGAAACACCGACTCGAATTTGCGGCCCCCAAAGATTCTCCGCGACCGAACCTAGTTTTTCGCGGCCTGGGCCCGCGAGATCGTCACGAAGACATCTTCGAGCGAAGGCTCCGCGTCGATGACGCGTGCGTCCTGCAGGCCCAACTCCGGCAGCGTGCGGTCCTTCTCAACGAGGGCATGAATCGACTGTCCGAAAATAGTCGCTTGCTGAACCGCGGGGATTTTCCGAAGCTTTTCCAGAAGCGCCGCCGTGTTGAGATCGTAGATTTCGAGCCAGCGGGTCCCGGGCGGGGTGACGCCGGGCATCTCCTTGAGTTCGCGGGGCGTACCCAGGGCGAGTAACTGGGAGAGATAGATATAGCCAACCCGTCCGCAGCGCTCCGCTTCGTCCATGTAATGGGTGGTGACGACGAGTGAGATTCCTTCGGCGGAAAGGCGGAAGAGCAGGTTCCACAGATCGCGGCGCGCGACCGGATCGATGCCGGCGGTTGGCTCATCCAGAAAAATCAGACGCGGGCTGTGCAAGAGGGCGCAGACCAGGGCGAGGCGTTGCTTCCAGCCGCCGGAGAGTTTGCCAGCGTAGCGTTCCATGTACGGGCCGATGCCGGTCAATTCGACCAGTTCCTCTTCGCGCTCGCGGGCGCGCTGGGGGGAGAGGCCGTAAACCCCGGCGTAGAAATCGAGATTCTCGCGTGTCGTGAGATCTTCGTACAGAGAAAATTTTTGCGACATGTAGCCGATCTGCGCACGCACGCGCTCGGAATCGGCGGCGACGTCATATCCGAGGACGGTGGCCGTTCCCCCGGCCAGCGGGACAAGGCCGCACAGGCCGCGAATCAGCGTCGTCTTGCCTGACCCGTTTGGACCCAAAAGGCCGAAGACCTCGCCTGGCGCAACCGTCAGGCTGACCTTGTTCACGGCGGTGACGGGACCGAAGCGAATCGTTACGTCCCGGGCATCGATGGTGGGAAGTGGCATGGTGCTCAAATCTGTTTACCCGTTCGCCGCTGGCGAGTGGGGAACTCACGCTCGCCAGAAACGGGCGGCCCAACTCAGTCGCGCGGTATCGTGACCTCTGCCGCCATGCCGGCGTTGAGCACGCCCCGCGGGTCATCGACGCGAATCTTCACGGCAAAGACCTGGTGATGACGTTCATCGACGCTTTGCACGTTGCGCGGCGTGAACTCGGCGACGTTGGAGCGCTGAATCACTTCCCCCTCAAGGATTTGTCCAGGATTGGAGTCGATCGTGACCTTCACTTTCTTGTGCAGCGTCACGTGCCCGTACTGGGTTTCCGGCACAAAAATCTTCACCCACAGGTCCTCGACTCGCAGCACGCGCACGACGGGTTGATTCGGCGGGACCAGATCACCGGGCCGAACGGCGACCACCTCGACAATCGCCTTGCCGAGATTGGGCGGCACCGCGACGGTGGTCTCGGCGATATTGATGTCGATGGCGTCGGCAGCGGCGCGAATCTCGTCCACCTTGGCCTTGGCGAGTTGTTTGTCCTCCCAGCGCGTGCCGTTTTGGAGTTGAAGAAAGTTGGCGTAGGCGCGATCGCGCTCGCGGGCCGCCTCCTCGATGTCTTCCACGCGCGATCCCTTGATCACGATCATCTGATGCCGGGCGCGCGCCGCGTTGACTCGCCCCAGGGTCCGGTCACGCGCCGCCAGGGCCGCTTCGTAGTCCAGACGCGATGTCGCCTGCTGGCGAAACAATCCCGCGACGCGGTTCCATTCCTTCAGCGCTTGCTCGTAGTCGGCCTGGGCGGTATCCAGATCGAACTTGGCTTGCTTCTTCTCCTCCTCGCGCCAGCCGGTCTTGACGCGTTCGTAACGCGCCTGGGCGGCGCCATACGCGGCGAAGGCGGCGCTAATGTCCTCCCAGCGCGGGCCCTCGATCGCCTTTTTCCATTCCGCCTCGGCTTGCCGAAGCTTGGCCTGCATTTGCTGTTTTTGATTCTTCAACTCCGGCGCCTCGAAAACGATGAGCGCCTGGTTCTTGTAAACGAGGTTCCCCTCGTGAACGAGCACCGCGTCCACCCGGCCGCCGACCTTCGAGCCAAGCCGGACTTCCTGGACCTCGACGACGCCGGGGAAACGCAGGTCGTGGTTATTGCGCGCGAACCAGAAAACCGCCCCGCCCGCGCCGATCACCAGGAGAATTGCAGCCACAATGGTCAAGAGCCTGTACTTCATCAACCGCCTCGGGTTCAACGACCTGCCCATCGGTATTATACCGGTCGCAGTGGGTTTTGACTTGTTTCGCCGCGATACGAAGGGGAGCGCGGGGCCGAACAGACTTGCCGTCGCGCCCGTGCTCCCGTTCCGATCGCGACGAAACGAAAGTGACATTTCTGACCGCGTGCGGATCATCGGCAGACCCTGGACGGCGCCCGGGTCAACGCGAGCGTTGTCAAGCGGCTTTGAACGCCGCCAAAAAAACAATCATCCGCTTCGTTGTTGGGATCCGCACCAATGTAGTCATCACGCTCCGCGTGATGACCTCGCAGGAAGCACTCGAGAGTTTGGATTTCCGCGAAAATCTCCAGGCTTCTCCGATGTCATCGCGCGGAGCGTGATGACTACATTAAATGCCGCCAATTTCGTTGATTGGCCGACCCCAACAATGAAGCGGGTAATTGAAAAAAAAAAGCCCACGGGGTTCCAAGCCCGTGGGCAGCCTCTTCGGTACGAATCGCCCCGGGCGTTACCGCCCGTTGGCCACTCGCACGCCTCCCTGGGTAGTGATTGGCGAATTCCCCGCCGGCGCCTCGCGAGAGGCGACCACTACCGATCCGGCCCCGTGGCTGGCTTCTAGCGTCAACATCACGATCGTTTCCTGACCCTGACGGACGACGTTCAATTTCACCTGCTGCCCCGGCTCCCGTGCCAGCAGCGCTCGTTCCAGGTCGAATTGATTGGCGACCTTGCGGCTTTCAACGGCGAGGATGATATCCCCCGCCTTCAGTGCCTTGTGGCCCTTGTTGCTGACCACCACCTGGCTGCGGTCTCCGACCTGGGCGATGATCGTCTCTTCCACCTTCAGTCCGTGCTGGACTTTCGACACGCGTTTGAGGTATTTGTTCAGGAACCCGCGCACCGTGCCCGCGTTGATGGCGAACGCGATGTTCTGGCCGCCGTCCCGCATGGCGACGTTGATGCCGATGACCTCGGCGTTCATGTTGACGAGCGGCCCGCCGGAGTTGCCCGGGTTGATGGGGGCGTCGTGTTGGATCAGGCCGGTCATCACCACGTCATTGGGCATGTTGAGCTTTCGGTTCAGGGCGCTGATGATGCCGCGGGTCACCGTGGCGTCGAAGCCAAACGGGCTGCCGATGGCGATCACGTCTTCACCGCGTTTCATGTCGCCCGTCGGGCCCAGGGGCAGGGCGGTAAGCTTGCTCTTGACGTTGATGCGAACGATGGCCAGGTCGAGATCGGAATCGGTGGCAACCACTTCGCCCAGAAGCTTGGTCCCGTTGTGCAATTGCACGTCGAGATAACGCATGCCCTGGGTGACGTGGCGATTGGTGACGATCAAGCCGCTCTCATCGACGATGACGCCGGAGCCGATCATCGGCTGCGCCTGTCCCTTGATCGCCACGCGAATGGCGACGACGCCGGCCTCGGTCTTCTCGACGGCGCGAACGATTGGCGTAATGCGGGAAGCGGATGCTGACGGGGTGGCGACCTTTTCGGTCGCGGAAGAAAATGGAACGAGCACGGCCGCCGCCAAAATGGCGGCGCAGAACGACTGGGTGAATCTCATCGCTTCATCCTTTCGGCAGCCTGGCGATCTCTCGCGAAGAGAGACCCATAGCTTTCCGCCCCCGCCTCACGACGGGTTTAGCAATTTATCGGGGATGTCCCGACGCACCGGGCAGGTGCGTCACTCAAGGTATTCTTAGCATACAAAAACCGTGGATGCCAAAAATTCCGATTATTCCGGTTGTAGCGGCCTTGCTGACGCGGTTCGCCGGGCTCGTTGGAGCCTTGACGCTGCCGGACTACAATGAGACAATTCCAGCAGTTGCGATGCCTCTCTCACTTCACCAAAGGAGTATCCACCATGACCACCGCCACCGCTGCCCCGCCGAAGCCTTCCATCAAGATGCCGCGCGTCAAGGCGCAGGAGCCGATGTTTATCGCCGGCAAATGGGTCGATAGTGTTTCGGGCAAGACGTTTCCGACGCTCAATCCCTCGACCGGGGAGACGATCTGCCAGGTCGCGGAAGGGGACAAGGCCGATGTCGATCTCGCCGTCAAGGCCGCTCGCAAGGCGTTCGACTCCGGCCCGTGGTCGAAGATGACTGCCGCCGAGCGTGGCCGGCTCATCAACAAACTCGCCGATCTCATCGAGCAAAACGCCCAGGAACTCGCCGCCCTCGAATCGCTCGACAACGGCAAGCCGTACAAGGACGCGCTCACCATCGATGTGCCGCTGACCGTCAAATGCTATCGCTACTATGCCGGCTGGACTGACAAGATCCACGGCAAGACGATTCCCGTGGAAGGCCCATTCTTCTGTTACACCCGGCACGAGCCGGTCGGCGTGGTCGGGCAGATCATTCCGTGGAACTTCCCGCTCCTGATGCAAGCGTGGAAATGGGGCCCGGCCCTGGCGACCGGCTGCACCATCGTGCTCAAGCCCGCGGAACAGACGCCGCTGACGGCGCTGCGCGTCGCCGCGCTGGCGCAGGAAGCGGGCATCCCCGATGGCGTCATCAATGTCGTCCCCGGCTACGGCCCGACCGCCGGGGCCGCCATCACCGCGCACATGGGCGTGGACAAGGTCGCCTTCACCGGCGAATACACGACCGGGCAGATCATCATGGAGACCGCCGCCAAGAGCAACCTCAAGCGCGTGACGCTGGAATTGGGCGGCAAAAGCCCGAATGTCGTCTTTGCGGACGCCGATCTCGACGCCGCTGTCGAAGGCGCCTACTTCGGCCTCTTCTTCAACCAGGGCCAGTGCTGCTGTGCCGGCAGTCGGCTGTTCGTCGAGGACAGGGTGCATGATGAGTTCGTTGACAAGATGCTGAAGAAGGCCAGGTCGCGCAAGGTCGGCGACCCCTTCGCGGCCGACACCGAGCAAGGGCCCCAAGTGTCGCAAGAGCAATTCGACCGCGTCATGGGCTTCATCGACGTCGGCAAGAAAGAAGGTGCGAAACTCCTGTGCGGCGGCAATCGCGTTGGCAGCAAGGGCTACTTCATCGAGGCCACGGTGTTCGACAACGTCACCGACGAGATGAAAATTGCCAAGGATGAAATCTTCGGCCCCGTCATGAACATTCTCCGCTTCAAGGACATGGACGAGGTCGTGCAACGCGGCAACCAGACCTACTACGGCCTCGCCGCCGCGGTGTGGACGAAGGACATCACCAAGGCGCACCGTCTGGCGAACAGCCTGCGCGCCGGAACCGTGTGGATCAACTGCTACGACGTCTTCGACGCCGCCGCACCGTTCGGCGGTTTCAAGATGTCCGGCATCGGCCGCGAACTCGGTGAGTATGCGCTGACCAACTACACCGAGGTGAAGACGGTGTATGTGAACCTGGGCTAAACGCGGGCGCGGAAATGCCGGCCGGGTTGTGACGATGTCACCGGCCGGCTATACTGCAATCGTGTTAAATTCCGAATGCGAGGGTTTGTGATGAGCACCGTAACGTTGCGTGAGCCAATAGGCGAATCAGCCATTGAGCTTTTCCCAAGCGATGAGCTTTACGAGATCATTGACGGCCAACGAGTGGAGCTTCCCCCCATGGCGATCTATTCCGTGTGGTTCGCGTCGGTGCTTCATGGGTATCTCACATTGTACGCGCGAACGAAAGGGATGGGGCGCGCGTTGAGTGAGGCTCTTTTCCGTTTGCCCGCGCCGGCCGATCGGAACCGCCGGCCCGACGTAGCTTTTGTTTCTTACCAACGCTGGCCCAAAAATCGCTCGGTGCCGCGCACGGGCAACGCCTGGAACGTCGTGCCGAATGTCGCGATTGAGGTTGTCAGCCCGAGCGACGGCGCGGATGAATTGGAAGACAAGATTGGCGAATACCTTCGTGCTGGCGTCGAACTCGTGTGGGTGGTCTATCCGCTTCACACCAAAGTTTATGTCCATGAGAGCGCCAAGCAGGTGCGCGTTCTTTCGATCGACGATGAACTCGACGGCGGCACGGTTCTTCCTGGCTTCAAACTGGCCTTGAGCGAATTGTTCGCCGAGGCGGGCGAGAATCCGGCGGAAGGCAACGGCTCGGCAGTCCCGTGAGGCGGCTCATTTTTCGATGGACAGGCAGAACGTCAGCGCGTTCTCACCGTTGTTCGCGCGATTTGTCGACGGCCGCATTCGAGCCAGCATATTACGGTGGAGGCATTTTCGTGCGAGCCGGGCGAGCGGGCGGTGATGGATTAGATTGCGTGAGAAATTGGACCCCGACCAAGCGTTGGTTGACAGGGCGGAGTTCCCGTATCGGAGGTAAAGAAGAGTTTCTCGCAAAGGCGCAAAGGACGCAAAGGAAGTTCGGCGGCGTTGTAGTGGTCGGCCAGAATCGGTGGCGAGAGTGCGATGTCGGTCCCGACGGACAACACGTGTTCGCTCTCTTTCCTTCCCTTTGCGTCCTTTGCGCCTTTGCGCGGAACAAGCAGGGGAGAACCATGAGCGAGAATGACCTGTCAGCGATCATTGTCGACGCTGCGTTGAAGGTTCATCGCACTCTCGGGCCCGGGTTGTTAGAGAGCGTCTACGAAAGTGCGCTGGCCCTGGAATTACGCAAACGAGGACTCACAGTCGAGGTGCAGAAGGAGATCCCCGCCTTCTACGAGGGCGTGGAACTGGGTATCGGCTTTCGCGCCGACCTGATCATTAACGGCCTCGTCCTCATCGAACTGAAGTCGGTTGAGACGGTGAAAGACGTATTCAAGAAGACGACGTTGACCTACCTGCGTCTGACTGGTTTGCGCCTCGGCCTGTTGATGAACTTCAACGAAGCCCTGCTCAAGGATGGTATTAAGCGCATCGTGAACGGCCTTCCTGACTGATGTGTTTCGCGCAAAGACGCAAAGAGCGCAAGGGAAAAATAGAAGGATTTGGCCCTCTGTTTTTTCTTTGCGTCCTTTGCGCCTTTGCGAGAAATAAGGATTCAAAAAGCCATGCTCGCGCAATTGACAAGATTGATTCTCCTCTTCGTGGCCCTTCAGTTGGCCGCTCCCGCCCACGGCCAAGCCGTCCCCTCGCGCCAGCCGTCGAATGCGCACCATGAACGGATAGGTCTTACGGCAACGAAGGTGCGCAACCAAACAGGTCAGCGCGAATTCCTGGATCTCAACGGCCGCCCGCACACGCCGATGTCGCAGCCAAAAAAGAAGGCGACGGTGCTGTTCTTTCTGCTGCCCGATTGCCCGGTGTCGAATTCGTACGCGCCGGAGATCAAACGCATTTGCAAGGACTACGAGGCAAAAAAGGTCGCCCTGTATATCGTCCATGCCGATCCGGATGTGTCCGCCGACATGGCGAATAAGCACGCGAAGGCGTATGGCCTTGCCTGCCCCGTGTTGCGCGATCCGACGCATGTGCTCGTCAAGGCGACCGGCGTGACGATGGCGCCGGAGGTCGCGCTGCTCGGACCGGACGGCAAGGTGCGCTATCGGGGTCGAATCGATGACATCTATGTGGATTATGGCAAACGCCGGCCCGCGCCGACGCAGCGCGATCTGCGCAACGCTCTCGACGCGGTCTTGCTGAGTAAGGCCATTCTGTCGCCGACGACGAAAGTTATCGGTTGCTACTTGCCTGAGCCGAGAAAGTGAAACCTCGACCGCCCCGGCCGAGTAGCATCTACCATGTCGCTGCCGGCAGGGCAACTGTTTGCCACCGTCCCCGAGCGGCGAAATCGAAAGGCCCCACCATGCGACTGTACTCGAATCTTGCCGTGATTTTTCTTTGTGGCGCCGGCGTCGCGTCCGCGCAGGACAAGACCGCGCCGACGTTCACCAAGGACGTCGCTCCCATCGTCTTTGACAACTGCATGACCTGCCATCGACCCGGTGAAGCGGCGCCGTTTTCGCTTCTCACGTTCCAGGACGCCAAGAAGCGAGGAAAATTGATCGCGCAGGTGACGCAATCGAAACAAATGCCGCCGTGGAAGGCAGCGACGGGCGATGTCGCTTTCCGCAGTGATCGCCGGCTCAAGGCGGAACAGATCGCCGTCCTGCAAAAGTGGGTCGCGGCCGGGATGCCCGAAGGCGACAAGAAAGATCTGCCGGCGGCGCCGAAGTTCGCGTCGGAATGGGCGCTGGGCAAGCCGGACCTCGTCGTCAAGATGCCCAAGGCCTATCGCGTGCCGGCGGAGGGGCGCGACATTTATCGCAATTTCGCCATCTCGCTGGGCCTGAAGGAAGACAAGTGGGTCAAGGCAATCGACTTTCGGCCCAGCGCCTCGTCCGTCGTGCATCACACGCTGTTCTTCCTCGACACGACGGGCACCGCGGCCAAGCTCGAAGCTGCCAGCGGTCAAGTCGGCACAAGCGGCGCCATGGGTGCGCTCGGGCGCGGCGGCAAGGGCAAAGGCGGACTCGGCGCCCTGGGCGGACTCGGCGGTAGCTCGCAAACCGGCAGCCTCGGCGGCTGGGCACTCGGCGCGCAGGCTCGCACGTTACCCGACGGTCTCGCCTATCACCTCCCCAAGGGGGCCGACCTCATTCTCTCCACACACTTCCACCCTTCAGGCAAGGCCGAGGACGAGGCTTCCACCGTTGCTTTCTACTTCGCCGACAAGCCGCCCGCCCAGCGCTTCATGGGGTTGCAACTCCCCTTCGGCTTCGGCATTCTGGCCGGCATCGACATTCCGGCCGGCAAGAAGGATTTCAGCATCGAAGACACTTACGTCCTCCCCGTGGATGTCAAGGCCTTTGGCATCAGCGCTCATGCCCATTACATCGCCAAGGATTTCAACGTCACCGCCACGCTGCCAAATGGCAAGACGAAAACTTTGCTGCGTATCCCTGACTGGGACTTCGGCTGGCAGGAGCAGTATCGCTTCAACGATTTCCTCGATTTGCCCAGGGGAACGAAGCTCCACGCCAAGATCACTTACGACAACTCGGCCCAGAACCCGCGCAACCCGACCGACCCGCCGCGCCGCGTCCGCTGGGGCAAGCAATCCACGGACGAAATGGGCAGCATCACGCTGCAAGTCGTGGCTGCGCGAGAGGAGGACTTTCCGCGTTTGCAGACCGGTTACCGCCAACACATTCGCGACGCGGCGATTCGCGCGGCGTTGAAGAAGTTCGGGAAGAATCGGTAGACCGCGAAAAAAGGAATCCGCAATCAGCTGGCAATCCGGATGTCCGCCAGTTCTTCCTTGACCGCCGCGTAATGGCTCGGCTCCATGCTGAAGCTGGCCGTGCCGCTCGTCACGTTGCGCAGGTCGCTCGTGTAGCCGAAAAGCTCCGCGAGCGGGATGTAAGCGTGCAACATGCAGCGGCCCTTGTCGCTGGACAGGTTCAGGATGTTGCCCCGCCGGCGGTTGATGTCGCCGGCCAGCGTGCCCTGGAAATTCGAGGGGGCCAGCACGACCACGTTCATGATCGGCTCAAGGATCACGAGGCCTGCCATCGCCTGAGCGTCGCGGAAGCTTTCAATCGCCGCCAGCTTGAAGGTGTCGGCGGAACTGTCCACATCGTGAGCCTTGCCGTCGATCAGGCTCGCCCGCACGTCCACCAGCGGGAAGCCGTACTTGGCGCCTTTCTGGCAGCCGATGCGAAAGCCCTGTTCGACGGACGGAATATATTCTCGCGGCACGGCTCCGCCGAAGATCTCATCCACGAAGTAGATGTTGTTCGGATCGGGTTTTTCACCGTCGTCGGCTTCCTCGAGTTCCAGGTGGATCTGTTCGATCATTTCTTTGGAGAGCGGTTCATAACGCATCTTGATGACAGCGTATTTGCCTCGGCCGCCGGATTGCTTGATGTAGCGCGTCTCGAACTCGATCGGCTTGGTGAGCGTCTGGCGATAGGCAACCATCGGTTTGCCAACGGAGACCTGGACGCCGTGATCGCGCTGGAGCTTGTGGATCGACACTTCGAGGTGCAATTCGCCCATGCCGCTGATGATGAGCTGATTGGTCTCGGGGTCGGTCTTGGTTTTGAGAGTCGGGTCGTCGCGCACCATCTTGCCGAGCGCCTCGGCCAGCCTCGTCTCATCGACGTTTTTGGCCGGGATGATCGCCTGGGAGATCACCGGTTCGGGGAAGCGGATTTCTTCCAACATGACCGGTTTGTCCTCGGCGCACAGGGTGTGCCCGGTGGAAGTGTATTTCAACCCGACGACGGCGACGATCTCGCCCGCGCCGGCGCTTTCGAGCCGATCGCGCCGGTCGCCGAACAGGCGATAGATGTGGCTGATACGTTCCGATTTCTTGACGATGGGGTTGGTGATCGTATCGCCCGGCCTCAAGACGCCGGAATAAATGCGCAGGAACACGAGATCCCCGTGCTTCTCGCTGACAGTCTTGAAGGCCAGAGCGGCGAACGGCTCGCTGTCATCGGGCTTGCGCTGCACCTCCTCCTTGGTCTTGGGCACCATGCCGCGCACGGGCGGGCGATCCGCGGGGGACGGCAAATAATCGGTGATGGCATCCAGGAGGAGTCGCACGCCGTAGTATTCCTTCGAGGAACCGCAATGCACCGGCGTAAGCTTGCCGTTGAGCGTGCCAACGCGCAGGGCGTGGCGGATCATCTCCTCGGTGACAGGAGTCCCCTCGAGAACGGCGGTCAACAATTCATCACACCCATGCGATGCAGCTTCCAGGAGTTCCTCGTGGGCCTGTTTTGCCTCGTCCATGTACTTGGCAGGGATGTCAACCCAGTTGTACCTGAAATGGGCGGGATCGTTGGGGTCCTGCTTCCACATTTTCATGCGAATGAGGTCGATGACGCCCTCGAACTGCTCGCTTTGCCCGGCCGGAATCGTGCAGACGGCGGGAATGATCGACAGTTTTTCTTTCATCTGCCGGATGCAGTCGTTGAAGTCGGCGCCCATGCGGTCGAGCTTGTTGACGAAAGCGATGCGCGGCACGTTGTGGTTGTTCGCCTGGTACCAGACGGTTTCGGATTGCACCTCGACGCCGCCGACGGCGCAGAAGACGCCGACCGCGCCATCGAGGACGCGCAGCGAGCGTTCGACCTCGGCCGTGAAATCGACGTGGCCGGGGGTGTCGATGAGGGTGAAGCGGTGGTCTTTCCATTCCAGCGAGACGGCGGCGCTGTTGATGGTGATGCCCTTGGCTTTTTCGAGCGGATCGAAGTCGGTGGTGGTGTTGCCGTCATCGACGTCGCCGGATTTGTGCTTGGAACCTCCGTAGTAGAGGATGCGCTCGGTGGTGGTGGTCTTGCCGGCGTCCACGTGGGCAATGATGCCGATATTGCGCAGTTTGTCGAGCATAAACGTTTCAATCCGCCCCTGGTCTGGTGACCGGGGGAAACACTGCGGTCGCAAAAGCACTCGTATCAAGGAACTCGCGAAAAGCTCGCCGCGACGCGCCGTGTGCAGGATCACGAGGTGATCGTCGATCGAGCGGCGGATGAGCCGGAGCCGGCCGTTTTCGACCCGATATATCGCGGCGGCCGGGGCACCTTGCTCGAACAGAACCTCGCCGCCGGCGAGTTCGCGAACCGCGCTCGCGGCCTCCAGCGAGGACGGCAACGCGCCCGACACCTCGACTGGCGAGACGGCTCGCGCGCTCCCCTGCCTCTCAGTGCCGCCATTCACTGGTGGGCGCCACATTCTCGCCGAGCGGCACGGCGGTCGCGGCAGGCAACGCTACCGGCGCCTCGCCCGTCTGA
>JACPPF010000133.1 GCA_016191165.1 Planctomycetota bacterium
AACAACCGAACCTCGCGGCGCCACAAGAGCATCGTCGCTTCGCGACTCATCAAGCCTGCGAAGTGCCCCTGAAAAAAACTTCAAGAAAAAGGGGAAGAATCAGCGTGCGCGCTCTTGACCGGCGGGCCATGATATGTGTTGGGTCGTCCCGTTAGGCCGTGGAAAACGCCGAACGAGTAACCCGAGGGCGGGAAACTGTCCGTTGGTCGGGCATTTCGGCTAGTTGCAATAGCGTTCGCCAAGCGGAGCGACACCAGCCCCGCGCGCAAGCGTGGAGGTTTGGGAAGCCTCCCAAAATCCCCCAGCTTGCGCTGGGGGCTGGTCAACTGCTCTTCGACGAGCGGTATTGTGGCTAGATGGGAAACGCACTCAAGCCCGGTGCGGTCAGGGTCTCGGTCGCCATCGTGCCGTCGGTAATGCGGAAGATGCCTGGATGCGTCGTCTCCCAGGGCGTGTTGGCGTTGGGGCAGTATTGACGAGCATTCGATTCAATCGCCGCCACGCCCGGCACATGTGCCGCCAGCCCGGCCGAGTGGATCAGGGAAGCGCCGGGACAGGAGAGATCTTGCACGCAGAGGAACATTTGGTACTTCTGCGCCGCGGCCGCCATCAGGAGCGACTGAGTTTGCCCCTTGCACGCCTTGAGGGCCACGCCCGTATACCCCATCTCACGCGCCGTCAAGATACTCTCCAGATCGATGAGCGATTCATCGATGACGACGGGCCGAATCTTCGACGCCTCGTGCATGACGTTATGGCGATTCGCCTTCAGGTCGCGCGCCGTCGGTTGCTCGATGTACTGGATGCGCTCGAAGCCGTCGGGCCGGAGAGCCTTCACCCGGTTGAGGAAATCGAGCAAATATTGCACGTGCGGGCATTTTTCGTTGAAATCGAGCGAATAGTGCCACGTCTTGACGCCGCGTGCGTGTTGCGTCTCGGTACCAATGCGATCGACGCCGACGACGCGTTCGACGTCCCAGTCGAGGTTGTCGCCGTTGAGTTTGATCTTGAGATGCGTCAGCCCGTCGGCGCGAATCCACTCGCCAAGCGTCTCCGGCAATCCATCGTTGAGGCGTTTCGGAATGTCTTTCTCTTCCAGAGGATCAAGGGCCCCCACCAGGTGATACAGCGGCATCTTTGCTTTCGGCGCCTTGCTCAGATACCGGTTGAGCGTTTCACCAGCGAATGCGTCGCCGAGGAAAAAGCCGAGATCGTGATTCATGAACTCGGGGCCGTAGGTATGATAGCAGTTCAGGCCATGCGCCTTGCCGTAGGCGTCATGCAGGGCGGCGTCGAATGGGCTGGCGCAAACGAGCGTGCAGAGGATTGGGATACCGACATCGATTTCCCTCGCGGCGGCGAGGTAGGCGGGCTCCAGGGCATGAGTCAGATCCATGGGATGGCCGCTCTCGCCGCAATCTTGATTGATCTGGACGATGCGCCCGACAACCCTTTTCATGGCGTCGAGCGTTTGATCGTAGGTAAGCGTCTTGGAAGGAAATGACCAGACGTTTCCCAGGGGCATGGAGCCAAACCCGCGCGCGATTCTGCCGGTCCGTGTCTCAACGGTGGCCTCAACATTGCAGATGGTGACGCGATCGAGCGCGACGCCGCCGAACTTGATCGGCGTGCGATAGTGGAAATCTTCGTAGGAATAGGTAACGTCTTGGATGCGGATGTCGGTGGCTTTCACGGACGGGTCTCCTGTCCTGCGACACCGTGCCATTGCCTCGCCGCCATGAGTTAGGGCGCCGCCTATTCGACCCGATGGGTGGGCAGCACGGTGATTCCTTCAAAGTATGACTTTCCCGGGCGGGCGTTGTAAGTGAAGCCCTGCTTTTCGAGCATCTCCAGGAACCAGAACTGGTCGTAGACGGTCACCTTGCGGTTGATGCACCAGTTGACGTAGGTGAGGTACAAATCCGCAGCCGGATAACGTGCGTTATCCGCAACCAGGCAGCACGATTTGACGAAACCCTTGAACGGTTTGACCTTCATCACGGTGGACCTCGCTTCAAGCCGCCAGGGCCTGGAATTCGCCGGTGGGTTGTTAATGGACCGGCAGTTCTGCGTGAGCAACAGGCTGCCAGCGGGCGCGGTGCAGCGCCCTCATTGCTATCTAGGTCATCCTAACGAGTGAGGCCAACGAAATTGAGCGAAATTTAGGAATTTTGAAAAAACTCCATTCCGATCGTAGGGGCGGAATCGGTCGCGGAGATTGTAGAAACCTGGCAGAATAAGCGCCGTCGGCATTAACGTTGAGTTGGTCAAAACGGGACGCGGAGGCACAAGCCGCTCGCCTCCTCCCCGATGCGAGCCAGATACCTGTCATAACGCCGCTCTTGACTCGTCACGACAACGACGGTGAAAATGGTTGTCGAACGGCAGATGACACAAACGAACAGGCTGAAGTCCTAGGTCAAAAAATGGAAATGGTTGACTTCCCCGTTGATTTCAGTGATTCTAATGGTAATTCTCCGGCCATTGCGCGTTTTTTTGCACAGGACGGTTCAAATGCGGGGCCAATCAAGCATAAGCCAACCACCCGCCACGGTCCAACTCTCGCACCGGGAGACGGAACGGTGGGCCATGGGCGCCGTCGTCCCTGCGTTGCAGAAACTGGCCGAATCCAATGTTCGGGAGTTTTACGCTCTCGAAAAGGCCGCCAAGCATTTGCCGAAGATCCTGCGCCCGCGCTGGAGCATGCGCATCGAGGAATTGAAGGCAACGGCGGCGTGCATGCTCGCGCCGACCGAAGGCTCACCGGCCTCCGCCCAGCGAGTCTTCATCCACTTACTCAAGATCCTCAACGAGCGATGGTTCATTGAGATGGGATTGTTTCTGGCGCGCTACCCGGTTCGGCAAGACGCGGCCGAGGTGGACTCCCTTTGGGATCTCGCTCAGGTCGCTGTACATCGAATTGTTCAGATACGCCGCTATCGATTTGACGATCATGAGATTCCAGTATGTTTCTTGGAATGCTATCCAAGGCTTCCCCAGGGATTCGCCGGTGTGTACGACGGGGTCCAGGAATTCGCATTGGTATCGCTGTCCACCGTTCGGCTGGAACTGGTTCGGATGCGCCAGGAATGCAACTTGGCGTTGGAGCCGTGGGAGGCTGCGTGGATCGGACAGCCGATAGCCTCTGATCAAGTTCGCCAAGCATATGCCAAATGGGCACGGCTTGCGGTTGCCCTATTCCCCACGCCACAACGCCTGTTCGAAACGGTCCTGATGCGCACGCTGATTGAAGAACTCCGACATGCCCTCGACGCCTCGCGCGTTAACGACATTTTACGACGGGACTGCTCGTCTGAGGAATACTACAGGCAGTTCGCCGACCTGAAGCTTTCCACGAATAGCGCAACCCGCGCAGGTTTGATAGCCCCGGGGCGCCCTGAGGACGTGGAAATGCTCGGCAGGACCATTAGCGAGTTATCCGCGCAAATGACGGCCATGGCGGTAGGGCCCGATCCGCGCCTCGTGCTCGCGGAGTGGTCTTATCACCTGACAGAAGGTTTGGAACGAGCGCCGATCCTGGGATACCTTCCGCCCCACGCACTCGCGGCCCACACGGGATCATGTCTGCTTGGCGGCGAGTTGGGGCTCAGGTGCGAGTCGGAAGAACCTACTCTCGCGTTGTTGCTGGATCAAATTGAACAAATCGCCGAATTCAGCCCCGAAAAAATCCGCCTCGCCTTGAAGAGCGTTTATGCGCATGAATTCCTGCTCGGGCAAATTGATGAATCCCCATTTCAACAAATTGGACCAGACGGGACGCTCCTTGGTCCGCAGAATCTCATCAAGGACATGCCCACGCAGGAGCCACTGAAAACCAGGCCGGATTAAACGCGGTAGTAGGCGTGTATCGCCAAACTTCACCCCGCTTGCCAATACCAAGCCAGTGAACCCACTTAAGTCAGGCAAGATGGATGACGATATTGAAATAACCAGAAGGCGGCAAATATTGCGCAAAGGAGGACTATCCGCGACAGGCCAATCCCCCCGTGACCTTGCAAACCCCAACATGGGCTCTGCAAGATAGTAAAACGAAACGACTTGCGGGTTTGGCCCAGGCCAACCTCGCATTGACACGCCTTGGAAGGTGGTTATAATCCACACCATCGGTAAAGTTGGCAATTCGTTACAATATCGTGGAGAACGCCGAATTTCGGGATTGATTCCGACGAGGCATCTTCGGTATGTTGTGAGCGAAGGCCCAACTTGCCTGGTAGGGGGTGTGAAAAACACTCCCGGGAATCCGGGAATGAGGCTTGTCAAGGAAGATCTCGGTCCGCCGCCTTCTTGTGGAAGAGAAGTTTTCGGGAATTGCAGATTGCAAATGGCAGATTGTAGTTTGAAAAAAACGCCGGGCGCGTTGCTTTTCAATCCGAAATCTGAATTCTGATATCTGCAATACCCATGAGCGGGCCTGTCACTTTCGCCGGCCGAGGGCCGGCAAGGGATGGATGTACCCATGAAGACTGTGTTCACGACAGGCGAAGCTGCCAAGATTTGCAAGGTCAGCCAGCAAACCATCATCCGTTGCTTCGACAACGGGCAACTCAAGGGCTTCCGGGTCCCTGGGTCGCGCTTTCGCCGTATCCCGCGCGAAATGCTCTACAAGTTCATGAAGGACAACGGCATCCCGACCGACGCCCTCGAATCAGGCCGCCGCAAGGTCCTTCTGGTCGATGATGACACCGAGTTGGTCGAAATCATGACCAAGTTCCTCGAAGAGGACGGCCGCTTCGATGTCAAAATCGCCACCACCGGCTTCGATGCCGGCATGCTGGTCAAGGAATATCGGCCCGACATGCTCGTTCTCGACGTGATGTTGCCGGACATCAACGGCAAGGAAGTCTGCCAGCGCGTGCGTGCCGACAACACGATGGAAGAAGTCCGCATCCTGTGCATCTCCGGCATGATCGAAGATGACAAGATTCAAGACCTGCGGCTGGCCGGCGCCGACGACTTCATGCACAAGCCGTTCGACGCCGAACAACTGATCGAACGTATGTGCCGCATGCTCGAAATGGAAGTCCCCGAAGCCGTGCCGGCCTGAAAGAATTTCAGATTTGCGATTGTGGATTGCAGATTGACTTCCAATCTGCAATCTGCGATCAGCAAACTGCAATGTTGCAAGACATGGATGTCCCATGAAAACCCCGGGCGAAGCGGCGTTGGCCTTGCGCTGGATTGCTCCCAGCGTCGCTTCCATGACGATGTTGGCGCGGGCCCCCTGGGCGTCGGCTTGGCCCGAAATTCGGACCGATCCCGGCGCTGTCTTGCTATATGCGAACACAATTGGCTCGGCCGACGCCTCATCCTCGCCGGATATTTCCCTTCTCGAAACCATCCTCAAGAATCAGGCCCAATTCGATCGCGGGCATGTCGATTGGACGCTGCCAGGCCCGTCGCTGGTGCGGCGCTCCTGTGTTCGCCAGGCGCGTCTGGCGACCTGGTTAGCCGAGCGAATCGGCGCCGATCCGCATCGCCCCTGGGTCGCTGCGTTTCTCGCTCCGCTGGGTTGGCTCGCTCATGCGGTGGCTCAACCCAACACGGTCGCGGAGGTCCTTGACCCTGCCAACCAATCGGTTGACGCATTCGATCCGAACACGCTCAGCCGGCGTCTTGCGCGAACCTGGCGCCTGCCCGCGTGGTTGTCGGCCATTCTGGGCAACCTCGGCCTGAACGTCGATTTGGCCGAGTGCCTCGGCGCGGATCCCCAGCTTTTTCGCATCGCTCAGCTTTCCGTGCTATTAATCCAGGAACGCGATGGCGGTCTGGGTTTACCCATCGGCACGGAAGCGAAAGCCCTGTTGACATCGCTTCGCATCAGCGAGGACGACGCCAACGCGCAGGCCGATGCCGTCATGCGAATGGACATTCCGACGCTCGACGGGCCATCCCCGGCACAGACTCCGCTGCTGGTGGACCTTCTTCAGATGGCCCTGGACCATCGCCGGCAAAATGACGCCGGCTGGATCGATCGCCTGCAACAGGAAATCGATCGCCTCCACGCCGCTTTGGTCCAGCAAGCCGACGACGAGAAGGGACGCCTGCAGACCCTGAAAATAGCGGCTCTCGCCGAGTTCGCCGCCGGCGCGGGACATGAAATCAACAACCCGCTCGCCGTCATCTCCGGGCAGGCGCAGTACGCACTCAAGCAACTTGACGCACTCAACGTCCCGGCGGACGAGATTGACAACCTGGCCGAGTACCTCGACAACTTGCGTGGCACGATCACGCCGTCGCTCGGCAAGATCATCTCCCAGACACAGCGGATCCATTCGATCCTCAAGGAGTTGATGCAGTTCGCGCGTCCGATGCCTGCCGAGTTGCAGATCGTCTCGGTGCGCGGTCTGGTCGTCGAAGTGTGCGATTCATTACAAGCGCTGGGGCAGCAACGCAACGTTCGGATCGTGATGCCCGACTGGGAGGCGGATGAATTCGTCCTGGCGGATCCGCGTCACACGCGCACGGCCCTGGGTGGACTGTTGCGCAACGCCATCGAGGCCGCGCCAGCCGGCGGCTGGGCGGGGCTTCGGCTTGACAAAACCGGCGGACCGCTGCTCGAAGTGATCGTTGAGGACAACGGCCCGGGGCCAGGACCCAACGCGCGAGAACACCTGTTCGATCCGTTCTTTTCGGGGCGTTCCGCGGGCCGTGGCCGCGGCATGGGCCTACCAACCGCCTGGCGCCTCGCCCGCCAGCAAGGCGGCGATGTTCGCTACGATGGGCAATACGACGGCGTGACGCGATTCGTCCTGTCGCTGCCGCTGGCGCCCGCCCAGCGCCAGGTCAACGGCACTCAGACCGAAACCCGGCATCGCCATGCCCCGCACGCGCTGCAACTGGCGCATCTTTGAAAAAGGCTCGGCTCGCCGGGCCCACCTTAACCGGGATCAAAGACCCTTACATGACCACCACCACGCCACCGCTGGAAGAACGCCTGGAACGCGGGGAAATCACGACCTTCGCGCCCTGTCCCTTCGCCCTTCCCACCGGCGACGACCTGGCTTTCCTCACCCAACAGCAGGTTGGAGCGGGGCACAAGAACATCAGCTTCAATCCGGCCAATCACGCGGTTTCCGGATTCGTTTCCCATACGCCCGAGCAGGTCGATCGCTTGCAAAACCTGATGGGCGATTTTTCCCAGCGCGTTCAGGCCTGGCTGACCGCGCTCCTGCCCCGGTACGCTGCCGGCTGGCAACCGGACCGCGCTAGCCTACGCACCGAGGAGGAAGCAACGCGCCGCCTCCGGCTGACGGCGCGCAACGACCTCTTGCATTTCGATGCGTTCCCGTCACGCCCAACGCGCGGGGCGCGTATCCTGCGCTGCTATGTGAACATCAACCCCACCGATGAGCGCGTCTGGGCGACCTCCGATTCCTTCGCAAAGGTCCTTGAAAAATTCGGCGCAACCGTCGGCCTGCCAACCCGCGACAGCAACACCTGGGTGCGCCGCCTCGGTCAGGGCCTTCTCGGCCTGTTTCAACCCAACGTCCTGGAACGAACCGAGTACGACGAATTCATGCTTCGGCTACATCACTTCTTGAAGACGTGCGATGATTTCCAGGAGCGAGCGGCACGCCGGCTCTGGCACTTCCCGCCGGGCACGGCCTGGTTGCTTTTCTCCGATGCAATCAGCCACGCCGAACTGCGCGGCCAACACGCGCTCGAACATTCGTTCTTCGTCGCGCCGGAAACGCTCGCGTTGCCCGCCGAATCGCCCGCCGCCCTTCTGGACCGGATGATTTGCGCCAATTCAACGTCCAGGGCTGCTTGATTTCTTGAAAACGTAGTCGGGCCGCGAACCGAGCTGTTTGTCCACGAAAACCGCGTACGGCCGGCCATCCGCCCGAAACTCGTCGACCACCTGCTCGACCTCGCGCATCTGATACGGCACGTGATAGTCCTCGGTGGACAGGTAGCAAAAGTCGCAGCGGTTGTGGCACCCCCGGCTCGCAATCAGGCTCGTCGTCGTGAGGAAGCTTTCACGCGGCAGTAAATCGCGGCGCGGGGCCGGCTCGTGGCGATAGGGATGACGATAGCCAGCCTCGTAGCGTTTGCGCAGCGTTCCCGCATCGACGTCGCGCAACATGTCGCCCCAGAGTCGCACCCTTTCACCGACGGCCAAAGCGTCTGCGTGCGGCACGGTGTCAACGCGACGACTATCCGCTGCCGGCAACTGGATGAAAGCCGATCCGAACCTCGTCACGGGCTACGCTCTGATGGCGTTGAGCTATTGCAGGCCGAAGTGAGCGGCGGAACAAACTCGCGGGCAAAAAGCAAGTAGGGGGATAGACCGTGTGAACGCTCACGGTTGGAGCCTGGGCAATTTCCAAATACTGATCGTCCCGGTCGCGGTGGATTGCGCCACGAGGGTGCCGTCGCGCGATATCACAAGATCGGCCTGTTCCATTCGACGCGGGGTGCCTTGCAGGCGCATGACCGCTACCCGTTTTCGAGTGTCGTAGACGTAAAGGTCGCTTTCTTCGCCCACGCCTTTTCCGGAGGAGTTTACCAGGATGTGTGTCCCGTCCGGAAAGAGCAGATGTCTGTGCGCCCCACCGAAGGAAAAACGTCCAGCAACGCTCTGCTTTCCCGTGAACGCATCCCAAATCGTCACATACCCCATTGGGTAGGTGTAAAGAAACAATTTTCCGTCAGCGGAAAAACTCACTTCAAAGCCAATGGTCGACGGACGTTTTTTCAGCGCCACCTTGTGGCGAATTTTTCCGGAGGGGTAATCCCAAATCCACAACTCATGGGGATGAAGGGTAACAAGCGTTTTTTTCTTGGGGCAAATGTACGCCGATCGCCAGAAGAAACCATCGGCCTTCAGGATTATTTGTTCTCCGGTTGTCAAATCCCAAACGCGCATGGACTTTGATGCGGGAATTTCGGGCGATACCAACAGCACACGCGCGTCTTGCGAAAACCCGGTGTAGAATTGGGTCTCTCCCGGCAAATCAATGGTTTCAGTTGGTTTCCCGGTGGCGACATTCCACTTGCGAACTCGGCCCTGTTTTTTGCTGTCCTTGAGAAACTGCAACGGAGCCTTTAGTTCTGTATCATTGTTGACAAACTGCATGCGCGTGTGTTTTCCCCCGGCGCGTCCCGTCAGTTCACTGATTACAGATCCGTCGAACAAGCTGCGGATTTGGATGCGATCACGCAGCGCCAGGGCAATTTTTTTCTCGTCATGAGAAAGCGAGATGCTATATACATGATTTTTCGTGTCGATCAACAGCGATTCTTTAACAACTGCTACGAGTTGCTGGGCGCGCAATGGACCAACAGAAATTGTCATCACCGCGACGAACACTGCTAGCAATAGGTGAATGCGCATGTTAGTGCTCGTTGATTTGAATGAAAGAAAACCTAGGCAAGGGCGAGGTATGTCTATGCCATCAAGCGAACGATCAACGAAATCGAATTCACGTTGTACACGATTTCGAGATAATGAGAAGCATCGATGAAAATAGTCGAATTTTCAAATTCGCCATTGAGAGAATCAAACGTCATCCCGGTGTATTTGGCCGACCACGAAGGTAGTCGCCGTGAAATTGACCTGTAGCTGGCCGGAAATTGACGCATTGGCGGATACGGCTAGGAAGTCGTTGCCCTGATCAGTAATTTCAAATAATGAACTCGCGCCAGCTTCCAGTGTTAGGTCGCCGTTGACGGAAACGGTTGCGCTTAGCCCAGGTTCCCCAATTTGCGATGTCGCTCCGGCCGCGATAATCAGATTGCCGTTAATCGTTCCGGGACCCCGCACACGGCCTCCGGGACCGCCATTCCTTGTGGAGCAATCAATCGTGCCGTTCTGCAGGTTTATGATACCGTCGTTGCCGATTTGGCCGGGAGTCGAAAGGGCATTCCCATTGAGTGAGACGGTCCCACCCTGCGTAATCCAGATTGATTGGCCCGGCGGATTGCTTTGGACCGTCAAATCTCCGGTCAAAGTGACGGTGGCTGTATCGACCGTAAGAAATGCCGATCCCCCGCTTAGGTTTCCGGCAACGGTCGAATTCGAACTGTTTGAAAACCTCGCTCTATTCGCTTGAAAATAGGAAATGTTGGCATTGCCTCCGGCTACGGAAAGTAGGGTAGCCGTCCAATCTCTGCGCAGCATATACGGCCACGGGCGTCTCGGACGGTCGCGGAGTGATCTTTTGGGGCTCGGGGGAATTTGGCGTCGATGCGTTAGCCGTCGGGGCTGGGGATGAGCTTGTCGAGAATTGGTTC
>JACPPF010000053.1 GCA_016191165.1 Planctomycetota bacterium
GTCGGGGAAGGTACAAGGAGTCGGCAGTGGACCTGGCATAGCGGCTTCCTTTCCTTGCCGGGTTTTTTTCTGGGGGTTCACCTCCTTATACCAAAAGTCTAAACTAACCACGACGTTATTTGTGAAACGGACCACTTAGCGCTCGCTTGACGCTTTGCGAACGCTAAGCCGCTTGCGGCTATTTTTCAGGCCGCAACAGCGGAAACAGAATCACATCGCGAATCGTCTGCGTGTTGGTCAGCAGCATGACCAGGCGATCGATGCCGACGCCCAGGCCGCCCGCGGGGGGCATGCCGTGCCGCTGGGCGCGGATGAAATCGTGATCCATCTTGGCCATCGAATCTTCCTCGGGCAAACCCGCGAGCTGCTGCGAAAACGTCTGCTCCTGCATGATCGGGTCGTTCAACTCCGTGTAGGCGTTCGCGAGTTCCATGCCGTGGATGTACAACTCGAAACGCTCGGCAAGCGTCGGCATGGCGGCCTTCCGTTTGGTGAGCGGGCACAGCGCGGCCGGGTAGTCATGGACGAACACCGGGCCGGTAAGCTTGTGCTCGACCTTGTGTTCAAAGAGCTCGTGAACCAGGACGTCGTGATGTTTACCGGCGATGGCGAGATGCGTTTTTTGAGCGGCGTCCTTGACCGCGGCTTCGTCGTGCATCGAAATGCCGACGTGCTGTTGAAAGGCATCGCCATAGGCCAAACGAGCCCACGGCGGCGAGAAATCGATCGCCTGCGTGCCGTAAGAACGCTGATACCCGCCGCCGATGGCGTCGATGGCGGCCAGCACCATGCCTTCGGTCAGGTCCATCATCGATTCGTAATTGCCATACGCCTGGTAAAGCTCCAGCATTGTGAATTCGGGATTGTGTTTCTGGCTGATGCCCTCATTGCGAAACACGCGGCCGATCTCGTAGACGCGTTCCATGCCGCCGACCAGCAGGCGTTTGAGGTGTAGCTCCAAGGCGATGCGGAGGAACAGCGGGATGTCGAGGGCGTTGTGGTGCGTCTTGAACGGGCGCGCCGCGGCGCCGCCGGCGATGGCGTGCAGCGTCGGCGTTTCGACCTCGCAGAAGCCCTGACCATCGAGGTAGGAGCGGATCGTGCGAATGATCTTCACGCGCTTCAAGGCGCGATCGAGCAACTCCGGGTTATAGGTCAGATCGAGATAGCGGTGCCGCAAGCGGTACTCCATGTCGGAGAGTCCGGACCACTTGTCGGGGTGCGGCTCCAGCGACTTGGAAAGGAACGTCAGCTTCTCGGCGAAGATAGTCGGTTCGCCGCGCTTGGTCTTGCCGAACTTGCCTTCGATCCCGACGAGATCGCCGAGGTCGAGCTCCTGAGCGAGGGCCCAGCCGATTTCGCCGATCTGCTTTTGGCCGAGCATGATCTGGATTCGGCTCGACCAGTCAGTAAATTCGCTGGCTTCGTGCTTGTCGTCGTCGGAGGTGGTTTTGCGCGTGGTGAGCTGGCCTGACCAGTCGCGCAGGTCGAGCCAGTGGACCTTCCCGCCGATGCGCCGACTGACGATTCGCCCGGCCGCTTTCACACCGGGGCGTTGATCTTCGGGCAGGTCGGCGGGCAGTTGGAGTATGGTCTGAATTGACATGTGCCCATCAAAGCGCTGGCCCCACGGATCGACGCCCAGCTTCTCGATGTTGCGCAACTTATCCAGACGACTACTTTCGACGGCATTTTCCACAGCGGTTTTCGGCTTTCGTTGAACGCGGGATCTTTCGTGTGTTTGACTACTTCGCAAGAATATGGATTGTAGTCGGCGTCCAAATCCTGTCAATTGCGAGTGGACATTCCGACGTTCGCCTTGCAACGGCCCGCCATAACCACTACACTGCCATTTTCGGCCTCGCGGGGCAGACAGCGTCGATCAACCAAACGGCAGAGGTTTTCACGGAATGAACTACGACCCCGCCAATCCCCTTATCGTGCAGGGCGACCGCACCGTTCTGGTTGAGGTCGATAATCCGAAATACGCCGAGGCTCGCGACGCACTCGCTCCATTCGCGGAACTGGAAAAGTCGCCTGAACACATCCACACCTATCGGCTCAGCGATTTGTCCCTCTGGAATGCCGCCGCGGCCGGGTTGTCGGCCGATGACATGATTGTCGTTCTACAAAAATACAGCAAGTTCCCCGTGCCGATGAATTTGCTCACCGAAATCACCGAACGGGTCGAACGGTATGGCCGCGTGAAGCTGGTCAAGCATGAAGACAAGCTCAAGCTGATCTGCACGGACAAGCCCCTGTTAGAAGAACTAGCCCGGCAACCGCGTCTGCGCGATTACCTGGGCAAACGGCTCGACGCGACAGGCTTCCTGATCGAGCCGGCCCATCGCGGCGTGCTCAAACAGGCACTGATCACCGTTGGGTATCCCGCGGAAGATCTGGCGGGCTACACCGCCGGCGCGGACTTCGCCATCCAGCTCCGCGAGGTCACCCGCGCCGGGCTCCCGTTCAAGGTGCGCGATTATCAGCGCGATGCTGCCGACATCTTTTATGCGGGCGGCGATGTGCGCGGCGGCAGCGGCGTCATTGTGCTCCCTTGCGGCGCGGGCAAGACCATCGTCGGCATCGTCGCCATGGCCCTGATGCAAAAATCAACTTTGATCCTCACCACCAGCATCACCGCCGTCAAACAGTGGATCCGCGAGATCATCGACAAGACCGATCTGACCGAGCGCGACGTGGTCGAATACTCCGGCGAGATCAAGCAGATCGGCCCGGTCACCGTTGCAACCTATCAGGTGCTGACCCATCGCGCGGACAAGAAAGAGGAATTCCCCCACTTCAAGATTTTCGACGATCGCGACTGGGGCTTGATCATCTATGACGAGGTGCATCTGTTGCCCGCACCAGTCTTTCGCGTGACCGCCAACATTCAGGCGCGACGTCGGCTTGGCTTGACCGCCACCCTGATTCGTGAGGATGGCCGGGAAGGGGATGTCTTCAGCCTGATCGGTCCCAAGAAATACGATGTGCCCTGGCGCGAACTGGAAACCAAGGGCTGGATCGCCGAGGCGAACTGCACCGAGGTCCGCGTCGCCCTGCCCGATGACGCCCGCATGGAATACGCCGTCTCCGAATGGCGCCACAAATACCGCATCGCCAGCGAAAACCCCGCCAAGGAAGACATCGTCGAACGGCTCATGCACATGAACGAGGGGAAGAACCTCCTTATCATCGGACAATACCTGCGCCAGCTGCGCAGCCTGCAAAAACGCTTTGACATCCCGCTCATCACCGGCGCGACCGACAACCAGGAGCGTGAAGTGCTCTATGGGCAATTTCGCCGCGGTGAAATCAAGCAGCTCATTCTCTCCAAGGTCGGCAACTTCGCCATCGATTTGCCCGACGCACAGGTGTTGATCCAGGTCTCCGGGACGTTTGGTTCGCGCCAGGAAGAAGCCCAGCGGCTGGGCCGAATCTTGAGACCCAAGGCCAATGGCGAGACCGCCCATTTCTACACCCTGGTGACGCGCGACACGCGCGAACTCGATTTCGCACACCATCGCCAGATGTTCCTGACCGAGCAGGGCTACAGCTACGGCATCCTCGACGGCGCCGAGTTGCTGGCCGAGGCGGTCACGTCATGATCGAAAAAGCCCAGACGCGCATCCCAGTCAAGCTGCATCGCAACGTCGCCCTCATTCAGACCGAGGACGCGGTGCTCGCCGAGGAACTGCTCGCGCACAAGAAGATGGCCCAGGACATCGCCGGCCGGTTGTCCGAGCGCATCCTGTTGATCCGCCCGGGCCGCGTGAGTGCTGTCGTGCAAGAGCTCCGCCGCATGGGGCATACACCGCAGGTGGTTTCATGATACTGAGTGCTGAGTGCTGAGTGCTGCGTTGAAGTATTAAAAAACAAGACGGTGCTGCGTGTGAATGGCGAGTTGATACAAAAACACATTGCTCGGCCGAGGAGTGCTTGAACAGGACGATCTATCCTGCATTCAACACTCAGCACTCAGCATTCAGCACTCAGCACTTAAAATGAGGCATGACGTCAATCTCCCCCGACCAATGGACTTCCCATACTCGCCATACGCTCAAGCGTTATGACGAGACGCTCCTGAGGCAACTTGCGCACCGGCTTTGCAAGCCACGCAATCAATGGCCCGTAAGCGAATTGCTGGAGCGCGTCGTCACGGCCCTGAACAACGCGGCGATGATCGATCGCCGTTTGAAAGAGTTGCCCGCCGCGTGTCGACAGATCCTGGCGATCATCGGGCAAAGCAGGCAAAACCGCTGGCCGGTCGGTTCGCTGGTTGAAATCGTCGTCGCCCTCGGACACGAGGACGGCCTGGCGCCGCTGGTTACCCTGCTGGAGTCAGGCCTGCTTCTGCCCGAACTCCATCCGCTTGGCACAAGCCCCGATGAAGAAAAGAGCAGTGTGCGTGCGCGGCTAAAATCCGTCACGACCTGGCTCTCGCGCACCGAACCGCCCCCCATGCTCCTGGCGTCGCCCCAGGTGACGCGGCGTGTTCATGGCGAGGACCTTGGCATCGTCTGCCCCGTGGCGCCAGCTCCAGAAGGCAAACTGGCGATTCACGAGGCCGACGGCCTGGAATGGCCCCTGCGCATGGCGGTGCTCTGGCAACAGGCGCTGGGGGCACCGCTGCGCCGAACCCAGCAGGGCGGCTTCTTCAAACGCGATCACGATCGCCTGCAGGCCGACCCCCTCCTGAGCGCCGCGCCGACCGATGCCTTGACGCTGATTCCCGACCCCGGCTTTTTCACCGCGGCCCTTGCCACCTCGGCGGGCATGTTGCGCGAGGAAGACGCCGAGCTACGAGCGGGTGATTGGCCCGCCGACTGGAAAAGCCCCTTGCCGCACGCCGTACTCCGATGCTGGCACGCTCTCCATGAGGTGCGCGCGTGGAATCCAGGACAGGGCTATGTGGTGGAGGCGGCGCGTGGCAATCCCTATCCGGCCGCCTATTTGCTCAGCCTCTTGCTGCTGTCGCGCCTGGCCGACGACGAATGGGCCTCCCCACAAGCCATCGAGGAATGGATCGCGGCCCGGCATCCCTACTGGGCAGGCTCCAAGCGCACGGATGAAATCGGCATTGCCGCGTTCCTCCTTGGCATTGCGTATTCTCTTCGCCTTGTGCAGGCGATCCAAGGCGACGCAGGCGCCTGGCTGCTTCGCCTTTCCTCGCTGGGCCGCTGGGTTGCGGGACAGACCGAAGCCGCGCCGACGATTCCCGCGTTCAAGCAGACGCTTCTGGTCCAGCCGAACCTGGAGATCCTCGCCTACCGCCAGGGCCTGACGCCCGAGTTGATCGCGCAGCTATCGAAAATCGCGACCTGGCGGACGCTCGGTCCCGCCTGTACTCTTCTTCTTGAGCCGCACAGTGTTTACCGGGCGCTGGAGATGGGGGAATCGCAGGCGAGCATCCTACAGCTTTTCGACAGTCATGGCATGAAGGCGGTTCCGCCGGCGGTGCTCGATTCGCTCAAGACCTGGTCCAGCAAGCGGGAACGGCTCAGCGTGTATCCCGCCGGGGCAATCTTCGAGTTCGGCACGCCCGCCGAGATGGAGGAAGCCATTACGCGCGGTCTGCCGGCGGTTCGGCTCACCGATCGGCTGGCCATCGTCCCCAATGAAAGCGAAATCGCTTATAAGAATTTTCGCTTAACTGGCACCCGCGACTACACGCTGCCGCCGGAGAAATGCGTGGACGTTGATGCCGACGGCGTCACGCTGCACGTCGATCTGGCGAAGTCGGACTTGTTGCTGGAAACGGAACTGCAGCGTTTCGCGGAGCCAGACACCGAGGGGATGACCCTGCGCGCCGCCGGCGCCGGGCGCCGCGCCTATCGCATCAAGCCGGCGTCGATCGCGTCGGCTCGCAAACTCGGCCTGACGCTGTCGTACCTGGAAACCTGGTTCAGCCAGCGCACGGGTCTACCAATCTCCGCGGCTGCGTTGCTCTTCATGACCGCCCCACAGGCCGGGCCGGTGGACATACGCCGCCAGCTGATCCTTCACGTGGCCAATGAGCACCTGGCGGATGGCCTGCAACAATGGCCCAGCACCCGCGCACTCGTCCAGGCGCGCATCGGCCCGACGGCCCTCGTTGTGACCGAGGACGACCTGACGCTGCTGATGGAACGGCTCAAGGAACTTGGCGTCGAGGTGCGGTGGGAGGTTTAATGAACGCACCAGCCCCCGGCGCAAGCCGGGGGTTGTTCGGCGTTATCCCCCGGCTTGCGCCGGGGGCTAGTGAAAGGACCTTTCATGCTATCAAATCACGGCTCGCGCCGCATCGACGGAGCCTTGCCCATTTGAAATAACAACAGGCTCATCCCCTCGGGCCGGGGCTCGACATCGGCGGGCAACGACCACGCCTGCACGCCGCGGCCAGGAATCGTCCGCACGATGTTGAACGCCCATGCGCTGTTCTGCGCGATGCGTTCGCTGCTCAATTCGCCCAGCGGAATGGCGGCCTCGACCTGCCAGCAGGTCTCCGTGCCATGAACGGCAACGAACCAGCGCGGGTTCCAGTTCTTGTCGCCCCAACAGCAGTCTCGGACACAGCCGCGCTGATCGACCTCCAGGTGATGGTAAGTCGCATAATCACGATCCAGATCGAATAGAAGACTCACGCGATCAAACGGCTCCAGCTCGGCGTCGCGCGATCTCGGCTTGACCGGCGCAACCCGGCGGCCCACGGGATGGGCGCATTTGAGCGCGATGTAAAGGAATTCCTGATCAAACGCGAACATCGCCTCGGATGCGAATTCCTTGGCGGTAGCGCCGACGGCATTGTCGAGAATCAAGGGGGTCAGCTTCTGCCAGCAGGGGTCGTCGAACTTTCCGTCCAGAAATGGTCGCGCTTCGGTGTAGCGCGCTCGCGCCAGCCGGCGTGGCACGTTGGGGCCGCGCTCGGTGAGCCAGAGCTCGGCATTGGCGGCGTCATGCCAGGGACCCGTCGGCGCCAACTTGCGGAAGCGATTCAGGGCGTCGTTGGACACGCCGATATCTCCCAGCCTGCGCTTGCCCGCTTGCAGGCAGAACTGCGTGGCCGGGTCGAAGCTCCAGATCGGGCCGTAGCCCGCCAGGCGCTTCATCAGTTGCGGGGCGCCCTTGTTCCAGTCGCGGATGCCGCTGCGTTCCAAAATGCTGGCGGTGGCGGCCCGTTCCACGTGGCCCACCTTGATGATCTTTTCCTTCGGCGCGGTCAGGCCATCCTTTTTCGCCACCGTGATCGGCTCCGCCACCTTGAAGTGCTTGAGTTCGTGCCGGCGCTTCGCCTCGCCGGAAGTGTTCAGGCGAATCAACCAGCGGTAGGCGTGGGCCGATAGCGGATGCGCCGGGAAACGATCCGCCAGATATAAGTAAAACTCCTGTGCGAAATACCACTGCCCACGTTCGGCGTACCGGCTGGCGATGACGAAGGCGGCGAACGCGGCGTGTTCGTCGGGCAGCTTGTCGAGCGCGATCGGCAACAGCGCCATCGTCCGCGCCGGGTCGGCCAGGTTGTCCGCCATCTCGATCGCCGTGCGCCGTCCGGCAAGCGCTTGATGCAGCTTCGCGTCGATCTTGTCGTCGAGCGGAATCTGACGCTGCGTTTCGCGGACCTTGAGCGTGACCCCGGCGAGGAGATGGCGGACGGATTCGCCGTTCTTCAAAAGGGGGGTGATCTGAAGGTAGTCCCGTTCAGCGCGCAAGGGCGTGTAGCGATTCTTCACCAAGGAATCGGCAACCAGGCCGTAGTCGCGCGCCGACATTTGCAAGCGAGCGCGCGGCTCCGTGTTGTCTTGCGTCAACGTTGGGTCGCCCGGTCGCTTGCGCTCCCGGCTGGTGGAAAACACCTTGGTGACCGACCACGCCTCCAGGCCCAGTTCGCTCAGTTGTTCGGGAAATGCCTTCGCATCGGCGGCTCGGCGCACGCCTTCTTGCACGGCCTCGCCGACGAGGGATGAGAGGCCGACCTTGCTCTGCGGAGGCTCGCTGACAATCACGCTCGGCCGCCAGATGCGTAGCGTCAGCACGAGCTGGCGGATCAACTCTTCCTCGGCGCGTTTGGCGTGTAGTTCATTCCAGTGGGCCAGAATGGTCTGCTTGTCGCAGCCCTCCAGATGCTGTGGCATCGGGAAGTGCCAGAGCGTCTCGCCGGTCAACGCGCCGGAGAGGCGAAGGGCGGCGGCGTAACGGCGTGCGTCCTGGTCGCGGCCCCAGGCGACCGTGCTCGCGTCTGGCGCCGTGATCCGCAGCGACATGGTCAGACTGCCCTCGGCCGCACCGAGGTTGACGTGTGTGTCGAGAGGCGTGTCCTTGTTGAGGGAATGAATGGTCATCAGGGCGGCGCGGGTACCTGCTCGGTGCAACGTCGTCCACGATTTGCCGGCGTCGGTAGTTTGCAGGATCGTGCCCGCGTCACCGACCGCCCAGCCCTGTTTGGCGTCGAAGAAGAAGACGCCATGCAGGGGCAGGTTCTGCCCGGTTTTTTGCAAACTCCAGGTTCGCCCGGCGTCGGTGCTGTGCAGGACTGCCGAGCCAGGCCGGCCGACCACCCAGACGTTATCGCGCACCGCGCTGAGAGCGTGAAAATCCAGATTCGCCAGCACGTCCGTCGGCACGTTGGTCTTGGCAAAATCCCACGCCGACCCGCCGCTGACGCTGGTCAGGATCAAGCCCCCCTGCCCCACGGCGAGCGTTTTCTTGCCCAGAATTTGAACGGCCATCAGGTCTCGACCAGAAAGCGAACCGGCGTGGTCCGCGACCGCGGTGCGGTCCTTGGGCAGCAGCATGTGCGAAAGCCACACGCCGGTCAAGAGGCGCGGAGCGTGGCCCGGTTTGGGCGTGGCCTTGCGCAGGGTGGCGAGCCGGCTCCAGGCGCCGACCATGACGCCGCTCGTGCCGTCGTAGAAATCGCCGCCCAGCCACGACGTCGTGCGCGGGCCGGGGATCGGCTCCCAGCTTTGGCCTGAATCGGTTGTCTTGAATGCGCCGAACGGAAATTGCGCGCTACCGTCGCCGTACATGAAACCGGTCTTCAGATCGATGAAGCGAATCTGATTGAGCCCGGGCAGCGTGCCGGGCATCTGCTGTTTCCACGTCAACCCGCCGTCGCGCGTGAACAGGACGACCCCCGCGCTGCCCATGCCATAGGCCAACTCCTCACGACCCACCACCCAGCCAACGTCTTGCGTGAGGAATTGCACGCTGCGTAGCGACGCGCGGGTGCCGCTCGCTTGACGGCCCCAGGTCCTGCCGCCGTTGAGCGTGTGCAGAATCACCCCCTCGTCGCCGACGACCCAGCCTTCCTGACGGTCGATGAAGTAAACCGAACGCAGCGTCGCGTCCTCGAGGTGGCGCAAATCGCTCGCGGCAATCGGCGCGGCGCCGATACAGATGATGAGGGCGCAGACGAATGAACGCATGGGGGGACCCTCCGTGGCATTCCCCCCTCTCCCCTTGCGGGAGAGGGGTTGGGGGTGAGGGGTCGAGGAGCCGATTGCGCTGAGCCCAAACCCCTCACCCCCGGCCCCTCTCCCACAAGGGGAGAGGGGTGGTAATCTAGTTCGCCAGCCAGTAACGCACGATGCAAAACATCGCCTGGAGCCCGTCCTTCAGGCCGATTTTCTTGCCTTCTTCATACGTTCGGCCTGAATAACTGATCGGAATCTCGTAGATGCGCAGCTTCTTCCTGGCGATCTTGGCGGTGAACTCCGGCTCGAAGCCGAAGCGATTCGATTTGAGGACCATGCCGTCGAGCACCTCGCGGCGAAAAACCTTGTAGCAGGTCTCCATGTCCGTGAGGTTGAGGTTGGTGAACATGTTGGACGTGGTCGTGAGGATCGAATTTGCGATCGAGTGCCAAAAATACAAGACCCGATGCTGCTCGCCGATGAAACGCGAGCCATAGACGACATCGGCCTTGCCTTCGAGAATCGGCTGCACGAGCTTGGGATACTCGGCGGGATCGTATTCGAGATCGGCGTCCTGCACGATGATGACATCGCCCGTGGCATGTTGGAACCCGGTGCGCAGCGCGGCGCCCTTGCCCTGGTTTTTTTGCTGGTAGACGACCTTGCAGCCCTCCACCTCCAACTCTTTGAGAATGTCGCGCGTGCCGTCGGTGGAGCAATCATCGACGAGGATGATTTCCTTCGGAATCGGCACCTGGTGGACGCGCTGGACCAGTTCGCGCACCCACTGGCGTTCGTTGAAAACCGGAATCACCACGGAAACTCGGAAGCCTTCGGGGATCGCGCAGATGCCGAGTTGCCGACACGCTTGTTCACCCAGGAGATGGCGCAGGAGTAGATCGCGCTTCTCGGGATAGGCCGAAAGCTGCTGGGCAAGTGCTTCGATGGAACGGTCGTCAGGCACCGGCGGGAGTTTCAGAATCGCGGTCATGCGTGATTTTTCCTAGTCTGTTCAGGTTATGTCCCTTATCTACAGGCAAGCCAGAACTCGCCATCAGTATGCCGCTACCGGGCCAAACATTCAAGGGCAGTCGGAAGCCGCCCGTTGGGCTCGTTGGGCTCGGGAAGCTCCGATCGCGGCGCCACGGAATGGGGTTGTCCGGTCCGCGGATACCCGTTATGAAAGGGGACGTTTGACAACCGATTAATTCGTTTCTGAAACCGGAGGCCCGCGATGGGTTCTGGCACGGTTGATTTTTGCAAGGCCGACGCTGACATTGGCGTTCCCGGCTGGTTCACGCCTGCTCGAATCAACGGCTGCATCTGGGCGTTTGTTCTGTTGGGGGCAATCGCTCGAATCACACGCTATTTGTTGCGTTTCCCGCTTTGGGAAGACGAAGCGTTCCTGGCCTACAATCTCATGAATCGCGGGTTCCTGGAGTTGCTTAGCCCTCTGGATTTTAACCAGGTGGCGCCGGTCGGGTATCTGTGGATGCAGCGCGCCGTGATTGAGACCCTTGGCTTTTCCGAATGGTCGCTGCGTTTGCCTGCTCTCGTCGCCGGAATAGCCGGTTTGCTGGTTTTCAGGCGCGTTGCCCAGTTCACGCTGCCCCCGTTCGCTCAGCTCTTCGCCGTTGCGACGTTCGCCGTGGCCTATCCACTCGTTCGCTACTCGGCCGAAGCGAAGCAGTATGGCTTCGATCTATTCTTTTCGGTGGTGCTACTCTGGATGCTCCTGGAATGGCGAGCCCAACCAGCGCGGTACGGCTGGCTCGCCGGGCTCGCGCTCGTGACGCCGCTGGCGCTGTTCCTGTCGCACGCGGTCGCGTTTGTCGCGGGCGGCGTCAGCCTGGCGCTGGCGTGGGAACTGTGGCGGCAACCGTCGCGGCGCGGCTGGCTCGCCTGGGGGGCGGCCAACGCGCTTGTCGGCGCCGCGTTCTTCGCCCACTGGTTGCTCCTGCAAAACATCGTCACCGCCAGCGTCGCCGAATTCATGAACGCCCACTGGCATGAGAACTTTCCACCGCTCGGGAACCCGCTTGAATTGTTCCCCTGGTTGCTGACGACCCATGCCTGCGAGTTCATGGCGTTTCCGCTGGGCAGCGCCAACGGCGGCAGCGCGTTGACCCTGATCGGCGTCCTCGTGGGGTTTATGCTTTGGGTGCGCCAGCGCCGCCTGAACCTGGTGATCGTCGCTCTTGTGCCCTTGGCCCTGCATTTCCTGGCCGCCGCCATGCAGCGTTATCCTTACGGCGGGCACGTCAAGTTCACCGTTTACTGGATACCGATGGGGTCGCTGCTTCTGGGCACCAGTCTGGCGTATGGATGCGCCTGGCTTGATCGCCGGCGCGCCGGCGTCCCCACGGGCTCGTTGGTAAGCCTGACGATTTTCGCGCTCATCGCCGGCGGCGTGATGGCGCGCGACTTTTATTGCCCCGCCAAGACGCGCAGCGATCAACGGGCTCGCGACTTCGCCCGCTGGTTCTGGTTCGATGCCGACCACGATAGCGTCACCATCTGTCTGCATGCGGACTTGCATCAACAGTTCACGCCCGAAGCAACGACGCGCCTGAACTGGTTCGCGTCCTACGCCTGCAATTGCCGAATCTACTCCCCACGCCAGGCGCGTCATCAGGCCCCGGACTGGCAACGCGTCTCTGCTGCGCAGCCACTGCTCTGTCTGGAGTATCGGGCGGCGTGGCTGACCTACGACAACGCGGCTCAGAAACGTTGGCTCGAAGAAATGAAGGAAAAGTATGAACTGCTGGGGCTCGATCGCTATCCGGTGACGCGCTACAACGCTCGCGACCGCAGCCTGGTTTGCGTGGACCACATTCAGGTCTACAAGTTTGGCCCGCGCTCCATGGCCCGTGCGGTTACGAGGAAATGAACCAACCAGCCCCCGGCGCAAGCCGGGGGATAAGCCCTCTTCACCCCCCGGGCTTGCGCCGGGGGCTAGTTCTTGAATCCTCCGTTGCGTGTCAAGCAGCGCGCCTGCTGAAATCTACCGCCGCCTCCGCGGTCGGCTTGCGGCCCACGACGAGAATATTCTTGCCACACGGTAGCAGTCGGCTCGGCTCGATATGGCGCAAGATGGGCACGACCCAGCGGTCGTACAGATCGACGTTCTTGCCGCTCAGCCGGCTCTTTTTCAAGACGCGGTAGAGAACCCACCAGGCTAACATTCCAGGCCCATCGAAGTAATGGCCCCGGACCACCTCGAAGCCGGCTGACGTCATTTTCTCCTTCATCTCCTTGAGATAATAGCGGCGAAAATGGCCAACGCTGGCGTCGAACTTGCCGTACAACCACGGCAGAGCGGGTGAGAACGTGAGCACATGGCCGCCCGGTTTCAGTGTGGCGAACACGGTTGCGAGCTCACCGCGATCGTCTTCGATGTGTTCGAGCACGTTGACATAAAAAGCGGTGTCGATCTCCTGGTGTTTGAGAAAGCCGTGCTGGGCGCCGAGAAAACCCGACAGCGGTCGAGCCAGGTCGCGGTGCTCGAAGCCGTCGAGGTTCTTGTGCAATTGATGAAGCATCTCGGATGGTTCGAGCAGCCAGCTTTCCTTGCGATAGCGTTCCAGGATCATGCGGGAGACGGCGCCGGTGCCGGCGCCGACTTCGAGAAGCTTGTTTCCCACGTAGGGATCGAAGGCAGACAGAATCCACGAATGGTAATTCACCGCGAAGTCCATCGCTTCCAGGTCCTTGCCTTCATACTGAAATGGCGCGGCGGGGGCTTCACTCGCGGTCATGCCTGATGCTCCTGGAGGGGTTGACGGAACAACGCAGTTCATCGTCGGCCAATCGGCGCCGAAACTTGAGTACGCCTGTCCCCTGCCTCGCTTGAAGCGGAAATATGGGAAAGCTGGGTATCCAGTAGCGCAGCGCAAATCGCCAATCACCCATCGGTCCGCCCGTGGCGAGCCCACTTTGGCCTAACGCCGACTTTTTTTCAATGGCGAGATGGGCCCTGCTCGACTTTGGCACAGTTTGATTGTCGAGTCGTCCGAGCCCGAGCGACAGTCACGGGCAGACACGGCGATTTTGCCGGCCCTCAGGCTCGGACTGATCGGGTCATCAAACGTTTGCAGCTGCAACGTCGTTGCCAGGGTTGAGACCGAAATCCGGCCGATTGGAGCCAGGTCCAACGTCATTGGACCGCCTTTTTTCGCGCCCCAGTGTCAAAATTAATGTCCCACGATAATTCCCACAAAATAATCCGAGAAAATTTCGCAAATGCGCTTGCCCCCCCCGTCGATTTGATAGAATCTTTTTCAGTCAACGTTCCAATTGTTTGAAAAAGCGAATTCATTTTACTCGTGCAGATTGATACGGCTTCGGAGGCGACCCATGCGTCTGTCCGGCTGGATCCTGCGAATACCCGCGATTTTGTTGCTCGCCGCCGCGGCGCTCAAGGCGTGGGGCCTGGCGCTCGACCCGGTGGGCCGGGCGGGGTTCTTTTCGTCGGCGGAAGGTCAGCTGGCGATCGTCGAGTTCGAGATTTTCCTGGGCATCTGGCTCCTGACGGGGCGAGCAGCGGTCGGCGCCTGGTTGACCGCGCTGGCGACCTTCACGATCTTCGCGGGCATCAGCTTCTACCTCGGCGTGATCGGCCAAACCTCGTGTGGCTGCTTCGGGCGGTTTTCGCCCAACCCCTGGTGGGCGTTCGCCCTGAATGCGGTCGTTATTGCCCTGCTGTTGTTGGGTCGGCCTGATTTCACAGCTCTGCGCGACGAGCGTGGCGGTCATCTTGGACGCGAGTCGTTGCCTATCCTTTCAGGGTTGGGCGGGCTGGTTGCGATTTTCGCCATTTTGGTTGGGTTGGCGCATTCAGCCTTCGGATCGCTTCCGGCCGCGATCGCTCATTTTCGCGGCGAACGCGTATCGGTTTATCCCGGTCTCGCGCAGGTCGAAACGGGCGCCGAAGGCGAAGGCCGATCAGTGGAGGTCCAGGTCGCGAACTGGACCGA
>JACPPF010000100.1 GCA_016191165.1 Planctomycetota bacterium
AGTACGACCCATGGCTCATCCTCCCGCCAAAAGAAGTCGAAGAAGGTGGCGAACTCGCTGCCCGCCTGACAACGCCTTTTGTGGATTTTGACCAAATTGCCACGAGAAAGTACAGCTTGTGGTTTATGTGACATGTCTCAAAGGAATCATGAGCGAGATGGAATTGCACATCATGCGCAATCGGCTGCAGCGTGGCCGGGACCACAAAGCGCAAGCGGGCAAGTTGCTTTACGCCGTGCCGTTTGGCTACGTGATTTTACCGAATGATGAAATCGCCTTCGATCCCGACGAACAGGCGCGCGGCGTGGTGCAGCTGATTTTCGACAAGTTCGCCGAGATCCGCACGATCTACGGATTGTTTCACTGGCTGATCCAGCATGACATCCAGTTGCCGATCCGGCCGAACGGCGGCGCCAACAAGGGGCAGTTGGAATGGCATCGGCCGTCGATTTGCACCTTGGCGCAAACGCTGCGGCATCCCTTTTATGCGGGCGCCTATACCGATGGTCGCCGGCCCACCGATCCGAAACGCAAGTTTTCCTCGGGCAAGAGTTACAAGCCGTGGGTGCCGATGGAGCAGTGGAAAGTGCTGATCAAGGACCATCACCCCGCTTACATCAGTTGGGATCAGTACCTGAATAACCGCAAACAGATCGAGCAAAACCGGAATGAACCAGGCTCTAGCGGTGTGCCACGGAAGGGTGCCGCGCTGCTGCCGGGCATTTTGGTGTGCGGCAATTGCGGCCGGCACATGCAAGCAAGCTATCACGCCAGCGGGATGGGTCACTACGCTTGCAATCGCCAGTATGTGGAAGGCACCGAGCCTCGCTGCTACGGCCTGGCGGCAAAGTCCCTGGATGAATTGGTGGCCCAGCAAGTTCTGCGCGCGCTGGAACCCGCGGCCTTGGAACTGAGCATCAAAGCACGCGCGGACGTGGAACACGAACGTCAACGGCTCGACCAACATTGGCAGCAACGACTGAAACGCGCGCGTTACGACGCCGAGCTGGCCGAACGCCGCTACCAGGAGGTCGATCCCGCCCACCGCCTCGTGGCGGCGACTCTGGAAAAACGTTGGGAAGAAACGCTGAACCAGCAACGGCAGGTCCAGGAGGAATACGAGCGCTTCGTGCGCGCGAAGCCCGTGCAATTGAGCGCGGACGAACAGACACGCATCACCGCCCTTGCCTCGGACATTCCCGCGTTGTGGAATGCGCCCGCCACGACGAACGCCGATCGCAAACAGATCCTGCGTTGCTTGGTCGAGCGCGTCGTGGTGCATGTGCGCTGTGACAGCGAATACGTCGATACGACGATCCACTGGGCCGGCGGTTTCGAAAGTCAGCACGAGATCGTTCGTGCCGTCGGTACCTACGCGCAACTGCGCGACTTCGATGCGCTGATGAACCGCGTGGTAGAGTTACGTGAAGCGGGACACGCCGCGCCGGAGATCGCGAGGCGCCTGAATGCGGAAGGCTTCTCTCCACCCAAACGTCGCGGCGAATTCACTTCACCCGTCGTCTACCAGCTTCTCAAACGCCGCGGGTTGATCGGCGACGAACGTTCCCACGACGAGCTGGTCGGCAAGAACGAATGGTGGCTGACGGACCTGGCCCGAAAACTGACGATGAGTCATCTCAAATTGCGCGACTGGGCCGTGCGCGGGTGGCTACACGGCCGCAAAACGCCGCTGCAAGGCCGCTGGATCGTGTGGGCCGACAAGGACGAAGTGCGCCGCCTTCGCAAACTTCTCGCGGACAGCCGACGCGGTGTGAATACCTATACCAGCGAATTGAAAACGCCGAAGAAAAGACCAGTAGCGAAATAACAAGACCAGCAGCCCGTCGAAAATCGCTAGAAAAACGAGGATCCATCCCTCTCACAATTGGAGGCAATATGTCTGCTACTTCCAGTGAAAGCATGCCCAGCACAGGTTGTGAGCCACCGTCGGTCCGCAGTGAACCTCCGCGATGATGTGATCCGGTTGGAAGGTGGAACGATAGAATTCCTGCGGCATCCGGCAATACTCGCAGGTTTCACGTGCCCGACGCCTAACGAAGTCTCGCAATGAAATGGGCACCCGCGGCATCAGCGTTGCTTTCTCGTTCGCAGCGATAACCTGGCCTTGGACTGCAGCAATGCCAAAAGATGGGCCACGCGATTGTACGTTTCAGCCTCGCGACGTTCCTGGGCCGTAAGCGTTCCCGCGCCGGCTTTCTCCGCGAGTTCCTCCATCCGTTGCCGGTCGGCTGGTTTGAAGTCAAGATCGAGCAGACTGCGCGCGCTGGCGCTTTTCAGACCACCGGTTTGCGGATCAACGATTCGCGCCCAGATTGCGCCTTCGGCAAACGGGACCAGCGTTTTGGTTTTCATGAGAGAATTCTACCATGTTTCCCACGCGCGGGAAGCAATTTCTTGCGCCGGTTCAATCAACGAGGCGGTCAATTTTCATAACGGGCGAATAGGAACCAAGGCGCGCTCGCGGTCGATGTCAAAGGGTTTGCCGCGATAGCAGGCATCGACCGCCCGGTGGAGGTCGGCGTGGGCCTTCATCAAATTCGCAGGCTCAGGTCAGCGTCGAACAGGTCGGCCGGGCACGGTACCATTCGCGCGGTGCTTTTTTCTGCGCCGCTCCTGGCTCGCGCGGGTATGATAAGGATGGTTTTTCACCCACGGCAAGGTCTCCGGCCATGACATCGCTTTTTCCAGGTATGAACCCCTATTTGGAAGATCCAGACATCTGGCCCGACTTTCACGGGAGCTACTTGATTGAGCTTCGTTCGCGTCTCAATTTGGTCCTGCCGAGAGGCTTTGTCGCACGCTGGGATCGCTATGTCTGGGTTGACGAGGATCACGAGGAGCGATTGCTTGGCAAACCGGATGGTTTCGTTAGCGATCAGGGCTTCTCGTCAGGACAGAACGGCGGCGCCGCTACCCTGGCAGCGCCGACTACGGTCTTGCTCCCGACTTTGGAAGCAAAAGGAAAACCCTTCATCCGAATCATCGATGCTCGTGGCAAACGCGTGGTTACCGTGATCGAGATGCTAAGCCCGGCCAACAAGTCGCGCGGCGTCGATCACGAAGCGTATCTCGTCAAGCGACAAGAATACCTGCAGACCGGCACCAATCTCGTCGAAATCGACCTGTTGCGCGGCGGCCAGCGTGCCCCCGTGGAAGGCGCTCACACAGTTTGCGATTACTGCGTGCTGGTGAGTCGGGCGGCGGAGTTCCCGCACGCGGGTTTTTGGCCGTTGACGATCCGCGACCCGTTGCCGCGGATTCCGATTCCACTCGATCCGGGAGTCGCGGACGTATGGATTTCCTTGCAGGAATGCCTGGAGCCGGTGTGCGTGCAGGAGCGGTATGAGGAGGATATTGATTATGCGAAGGCGCCGCCGCCACCGACGCTGAGCGAGGCGGATGCGATTTGGGTGCGGGAAACACTTGAGCGAGCGAAGCAAGGGAGCAAAGCCAAGGCAGAATAACGGTCAGGTCTTTTTCGCACAACGCCCGCGCGGCCAGCACCGCTTGCGCCTTCGCTTCCACGTCGGCTTCTTGCTTGTCCGTCGGCGCTTCGGGCCAGGGGTGGTTGTTCGGGACGACGTGCTCTTCTTGCCAGCGGACTACCACAGCCTCTTGATTGGATACGCGTCCAGAAACGCATCGCTGCTGACGATGGGGAATCCTTCGCCAATCGACTGAGCCACGAGAAGCCGGTCGAACGGATCGCGGTGGTGGAACGGCAATGACTCCACACCAATGGCGTGGGCTACGGATATGGGCAAAAGTTCGAATCCGGTTTGAGCGAGAGCCGCCGGAATGTAGGTCGCGCTCGCTTCTCCCAATTTCAATTTCCCCAGCCCGGCTTTGATCGCGATCTCCCAGCAACTCGCCACGCTAACCAACTTGCGGTTGGCAGCATTCTCGATCAACTTTTTTGCGGCTGCGCTGAGACTCGGGTCGTCCTGGCAAAACCAGAGAAAAACGTGCGTGTCGAGCAGCAGGTTCATTCCATGTATTCCTGGAAGTCATCAAGCGGCGCGTTGAAATCGGGAGCCAGCCAAAATCCCTCCTTGCGATAAGTCCCCGCTTGACATGGCCATGATGTTCGGCCCGCTTTCTTGACCTGGGCGCAAGGCTGTCCCGCCTTGGTGATGACGACCTCCTCACCCGGAGTCAATTCGTCAATTAACTGCGGGAGCTTCGCTTGAGCTTCTTCAATTGTCACGCTAGTCATGGCTTTCTCTCCTGCTTGATACGATGCCAACTCGTGCCATTCTACCCGAAATGGATGGTAGAGAAAACACTAACTCTTGCGCCGCCGCTTCGGCTCCTTCAACCCCGCCGTCAGCGGAGCGGTCAGCTCTTCGTCGAGGGCGAACAGGAACCAAGGCGCGCTCGCGGTAGCTGTCGAACGGCCTGGCGCGGTAGCAGGCGTCCACGGCCCGGTCGAGGTCGGCGTGGGCCTTCGTCAAGTTCGCGGGCTCAGGTCAGGATCGTACAGGTCGGCCAGGCACGCCTCCGGATGCGCCGCCCGCGCGTCCAGCACGCCCCGCGCCTTCCCTTCCACGTCGGCTTTCTGCTTGTCCGTCGGCGATTCGGCGTCTATACCGAGCTATTTGAGCAAAGCAACAAACCCGGCCTGTTCGAAATGATGATCGCCAGTCAGCGCGTCGGTGATCGACCCTCGCCTCATTGCGACAAACGAAATGCAATCGGTCAGCGACCATTCCTTGTCGGCTCGATTGTGGAAAAGTTGAATGCCTTCGTCGTAGAGTTGCTTCTCAAACGGAATGACCTGGGCATCCGAGTCTGCAAGCAGCTCCTGGCGAGTCTGCACAAACATCTTGCGGTGCCGCGATGACGCCAGGCCGTCAGCCAGCTCCGTGAGCACCCATTCGGTGGTGACGAGCTTGTCGACCAGCCCCGAATAGCCAACGGCCTTGGCGTGAGCCTCGTCGTGTTTGTTCAAGAGCGCAAGAAAGTAGAAGGTATCGGCGAAAACCTTCGTCATTTTTTGGGCGATCCGTGAATGTAGTGATCGTGATTGCGGGCCATGTCAGACGGCAAATCGTCCACGGTTCCCGCCAGTTTAGCGAGACGATCACGCAGCGTTGTTTTCTTGACAGACGGTTCCTGCACGATTACTTCGACGCGCGTCCCGTCGGGTAATTGCTGCTCACTGTCGAACACGACGACTCCATTCTGGACGGTTCCTTCAAAGCTCATGGGAAACTCCCTTGGGTTGATCCAATGGCCCTTCTCGATGTTTCCACTCCCCATCCTATCCGATTTGCCTTCCCGAAGGCAAGTCACTTGCGCTTTCGTCCGCGTTTCGGCTCCTTCAGCCGGGCGGTCAGCGGGGCGGTCAGCTTTTCGTAGAGGGCGAACAGGAACTCGACGCGCTCGCGGTCGGAGTCGAACGGCTTGGCGCGGTAGCAGGCGTCCACGGCCCGGTCGAGGTCGGCGTGGGCCTTCGTCAAGTTCGCGGGCATGGTCAGCGGATCGTAAAGGTCGGCCAGGCACGCCTCCGCATGCGCCGCCCGCGCGTCCAGCACCGCTTGCGCCTTCGCTTCCACATCGGCTTTTTGCTTGGGCGTCGGCGACTCGGGCCAGGGGTAGTTGTTGTAGACGATGCCGACTGAATACTGGTAATCGCTTTTCATTCTGCCGCAGACTTGACGCATCCAAGCCATGTGCATGCGGGACGAGAGAATGCTAAAATGAAATCGGGTAGCGTCGGGAACGACCAAAGCGCTGCCGCTTACAATCGTTGTTGGGTCGAGGAATCCGATTGGCAAGTACTTCCGGCGCTCAGAAGATACCTTTGGGACAAGCAGGTATGGCGTCGCGGGTTGCCGATTTTCCCCGAAAAGGCCGGGGAAATCGGCGAGTTCAATCGTCCGCTGTTTTGGGCTCTTCCTGCGGAATTCTTGAACTTTGTTCAGCCGATCTACGACAAATTGGCTCTTTCTCACGATGTCCGGTGGCGCATCTTTTAGCCAGAGGCACCACCGAAACAGCTTGTTGATAAACTCCTTGCCACCCGTAAATGGCCTAACATAAGGTACCATCGCGGGAGTTTCGCGCAGTAGCGTTTCGCGCTCCATATCATTCAGCAGAAGATGGCCGTCGTCTGTAACCTCGCTGCCCTTATTCATCTCAGGGGCCACATTGCAGAGGCGGTCATTGCGCGTCGGGATCGTGAGATCCCCACCTTCAACCAAGTAGGGCGAAATGTTGCGCACAATTGAGATGCTAGGCGTCTGTGGATCGACCTCGTAGTCAAAAATACGTTTTAGGGGCACGTCTCCGTTCCCAAAGCCCACAATAATGCAGTGCACATGGGCCTTACCGCGGGCCTCGCTCACCCAGGCAAATGTGCGGTGGGCGAAATGAAGCTTGATTTGACAATTTCGAAGTAGAAAATTCCACAGGATACTTACCTGCTCTCCCTGACAGATGCTGTTCGTTGATACAAAGGCGACGGAGACGTTTGTGCCCCTTATGTATTCAGCAACAAGCCTGTGCCAACACGTTACATAATCAAGGGTAGCAGCATTTTGGGTGCCCTTCCAAACTAGCCCGTGATCTCCCTTTTGTTCTGCGGATTGTTCTTTCTTACCCACAAACGGCGGATTCCCCATTACATACGAGCACCTCTCCGGCGGCAGCACTTCCTTCCAGTCGATGCGCAGGGCGTTGGCGTTCCTGATCGTCGCGCTCTTCTTCAACGGCAAACGCACGAAGTATTGGCCGAACGCCTCGGAGAGCCGCTGGTTCATCTGGTGATCGACCAGCCACAGGGCAACCTCGGCGATGCGGGCGGGGAACTCGTTGATCTCGATGCCGTACATCGCGTCCACGTCCACCAGGGAGAAGTGGTGGATGTCGAGGGCCGCCTGTTCGCCGTGGAGGACCTTGAGCACGTCGATTTCGAGCAGGCGCAGCTCGCGGTAGGTGACGACGAGGAAGTTGCCGCAGCCGCACGCGGGGTCGAGAAACTTGAGTTCGCCCAGCTTCTTGTGAAAGGCGGTCAACTGCGTCTTGTCCTTGTAGCCCTTGATCTTGTCGAATTGCTCGCGCAGGTCATCGAGAAACAGCGAGCGCACCAGCTTGAGGATGTCGCGCTCGGAGGTGTAATGTGCCCCGACCTGCCGGCGCTCCTTCGGCTCCATGACGCTTTGAAAGAGCGAACCAAACACGGCGGGCGAGATGCGGCTCCAGTCGAATCGGCAGCACGCTAAAAGGCGATTGCGCATGTCGCGATTGAGGTCGGCGAACGGCAGCGATTCGGCAAAGAGATCGCCGTTGACATAAGGCATATCCGCCAGCTCTTCCAGCAGATTCTTCTGTCGGCGCTCCGTCGGCGTGTTGAGCACCTGGAAAAGACGCGCCAGCTGGACGCCGAGGTCCGAGCCGTCGGGCTTCGTGTGATTCTCGATGAATAGCGTGAAGGCATTGCGCTCGAACAGGCCGGTGTCCTCGGCGAACAGACAGAAGAGGACGCGCACGAGGAAGCGTTCGAGGTCGTGGCCGGAATAGCCGCCGTCCTTCATGGCGTCGTGCAGTTCGCCGAGCAATTCGACGGCCCGGATATTGATCGGGTCTTCGACATCGAGCTTGTGCTGCTTGTAGCCGGGGATGAAGGCGAAGTAATCGACGCAGCGGTAGAATTCATCGAGCGTGAATTCGGTGGACTCGTCACCTTCGAAGTCGTGCAGGGCGATCTTCGCGAAATCGCTGACGATCACGTAGCGCGGGCATTCGTCGTCGCGGCCTTCCGTCTTCAAAGCCTGAATGTAATCGATGGCTTGCGAGTAGGCTTTCTCCAGCGACTTGCCGCGCGTTTTGTGCTCGACGAGCAGCACGCCTTTCCAGAACAGGTCGATGTAGCTCCAGTTGCCCTTGAGGTTCTTGACCGGCTCCTCAAAGCTGGCGATGAGCTTTCGCTTGATGCCGAACACGTTGAAGAACGCGTCCCAGAAAGACTTGGCCTCGGCCTCCTCGCGCGCAACGCCGGCCCAATCTTTCGAGAACGCGACAGCGTTGTGGCGGATTTCGTTCCAGGAGATGGGCATCGACGGAATTCCCTCGTGTTGATTTTGGAGTTTATCCGCACGGCGCAAGGAAAAAGCCCGCGGCAAAACCGCGGGCCCGAGTGTTGACCAGAGGGCGGCGTCAGTTGCTGCTGCGTTTTTTGCCGAACCCGCCGAACCCGCCGAACCCGCCTTTGCCTTTGCCGGTGTTACCTTTGCCGAATCCGCCCGAGGGTCGGCCGAATGCGCCTGGGTTATTGCCGAAACCGCCAGGGGTGGAGCCAAAACCGCCGGGCATCCGGCCGAAACCGCCGGACTTTTTACCTTTGCCAAAACCGCCGGCCGACTGTCCCCCGGCGAGGGAACCTTTTTGGGGATCAATCAATCCCAGGGCGGTTTGCTGGCGAAAGCATTCTTCGGGGGTAATGAAGCCATCGTCGTTGGCGTCCCATTGGGTGAAATCTTCGAGGGATTTCTTGCCCTTGCGCCATTCCCAAAGGGCGACCTGGCCGTCCTCGTCGAAATCGAGCTCGGTGAACCAGGACGGAAGCCCCGCGGGCATTTGGCCGCCGGCGCGGAAGACGACGGGTTTCTTGTCGAGTTCATCTTCCTGAATGATGATGGCGGCGATGGCCTTGGTCCCCTGCGGATCGTTGCGGTCTTGCATGTAGTCGAGATAGTAGGCGCGGAATTCCTCGATGTCGATGAGCTTGTCGGAGTTGCGGTCCCACCGCGTCACGTTGGCCCGCAGGTTGGACGACATCTCGTCGGCGTTGAGCCGGCCATCGCCGTTGGAGTCGCGGCGTTTGAACTCGGCGTCGGCGTATTGCTTGATGACTTCAGGATTCAAAGGTTCGCTGGCGTCTGGCCGGCGAGGACCGCCGAAGCCGCCCTTGTCGAAACCGCCCTTACCGCCGAAGAAGCCAAATTTCTTACCCTTGCCGCCGGAGTCCCCGCCCGGTGACGGGGTGCCGGGAACACTCCCGCCGGGGCTGGAGGGGGGCGAATACTTTTTCTTGGCCTGATCGAGAAAGTCGATGAATTGCTGCCGCGACAGCTGCCCGTTGGTGATGCCGTTGTCCTGGACAAACTTGGTGAGATCGTCACGGCGCGTGGTGCGGATTTCCGAAACGGGAATCGATGGCCGGCCATTGGCAATGCGATCAAAATAGGCGCCGGCGTCGAAGCCGCCGAAACCCTTACCGCCCTTGCCCCGGCCAAAACCGCCCTGCTGGAATTGCCCCGTGGTAATATCCGGTGTGACAATGATCGCGGCGAAACCCAGAATCACCAGACCGAGGATGGTGCCAGCGCGCATGGTTTGGTTTCCTTAAAAAATCGCGAGCAAACCCAATCGGTAGTATAACGCGAGCCTGAAAAAGTTGTCACCCAAAAAGCCGGATTTCATTCTTTTTTAATTTTTGGCCCGATTTGCGTGAGTGATAGTTGCGATCTATACTTGCACGGAGGTATCCATGGACAACCAAGCCAAATCCCGTCCCGCCAATCGGCGCCGGTCGCTTCGCAAGAGTCCGCGCACCTCGGTCAAGGTGGAATGCCGGAAAGGCGCCACCGGGCTGGGGCCAAACCTCACGCAACTTGTCCTCGATTTCTCAGACACGGGCGTCCGCATGACCGTATCACAATCGATCGACGTGCTGGCCGAGGTTGAGATCACCCTGTCGGGCTACGGAATGAGCAAACCAATCAAGCGCCTCGGGAACGTGCGCTGGCAGCTGAAACTGGAAAACGGGACCTTCTGCGTCGGCATCGAATTCCAGAAGCACCTTGCGTACAAGGATTGGCTGAATTTGGCCGTGCCCGGATAGTGTCCGATTGATTCTTCGCGCCTTCGCCAACGACACCTTTTCTCGACGGCGACACGCTGACCATCACCCCGGTCAAACGGCGACCCGGACAACCTCGATCAAGCGATCAGCACTTCCGCAGGCGGCACCGTCAGCGCCGACGGCAGCTTTGACTACACGCCGCCAAGCAACGGGACCGGCGACGAAGAGTTTGACATCACGATCTCGGATGGCATCACGTCGATCACCGTGACGATTGTGATTCGGGTGACGAGTTGACGCGAAAGAATCACACCTGATCGGGATGCACCGCCGGGACAGGCCCAAATGCTCGCGGCGACCTTTATCTGAACCAGGTTGAATCTCAAATAAAAAAAACTCCTTTCGTCGCGGCTATTATCTATGGTAGGATGCGATGTAAAGGAGTTCGCTTTATGATTTCGCTGGGCGGATCGCGGACACGATTGTGCGAGGGGCTCACGCGCCGCGAGTGGTTGCGGGTCGGTGGACTCAGCACGCTCGGGTTGACGTTGCCGGACCTGCTGCGCGGACGGGCGCAGGCCGCCTTGCCCGTGCGCCGGCCGACCGCCAAGTCGTGTATCGTCGTCTTTCTTTTCGGTGCTCCCGCTCATCAGGACCTCTGGGACATGAAACCCCTGGCGCCGAGCGAATATCGCGGCGAGTTTCGGCCCATTGCAAGCAACGTCCCCGGCATTTTTCTGGGCGAACATGTTCCGCGGATCGCGCGCGTCGCGCATCACCTCGCCCTAATTCGATCGGTGGCGCATCTCGACAACACGCATACCGTCGCCATGCACTACATGCTGACGGGCGTTCGGCATCCGCGGCCCAATACGAATCCGCAGAATCAGCCAACCGACTTTCCGACGTTTGGCGCGGTGATGCAAAAACTGCGCACGCCCGACCGACGGCGTCAGGTGTTGCCAGCCGGGATCAGCTTAAATGCGCCTGCGAATCAGGTGTCGGCGAACAATCACATCTTCCCTGGCTTTTTCGCGGGTTTTCTGGGCAGCGCCCACGATCCGCTGTTCGTGCCGCAGGATCCGAGCGCGGCCGATTTCCGCCCGTTTCCGACTGCGGAAGGTGATGCCGGCCGCCGATTGCGCCAGCGTCGACCCTTGGTGGCGGAGGTGGATCGCCGGCAAGAAGAATTGCTGCGTCACGCCGCGGTCCGCTCGCTCGACGCGCATTATGGGCGCGCTTTCGACCTGGTGACATCGCCGACCGCGCGGCGTGCATTTGACCTTTCGCTCGAAAGTCGGCAAACACGGGATCGCTATGGCCGATCGGCGTTCGGGCAGGGGTTGCTGCTGTCGCGTCGCCTGGTCGAGGCGGGGGTGCCGCTGGTCACCGTCAACTGGGCGCGGGACGATGCGTTCTGGGATACCCACGCCGACAATTTCAATCTGCTCAAGAATAGCCTGCTGCCGCCGTTTGATCGCGGGTTTTCGGCGCTGCTCGAAGATCTGCACCAGCGCGGCCTGTTGGACGAGACGTTGATCGTGTGCCTGGGCGAGTTTGGCCGAACGCCGCGCATCAACCGCAGCGCGGGCCGCGATCACTGGGCCGCGTGCAACACGGTGGTGCTGGCCGGTGGCGGCGTCCGGGGCGGGCAGGTGCATGGCGCATCGGACCGCCTGGCCGCGTATCCCACCACGCCGCCGGTGAGCCCGGAAGATCTCGCCGCGACGATTTATCACACGCTTGGCGTTGACCTCGATACGCCGCTCTACGATCCCCTAGGCCGCCCGCTTCCGCTTTGCACCGGACAACCGGTGACAAGTCTCTTCCATTAGTGGACGGCAGGCGGCAGAGCGTTTTTCCAGGAATTTGATTGACACCACCTACCCAGTGCCGTAGCATTCACGCGTTCACACCTCGCTACCACGATGGAGCCACCCATGCTTCAGGCTCAAAAACGTCTTGGCGACTTTGAGATCATCCGCTTGCTCGGCAAGGGCGGCATGGGTGAAGTCTTCGAAGCCCGGCAATTCAACCCGGAGCGGCGCGTCGCGCTGAAGGTTCTTGCGTCCTGGCTTTCGGACGACGAAGACTCCATGCGGCGCTTCCTTCAAGAAGCCAAGGTTCCCGCCAATCTCGACCATCCGGGGATCGTGCCCATCTACGTCACCGGCCGGACGGAAGGCGGGCAAGCCTTTTACGCGATGCGGTTGGTGCGCGGCGTGTCGGTCGCGGAGCTTGTGCGGCGTTCGCAGTCGTCGCAGACTTCGGATGTCCCGACTCGCACGATCGATAGCCTGGACACCCCCTCCGGCGCGGCCGCGCAGTCGGACGGGAGCCCGCCGCCGCCGTCGCCTCTGCCCCTGAATGAGCCGGAGCCGGGGATGGTCAGCGAATACCGTCAGGACCGGTTTCGCACGCTGGCGCGAATCGGGGCGCAGGTGGCCCGCGCCCTGGCGTTCGCCCACGACCACGGTTTCCTTCATCGCGATATCAAGCCATCCAATTTGATGGTCGATCACCACGACCATGTCTACCTGGTCGATTTCGGACTCACGCGCGCCCTGGAAGCCGGCGCCGACAGCACGCAACCGGGCGTCATCGTCGGCACTCCGTGGTATATGAGCCCAGAACAAGCGTCCGGCCATTCGGTGGACGCCCGCTCCGACATCTATTCGCTAGGCGTGACGCTCTACGAGATGGCAACTCAAGGGCACGGCCCTTTCACCGCCAATCGCGACGACAAAAAGTCCGTGCTCAAGCAAGTCCGCTCAGGCCAGGGCTTGCCATTGCGTTCGCTGGCGCCGGCCGTTCCGCCGGAGCTCGAACGGATCATCGCCAAGGCGATGCAGCTCAAGGCGCACAAGCGCTACGCGCACGCTGGTCAGCTGGCACAGGAGTTGGAGGCGTTTGCCGGGATTGAGACGAAGCCATCGACTCACTCGGCCCGGCCTGTCGCCCGGCGATCCTGGCGCTTCCCTCTTGGTGTCAGCGTTTTGGCCGTGGGCGCGCTCCTGGCGATTTGGGCAGCCTTCGCCCTGAATGCCTGGAATTCACAAAAGAAGGACCACCCGGCCGGCCTGGGTAAGCTTGACGGCAGCCAGGCGTTGCCCGAAGAGTTGCGCAGGCAGCGGCTTGGCATCCAATTTCCCCTGTTCAAAGCCAACTACGAACCGCTCTGGCAAGAGCGTTTGTTCGGCAAGGGAGGGCCCGCCGCGTTTTCCGACAGACTGGTGTTGGTTTCCGCCGATGAGAATCCCATGTTCCTGGGATTGGCCAATCCCGACCGACAGTGTTTTGACTTCTCCGTTGACCTTAGCAAGACGCATGATGCCGACAAGGATCCCCAGCGGAATCGCATTGGGCTTTTTTTCGGATGGCGCCGCCGCGAGTTGGATTCCGACCAGCATCCCCGCTTCTTCGTCGTGGAACTGGATGAACATCCGCAAGGGAAGAAAGGCCATGGTCAATTAAAAATTGGCACGGCCCTGGCCGTGAATGGTACGAAAGATTTTGGGACCCAACTCCATTTTTACTCCTTGCTGCCTGCCGACCGAGGCGTCGTCCCGTTGATGCGCTCAAGCGGATATCACCGCATTCAGGTCAAGGTTCGCCGCGAACGCGCCATCGTTTCGGCGGGCGGCAAGTCAGTGGAGTTCACGTTGCCCTGGTTACGCGAAAAAAATCACCCGACGGCCGACGACCTCGACACGCGAGGCGTCGTCGGCATCTGGGCGATGAAGGGCGGCGGCCCATTCCGAAACGCCTCGCTCACTCTGGTCGCAGACCGTTGACCCGATTCCGCCTCCATTCGCTTGTCGATGGCCTTCTTTCGCTTTTGGCAGCGCTCGGCACAAAAACAAGTCAAAACGGGCTCACGCCAAGACGCAATTTGGGGACTGGTTCTATTCCATCGGTTTTAGGGTAACACACAACCCGCGACCCGCCAGGCTCGTCCCGGCGGTGAACCAAGCCCAATCGGCATTCGCCGCCGCGACAAGCCCGGCGGCTCGCTGTGACCTTCATTTAAGTCAGGCCCAAACAGGAATCACAATCGGATGATAGCCTTTGCAATATTTGCCTTGCGCCTTTGCGTGGGTTCTTGCGCCTGGGATGCCAAATTCGGCGTGGTTCAAAAGGCGTCGGGCTCGGGTAACTCAAGGATTGCCGAAAGAAGGCGGACCGCCGCTGCTGACATCGACTGATGTGAGAAGTCCACTTTGCTCCATAACCTATAAATTGGCAACACGTTACAGCGTTTTTTTTGAGGACTTCTCACGGGGCGCTGGGGGTATCCCGACCGGGAAGTTTGGGAAATCCAGGTAGATTTTGATTGTCACCTCGGTTTGAACCAGGCCAAATTTTCGCGTTTTTTCTTTTTTTGATGTTGACACGATGGCCAATTCAGTTATCTTGAGAAACCTGGGTAATATTGGTAACTTAGGGCACATGTAGGACCAAATGGAGAACTCGCCATGGGCGTCGTGACCGTCTGCATCACCAAGATTGACAACAAAACCAACACCTACCCAACTTCGGTCGAGGTGGCGCTGCCTGGTCCGTGGAAAGTGGAAGGCACGGCGACCGCAGAATCCGGGAAATCGATCGTGTACCTGGCGTGGAATTCTGGCCCCATCGGCGGCGATCATACCATTTCCATGGCAAACCTGCCCAATTGGGAGTTTTACCTGACCGTGGACGACGTTCCTACGCTTGGCGCATTGAATTTTGCCGTGGACGCGCTGGATAATGATTCTCCCCCTGGATCTGGCCGAGATTGGGGATCCGCGTCGCGGGCATCGAATCCGCCGCCGCCGCCCGCGCCTGCCGTCCTGGCGCAGAGTGGTCCCTACGCCTGAGATTTTCGATCCCTGCAACGTTGTGAGGAAGTCCCCATGAAAGTCGTCAAGCTGCGTCCCTTTGTCAAACATCACGCCATTGGCTACGCCTTCCAGGTCAATGTGGACGACTGTGGCATCGAGTTGAACGATGCCACGCCGGTTGTTGCCTGGCTTGGCTATAAGGCCCACGAAAGCGACCCCTCTTTCACCGCCAGCCCGGACCTGCCGGGGCCTGGCCTTTCCATCACTGGCCCGTGGCTTGCCGTCGCCAGGCAAATCCGTGAGATCACGCCCACGAGTCCGGGTTTGTACGTTTTGTTCGTCGAGGCCTGGGTGAACATTGTCGAAGCCTATCCCGTGCCGCCGGTCTTCAAGCGGACCATCTACGCCGGCGTTCCGGTTACCGTCGTTTGATTCAACGCGTCCGCTCCGGCTGCGCAATCGGCCGCGAGCGGATGATCTCGGCGCGAAAATCGCCCAGGTTGTTGCGCCAAAAAAAACGCCGGCCCAGGTCCACGTCCGCGACGATTACCGATCCCCATTTCTCCGCGCGCACGATCGGTTTGCCGTCGTGGTCGTACACGGCCGTCAGCGTCCAGTTGCTCTTGATGTCGGTGTAGGTGCTGCTCACCAGATGCACATGATTCTCACACGCCCGCGCCCCGGCCAGGAGCGGATTGCAACCCCACACCGGCCAGGCGATCACCTCGGCCCCGCGCTTGCTCAATTCGCGCGCCACCTCCGGGAAGAAACCGTCGTAGCAGACCATCATGCCGATCTTGCCCAGCGGCGTATCGAAGACCGGATAATCCCGGCCCGGCGTCAGGCCGCCATCGACCTCGCCGCGCGGCAGGCAAACCTTGCGATATTTGCCGAGGATGCGCCCGTCCGGTCCGATGAGGACCGCGACGTTGTAGATGAGATTGCCGTCGCGTTCGACCAGGCCGACGACGATGTAGATGCGATGCTTCTTGGCCAAGGCGCAGAAATATTCCGTCGCCGGTCCGGGGATCGGCTCGGCGACCTCGGCAAAAGTCTTGCCCAGGCCGACGTAGGTGATCGTCTCGCCCAGCACCACCAGGTCGGCCTTTTGGCGAGCGGCCTCGGCGATGTGCGTGGCGAACATACGGCAATTGTCCATCGGCGACTTGCCGCCACGCGGCGTGAAATGAACGGCGGCCAGGCGGACTTTTCGACTTTTGGGCGGCGGTGCTTCGGTGAGGCCGGCTTCGCTCCAGTCGATGCGTCCGCCGGGCGCCCAGCGCAGGTGTAATTCCACGATCGCCTTCGTCGCCTGCGCCGGCGCGCGGTACGTGCCTTCCACCTCGGTCCATTCCTGTTCCTTGCGATCGACGGGATACTCCGGCTCGGCCGTGGGGAGATAGCCCTTGGCTTGGCCGTCGCCGTCGGGGGGATCGGCGCGCACTGCCCTGCCCTTCTCGTCGCGCCAGAGGATGCGCACCATGGCGCTGCGGCGAGGTACTTCGACGCTATGAACTCTGCGCACCGCGTGGAAGCGATAGGTTTTGCCGCCGGTGATCGGGAAACTCTTCTGCCACCAACCGTGCTGCCCCTCGCGGCGGTCGGCGGCGACGACCAGGCTGCCCGCGTTTTTCGGACCACCTTTGGCGTCGAAGGAAAAACGCGGCTTGATCTCCTCGCGCGGCGCCATCGGTTGCCAACCGTTCGCGGCGTTGACGTCACCCGGCGTCGATGACGATCCCCCCTGAAAAAACAACCCGGCGGCCGCGGCCAGGGCGAGACAGCAACACGATTGCAGCAGGCGCGTCATGGGAACACCTCATGGTTTCAGGCGAGCGCTGTAATTGTCTCCCAATCCCGGGCCAAATGCAACCGCCGAACGCCACGTGCAGCGGTTTCGCGAAGGCCTGGGTCCTGGCTAGAAATCCCCCAACACCTCATCCCCCATCCGGGTGGCCAGGGCGCGCCACGTCGTCAAGGAAACGGTTTCATTGACAAAGCGGACTGACCCGTCGGCCAGGAGCAGGTTGACCCCGCCGGTGTGATTGCTGCGCGCGGACACAAGCGCCTTGTTGTGGCTGCCGTTGCCGCAGGCCCACTTCCGGGAATTGGGCGGATAGAAGTGGTTGTAGAGGGTATGGCCAAAATGCCCGTTGATCCACATGGCGCCGCGGTTGGCGGCCCAGTTTCCGGCCATGCCGTCGCAGGCGGCTGGGGTGGGATCACTGCTGCCGGGGACCTCGAGAACGTAGATGCGTGGATTCGTTGGCGGCGTACCGGCGGCAAGGGGGATGCCATTGCCGAGGGTGCTTTCACAGAACGCCGCGGTATTGGAGGCGCCATCGGGGATGTGAGCGATGCGGACCGGCATCTGCGCGAAAATCCCGTTGCCATTGGGAATCGTGAGATACCTGGTGGGATTTCCCGCAGAGTCGAACAGGGCGCCGGCGCCGTTGCAGGCGACGTAGTTCGTGCCGAAGTCGGTCATGCCCGGGACCTGGCCGTTCATGCCGTCACTGGGACAGATGAACATTTCGATTTTGGTCCTGGAGGCAAGGACGTTCTGCGGGTCGGAAAGCGTGCCATCGAAATTCACCAGCCGCTGCAAGTTCGTCTGCTCGACGTTGGCCAGCAGCCGCGCCAGCGCCGATACGACTTTGGGCCACTGACTGCGCCCGGGCGGCAGCACCTTGTTGGCGGATTCATAGTTGTGCATCGCCAGGCCAAGCTGGCGCAGATTGTTTTGACATTGCGTGCGCGCGGCGGCCGCGCGAACTTTTTGCACCGCCGGCACCAAAAGAGCAATCAGGACCGCGATGATCGCGATCACCACCAGCAATTCAATGAGCGTAAATGCGCGACGTGAGCGCATGAAATCCCCCTTCGTTCAAATAAAGTCCCCGTGGGTCAGGCCGAAAAGCCTGCCTCACCTTGAAATCTCAACAACACAATCGATCAGATTGCGGCGAGACGGGGCGGAGGATCGAGACGGTCCCCCGACAAAACGAAAGGGTGCTGATGGGTAATCGAAAGGGCATGGCAAAATGGCCAGCTCGGCTGCCAATCCATCGGCGTCGGGCCCGGCAGGGCGATCTCGGCGTGAACCCAGTCCGTGGTCCCGCCTTGGCATTTTTGCGCCGACATGCCGATCGCCCAGCCAATCGCCTTCGACTTGCCGGGTGTTTTCTTCGTGTCCGATTTCTTTTCGCAGCAGGACTTCGGCTCCGGCTGGCCGCGCTGCGAACAGCAACTCGGCTTCGCATTTTCGATTGGACCTGGCGTGCCATGCGAACAGCCGCAGGCGCTGGCCTGACATTGCTGGACTGTGCCGCAGCAGCACGACGCCGAACGCGCCGTCGCCCAGCCCGGCATGGGAAACCCAATGGCCGCGGCCAGGTACGCCAGCAGCGTGATGCTGGAAGCAAGGCGGCGGCGCAAGGGTCGCTAATCAGGAATGGAGAAACGGAGGATCACGAGGAAAGGATACATTTACCCGCGCACTTGGCCAGCGCATTACCAGCCCCACGCGCCAGCGTGGGGGGGTTCCTAATCCCCACGCTTGCGCGTGGGGCTGGTTCACCGTGGCGCCTTTTCGTTCAGCAACTCCAGCAACGCCATGCTCATCGTCAGCACGCCGGTGCGCAGGGTTGGCTCCGGGACCGGCGCGTAGTAGGGCGAATGCGTGTTCGCCAAGGCCTTGCCGCCTTTTTTGGCCTCGGCAAACGCCTTGGGGTCGGCGCTGCCCAGGTGCCAGTAAAAAGTGCGAATGCCGGCGCGGGTGAACTGGCTGAAATCCTCGCCTCCCATCGACATCGGACGTTCGTGGACCCGAGCCGACCCGAGCACGTTCTTGAACAGCGGGACCATCTTGTGCGTCAATTCCTTCTCGTTGATCAGCGCCGGCGTAAAGTTCTCGGCGCGCACCTTGACAATCGGTTCCGGCGCACGCGCCGCCATCGCCGCGGCCCTGGCGATGCGGGCGATCGATTCGAGGACCACCTTGCGCGAAGCGTCGTTCATCGTTCGCACGGTCAACTGCATCTTGCAATCATCAGGAATGATATTGTGCTTCGTGCCGCCGTGAATCGAGCCAACCGTGACCACCGCGGGCTCGAGCGGATTGCGTTCGCGGCTCACGATCGTTTGCAGATCGAGGACGATGCGCGCGGCGATCACGATCGGGTCGATGGTTGCATGAGGCGCCGCGCCGTGCCCGCCTTTGCCTTTCACAACGATGTCCACCGAGTCGACATTCGCCTGCATCTGCCCTTCGCGGTAGTTGACATGCCCGGCCGGATAGCGGCCATCGCAATGCAGCGCGAGGGCGAAGTCGGGGCGCGGAAATCGCTTGAGCAAACCGTCTTCGAGCATCGCCCGCGCGCCGGCGCCGATCTCCTCCGCGGGCTGGCCGATGAAGATGAGCGTCCCCTTCCAGCAATCCTTCAATTTCATCATCACCCGTGCCGTGCCGACGAGCGAGGTGACGTTCATGTCGTGGCCGCAGGCGTGCATGACGCCCACGTCGAGCCCGTCCTTGTCGCGCACGCGGATCCTGCTGGCGTAGGGCAGTTTCGTGTCCTCGATGATGGGCAGCCCGTCCATGTCGGCGCGGACCAGAATGGTCGGCCCGGCGCCATTCTTGAAAACGCCGACCACGCCGGTGATGCCGACCTTTTCGGTGACAGTGAAGCCGGCCTTGCGAAGCTCGTTCGCGAGTCGAGCGGCCGTCTTCTCTTCCTGAAACGCCAGTTCAGGATTGGCGTGGATGAGCTTGTAGAAGGTGAGCAGGGATTGGGTTTCCGCGTCGAGCGTCTTCTGGATCGCGCCGCGATGCCTGGTATCAGCGTTGGTTCCTTCCTGCGCAGGCGCATGGGCCGACGTCAAGGCCGCCATGATGAACCATCCGAGCCAGGTTGGTTTCATGTTAATCTCCAATTTGCCTTACCAGGCCCACGCGCAAGCGTGGGGTTTCATAATCCCGTCCCCACGCTTGCGCGTGGGGCTGGTGGTGTTCGATTGACACCCAACGCTTGCGTGAGTAGTTTGTTCTCAGTTACGACGCTGGTTTCCTTTTATGGAAGACACGACAACCTGGCCGACCAACTTTCATGTCGCAAGAAACCTTCCCGTCACCTGCTGCCGCGGCCATGCTCGATCGGCTCGGACCGATCGTGCGGGAGACAGTGTACATCGAGGATCGCGAGTTCCTGCTCGATCACCCCGAGTCCGATCGGCTCATGACCCTGGACGTGGTGCATGAAGCGTTTGCCAAAGATGAATACATGCCGTACTGGGCCGACATCTGGCCCGCCTCGCGCATGCTGGCCAGGGCGGTTCTGCATGAACCCTGGACGCCAGGAACCGAGGCGCTGGAGCTGGGGTGTGGTCTGGGCCTGGCCGGCATCGCGGCGCTGGCGATGGGCTTGAAGGTCACGTTCAGCGACTATGACGCCTGTGCCTTGCACTTCGCCGCGGGGAATGCTCGGCTGAATGGCTATCACGATTTTCGCACCCAGCAAATCGACTGGCGCTACCCACCCGATAATCTGCGCGTCCCCGTGATTCTTGCCGCCGATCTGGTGTACGAGATGCGCATCCTGGCGCCGTTGATCGCGTTCATCAAAAAGGTATTGCGACCCGGCGGCCTGTGCCTGTTGACCGATGTGGACCGTGTTCCGTCGCAAGCTTTCAATGAGTTGCTCCAGACGGAGAACGTGAGTTTCACCAAAAAAATGATGCGCGCCGGCGAACCAGGAGGCCGCCGGGTCAAGGGAACCCTTTATCGCATCACGATCCCGCCATGATCTCTTGGCAATCGACCCGGTTTCCGTTTATGATACAGGACGCCCAATTTCCGTTGGAGGGATTCGACCATGCACGCAATACGCGGTGTAATCGTGTCAGCAATTGCGGCCGTCCTGTGCGCGGCGGCCACGCCGGCGCAGGAAAAACAAGTCACGGCCACACTCGTCAAGTACGATGGGCTCAAGCAAGAGATTCTCAAACAGCGCGGCAAGGTCGTCGTCGTCGATTTCTGGGCGACCTTCTGCCCGCCGTGCATGAAGGCGTTTCCCAAATTCATCGAGATGCAAAAAGAACATGCCGCCAGGGGACTGGTCGTCATCAGCGTGGCCATGGATGACTCCAAGGATGAGGATGCGGTCAAGCGCGCCAACAAGTTCCTCACCAGGCAAGATTCGCCGCTTCGCAATTTACTCCTGGACGAACCTTCCACGATCTGGAAAGAGAAATTCGGCATCACCTCGCTGCCGTGTTACTTCATTTTCGATCGCCAGGGCAAGTGGGTGCGCTTCCGCGCCGAAGACAGCGAGACCGGTGTAAACTATGATGAACTCAAGAAAGTCGTTGTCCAGATGTTGAACGAGAAATGAGCTTGGCCGCGCCCCGACGGGGAGCGCGGTTCGACTCAGCGTGTCGTTCATTTCGCGCTCCCCTTCGGGTCGCGGCTAGACGGGTGAAGAAAATGACTGCCAAGCATTCCCTTTCCTTCTTTTTCATTCTGGCCGCGCTCGGTACACTCCCGGGCCAAACTCAGGAAAAGAAGATCGAACTCCTACCGGTGAAATACACGGAACTCAAGGCTGAAGTGCTCAAGCATCGCGGCAAGGTCGTGGTCGTCGATTTCTGGGCCGGGACCTGAGGGCCATGCATGAAAGCCATGCCGCATCTGGTCGAGATGCACAACAAACACGCGGACAAGGGATTGGTGGTCATCACCGTGGCCCTGGACCCGCCGGACCAGAAGGACCTCGTCGCACAGGCGCAGGCGTTCTTGCAAAAGATCAAGTCACCCGTGCGCAACCTCCTGCTGGCCGAGCCGGAGGAATACTGGTCGAAGAAACTCGATTTCGTTTTTCCGCCCTGCTATTACGTCTTTGACCGCCGCGGCAAATGGGTGCGCTTTCGGGCCACGGATTTCGACGACGGCATTCCCTATGCTCAGATGGACAAGCTCATCCTGCAAATGCTGGCGGACAAGTAGCGAGGATTCATGCACACGACCGACCCGCACAAATCCCTCGGCGCCGCCCTGGGCCGCATTCCCAGCGGCATCTTCATCCTGACAGCGGCGCGCGGCGGCGTGGAAACCGGGATGCTCGCCAGCTGGATTCAGCAGTGCGCCTTTGTGCCACCCACAATCACGTTCGTCGTGCAGCGCGGCCGACCGATTGGCGATCTACTTGGTACGGATGCGCCGTTCACCATCAACATCCTTGAAGCCGCGCAGACCGACATGATCGCCCACTTCGGCAAAGGCTTCTCGCTCGAAGACAACGCCTTCCTGGGCCTGGCCGTCCGCGACGCCCTGCCTTACGGCCCGATCCTGGAGGAAGGGCACGCCTACCTCCTTGGCAAAGTGCAGGACCGCATTCCCGTGGGCGATCACGACCTGTACCTCGCCGAGATCACCGCCGGCAGCCTCCTCGAAGAAGGCCAGCCAATGGTGCATGTACGCAAGAATGGGTTTCATTATTAGGCGAGCGACGGATCTTGATTCACCCACGAGCCGCGACCGTCAGGGGGGGAATGGATTCACGGTCATCCCGCTCGCTGACGGTCACGGCTCGTGGTAGATCATTTTCTGCCGGTCGCCCGGCCCCTAACCCCTAACCCCCAACCCCCTATCCATGTCCTGCCACCTGTGCGAATCCGAAGCGGTCACGCGGTGTCATACCTGCGGCGTGCTCATTTGCGAGCAGCACGGCGGCAAGGACGATCTTTGCACGCAATGCAGCGGCGGCTTCACCGCGGGTGATCCGCGCACCCGCATCAGTGACGAACCGCTCGGACAATCAAAACAATCAGGTGGGTGGTGGCGGCCTCAGGAAGCGGAGGAATTTCAGCCGACGTCGTGCTATCAATGCCAGGCGCTCGCACGCGCGGTTTGCCGAAACTGCCTTAGCAATTTCTGCCCCGAGCACACAGGACCGAATGGGCTGTGCAAGGCGTGCGGGCAATCCGCGAATCTCGGGCTTTGGGTCATGGCCGGCGTCGCGAGCTTGTTGGTGATCTGGTTATTGCTCCAATGGTTCCGCGCCTGAGCGCCAGCGAAGGGCACGTGGGCAAAAAACCTTCGCTAGCGCTCCGGCTCGGATGCGTCCTGCTGTCGGCGCGCCCGGCTTTTGGAAATGAGGGCGAGGGCGGAGAGGTCGTTGACTTTGCGAGCGGCGTCAACGTCGGTCGGGTCGGCCTTGGATAACTGACGCCAAAGGCGGATGGCGGGCTTCCATTCTTCCAGATGCTCGTGAAGGCGAGCCAGGGCGCGCAAAAGTTGAGCGCTGTCCGGCGCCGCGTGACACCCTTCTTCCAGGAACCAGCGCGCCAATTCGGACAGGCCCAAATCGAGCGCGACCTCGGCCAGGTCGATATGCGTGTCAACGTCACCGGGTTGCTGGGCAAGGATTTGCTCGCCGAGTTCCAGGACCTTGCGCCAGTCGCCGGCGGCGCGTGCCAGTTTCACCTTGGATTTACCCGCGAGCACATTGAGTGAGCCGAACCATCGGCCCAGAACACCGCTGGTGGCCTTGCGATTCAGTTCCCGCAGCGTTTTGCGGTAGGTGAGGTTGAGCGGATCGAGCTTGATGCAGTTGTCGATCAGTTGCCGGGAATAATCGGCGCCGCCGCCCTCGGCGAGAACCTGGACAGCGCGTTGATGAAAGGCGGCCGCGGCCCGCGCCTGCTCCGGAGAGACCGCCGGCCCGGCCACGTGGGTGGCGTCTGTTTCCAATGGTTCGATCCGTGGTGCGGCGGCGGGATGGCGCGTGTCCGGTCGAATGGCTGGGACCGATAATCGCGTCGGCTCCGCGGGTGAGAGATGCGCTGGTGCGGCGCGCTCGGAGGCATCGGCTCCATCCTCGTCAGCGCGGATTCGCTTCAGGGCACGCAGCAATTCGCTGGGCGTCGCGTAGCGATCCTCCGGCCTCTTGGCCAACATCGTCTCGATCACGACCCAAAACGCCGGCGACACGCCCGGGTTGAATTTCCGCACGTCCGTCGGCGGCGTTTCCAGATGCTTGACGAGCCGTTCACCCAGGCCGCCCTCGGCGAACGGCGCCCGGCCGGCGAGCATGTGGTACGCGGTGCAGCCGAGCGAATAGATGTCGCTGCGGATGTCCACCGCCCGGCTGTCGCGTGCTTGCTCAGGCGCCATGTAATCCACCGTACCGACGGTGCTCCCTTCACGGGTCACGCGAAATTCCTGCTCTCCCCGGGCAATCGCCAGGCCCAGATCGGTGAGCTTGAGCGTGATGGTCTTGCGCGCCGTCCGCGCCAGCATCAGGTTGGCGGGTTTGATATCGCGATGCACGACGCCATGCTCGAACGCATGTTGCAGCGCCTTGGCGGCCTGCATCAGAATGCGCCGAACTTCCTCCGGCGGCAGCTTGCCTCGCTGCTCGATGTACTGCGCCAGGTCGATGCCGTTGATGAATTCCAGGGCCAGATAATGCAATCCGAGCTCGGGGTCGTAGTTGCATTCAAACAACGTGACGATATTGGGGTGATTCAAACGGGCGGCATGGCGCGCTTCGCGGCGAAAACGCTCCATGAGGACGTCGTCAGAGATTTCCGGGGACAGCACCTTCAGCGCGACGACTCGACCCAGCTCGCAATCGCGCGCCTTGTAGACGGTCCCCATCCCCCCGGTGGCGAGATGCGCCAACAATTCGTACTTCCCCAGGCGTGAGCCAGGCTCCAAGGTATCCGACGGCATGTCAGCTCCGCGTCCAGGATACACGGGAAAGATTCCTGGACAAAAAGTAAACGCAATTGCCAATGACATGACGGGGGCACTCGCGCACCTTTCATAGTAACCGGTTTGGAGCCGCTGGCAAGCCCGGGTTGGGATAGCGGGATGGGGCAACCGTTGGAATGGCTGGGTGCGTCTGACCAAAGAATTGATGCGGGATCAGATCCCGCCGCGCCCGAACAGACCGGCCGACGGTTCGATCGTGAAGAGATCTGCGGGCGTGATTGCGGAGATGCCGTTGCCGAAGATGCCGTCTGGCAAGAATTCGTCAATGGAGGACGAAACGGACTTGCCCGATTGCACGCGCACATGAACCGTGCCGAGAATTCCTTTCGGCACGACGACAACGATTTGCGTGTCGCTGACATAACGCACGGAACTGGCGCGGACCGAATCGAAGTACACGAACAGCTGCCCGGCATGCCCTGAGAAATTCAGACCGCTGATCGTCACCGCCGTGCCCGCGGTCGCGCGCCGCACGCTGAGGGCCCTTACCTGAGGCGTCAGATCGACCACCTCGAAGTCGCCATAATGCAAGCTCTTCAGGCCGACGATGTCATCCTGAATATCGTTGTCGTCCCAGGTCCGCTGGAATTGATTCTTGCCATTGACCGAATAGCTGGCGCCGGAAATGAAGAAGTTCGCTCCATTGTCGGCGACAATCAAGCCGTAGTCCTTCATCGCCTGGGCGATGATGCGCGATTGCGGCGGCATCTGTGACAGGTCCACGCTCGCTTTCAGGCGCAGTCGGGCGCCCATCGGAATCTGCGTCAAGGGATCGTGATTACCAGGATTGGCGTGATGGGAGGCGGGAAAAATGAATTGATCGCGGATCAGGTCGTTTGTCAACGTGACGCGAATGGCATGCTTGATGACGCCTTGACCGCCGGCGAGTTTGGGAATCCCTTCATCCGGACGGGCCAGGCCGGCGAGGATCGACAGCCCCGCCGCGTCGGCGGAGGTATAGCCGATGGTGCGGTACTTGTTCGTCTTCATGTCCCAGACGGTTTCTTGCTTGGCGTGCCACATGCCGTCGGCGTTCTCGCTGGGACGGGAGGCGCCGAAGAATTCATAGGCGATGTTGCGGTCGATGTCCCAGACGATCAAGTGGGAATCGCCCCGATTCGCCAGGCCGACCAGCGGTCCATCTTGATTGTCTCCCTCCAGCACGGCATTGGCCGGGATCGGCGCCTTGACGATGTCGCTCTCGGCCGCGTAATCGTCGATGATGACCTGGATTTTCGCCGTCGTGTTGCCGTGGACGACGTTGTAGGGAATGCCGTAGAGAGGCCGATTGCTCAGATCAGCCTGGGCGAAATCGGCGCGAACATTGTAGTCGCCGTGTTCTGCGACGAGGTTTGCGAAAAAGGCATCGGAGTTGGCTGCCACCGGCGCGTTGGTGATCTTTTCGTTCCAGGGATTACTCAGCGGAAAAAGCTGCTTGCCCAGGAGCGTCGGCACGGTGCGGTCTTCCAGGACCTCGACGCACGGTCGGCAAGTCGCCTTTCGGCCGGTTGACGCCGTCGATCCTACCAACCGGCGCCACAACGTCCTGAACATGAAAGTATCCTCAAACGCGGGGTTCACCGTGCAACGATCACGATCGTAAGGGGCAGAGAAGGGGATTTACCCTCTAGCAAACGATATGCCACCAGCCTCGCGCCGGATTTTCGGTAGTGTCTCAGTTTGATGGTAGACCTCACGCTCCGCGTGAGGAATTCCTCACGCGGAGCGTGAGGTCTACCATGCGCCGAAGCAAAGTGAGACACCACCGGATTTTCCTGACCTATTGATCCGGGTCAGGCCGGCGGTGTGTCGAATCGGCAACACCGATTCGACAAACTGATAAGGCGCGTTTACACCCCAAAGACCAATCAACCCGCGCGAGGAAATGTTTGCGGGACGGTGTTATCCTGTCCGCGAGAAACCCTATATCAAAGGAGATCGAAGCCGCACCGGCCCGCACGAAGCGGCCAAGCGCGGTGACTTCAACGACTCGAACGAGGAAATCATGGAATCGACCCGTATCACCTGCCCCCAGGCTGCTGCAACCGTCATCCTTCTGGGCGTCGCCGTTTTCGGAACCTGCCCTGCAACGCTTGAAGCCCAAAATCCACCACCAATTCGGATCGGCATGACGAGTGCCTTCTTCGTGGACCAAACCCAGGGCGTCGTCAAGATTGCCACGAACGACTTCAAGGAGGTTCTCAAGCAAACCACCGGCCTGCGCGGTGAGTTGACCTCCAAGGATGATGTCTTCGCGGTTGTCCAAAAGCTACAAAACAAGGCTCTGGATTTCGGCATCGTTCACGCGCATGAATTTGCCTGGGTGCGGAAAAAACATCCCGATCTGCATCCGCTTTTGATCGCCGCGAACAAACGCCACGAGGAACGCGTCTACCTCATCGTTCGCAAGAGTTTGGGCGCCAAATCGATTGACGACTTGCGAGGCAAAAAGCTGGACGTGCCCAGGGGCGCCAACGAGCCGTGCCGGGTGTTCCTGACCAAGATTTGCGCCGCGGCTGCGCAGAAGCCGCCGGTCGGGTTTTTCGGTTCGATCGTGAAATCGGAGTCGCTCATCGACGGGCTGGACCAGACTGCCCGCGGCAAGACGGACGCAACCGTGGTCGATACGGCCACCCTGGAGTTTTACAAGGAAGTGAAGTCGGCCGTGTTTGCGAAGAACCTGGTTGTGCTGCGCGAGTCGGAGGTGTTTCCGCCGGCGGTAATCCTTTATCGGGCAGGCGGGGTCGATTCAAAGATTCTGGCTCGCTTCCGCAACGGATTGTTGAAAGCTCACGAAACCGAGATGGGCCGCGACATGATGAAGGAATGGAACATCGACGCGTTTGCGCCCATCCCGAAGGACTTCGACGACCGTTTGACAGCGATCTTGAAGGCGTATCCGTCGCCGAAGAACTGAGGATGGCTCGGTTGCCGTCATTCCTCCTCGCCGCGCACCAGGTGCCAGGGCGTCCAGTCGATGGTCGGAACCTGCACGACGGGATGGTTGAGGATGCCACGGTATTCGTTGAACACCAGGAAGTAGCCGACGTAAAACCGCATGACGAACAAGAGCAAGAAGACGAACGCGATGCCAAACATGAAAGCGCGATACTTCAGACTGATCGTCGCCTTCAACGCGGCCACGATCACGTGCTGCGGCACCTGGGCCTGCGGAATGATTTCCAGTTTTTCGAACCACAACGCCAGTCTCGGCGGTAGATCGGAAGTCAAGATCGTGCCGGCCCGCACCGCTTTCAACATGGCGGAGCGATAAACCAGCGCGGAGTAACTCCGTAGCGAGATCAAGGCAAAGAAGAAAAAAATCGAGCACAGGAACCAATAGCCTTCGAGCAGCCAAAAGGCCTCGCTGGCGGTCTGGGCGGTGTTGGCGGGAAAATTGTCGCTCACGGTAAAGATGCGCGGGATCTCGAAGATCAAGGAAGTCAGGGCCAATCCGGCGAGTAAAAACACGTAGGCCGTCATGCGCGTCAGGATGAGCCGAAAAACAACACGAAACTGAAAGAAGGCGGCAATCTCGCCGGCGGCGGCCTGATGAGCCTGCGCCATGGGCACGTAAAACAGCGAGACGATGAGGAGCAGGCTTCCCAATAATCCCATGCCCAGGCCGAGGAACGCATCCTCGTAGCCCTTGTGGAACGAGTTAAGCCAGCCGAAGTACCACGAGAAGAGCATGATCATGCCGCCCCAGCCGGTCAGCATGAAGGTGGTCAGCAGGCCGGCGATGCCGACCTTGAAGTTGAGCCAAAGCGAGTGGATGGGCAGCGTCGCGATCGTCCAGCCGACGCGCAAAAACGCGCGGGCGCTATTGCCCCGGGACATTTTCTCCAGGCTCATGACGATGCGTTCGCGCCAGAACCAGCGTGGCCTTTCCACCGGCGCACCAGGACCGAGCGAATCGAGGAACTGGTTAAACGTGCCGTCGTGCCGCCGCGGGCTTTCACGCCACCAGCCGCGCAGGGCGACCGCCTGAACGCGCCGTTGCAACCACCCGAACGCGGCAATCGCGGTGATGAAGCTAAGCGGGAAGACGTTAGAGATCATGAACACGCCGACGATGAAGCGTGCGATCCACGCGACCAGCATGATCAGCGGGTTCTCGATCTTGCCACGCTTCGGCAACAACGCCGGCGCGCCAGCGACGGGGGCAGCCGGCTTGGCGACCGGCTTCTCCACCACCGGTTCGACGATCGGCACCGCCTTGACCACCGGCGGCGGCGCCTCCGCGATCGGCGGCAGATTCAGCGGCGGCTGGACTTGCACGCCGGTTTCGTTTGCGGTTTGCATTTTGGTTCCAACGGTGAGCCAAAGATTGTAGCCGACTCGCGGAGCGAGCGGGCTACTTTAAGTCGCCGCCAGCAACGAACGATTCGCCGCGTGCGGCGTCGGGAAGTCCATGATCTCGCCGATCGATTTCGCGACGTAAATCTGCTGCTGCACCCGGTCCACCGCGAGGCGCTCATTCGGCACGAAACGGCGAGGCCCCGCGATCAGGCCGAAGATCTGATGCGCGCTGCGCGTGTTGAAGTGATGCTGATACGGCACCGGCATCGCGCGATTCGAATCGCGGCCACAATCCGGCACGACGACGAACACCGTGTTGTTGCGATACGCCTCATCGGCCTGCGTGGCATTATAAATCTCACGCACCCCCTCGTCGATGATCGAGATGGCGCGATGGTAGAATTGCCGCGGGCCCCAGTGGACATAATCGGGATCTTGATAGTTGATCATCATCAGCTTGGGCCGCAACTCGCGAATCGCCCACAGCGACAGCGTCGTCAATAGCCGATCGCCACGTGGGTTGACAAAGCCGGTGCGGCCATAAAACTCGCGCCACTTCCGCCAGAATTCATCAACCTCCGGCAGCGCGACGAGCTGCCGATTCTCGACGCGATAATCGCGGTTCTCCATCATCTCGAGTTCCCGGCGTTTCTGTTCCAGCTCGCGGCCCTCGTAGCGTCCGTCGGCGATGTCCTTTCGCAACAGGTAGGTCTTGAAGCGATAAAGGCTCAGCACCGTCGAGCGATAGCGGATGCCATAGACGTGGTGGTTGGAGAAGGTGTAAAACTCCTCGTTGATGCGGTCCTCGCCGTTGACGATGAGGGCTTGATGCGCGGGCACGTCATATTTGCGGCGAAAATATTCGAACAGCGTCGGCACCTTCGCTTCAAAACGGTCGGACAGAAATCGGCCGGTGATGTCCTCGTAGCGATCGTACTTGCCGGTCAGGATGTAGAGCGTCCCCTGCCCGTGGCTGGTCTGGATGCCTTCGAGGCTTTCGATCTCCATATTGGGAAACAGCACACCGCCTTGCCGACGATAGAGTTCGTGATAGATGAACGGGCAGTAGGTGCGTTCCGGATCGTCAATCGTTTCGCGCCGCCGCACCCCGCCGCCGAAACGTATCAAGATGACGTTCGGCCCGCGATACGGAATCCGCCCCTGCGGCATCGGCTGCATCGGCCGCGGCTGCTGCACCGGTTCCTGATACGCAAAGCTGAGCGTGGCGCCGGCAACGCCGACAGCCGTGGATTTTTGCAGGAAATCGCGTCGGTTCATGGTATGATCCCCTGAGAGTTCAATTGCATACCATAATACCGCCTGGCCGCGACGGATGTTTCAAAAATCGAATGGCTCCTTGCGGCCTGGCGTTCGCATGGCGCCACGCGAACGCCAGGCCGCAAGCGGCAAACACCTACCATGCTCATCATTACCCCCACCCTGCAAATCCCGAGCGACGAGTTCACCTGGTCGTTCGCACGCTCCGGCGGGCCAGGCGGACAAAACGTGAACAAGGTCGCGTCCAAGGCGACGCTGCGCTGGAACATCGCCGCCAGCACCGCGTTGCCGGACGACGTGAAGATTCGCCTCGCTTTGCAGCAAATGCGATTTTTCACGCAGGATGGCGAACTCGTCATCACATCGCAACGGACGCGCGACCAGGACCGCAACCGTGACGATTGCCAGGAGAAACTGCGGGCCATGATCCTGCAAGCGTTGACCGTTCCGAAGCCTCGCAAAAAGACGCGGCCATCGCGAGGTGCAAAAAAAAGGCGACTGGAATCCAAGCGCCTGCGATCAGAAACCAAGCAGAGCCGCCGCCGGCCCCACACTGAGTAGATTAGCCACGGAAGAACACAGAAAAAACACGGAAAAATGCAGGAGGAACAGATGGAATTGATACATCAAGATATTACCAAGCAGATTATCGGCGCGGCCATTAAGGTTTACAAGACGCTGGGGTACGGATTCCTGGAAAGGGTCTATCAACGCGCCATGCAGGTGGAGTTGCAGACACGTGGATTGGTCGCGGAGATTGAAACCAAGATTCAAGGTCCTCTACAAGGGAGTGACCGTAGGGGACTATCAAGCCGATATCTTCGTAAATAACTGCGTTATCGTCGAACTGAAGGTCGCAAAGGAAATCCAGAAGGCCGACGAACCGCAACTCTTGAACGAGTTGAAGGCAAGGGAATCAAGGTCGGTCTCTTAATCAACTTCGGCCGCACGAAAGCAGAATTCAAACGCCTGGTGTTTTAACGTCTTCGCCTCTTTCCGTGTTTTTCCGTGTTCTTCCGTGGCTAATGTTCGAGGACCCATGCCATGAACGCCGACTACCTGCTCAAGGATTCATCCCAAGTTTTTTCCCCCAGCTTGCTCTTCTACAAGACCCTCCTCGCGCGCAACATCGCGAACCTTGTCAAGCGCGTTGGCGATCCGGCGCGGCTGCGGCCGCATGTCAAGACGCATAAGACCAGGCAGATCGTGAAGATGGAACAGGCCGCGGGAATTACGAAGCAGAAGTGCGCCACCATCGCCGAGGCGGAGATGCTCGGGCAGTGCGAAGTGCCGGACATCCTACTTTCGTATCCCATGGTCGGGCCGAACTGTACACGGTTCGCGCAGCTGGTGAAAAAGTATCCCGCCAGCAAGTTTTCTTGTCTCGAAGATCATGCCCTTGGCATTCAGCAACTCTCCGCGGCGCTCACGAAAGCAAGCGTGCAAGCCGAGGTGTTACTTGACATCGATGTCGGCCAGCATCGCACCGGCATCGCGCCCGGAGCGGCGGCGCAGAAACTCTACGAAATGATTGCGAGATCTCCCGGTTTGAAGCCGGGCGGGTTGCACGTTTACGATGGGCACAACCATCAGCATCCACCGGAGGAACGCAAGGCTGCAGTCGAAAAAATGCTCGGGCCGGTCCTGGAATTGCGCGACGGGCTGACGAAGGCCGGGTTGCCGGTGCCCCGTATGGTGTGCGGCGGCACGCCGACCTTTCCCGTATTTGCGTCGATGGACCTCGCGGGCGTTGAATGCTCGCCTGGGACTTGCGTGCTGAACGATGTCAACTATGGCACGTGGTTCCAGGACTTGAACGAATTCACTCCGGCGGCGCTGTTGCTCACGCGCGTGATCAGTAGGCCAACGCCGACGCGCGTCACGTTCGATCTCGGCTACAAGGCGGTGGCGTCCGACCCACCCGCGGGCAAGCGCTGCGTGCTGCTGGATGTCCAAGGCGAGCAGGTGCTGCAAAACGAGGAGCATCTCGTTGTCGAGACGCCGGACGCGGAGAAATACAAGCCGGGCGACGTGGCATACGCGATGCCGGCGCACGTGTGCCCGACCTGCGCGCTGCACCAGTTTGCCTATGTCGTTGAGAACGGGCAAGTCGTGGACAAATGGGAAATCGCCTCCCGGGATCGCGTGCTGACAGTGTGACCCATCAATATAAAATGACGTGGAAGCCCAGGGGCGAGCGCAGCGCACCCCTGGGATATGGTTCGCGCGATCCCACAGGTTCGCTGCGCTCACCCCTGCGCCTGGAATTGATTGAACATGGATGATACCCTGAAACCAAAATACAAACGCGTGCTGTTGAAACTCTCTGGCGAAGGCTTCGGCGCTCCAGGCAAGAGCGGCATCAGCATCGATGACACCACGACCATCGCCAAACAGGTCAAGAAGGTTCACGAGCGCGGCGTGCAAATCGCGCTCGTCATCGGCGCGGGCAACCTGCTGCGTGGCGAGCAGTTCTCCGCGGGTGGCAATGTCATCAAGAAGACCACGGCCCATTACATGGGCATGTTGGCGACGGTCCTCAACGGCATGGCCTTGCAAAGCTGCCTCGAAAGCATCGGTTGCGAGACGCGCCTCATGACCGCCATTCCCATGCAAACTGTCGCCGAGCCGTACATCCATCGCCGGGCGATTCGCCATCTGGAAAAGGGCCGCATCGTGATCCTGGCGGGTGGGACGGGAAACCCGTTTGTCACGACCGATACGGCCGCGGCGCTGCGGGGCTGCGAGCTGGAGGTCAACATTCTCTTGAAGGCGACCAAGGTGGACGGCGTCTACACCGAGGACCCGGAGATCAATCCGCACGCGCAGAAATACCAGAACCTGACGCACGCCCAGGTGATCCGCGATAACCTGCGCGTGATGGACGCCGCCGCCATCGACATGTGCCGCACCGCGAAGTTGCCGATTCTCGTGTTCAATTTCAACAAAGAGGGCAACATCGAGCGCGCGATCGCGGGGCAGGCGATCGGGACGCTTGTCGAGACAACGTAAGCCGCTTGCGGCTTAGCGTTCGCACGGCGCCACGCGAGCGCTAAGCCGCAAGCGGCGATTTTGGGAGAAGATCATGACCACCGACGAAATCCTGTTCGATGCCGAGGAACGCATGGAAAAGGCGCTCAGCGTTTTCCAGGAGCAACTGCGCGGCCTGCGCACCGGGCGCGCGACACCGGCGCTGGTCGATAATCTGCGCGTCGAGTACTACGGCTCGCCGACGCCGCTCAAGACGCTGGCACAGATCAACTGTCCCGATCCGCAATCGATCGTCATTCGCCCGTTCGATGCGAGTTGCCTGAAGGACATCGAAAAGGCGATCCGCTCCAGCGACCTGGGCATGGCCCCCAACAACGATGGCAAGATGATCCGCCTGGCGGTGCCCTCGATGTCGGGCGACCAGCGCAAGAAGATGGTGGCGGTCATCAAGAAAAACAGCGAGGACGCCAAGGTCGCCTGCCGCAATATCCGCCGCGACGCCAATAAGAACTTTGACGTGGCCGAGAAGGACAAGGAAATGTCCGAGGACGAACGTGACGCGGGTAAAGAGAAGGTGCAGGCGCTCCTCAAAGATTTCGAGGGCAAGATCGAACAACAGGCGGACAAGAAATCGAAGGACATCATGGAGCAATAGCCGCCTGCGGCGTAGCGCCTGCCCGGTGATTTGCAAGCGCCACGCCGCGAGCGCCACCGAAAGGAACGCATGCGCACGCTCGCTGACGAAATCATGTCACGGGTTGGAACCTCCACCCTCTTTCCTCCAAAATCTGCGCGGCCATTTTGCCTAAATTTGACGCCGTGGAAAGACGGGAAAAAAAGCAAGAAAATGGTTGATCGGCAGGCCAATAGCCGATTAAGATTGGTTTCTGAAGAATCGCAGCGGCTTCCCTTCCCGCCCCTCTGAGGTTCGTCCCATGATCGCCGGCTGGAGACTAATGCGATGTGTTGGAATCGCAATTGCCGAAAAAGGTTTGCGTGAACTCGTCGAATTGGCCCCTTTTGGCACCTATGCCGTTAAGATTTACGAAATCGGCGAATTGGCGTTTCACCGATACCATGAGGAATGCCAGGACGAAAACATCGCGAGGGCTATCCCCAAGGAAATGGAGCAACTTGCGCAGGCCAAATCGGCGGACGTTAATCGTGTTGCGAAGCAGATGGCAGTCCAGTTGCTCCCAAATGAAAAACAAGAAGTGCAGGAGGCACTGGCCGGAACTCTGGCAACCCTCCCAACGCAGGTCCGCAAGCTGTTCATGCGTAAGGACGATAGAACGGGGACGACCCGTCCACCTGCGTTTTTCGTTTCATGTCCGGCCGATCTTGTATCAATCATTCCTCCCCGACCTCCGCGATTTAAACAAGGGGACCTCCTTCCAAACGACCCGAAGTGGACCCTTGTGCACAAGATTGATTCCGGTGGATTTGGCGAGGTGTGGAAAGTTCGGCACACGACCCTAAAAAATCGCTACGGAGCCGTAAAATTTTGCCTCGATGCCACCGCGCAAGACCGGTTGCTCAAGCATGAAGCCCGCGTGATTGACCAGGTCATGGAGTTCAACAATGACCATATCGTAAGGCTTGAGGACGTCGATTTCGTTGCCGACCCACCCTGGCTTCGATACGAGTTTATCAACGGAGGGAATCTGCTCTCGGCTGCTGATATTCCCGTAGACATTGCAAAACGAACCGAATGGGCCACGTGGACAATGTTGCTGCCCCTGGCGCGCGCCGTGGGAGCATGCCACCTGCTAAAGCCCGCTGTCGTACACCGGGACCTAAAACCGGCGAACATTTTGATCGATCACGTTAATGGACAGAATAGACTAAAGATCACGGATTTTGGAATTAGCGAAATTATCGCCCAACACGCTCTTGATCAGGCTCGCTCTTTCGAACTCAACCCGTCCGTTGCAACTCCAACTATCTTGCGCGGTTCCTATTGTGAAATGTACGCCAGTACGCAGCAGAAAAACGGGCTCCCGTCGTCGCCGACCGACGATGTCCACGCGCTTGGCGTATTGTGGTTTCAGATGTTAATGGGCGACTATTTCTTGCCCCTCGGTCGGGATTATCGAGACGAACTTGCTGGAATTGGGTTGGCCAAAGACGCAATTGTCATTTTGGAGCGATGCGTCGCGGACAAGGCCGATAGTCGCTGGCCGAATGCGCATGTATTGGCGCAACAGATCGAAAAATTGCCAAATTGCCTATCCAGCCGACCCGTGGGGACCAACGCCGAGAACCCAACTCGTGTTGTCCTCCCAACCGTGAATCGCAGTTTTCACGCACCACCGAAAGGCCCTATTGGTCGCATTACAATCTCCGAGCAAAGTCATCGTAGGACATGGGACGTTGAGGCGGTAATTGGTGCTTCGGTTGGCCTAGTTATGGATGCGTCCCATGCAATGAAGCACCTGTATGGAATTGGATCAGGTTTTGGCGGGCGAGCGTTGCCGAATCAAATGAAGCGGATTGCTGATAGGCTGATGCCATTTCTTTCAGCCCTGTCACTTCAAAACGGAATTCACTTCCTACACTCGTCCACCGGACCGAATGGAAACGAAACCCAAACTTTTGGCCTAGTCAACCTCGAACAGGTCCGGCAAATGAAACTTGGGAGGCCTCAAAACGGCTGGGGCGGTCATGTACGCCTTACGAATGCAATCCGAGAACTAACGAAGGCCCATTTTCGCGGGTCCCCTTTAGCGGTAGGTGTGTTGTTAACGTATGGCGGCATCTCGGACGTTGATTCCCTCGCCACATTTTCCAAGGAACTGATTTCAGAAATCGAATTGGGGCAGCGGCCATTGATTCGATTGTTCCTGATTGACCTGAAGGAAACGTCACCTCGATCAGGTCCATTGCAGCCGCCTGAACCCCTAGTTGGCCTTGGTTGGCGAGACGCAACAGGGGTTTTTGGCAGACTTTGGGAGTGTTTGCCCAGCTCTTTATTGGATGAGCCTAATAACGGATTTCAGTTTCGCACACTTTTCCCTGATTTTTTTTCTTCCGGCCGAGTCCTTGATAGTGGCGGAAATATGGTGAAGGAATATCCCAATGGCATCCCGAAAGTTCTTAGGTTTGAATTGCCTGTGGATTCTCCCTCTTTCACGCTTCAGTATTCTGGGCGCCAGGTGCTCCAACCACTGGTTTGACTATTGCGGAGAGAAGAAATGCAACTTCCCGACAACCTTGTGGCTACCGAATTTGGTGAGGTCAATGTAACGGACCAAGGATTGACCCTTGAGGTTCGTTTCACTATTCTCCTCGAACCACAGGGCGAAGACGCAATTGACTGGCAAACGGGAGTCGCTCTCGATGGCAGCTTTTCGATGCTCAATTCCTATGGAAAGCATATATCGATATCACACATTCCAGAATCCCAGCAAAAAATGCTAGAACGCACTGGGGTGCTCACCTGGAGAGAGGCGGGCAACCGGCGAATACCACAAATCAAAGATATTAAGTGGATCGAAGAACTGTTGATTTACAGGCAAGAGAAAAACATAGTGCAGGAACCGGCTCGTGAGTTTATACGATATCTCGCATCACTCGACGCCGATCAACACACCACGGCGATTTATTGGTCTTGTTCAAATCCGACGCAAAGGCCTCACAATTCCGTCCAAATTATTGGTGATTTTCCAGAACATGTGTGTTCAGAACTGAAGATTACTGGACCGGACCATTTCGGATCCCGAACAGAGTTACTTCCTGCCGTCCAATACTTTGCCGATCGCTTTGTCGATGCCGAGCATGGCATGTATATTTTCATCACAGATGGAAAATGGAGGGATCAAATTGCGGTCAAAAGGTACACGCAAGAACTTGCATCGGCTATTGCGGCGGGCAAACGCAATCATGTAAAATTCGTAATCATTGGCTTGGGCATCGGAATATCAGAAACGCAAATGATTGAACTTGATGACTTGGAGGCAAAGGTCGATATCTGGGACCACAAAATGGCGGCAGACTTTCGAGACCTTCCACGCCTGGTTCGGAAAATCTGGGCGGAGCCAGAACGCCCGAACCTGAAAGTCGCGAACAGCGGTGTTGTCAGGGACTCAAACGGAAAAACTGTTGCTACTTACCCGAATCACAATACCCAGTGGTTGCCGGCAGAGATTTCCTTTAACATGTCAAAAAGCTGCGATTTCTTCACCTTGGAGGTTCCTGACTACAACCTTCAGATTCGTCAAACCGTGGTGTTACGATAACTGAAAATGCCTCTGGTTCACCTGACATTTTATTATATTCCGAGCCGCCTGCGTTCTTTTCTGGCGGCTCCCAAAAAGGAATCCAAATGCGCACGCTGAGTGATGCCATCCAGCAAACCAACACTCATGCCGAAACGGGGCTGCCCGAGGCCGCCATCGAAACCAGCGGGCAGCAATTCGGGCGCAACACCTTGACGCCTCTGCCCAAGGAACCGCTCTGGAAGAAGTTCATCGAGAAATTTGACGAAGCAATTATCAAGATCCTTCTGGCGGCGGCGCTCCTGTCGATGATCGTCGATCTTTTCAAGGCAGACACCCTTACCGGCGGGATTAGCTTCGGCGTCGTGGCCGCCGTGCTTGCCGGGCTGTTCGCGATGAGGCAGGGGCAGTGGGTTCCCACGTTCATGTTCGTCTCGGCCATCCTGCTTTTCCTGGTCGGTCTGGCCGCGGGGCATGTCCTCGTCGAAGGCCTGGCGGTCATGGTTGCCGTCATCCTGGCAACGGGGGTCGCGTTTGCCAGCGAATACAAGAGCGACCGCGAATTCGAGGTGCTCAATTCCCAGAAGGATTCGATCAAGGCCAAGGCAATCCGGGCCGGACAAATCCACAGCATTCCTCTCGAAGACGTCGTGGTCGGCGATCTCATTCTCCTTGAAACCGGCGACGAAATCCCAGCCGACGGCCGCTTGCTCAAGGCGACCGAGTTCATGGTCGATCAATCGCTCATGACCGGCGAATCCGAACCCGTGCGCAAATTGGCTCGCCCGCTTGACGACACGGCCGACGGCCCGGAGCAGCCCGGCTGCGTCTATCGCGGCACCCAGGTTGTCGACGGCGTCGCCCACCTGATGGTCACCGAGGTAGGCGATCATACCTATCTGGGCCAAATCGCCCGCCGGCTTTCCGCGGAGCCCGAGGAAGAGGACGAGGCCGAGGGCAAGGACACCGAGGAAATTCGCGTCAAACGCAAGCTGACCATCTCCAAGGAGCTCACGCCCCTTCAGCAAAAACTGACGCACCTGGCCGATCTCATCAGCAAGGTCGGTTACATCGCGGCCGTGTTGATCTTCGCCGCGCAGTTTGTTCGCGGCCTTCTGTACGGCGACATCTTTTGGCCCGCGAACGGCGAGCAGGTCTTGACCGTGCTCAGCGAATTGCTTGGCTATTTCGTGACGATGGTCATCATCATCGTCGTCGCCGTCCCCGAGGGCTTGCCGATGAGCGTGACGGTGTCGCTGGCGCTGGCCATGCAAAAGATGACGCGCGCCAACTCGCTGGTGCGCCAACTCGTGGCCTGCGAGACCATCGGCTCCGCCACGGTCATCTGCTCCGACAAGACCGGCACGTTGACGCAGAACAAGATGCGCGTGGATCGTGTCTCCTGGGACGAGCAGACGTTCGACCGCGATTCTCCTGATTGGCCGAAACCACAATCAGGCAACAAGGGAAAACCCATCGACTGGCTCGCCCTCATCAGCGGCGTCAACTCGACCGCGAATCTCGAAGAGAAACAGGGCAAAACTGTCACGCTGGGCAACTCGACCGAAGGCGCATTGCTGCAATGGCTGCGCGACGGCGGCGTCGAATACGGCGAACTGCGTTTGCAAAACACGGCCCTGTATCAGATTCACTTCTCGTCCGAGCGCAAGCGGATGACGACGGTAGTTCGCGACGGCGGGAAAGTTTTTTCGCTGGTGAAAGGAGCGCCGGAGGCTCTGCTGGATTCCTGTGTTGAGTATCTTGATGCGAATGGCGCCGCGCGGGCGCTGAACGAAGACAAGAAGCAGGCAATCCGCGAGCGCCTGCGCGAGGCGGCTCGCAAGGCGATGCGCACGCTGGCGTTTGCCTACGCGCCCTTGCCCGCGGATACGCCCAACGATGAGGATGGCTTGCACGCGCGGCGGGATTCCTTCGAGCAAAATCTCGTTTACGTCGGCTTCGTGGCGATTCGCGATCCGCTGCGCGACGATGTCAAGGCCGCCATCGGCGAATGCCGCGATGCGGGCATCGAGGTCAAGATGGTCACGGGCGACAACGTCGAGACCGCCCGCGCCATTGGTCACGAGATCGGGTTGATCGCCCAGGCCGACGAGCCGATTGATGTTCCCGGCGGCGTGGTCTTCACTTCGCAGCGATTCAACCAGATGACCGATGACGAATTGAAGCAAGCCTTGCCTTCGCTGCGCATTCTCGCTCGCGCCCGGCCACTCGACAAGTTTCGCATGGTAAAACTATTGCAGGAGCTAGGCGAGGTCGTCGCGGTCACCGGCGATGGCACCAACGATGCGCCAGCGCTCAAGAAGGCGGATGTCGGCCTGGCGATGGGCATCGCGGGCACGGAGGTTTCCAAGGAAGCGAGCAAGATCGTCCTTCTCGACGACGCGTTCTCGACGATCGTGAAGGCCGTCCACTGGGGCCGATCGCTGTACGAGAACATTCAGCGTTTCATCCAGTTTCAGTTGACGATCAACGTGAGCGCCCTGGCCATCACGTTTCTGGGCATCTTGCTTTTCGGCGTGAAGGCGCCGTTCACCGTCTTGCAGTTGCTGTGGATCAACGTGATCATGGATACGTTCGCGTCGATCGCTCTCTGCTCGGAGCCGCCCCGCCCCGGCGTGATGAAGTTGCCGCCCAAGAAACGCGACGAAAACATCCTGACCCCGGCAATGGTGCGAACGATTTTCATCACCGCGGCGTTCTTCATCGTCGTGATGCTGGGGCTGTTGATTGCCATGAAACAGGGACTTTTTCGAGGCGAAGGTTCCTGGTCGGTCGAAGTGGCAGGCACACGCCTGGCGGTGCCACAGAATGCGGATGGTTTGAAACAGATCGAAGGAGACCGCTGGGAATTCGTGGACGAGAACGGCGTGACCCAGAGCGCGACGGTCATGTTCACCGTCTTTCAGGTCAGCCTGTTCTTCTCGATCTATGTGTTTTTCCAGGTGTGGAATCAGATCAACGCCCGCTCCCTGACCCCTGAAATGAGCGGTTTCCATCGCGTCCTGGAAAACCCGACCTTCTTGATCATCGCGGGCACCATCGCCGTCGGCCAAATCCTCATCGTGACCTTCGGTGGAAACGTTTTCAAGGTGGAGGCGCTTGGCCCGCTCGAATGGCTGGGTGTGATTGCGGTCACGTCGACGGTATTGATTTTCGCGGAGATTGCTCGGCGGCTGCGCAATGCCCGGGCGTGACAAACCCCCGGGAATCGCTGCGCTCATCCCGGGGCTTGATGGATTCATCATGGAAAAAAGCGAACAGCTCGACGCGGTCAAGAAAAAGCTCGGCATCGGCGCGAACAAGAGGCACGTCTTCCTTTGCGTGGGTCCGAAGTGCTGTACGACGGAGGTGGGCGAGCAGTCGTGGGAATTGCTCAAGCAAAAGCTCAAGGACGCGGGGTTGCAATCGGGCGACAACATCTGCCAGCGCTCGCGCGCCGGTTGCCTGCGCGTCTGCTGTCACGGGCCGACGCTGGTCGTCTATCCCGAGGGAACGTGGTATCACGACATGACGGCGGACAAGATCGAGCGTTTCGTGCAGGAGCATCTGGTTGACGGGAAGCCAATCGAGGAGTGGGTCTTCGCACGGAATGCGCTGCCGGGAACGTGAATTCGTTTGGTGCCCGCATGGCGTCACGCGGGCGCTAAACGAACTCAATCATTCATCCCGCTTCAGCTGATACGCCTTGATCTTGCGATCCAGCGTCGAGCGTTCGATGCCCAGGATCGCCGCGGTCTGGCTCTTGTTCCATTGCGTGTGCTCGAGCGTGCGGATGATATGCCGTTTATCCAGTTCCTCAAGCGAGATGGCCTCAAAGGGTTCCGCGCCTGACGCCGGCGCCGTTCCGGGCAATTCCAGCGACGAGAGCAGGATGTCGTTCAAATCAAGCATGGGCGTGCGCGCCAGGGCGACCGCGCGTTCCACCACGTTCTTGAGCTCGCGGACGTTGCCGGGCCAGTCGTATTGCTCCATCTTGGCAAGAGCGGCTGGCGTGAAGCCGCGCATCTTGCGGCCCGTTTCGCGCGCGAAGCGTTTCAAGAAGTGCTCTGCGAGAATGGGCACGTCGCTTTTGCGTTCGCGCAGGGCCGGCACCTGGATGTCAACGACCTGGAGCCGATAGAAGAGATCGCGGCGAAACTTGCCCTCGCGGATGTTCTGTTCGAGCGGCTGATTGGTGGCGGCGACGACGCGCACGTCCACGCGGATCGGAGTCGACCCGCCCACTCGCTCGAACGGGTGGCCTTCCAGCACGCGCAGCAGTTTTGCCTGGGTATTGAAAGCCATCTCGCCGATCTCGTCCAAAAAAATCGTGCCGTGATCGGACGCTTCAAACTTGCCGATCTTTTTTTCGGTCGCGCCGGTGAAGGCGCCCCGTTCGTGCCCGAAGAGTTCGCTTTCGAGGAGCGTTTCCGTGATGGCGGCACAGTTCAGGCAGATAAACGGGCCTTCCCTGCGCAGGCTGGAAAAGTGGATGGCCCGGGCGACAAGCTCCTTGCCCGAACCGCTCTCGCCGCGAATCAACACCGTGGCGTTGGTCGGCGCGACGCGCCCGATCTGCTCCAGGACGCTCTTGATGGCGGGGCTTTGCCCGATCAGCTCGCTCTCGACATGGAGCTGTTCCCGTAGCGAGCGGTTCTCGGCACTGAGCGAATCTTGCCGCAGCATCTGGCCCATGACGATGGCCAGGTGTTTGGCGACCGCGATGGTGAATTCGAGATCGTCGTTGGAGAACGACTTGTGCGGGTCGGTGCAGTAGAGATGGATCAGGGCCAGGACTTTTTCCTGATGGATCACCGGCGCGCAGATCAGGCTGGTGGCGCCAAGCTGGGTGATGCTTTCGCGCTGGCTGAGGTAGCGGTTGCGTGAGACATCCTCCGCCAGGATCGCCTCGCGGGCGCTCATCACCTCGTGGGTGACGAACTCGGAGACGGGAGAGTACGCGCGCTTGGCCGCCCCATCCGGGCGCACCGACGTGATCTCCATCTCGCGCCCTTCCTTGATGGTGAGGATGGCGCCCACCTCCGCCTTGACCGCTGAAAGGAGCCCGTCGAGAACCGCGTCCGCCAGCTCGTGATAGGTGCCGGCCGAGCCCATTTCCAGGCTCAAGCGATAAAGCTGCATCAGGTCGCGACTCAGCACGTGCCGGCTGGGCACGCCGCTGGTGTCCTCGGGGAGTTCATCCGGCGGCGGCGTCAAAAAACGCGAACTCGATAGCCGCTTCTTGATCGAGATCGTGTCGCCAATCGACGGCATCGGCACCTGGGGCAACTCGTCGAGTTGGTGCACAAACATGAAACGCGACTTGCCAATCTGAAACTCATCGCCCGGCGAAAGCTCCCACTCGCTGTCCAGCACGTCGTCATTGATGCGGGTACCGTTGAGACTTTTCAAGTCGCGCAAGCGCCAGCGCTGCTCGGCGAAGTAGACCTCGGCGTGATCGCGGCTGGCCAGCTCGTCCTTGAGGACGATGCGATTGCTGTTGGCCCGGCCAAGCGTGAAACGCTGTCCCGGCTGGAGCGGGATGACATCCCCATAGCCGTCGTCGCGGCGGGTGACCAGATACGGACCGGATGCGGTGGAGGTCATGGATACGCTTTGCGAGTCGAGGTTCGTGCGCTGCGGGTCGCAGACGCTAGCCTAGCAGGTGTTTGGCGTGATGGAAAGTGCATTCGCGGCAGGCACGGACGCTGGAGGTATTGCCCTGACATCGGCATCTTGCCCGGGGCCAGGAAAATCGACGGCTAACCGAATCGCGGTTCTATGTTTGCCGGAAAGTCATGGATTTCAGGTGCGCCAGGAAACTTTGAATCTCGTCCTCGGTCAAGGGATGATCGAATTCGCAACCAACCAGCCAGGCTATGCCATCTGGCGGGGGCTGCTTGAAACCGAATAGCCGACGAAACGTATTGGAAAACCCAGGCTTGGGCTCCAGCCAGGGAGCGTCCGGGGGAATCGGCTGCGCCCGGCAATGGCGGACCCGGGCAATGCGCGTGAACGTCTCGCCGCCTTGCGTGGCCTGGATCTCAAAGACCATGACCGTACCAGCGTCCAGCGCACTTTCCAGAAGAAAACCGATGCCCCCCGTGGAGATGTCCACCAACTTGGCGCGCCGGCCGCGAAACTCGGGACGCACGGCCAGGCGCAAAAAACCGCCCTCGAGTCCAAGGTGCCTCGCGTGTTTTCGTTGCTCGCTATCCATCGTGTCGACCAATGCAAAAAGGGCTGCTGAAAACTTGAGCGCCGATCGGATGCCTGACGCCCCACACCGTGAACCCCGCGATGGAAGATTAGGCGATGAATGCACTTCTGTCAACAGGATGGGGGCGACCCGTTCAGGCCAGGGCAACCGTTGGCGAGCCGGGAGCGTGAGCGACCGCAGAACAGAGGAGCCTCCGGAGCGTTCGTCTCCGATCGCTTACGCTCCTGGCTCGCCCGCACGGTTCGAGCCGGCCCCCGTTTGATTTGACTCCGCCCCGGTTTGAGCTACGCTTGCAAAAATACGCCCTTGTCTCAACGGGTGCAACATGGCCATATCAACGCTGCCTGCTCCATTTACAGCCGAGGAACCGCAAGGAACCGTCGAGTGCCGGGTCTACCAGCGCCAGCCTTGCGAACTGCCCACGACCTGCCAACCGGCGTCGGCCCAGGAGATGCGCTGGGACGCCACCATCATCGATATTTCTCAGGGCGGCGTCCGCGTCAAGCTGCAACGCCGCTTTGAGCGGGGCGCCGGCCTGGCCATCGAGTTGCCCGGCGACGCCGAGCAAGAGGCCTGTGTCGTGTTCGTCAAGGTGGTTCACGTCAAGGCTCAAGACGACGGAACCTGGGCGCTGGGTTGCAAGTTCATCAGCGATCTTGGAGACGGCGAAGTTCAGCGTCTGCTGTCAGCTGACAAACCGGATGCGTCCGCCGTCAAGGGTGATTCACCGGAAACCAGGTTCCTGACCGATGTCACCGTCGAGATCGAAGTGGACCAGGAAACACCCGTGCGTTGCCGGATCAAACGGCTCGATGCCACGAAATGCTGGCCAGTCGCCCCGGGCAAGACGCTGTCGATCAGTGGGGCCGGGCGTAATGGCGTACCGTGGGTCTTCAAGATCGAGGTGGTTCACCTGAGTCAACAGGACGGACAATGGCGCCTTCAGTCTCGTCTCGCCGAATCGAAAGCCAATAGTGGCCTTTTGCGCGTGCTCGGCCGGCTGAGCGCAAGAAGCCGTTAGAGTTGGGGTCCGAGCGCAGGGCGGTACGCGCGTGGCTCGGTCCTATTGGAGACATTCCTTCAACACGCGAACGCCATGCGCAATGTCCGCGATGCGCTGCTGCTGGTCGCCGACTTCGCGTTCGATGCAGAGCGGGCCCTGGTAGCCGACCTTCTTGAGCGTGTCCACAAATTTTTTGATGTTGATCTGTCCCTGGCCCAGCGGAACTTCCTCGCCCCAGGCGCCCGGGACCTTGGTGCGATTGGCGTCCTTGACGTGGACGCTGCGAATGTCGGGACCCAGGATTTCGACGGCGCGGAGCGGATCACCCATGTCGTAGAGAAGCACGTTGGCGGGGTCGAAGTTGATCTTCAGGTTCGGGCATTTCAGATCATCAAGCGTGCGGCGTAACAAGTCGGCCGTCTCCTGGCCGGTCTCGAAAGCGACGGTGATGTTCTTTTCCTTCGCAAGTTGACTGACCTTACCCAGCGTGTCAAGGAATGGCTTGCGATCGGGATGGTTCGGTTCCGGCAAAAAACCCGCGTGCAGCATGATGTCGGACAGGCCCAGCGCCACGGTGCGGTCGAGCGCCCACTTGAAGCGTTCAAGGCGCTCGGGCCGCGTCGCGGGATTACCGAAGCCGCCGGTGCGTTCGATATGTTTTGGCGTGGTGTAATCCTCGCCGGGGAAACCGAGCATGGTACCGGTCATGTGAAACCCGGCGGCCTTCGCGGCAGCGGGCATGTTGTCGCCCTCATCCCAGGAGGCGTGATGCGGATCGCCGCACGCGATCTGGACGACATCGAGGCCGAGGCCGTCCATCAAACGCTTCAACTCCGGGACATTCTTGACCTGCAGCGACCAGCTGCACACGCCAATCGTGAGTGCGGGGATGGCCATAAACCAAAAACTCCTTCGGTGGATGTTCAATTTCAGATTGCAGACGTTGAACGATTTGTTCAATTTGAAATCTGCAATTCACTCACCCCGGGGCCGGTTCGATGCGTACCGACAGCGGCCCGAGTTTTTTGCCATTCTGCGACGTCTCGTGGAAACTTTGCATCTGTTCCATTTTCAACTCGGCGACTTCTTTACTGCCGGTCCAGACAATCGCCTGTCCGGACTCATGGGCGAGCCGCATCAACTGAAAGGATCGTTGCTCGTTGTAGCCGAGCGCTTTTTGCAAGACGCCGATAACGAATTCCATGGAGTGATAATCGTCGTTTTCAAGAATGACGTTGTACGGGGGCAGCAGGCGCGTCGCCGTGTCCTCGCGTTCGAGCGGCTCGGTGGTCGCGCCCGCGACCGTGGCGAGCCCGATGTCGTTTTTCATCACGCGACCTCCTTGCGGCATCGCAAGCGATCTGGAATTATCATCAGAATACTTGATGGAGGGAGGAACACCAAGAGAAAAGCCGCACCAAGCCGAGGAATGGATGACCTACCAGCCCCACGCGCCAGCGTGGGGATTCCCCGGATTTCAAACAGTCCCAACGCTGGCGCGTGGGGCCGGTGTCGCAGGGTGGCCGAGAAAAAAGATTCCCCGGAAATAGCGCATTCATATCGTATACTTGAACACGGTCCGTGGATCGACAGGGCGCCCAAGCCCCGCGAGTTCGGCGGCCTTCTGGTGCGAGCATGGCGCAACCCACTACGGTGGATGAATTTATCGATCTGGTTCGCAAGAGCGGCGTCGCCGATGAAAAACGGCTCGACGCCTATTTGGCCAAGATGCGCGCCAGCCTCCCGCCCGAACCCGCCAAGGCCGCCGGCTTGCTCGTTCAGGACGGTTTGCTCACCCATTTCCAGGCCGAGAATATTCTCCAGGGCAAATGGCGGCGATTTTCAATTGGCAAGTACAAAGTGCTGGAACGGCTCGGCTCCGGCGGGTTCGCCCAGGTCTATCTGTGCGAGCACAAGCTGATGCGCCGCCGCGTCGCCGTCAAGGTGCTGCCCGTCGCCAAGGCGAAAGATTCGTCGGCCCTGCAAAGATTTCAACGCGAGGCCCGGGCGGTTGCCGCCCTGGATCATCCGAACATTGTTCACGCCTATGACATTGACCAGGACGGCGACCTGCATTTCCTCGTCATGGAATACGTGGACGGCGCCAACCTGCTCGAAATCGTCCAGGCGTCCGGGCCCCTCAGCGTTTTGCGCGCCTGCCATTACATTCAACAGGCCGCTCTCGGCATGCAGCACGCGCACGAGAGCAACCTGGTGCATCGCGACATCAAGCCGGGAAACATCCTCGTCGATCGCACCGGGCTCGTGAAACTCCTCGATCTCGGCCTGGCCCTCAGCTTTGCCGAGGAGGATGAGCAGCTGACCAAGAAGCACGACGACGGCACGCTTGGCACAGCGGATTATCTGTCACCCGAACAGGCGATGGATAGCCACGACGTGGATATCCGCACGGACATTTACAGCCTCGGGGTGACGTTCTATTTCCTGCTGACGGGCCGGGCGCCCTTCGAAGGCCTGCAGGTCGCGCAGAAGCTGCTCGCGCATCAAATGAAGCAACCCAGGCCGATCAGCGAATATCGCAAGGACGTGCCGGCGGGCGTTCTGGCGATCATCGACAAGATGATGGCGAAGAAGGTGGAAAATCGCTTCGCGACACCGGGCGACGTGGCCGACGCGCTGGCGCCGTTCACGCAAACGCCGATCGATCCGCCCGCGGACAAGGAGATGCCGCACCTGAGCATGGCGGCGACGGGGCACGCGCCGGGTGCGGAAGCCAGAAGCGATGCGAACGCGCGCCCCGCCGCCGCCAGACAAGCGACCCCGCCTTCGGGAACCCGAAAAGCGAAGTCGGTCTCACAACCGGCGGCGGAACCGTACATGGAAATCCCGGCCGCCGCCCAGGTTCCCAAGCAAACGGAGGAGCGAGCGCCCTGGCAAGAAAACGAAACCCCCGAACCCGCCGATTCGCCTGAATTCGCCGCGCCGTTGCCAGGCCGGCGCAAGCCGCTGCCCGCCGAATCGCGCAGGACCACCCTTTTGATCGTCGTGCTCGTGCTGGCCTTTGGCGTCATTCCCTTGTGCCTGACAGGAACCATCGGCGGCGTCATCTGGTATTTTTCCTCCCCGGCCAAGACCATCGAAAAGCGCGGGCCGCGACGGTTCGAGGTCAGCAAGGATCCCGCGAACACGAACGCCGTGCGGTCGATCCAGTCCGCCATCCGGCAGGCGGAGACCGGCTCGGTGATCGAACTTCTCGACGACCTCTACGAGGAAAATGTCGTCATCGACCCCGTGCAAAAACGTACGGCTTTCACCCTCCAGGCGGCCGAAGGAAAGCTGATCACCTGGCGGTCGGCCCGCAAAGATCCTGAAACGCCGATCCTGCGCCTGCACAAGGCGGCCAAATTCCAGTTCAAGGGCAAGGGCATCACCCTGGACGGCACGCTGGACAAGGGCCGTTATCTCAACGAGATCATCAAAATCGAGTTGGAGGCGGCCGGCCTGATTCTGGATGACTTGCACTTGAAGAACTACGCGCGCTCGGGGATTTTCATCATGAATGCCGGCGGCGCCTCCAACGCCCCGATACGGCTGAGCCGTTTGACTTTCTCCACCGTGGCCCCGCAGAAAACGCGCGGGGCGATCTTCTTTGACGCCAATCCCAAGGTCCTGCCGCCGCAAAATGATTACATCGATATCGAGGACGCCGATTTCCGCGGTTACGACCGCGCCAAGGCAGTGCAGGTCGCGCCAACCAAGAACCAGCCCATCAACGGCAAGAATGTGCGCTGGTAGGCCAGCCCCCCCCAACCCGCGCCGCGCCTCGCTTTGCGGTTTCGCGCACCGTGTGCCGCCAAGAGTCCCGCTACTTCGCCAAATCTTTGCGCTTCCCCGCAATCAGCGCCAGGAGGGCTTTCTGTGGATCTGCGAATTTCTTGATCCCTTCCGTCATCAACACGTCCTCGAGTTTTTGCAAATCGACAAGCCGATCGATCTCGTCAAGCACGCCCTGGGCAGGCATCTGATCGACCTGGCGCGTGAAGGTCAAGCCGCTCGCTTCGACGAGATCGTTCGTCGCCGGCGGGTTGGTCTCGATGTCGGCGCCGGCGAATGCCTCGACGTATTTCCAGGCCTTGTCGCTCGCTTTCTTCGTGCCCGTGCTGGCAAAGATCATTTCCTGCGCCAGCGGCACTTTTTTGTTGGCCCAGAAGTCGCGATTCATTTGCCAGATGCGCTTTGCATTGACAATGCCGACGAGCCCTTGAGCCGCGGGTGAAAGTTGTGGCACCTGTTGTTCCGTGTAGACATCAACCCGGCTCACGAAGATGCTGTAGACCGACTTGAACGATGCCAGGCTGCCACGTTTTTGAGCGCCTCGCCAGATGCCATCGCGCGCGATTTCATACTGGCGCGGCGTGAAGATCAAGGTGACGTTGAGCGTGACGCCCGCGGCGGTCAGGTCTTCGACGGCCGCGAGACCGCCAGGTGTCGCGGGAATCTTGATCATGCGATTGGTGTGCCCCGCGCTCCAATGCTTGCCCAGCTCGATGTATTTGCGCGTACGCTCGGCCACGGGCACATTGAGGGCCGGATCTTCCAGCAACGGATCCAGCTCGAAGCTGACGTAACCGTCGTTGCCGTTGGTGCTTTGCCACACGGGCTGGAAGACTTTTTGCGCCTGGCGCACGAGCATATCGGTGAGTTGCCAGGCGATTGCTTCATCGTCGAGTCCGTCGCGCATGAGGCTTTGCAAGTCCTGATCGAATCGCCCCGTCTTGATAAGGTCCGCGATGATGATTGGGTTGGAGGTCGCTCCGGTCGCCCCGAGTGCACGATTGCGCTGGACCAGTTCGGGATCGATCGAGTCCAGCCATAGTTTCGTGCCAGCGGCAATCAAGCTGCGTAAGGGACTGGTCATCTCGTTCTCCGCGGGTTAAGGGTTAGCGGTTCCGGGTCCGACGATGGCTTGGCCGCGACGGTTTGATACAACATCGTTGTTGGATACCTGCTGCTATTCATTCTAAAAATCCGCTGCTCCCTGACCACTGACCCCTAACCCCTGATTACTTGGTGCGAACATGTTCATCCTGAAAGACCGTACCGCCCTGGTGACCGGCGCCGGGCGCGGCATTGGGCGGGCGATTGCTGCCGCGCTTGCGAAGGCCGGCGCGAAGGTTGGGCTGACGGCTCGTACCGTTGCGGAACTCGACGACGCTGTCGCGGACATCACAAGGCTCGGCGGTCAGGCGGTCGCGATTGCCGCCGATCTGACCGCCAAGGACGCCACGACCGCGGTGCTGGCCGAGATGACCAAACAGCTCGGCCCGGTCGATATCCTCGTCAACAATGCGGGCATCGGCTCCAGCGCCGATCCGAAACCAATCGCCGAGTTCAACGACGATTTCTGGGACTTGACGCTGCTCTTGAATCTCACGGTGCCCTACAAGCTCAGCAAGGCCGTTCTGAAGCACATGAGCGCTCAGCGCTGGGGCCGGATTATCAACATCGCGTCGATCAACAGCAAGATGCCCAGCCTGCATGGCGCCGCATATACCGCCAGCAAGCACGGGTTGCTGGGCCTGACGCGAACGCTCGCCCTGGAGGTCGCCACGGAAGGCATCACCGTCAACGCCATCTGCCCCGGGCCCGTGCATACGCTGATGAATGACAAGCGCATCGAATACGACGCGCATCGCCGCGGCATTCCGTTCGGCGAAATTGAAAGATTGATGACGCCCATCGGCGGCCGGCTGGAGCCGGAGGATATCGCCCCGATGTCCGTTTACCTTGCCAGCAACGAAGCCCGCATGATCACGGGCCAGGCCTTCAACATTTGCGGCGGCGTTCTCTTGTATTGATGGGTCGTGAAGCCCGCGGATGAGCGCAGCGAATCCCCGGGATGGGAGCCAACGAATGCTCGTCGATCTGATCCAAACCACCACGCGCGACGGCGTCCGCCTCGACGGCATGCTGCAAACTCCGAAGAGCGGATCCGGGTCAGCCTGGCCCGTCGATGGCCTCTGCTTCGTTCACGGCACCGGGGGCAACTTCTACGCCTCTACCCTGTTCGACACGCTCGCCGAGCGCTGCCTGGAGTGCGGCTGCGCGGTGCTGCGCGTCAATACACGCGGCCATGACGGCATCAGCAACGCCGTCACCACGAAGGGCGGCCGCCGGCTTGGCGCCGCCTATGAACAGGTCGATGACTGCCGGCACGATCTGTGCGGCTGGATCGATCTGCTCAAAGAGCGAGTCGGCTCTCGCGTCGGACTGCTTGGCCATAGCCTCGGCGCCGTGAAGTGTCTTTACACCCTCGCGCACGATTCGACCTTGAAGGTGGCATGCGCCATCGCCATCTCGCCGCCGCGCCTGTCGTACGCCTGGTTTTGTGGCAGTCCAGAGGGGCCGAGGTTTCTGGAGACTTATTCGCGGGCCGACGCCCTGGTGCAAGCCGGCCAGCCGGGCGCGATTCTTGAAGTGGATCTGCCGCTGCCGATGGCCATCGCCGCCGCCGGCTACGTGGAAAAGTATGGGCCTGATGAACGGTACAACTACATCAACTCCCTGAAAGCCATCCGCGTTCCCACGCTCATCACGCTGGGCGAGCTCGAAGCCACGGGCAACATGGCGTTCCGCGCCGCCGCGGAAGAAATCGCCGCGGCGAAACGACCGAACGTTAACGTCACGACCTTGCCGGGCGCGGATCACTTCTATTCGCAAGCGCGGCTGGCACTCGTGAATTGCATCGATGGGTGGCTGACGGAAAAACACGGCGAACTTTGAAATCGGCTCCACCCGCGAACGATACGGATAAGCTGCCGGGGCCGTCTTCAATTGCTTTGATTCGCGCGAAACCAGAATGGCGGCCGCGGTCAGGTGCAGCCGTTGGATACCCCTTCTGTCCCCGCGAAGGATGAGCCGGCTGGCCCAAGTAAAACGGACTCATCGCCGAAGCGCGGTCCTGCGTGGATCTTTCAGACGGCATGTGTGTGCCGACAACCACGAAGCGGGCTCAGCTCGGCTCATCCTTCTCAAGGAGGCACCCATGCGCTTCTACAGACAACCGCACGCATTCCATGCCGGCATCGATCTGCACGCAAGGAGTATGTACACGCATATCCTCGATGCCGCCGGCGCCACGGTCTTCGAACGCGATCTGCCCGCCAACCCCGACGCCTTTCGCAACGCCACTGCGCCGTTTCGCGCGGGCCTGGTCGTCGGCGTCGAGTGCATGTTCGCCTGGTATTGGCTCGCCGACCTGTGCGAGGATGAATCCATCCCGTTCACGCTCGGCCACGCTCTCTACATGAAAGCGATCCACGGCGGCAAGTCGAAGAACGACCGCATCGACGCCGCCAAGATCGCTGGGTTGCTTCGCGGCGGCATGTTCCCGATGCCCACGTGCCGAGCCGGTTTCGAACTGAGCCGATGCGTTACCGATTGCCGATCATGAGTTCATCGCGGTCTCGATTCCGCGGCGAATGCTCCCGGCGAAAAGGACGCCACTCTTCGGAGATCGAGCTCGCCGTTTTGCTTGGCCTGCACGTGGCACGGAGAGGTTTCTGGGGCGCAACGCTTCCCCAAAATCCCCCCCGGTGGAGAGATGGGGAAGCCATGCCGTCGCTGGCTGGGAACATCCAGCGGCCTGACCCCGTATAGCTGTTTGGTGCCGCCTCGTCCCGATCTCCCCTCGCCCTCTGGGAGAGGGGCTGGGGGTGAGGGCCGGAACGCCGTAGCACGAACCATCCCGGCGCAGAACATCGTGGACTTCGCAGCGTTTGGAAAGCACGGCAGAAAGTGCCGATTACGACAGGGAAAAACTCACCCGGACGTCGCCGTGGAAGGACTATCACCGATCCCGGAGGGGCCAGAGAGCGGTTCGGCTCGAAGGGATGTGAGAAGTCCCCCTGCACGCACAACTTGTTAATTTGACTGATGTTGTGCAGAATTTTTCGAGGACTTCTCACGCAATGGGGGGTATAGGGGCGATCAGGGGACAACCGGCTTGCGCCACTGCTAACCGCAAAAAAAGCTGGTTTTTTCCACGTTTTCGCGTTCCCACGGCACCGGGAACGCACGTTCCGGGATGGCCTCGGGTCGCCATGAATTCCAAGCCCGATTAAATTACTAAAATCAGTGAGAATTGAGGTGGGGTAATAATTCGTCAAATCCTAAAAAAATCGGCTCTTCCGTTTTTAGGTGCACGCCGCGGAGAAAATAGGCCGGAACGCGGCCGCGGTCTCGCGAATCGCTTCGATCGTCTGGCCCACTGCCTCGGCAGCCAAGTTCAGATCCAGAACCAATCGCGTCCACAGGCTCG
>JACPPF010000101.1 GCA_016191165.1 Planctomycetota bacterium
GCAATTAATCCATCAAAACGCTGCTCCTTCTCGATTCAAAGACGTAAATTCACCTGTAGAATGGGCAGTTGCACCCAAAAGGAAATGGAGTGATACCATTTTCGATCCCGCTATTTCAAGTGAATTGCCGCGATTCTTCTTGATTTTTTCCGAGATTTTCGAGCCATGTGCGCGGTCCTGGCATGGCGCTCTGGCCCCGGCCCACCGCGCAATTCTGGCCCGCTTCAATTGCGCTGCTGACAAAAAAACCGCCTGGTGCGCCGTCTACGCTTGTTTTTCGAGTTGATTGTAGGGGTCGAGCGCAGCGAGGCCCACTACGCCCTTGCGTTTGCTCGGTGGGCCTCGCTTTGCTCGACCCCATTGGCATCAAGTTAAGGAAATTGAGCCTGAAAGGTTCTTTCTGCCAGCCCAGGCCGAAGGCCTGGGTATCATGGCAAGGAAGGAATTCGAGCCTGGTTCAAATCCATCGATTTTAGGTTAACAAACAATCGGCGAGACGCCGGGCTTGTCCCGGCGGTGAACCAAGGCGAATCGGAATGCACCGCCGGGACAAGCCCGGCGGCTCGCTGTGACCCTCACTTGGACCAGGCCAGGCGGTCCGATTTGCCCTTGTCCGATTTCCGCTGCGCGGATAGGCTTGCAGAAGAAGACGTGCCGGTATTTGCCGGCGGTGAACTGTTGCTGAAGTCAAAAAGAAAAGGCAGGACACGGATGTCCGCGAACCCGACGGTTGGAGAAGCGTCCATGACGTGCGCGCCGATTTCGATCACGCTGCCAAGCGAACCGCGCATGTTGTCGGTGGCACGCAGTTTCGTCGAAGCGGTATGCCAGGCCCACGAAATGGATCGCGCGACCACGCACGCCCTGGTCATCGTAACCGGTGAGGCGATCACCAATATCGTTCGCCATGCGCACCAAAACCGGTCCCGGGCGCAGATGGAGATACAACTGGAATTCTCGCCGGAACTGGCGGTGCTGACCTTCCGCGACGAGGGAGAGCCTTTCGACCTGTCGTCGGTCCCAGCGCTGCCGCCTGGGGAGCTGCGTATCGGCGGCCGCGGCGTCTATCTTATGCGAACGCTGATGGATGAGCTAACGTGCCAGCCGCTGGGGCCAGAGCAATCGGGCAACGTTTTACGCATGGTCAAACGCCGCGCCAGCAAGGCGCAACGCGCCTGCGGGTAAGCGCGCGGCAAAACCGCGGCTAAAATTCCTGCACGCGCGCGGGATTAGCCCAATTTCTACGAGCCGCGACCGTAAGGGAGCGGGAATAAGCCCAACGCTCCCTTATGGTCGCGGCTCGTTAATGATCACGTGACATTTCGTGGCGCCTGCGGCATAAGCGGATGGAGGTCGTCGCCTCGCACGACCCGTCTGTTCGCCTTTTTTGGCACGACAGGTTTCTTGAACGCCCGTGCCCGTTTTCAACGCGAATTCGGTGCGCTTTCATTTCAAAGTTTGCCGACGACACGCCGATACCCTTTCCACGGCAATGGTGTTTTCCTCGAAACACCTCTCTTGGCAACAAGTCCCGAGAAACTCCCGATCGCACGGACATTTCAAGCGACTAGTGGGTTGATTCTTCTGGACTGGAATCTTTAAGATATACCTGCGGCGCTTGCGGCACATCTTCCGCGAGCAGGCGCCTCAGGGGAGACTACGCGATGCACGAACACGGCCCCGACGAGTTGCTCGGTCCCGTCCGTGGGACCGCGGCCTGGTGGCGCGGCATGGCTGCTGAAGTGAATCAGGATGACGAAACAACGCCGGCTCACGAGGAGCCAACGAAAAAACACGAAGATGCCAGACCCATGCGCACGGACCTCATCAACCGAATCCGCAAGGAAATCGCGGCGGGAACCTACGACAGCCCCGAACGCTGGGAGGCTGCCCTGGATTCCATGCTCGATACCTTCGGCGGGTAGCGACGCGGCGCGGTGAAGCGTCGCCAAACAATCGGCCGACCGTCAAAAAAAAGACGGCCGCCCGGTTCTTGGGTACAATACACCCATTCCCTATTTGACGTCGCTTTCGAGAGACCGAATCGTGAACGCGCTCCCCGCGGTGGAAGTTTCCCAAACCCCGGAAGAAAAATTCCGCGAATACCTGGCCAGTCGGTCGCGCACCCAGCGCTACACCGCCCAGCAGCGCGACATGGTGAAGTACATCTTCAGCAAGCACAACCACTTCGATGCCGACGAACTCATCGACGAGATGAAACGCGAACGCCTGCGTGTCAGCCGGCCTACCGTTTACAGGACGCTGAAAAAGCTGGTTGACGCCGGTCTTTTGCGCCGCATCAACCTCGGTTCCCGGACCGTCTACGAGCACGATTACGGCTACGCCCAGCACGACCACCTGCACTGCGAGCAATGCGGCGACATGCTCGAATTTCACGACCCCAAGCTCGAACAGATGATCAACGACGTGTGCCGACAAAACCATTTCCAGTACGCGGGGCACGCCTTGATCATCCGCGGCGTTTGCGCCCGATGCAACCGCGCGCGCGTGATGAAACACCGGCTGGACCTGGTCTGATCCTGGCTTTGCTTTACCGGCATTACCCGGCGCTGTGCCGGCATTCGTGTGAATTCCATCCAACCCACGGTGAGCGAGGCTCTTGAAATCTCCGCGCCGACCTTCGCTAGACCGTCGGTGCCTCGGCAGGCAAGCCAGCGTCCACCGACTCCGGAGCGCCTGGCTTGGATCGATAGGGCGGCGGCAGTTCGATGAGCCGCATCCAGGTCGGGCGATCCTTCCCCTGGCACACGCACGTGCGGTGCGCGACCCGCGCCGGCTCGAAGACGCGCCGCCGGCACCTCGGGCACTCCCAGATGCGCAGCACATTGAACCGATGACGCGAGCGCGGCCCCTTCATATGGGTTCCTTGTCTTGTTCGCCGCTGGCGGCTTGGCTGGCGGCCAATCACTTGCGTTTCTTCTGCTGCTTCTTTTCCAGATCGACCACGAAGGCGTGCAGCACCTTCATCTCGGCCTTGGTCCACGGGTCGCCCCGGCCTGGCGGGGGCATTTTCTGTTTGCGATTGGTTGATTGAATCCGCGTCAACAGGCTGCCGGCGTCGTTCGGGATGAAGAAGCCATCCTTGATCATCATGCGAAAATCTTTTTCCATGTTGCCCGACAACTTGAGCGCCGACACGATCTTGCCGTTATGGCAGCCGACGCAACCCTCCTTGCCCCCGCGCACCATGAGGGGCCAAACTTCCTTGGCGAATCGCTTTTGCATGACGGCGCGATCGGCGTCGGTAAGGAAGTCGAAGTTGAGCCCGCCTCCCGCCAGCGCGAAGCCAAAGCTGCATGCCGCGAACGTCAACAAACCGGCGAGAATCCAGCGCGATTTCATGGCCATTCTCCGAGCGGTCTTGCTCCCGGGCGACCCGCCCTTTAACATAGCGGTTTGCTGGCCGCTTGCAAGCGAACGTCACCCCATACGTCACCCACGGATCTCCGCCATGACTGGCGTGCGCAAGGTTGCCCTGCTTCTTGTGTTTGTCGCGATCGGTCGCGCGCCGGCGCAGACGTCGCTGAATTGGAAATTCGAGCCGGGCCAGCGCTACGAAGCCGAACGAATCGCGACGCGGAAACAGTCGGTGAAGCTCAATGGCAAGACCTTCAATCAGGAACGCGCAAGCGTGTGGCGGGTTCGCCTCGAAGTGAAGGAGCGGAAGGGAGCCGCATTTCTGATCGACGCCATGCTGGCGAAGGTCGAGCACAAACTCACGGGCGTCCCCGCCGCCGAGATGCTCGATCCCAAGCTCGACTCGAAGATTCAGGGCGCCAGATTCCTGCTGACCGTCACACCCGCGGGGACGATCCAGCAGATGCAAGGGTACGAACAATTACTTAAACGGCTGGGCGATCCTGGCAAGGTGCGCGAGGCGATTGCCGAGGCGACCCTGCGAGACGGGTTCGCCGACCTGTTCGGCCCCCTTCCCGACACGCCCGTCAAGCCGGGCGCGACCTGGCAGCGCGAAAAAGTCGAACCCATCCCGCACTTCGGCGCCTTGCGCTCCACGACGCACTACCGCTGGGACGGCACGACGATTGCCTTCACGATTGCGACGAAATTCGAAAAGCCGGTTCCGGAAATGACGGCCGTCTTTCGGGTCGTGGATGGCAAGCTCGCCAGCGAAAAGGGTCGTGGCACGATCGCGTTCGACCACAAGGCCGGTCGCCTCGTCAGCCACGAACGGTCCATGGCGCTGCGCGGCGAATTGACGCTGGAGTCGATGAAGCGCCGGTATCCGGTCGAGTTCACAAGTGAGGAACAGGTCAAGATTCGCGTGAGGTAGTTTAGAGCGTCTAAAGAAAAGAAGTAGGTCAGGCTTTCCAGCCTGACCGTCAGGCTGGAAAGCCTGACCTACTTTCATTGTTTTGGGCACTCTTGGCCGCAATCCCGTTCGTCGAAGAGCACTGACCAGCCCCCAGCGAAAGCTGGGGGTTCTGGGAGGCTGACCACCCCCCACGCTTGCGCGTGGGGCTGGTATCGCCCCGCTTTACAAACGGTATTGTGGCTAGGCACGCAGAAACGCCCGCACGTTCTCGGTGTAAATCGCTTGCAGACGCCGCGTCACGGGCCCGGGCTGACCGCCTTGCACGGGCTTACCGTCCACGCTGATGATCGGCAACACCTCGCATGTGGTGCCGACCAGGAACAACTCATCCGCGTCATCGAGTTCGCCGCGCTGCAAGTTGCGCTCGATCACGTCGATGTTGGCCTGACCGCACAGCTTGACCGTGTAGTTTCGCGTGATGCTCGGCAACACGTTGGCCTTGAGCGGCGTCGTGTGAAGCTGGCCGTGCTTGACGGCGAAGAAGCTCGAATGCGATGCCTCGGTCAGCGTCCCGTCGGGTAGATAGAGGATCGCCTCGGCGCAGCCCGCCTCGGTCGCGGCTTGATTGGCGATGACGTTGCCGAGCAGATTGGTCGATTTGATGTCGGCCCGATGCCAGCGCAAGTCGGGATGCGTTATGACGGCGCACCCGCTCTGACACAACGGGCGGTAGGTATCGTGATACTCCTGCACCCACAACAGTTCCAGCGGCGTCGCGTCCTTCGGGAAAGCGTGCTTGCGCGGGGCCGCCCCGCGCGTCACTTGCAGGTAGACCATCGACTCCGTGAATCCGCCCGCCTGAATCGTCTCGTGCATCCGCCGCCGCATGCGCGGCATATCCACACCCGTGATGCGCAGCTCGCTCAAGCCGCGCGTGAAACGATCGAAGTGCTCCTGTTCCAAGAACGGCTTGCCCGCATAGATGCGCAGCACCTCGTAGACGGCATCGCCGAAGATGAAACCGCGATCCAGCGGCGAAATGGTGACTTCATCGAGCGGCATGATCTTGCCGTGCAGGTTGGCGAGGGGGTGCATGGGATTACTCCGTTACGAGTACGGTAGGAACTCGATCCGGTTTTTCATGTCTGCCGGGTCAAACACTTTCGCAATCAACTCCAGGTCGCGAATGGCCTGCCCGATGGTGATTCCCAGTTGTTCGGCGTAGATCACCCCTGCGAAATCGCGCCCGTCATCAAGCCACCTGTCCGCCAACACCAGAAAGTCGTCGTCTTGCGTAAAGACAACACGTCCAAGCTGAGTTGCTCGATTCAGAATTTGATCGTCGTCCGCTTGGTTGGTTGCGTCCTCGGCGCAGGTGATTACATCCACTCCGCGCGTGCGAAGTCCTGTCGCGATGGCGGCCTTGACGTGATGGTCGAGGTAAAGGGGGACACTCATGGAAGTCGGCCCAGTTGCCGAAGCTTATCCTGGATTGGACTGTTGGCGTGTTTGGCCTTGATGTCCGCGACGCGCCGTCGTCGGCGATCGATTTCGTCCGCCATCTCCTGTTCGTGATCATAATAATACGTCAACGCGGCGTGAACCTGACCCAGGCCCAAGTACGGGTATTGCCGGCAAATATCCTCGGCGTGCCAGTGATGAGCGAGATGGTCCTGAACGATCTCGATCACCTTGGTGGTGGTCCCGGAAATGATCGCCGCACCGTCGGCATTGATTTCGATGTGAGGATAGGTGACAGTGCTCATGATTCGCGGCTCGGGTGAAATAATTCGTCTTCAATCCCTATTCTAACCTGCTTCGTGGCCATGAACAATAGATACCCCGGCTATCGATTAGCGGCGTCGTGAAAGGGAGCGCCGCAAGGGTTTCGTGCAATTGCCAGGCGTTCAGCCCGCGCTCCCCTTCGGGTCGCGGCTAAACGTTGTCATTTTTCCAGGTCGAGCAGTTCCTTCGTCTCCGCCACGAATTCGGCATCGCGGTTGCGTTCCATTTGCACGTAGGCCTTCGCCGACTGGCTCGGGCATTGGAGGGCATAGCGAAGGACGTTTTTGCGAACGATGGGCGAATTGTTTTTGTGCGGCAAATGGAGAATTCTATCGCAAAACTCCCAGCGTCGCCATTTGCGCAGCTCCTCGACGGCGAAGTCAGCCATATCCGGAACGTCCAGAATGCGCGCCATCGTGAACGCACATTTCTTGGCGTCAACGATGTCGGTGCGTTGTTCGCGAAAAAATCGAATTGTCGCGAACGCACCATATCGGGTCGAGAAGCCCTTCTTTTCTTGGACGGCCAAATCGCTGACGAATTTCCAGCCCTCGGTGGGCTGCAATAGGACATACCCGACCATGAGACCGTACCCGCTGTCGCCGCTCGGTTTCCGGGCGGCAAGGCTTTTCTTCAACACCGCCGCGTGTTCCTTTTTTCCGCAATGTCCAAGTAGCACGGCGAGACTGCTCACGCGGGCCGGTGGCGTCTTGGGATCCTGGATTGCTTTCAGAAGCGGTGCGGGGCGCAGTTTCTCAGCCGCCTTGCGAAAGTCTGGGTAGCCGACCCGTGTAAACTCGCTATACGCCGCGTTGGCAACTTCTTGATTCTCACTGGCCAGGAAATCGGCCGAGTAGCGCAGGCGGCCCAGCGCCGTCTTGTCCTTGAGGCGAAGCCCGCCGCGAATGTAGCGTTCGATTTCTCCCTTTGCGTCGAGAATGACCCCGAAGTACGGTTCAACTTTTCCTTTGTATACGTCCATCGCGATCAAGTACCTTGCCTTGCCTTCTTTCAATTGGAGCGGCAGGGTTATCACTTTTTTTCCTTTAATCAACGCGTGTGGCAACAACACATCATCCAGAATTACTTCTGTTTGCCCGTTGGGCGAGGCGTTGTCCGGTGGGACAACGTGCTTGACGCGAGCGATAACCAAGATCTTTGCTTCACGGAACTGGTTCAACGATGAGATTTCCCCTAAACAGATGCAAACCTGGGCATGCACCTGATCCGGCAAAGGCAAACAAAGCGCAAAAAGGAGCAAGAAGCCAACGCGCATGGGATTTCTCCCTTCGATGATAGGTCAAACCGTGCGTTCTACGATAACATTCCGCCACGGTCCCCGCAATTGCAATCACGCCTTCGCCACCGGCAACCGAATCGTGAACTTCGTCCCCTTGCCGACTTCGCTTTGTACCTCAATGGTGCCGTGGTGGGCTTCGATGATCTTTTTTGTCGTCGGCAAGCCCAACCCGCTGCCACCCGTTTTTGATTTGGTGGAGAAGAACGGGCGGAAGATTTTGGGGAGCACTTCCGGGGGGATGCCGGCGCCGGTGTCGATTAGGCTGAGGGCGACGTGCCCACCCCTCACCCCCGACCCCTCTCCCGCAAGGGGAGAGGGGGGAACGGACCCCCTCACACCCGACCCCTCTCCCGCACGGGGAGAGGGCGGGATGCTTGCGGCTTGCACGGTTAGCTCCCCGCCCTCGGGCATCGCTTGCACGGCGTTGAGCATCAGGTTGAGCATGGCTTGACGCATCATCTCCTGATTGAGCGGCAACGTCGGCAGGTCGGCGGGGAGGTACGTTTTGATGTCGATATTTGCGGAACGGGCCGTCGGCGTGAAGAAGTCGATCATCTCCTCCACCAGCACGCCCAGATCGCCCGGCTCCAGCGGAATATCCTTGATGTGGGCAAAGCGCAAGAAATCGTTGGATAGGTCCACGAGTCGCTGGCATTCGACTTGAAGTTTCTGCACGCGGGTCAAGGCGCGTCGTTCGCGCTGGGTCTCGGGCTTTTCGAAATCCTCGCCGAGGAGTTGAAGGTTGAGGTTGAGCGTGTTGAGGTGATTTTTGATTTCGTGGATAAACCCGCCGGCCAATTCCGCGAGGGCGGCATAATCGTCGGTCGCTTTTTGTTGGTCCGACGCGGCGGCCATGACCTTCACCGAATACAAAAGAATACGTGATCCAAAAAAACAATTAGGAATGAAGAACGAGGAATCAAGAATTAGGAAGCGAATGCGGCATGCAAACTTCCTAATTCCCTATTCTTCATTCTCCATTCCTCACTGCAATTTGAACGCGATCCGGTAGCCGTTAGTCTCGGCGCGGCGGTCGATCGCCGCGCGGGGGCCGATCGCCTTGGGGCGGGGCAGGCGCTTCGCCGCGTTCCTCGCGCAGGACGGCCTTGCGCGACAGCTTGACGCGGTCCTGATCGTCGATGGCGATGACCTTGACCTTCATCATGTCGCCGACCTTGCAGACGGCGTCCACGCGCTCGACGTACTTATCGTCCAGTTCACTGATATGGCACAGGCCATCGCGGCCCGGCAGAATCTCGATGAAGGCGCCAAAATCCTTGACAGAGGCGACCCGGCCCTCATAGGTCTTGCCCACGCGAACCTCTTCACAAAGGGCTTCGACGCGTGCCTTGGCGGCCTCGGCGCCTTCGGCACTGGCGTGGGCGATCTCGACGGTGCCGTCCTCCTGGATGTCGATCTTGGCGCCGGTCGATTCCTGAATGCCGCGGATGGTCTTGCCGCCCGGGCCGATCAAGAGGCCGATCTTTTCGGGGTGAATTTTGACGCTCAGCATGCGCGGCGCGTAGCGGCTGGTCTCGCCGCGCGGGTAGCGCAGCGCGGTGACGATGGCCTTGAGGATTTCCCGGCGGGCGTCCCGGCCTTGGTCGAGGGTTGCGCGAATGATTTCCTCGCTAATGCCGGCGATCTTGAGGTCGAGCTGAATGCCGGTGATGCCGCGGATGGTGCCGGCGATCTTGAAGTCCATGTCGCCGAAATGATCTTCGTCGCCCATGATGTCGGTGAGAAGGGTCCAGCCGGACGGTTCCTTGACCAGGCCGATGGAGATTCCCGCGACCGGATCGGAGATCGGCACGCCCGCGTCCATGAGGGCCAGGGTGCCGCCGCATACGCTGGCCATGCTCGAGGAGCCGTTCGATTCCAGGATGTCCGACACCAGGCGAATCGTGTAGGGGAACTTTTCCTGCGGAGGGATGACCGGCTTCAGGCTGCGTTCGGCCAAGGCGCCGTGACCAATCTCGCGCCGGCCGGGGCCGCGAATCGGCTTGCACTCGCCGACGGAGAATGGGGGGAAGTTGTAATCGAGCATGAATTTTTTGGAGTATTCTTCGTTCAGGCCATCCACGCGCTGTTCGTCTGCGGACGTGCCGAGGACCGTGGTGACGAGCGCTTGAGTCTCGCCGCGGGTGAAGAGGGCGGACCCATGCACGCGTGGCAGGATGCCGACTTCACACGCGAGGGCGCGAATATCCTTGGGCGAACGGCCGTCGATGCGCTTGCCTTCGAGGATGAGGCCGCGGACTGTGGTTTCTTCGAGCCACTCATACGCCTGGGCGACTTGTTCGGGAGAATAGGGCCCATCTCCCTCGGCGGGGATCATTTCATCGAAGACGCGATCGCGCAAGGCCCGGATCGCGTCGGCGCGGTTCTTCTTGCCCTTGGTTTGCTTCAATTCTCGCAGTTCGGCGCCGTACTTGAGCTTCAGGACTTCCTTGGCCGGGTTGGGGGCGGCGGGCTCGGGATAAACCTTCGCGTCGAGCCCGGCCTTGGTACGGAGTTCGCCAATGAGGGCGATGATCTTGCGGATTTGGTCGTGGGCGAAAAGGATCGCCTGGGCCATGTCGGCCTCGCTGATTTCGCGGGCGAAGCCCTCGATCATGGTGATGGCGTCGTTGGTGCCGGCGACGATCAGATCGAGGTCGCTGTCTTCCATCTGGCTGATGGTCGGCATGGCGACAAATTCACCGCGGATGCGGGCAACGCGAACGGAACCGGTCACTTGCAGGAACGGGATGTGCGAGACGTGCAAGGCGGCGCTGGCGCCGATCATGCACAGGATATCCGGATCGTTCTCGCGGTCGAAGGACATCGCCGAGGTCAGGATCTGCACTTCGTTGATGTAGCCGGCGGGAAAGAGAGGACGGATCGGCCGGTCGATGAGACGCGAGGTCAGCGTCTCCTTCATGGTAGGCCGGCCTTCGCGTTTGATGAACCCACCGGGGAATTTACCCGCGGCATACGTTTTCTCGCGGTAATCGACCATGAGTGGGAAGAAATCGCGCCCGGGGATGGGCGGGCCTTCGCACGCGGCGGTCAGGGTCAGCGTTTCACCAAGGGCGACGACGACGGAGCCGTGCGCTTGCTTGGCGAGTTTGCCGGTTTCAAGATAAAGGGTTTGACCGCCGATTTGAGTTTCTACGCGACAGAACTGCACGGAAAGCACCTCGCTGGCTGACGGCGAGAAAATGGTCGGAGCAGGGGCCAGCGCCGGATAACGAACGACGGGAAAGAGGGATTTGGCCGTTCACGCTCCACGCCGGAGATTATTTGCGCAAACCCAGCTTCTGGATGACGGTGAGGTAACGGGCGCGATCGATATCGCGCAGATACCCGAGCAAACCGGAGCGTTTGCTGACCATCATCAACAGGCCGCGCCGGCTGGCGTGATCTTTCTTGTGCGAGCGCAAGTGCTCGGTCAATTGCGTGATCCGCTCGGTGAGCAATGCGATTTGCACCTCCGGCGAGCCGGTATCGTCGGCCTTGCGACGATAGGTATCAATTAACTCGGTCTTGCGGTCTTTTGTCATCGCCATGCCGACCTCACCACCTCCGCTGCCGACTACTTCTTCGCCTGGGACACACGTTTTTACACATTACGCATTTGTTGTATTCAACATACGAAATGTCGGCGAGAGTGCCAGGGGAGAAAAAAAAGATCGGTGGCTTGCTCCTCACTACCGTGCCCCGGGCAAGGTTCCCAGGCCTGGCGTCATGCGCAAGATTCGCCAGCGCACGACAACTTATTTTCATATCATGTCGAAAAGCCAAGTCTTCAAGATGCTCCCCAGCCAGCGTCTTCCTAACATCAGGAAGGATGATTCCATGAGCAGCGTTCGCGTCCTCGTCGGCACCAAGAAAGGCGCCTTCATCCTCACCTCCGATGGCAAACGCCAAAAGTGGGACATCACCGGCCCGCTGTTCGCCGGCTGGGAAATCTATCACCTGAAAGGCTCGCCTGTCGATCCGAATCGCATCTATGCCTCCCAGACCAGCGGCTGGTTCGGACAGGTCATCCAGCGTTCCGACGACGGCGGTAAGACCTGGACGCTGCCCGGCACCCCTTCAGGCGAACTGCCCAAGTCGCCCGAGGGTTTCCCGATGGGCGAAAGCAACAAGTTCGTCTACGACACCTCCGCCGAGACCGGCCAGCCGCTCACCACCCACCAACATTACGACGGCACGCAAAAGCCGTGGGTGTTCAAGCGCGTCTGGCACCTGGAGCCGGCCTTCACCGATCGCGACACCGTCTTCGCAGGCGTCGAGGACGCGGCCCTCTTCAAATCGACCAACGGCGGCACGACCTGGCACGAGCTGGCCGGCCTGCGCGCCGTCCAGGGCGAAGAATGGGCCCCCGGCGCCGGCGGCATGGGCTTGCACACCATCCTCCTCGATCCCGCCAACTCCAATCGCATCTACGTCGCCATCTCCTCCGCCGGCGCCTTTCGCACCGATGACGCCGGCAAAACCTGGAAAGTCATCACCAAGGGCCTCAAGTCCAACTATATGCCCGACCCCACCGCCGAAATCGGCTTCTGCGTCCATCGTATCGCCATGCACCCGAAACGCCCCAACACGCTCTTCATGCAACTGCACTGGGATGTCATGCGCAGCGACAACGCCGGCGACCTCTGGACCGAAGTCAGCGGCAACCTGCCCACCGACTTCGGCTTCCCGATCGACGTTCACGCCCACGAGCCAGACACCGTCTACGTCGTGCCAATCACCAGCGACTCGCTGCATTACGTAATGGATGGCCGGATGCGCGTCTACCGAAGCAAGACGGGAGGCAACGAGTGGGAGGCGCTCACGAACGGACTGCCTCAAGAAAACTGCTACGTCAACGTCCTGCGCGACGCCATGTGCGTTGACACGCTCGACAAGTGCGGCATCTACGTCGGCACGACGGGCGGCCAGGTCTACTGCTCGCCCGACAGCGGCGACAACTGGGCCCCGATCGTCTCCCACCTTCCCGCAGTGCTGTCCGTGGAGGTGCAGACGCTGGATTGACCGGCCAGATAAGTGAAAAGTCGTAATCGCGTCGCAAGTCTTTGCGGGGTCGTTGGTCGCCACGATTTTCTTGAGGACTTCTCACCGGGCGCGGGGGGCATCCCTGACCCTGCCGATTTCCTGCACAACGACATCGCCGAACCGCGCCACGGCGTGTTACAATCGGAGTAGTTTTGCTGTAGGTCAGGCTTTCCAGCCTGACATTCTTGCGAAACGAGTCAGCCTGGAAAGGCTGACCTACGTTTTCGCCCGACGCCGACTCCGGAAGGAACCCCATGCCCAGGAAAACGGCGTTGGCGTCCGTCACGAAGGCGCCGTCGAAACCGCATTCCAGCGTTTGCTCGACCAGATCGCCAAGTTGCACCATTGCCAACTGATTCCCAAGCACAAGTTGAAAGTCGGGGGCCACACCATTTTTCCCGATGGCACGGTCTTCGAAAAGGAACTCGGCGACCTCGGCCTGCGCCTGGTGCCGGTAGTGCAGCCCAATGCTTTCCCTTCTACGTCAACGACGAAGACGGCAGCAATCGCCGCGAGAACATCACCGATTGGGCCCTGGAGCCGTTTCGGGCGCGCTTTGGTAATGCGAGCGCCGACCGAGCGGCGGCCGTGAGGCCGCCGTGCCTCGCCGCGGGGGACGCGACGCCGACCGAAACGGCAGCGCAACCACGGCTGGCTTACGCCGCGCCGCTCGGCGACAAACGCGACATCACCAAGTGGGACATCTTCTACTACGTCTACGGCATCCTGCATCATCCCGGCTATCGCGCGAAGTTCGCGGATAATCTCAAGCGCGAGTTGCCGCGCATTCCGCTGGCGCCGCCCCTCACCCCCGACCCCGCTCCCGCAAGGGGAGAGGGGGGAAAAGCCAGCGGGTTTTGGGCGTTCGCCGACGCGGGGCGCGAACTGGCGAGGCTACATCTCGATTACGAGAAGCTGGAACCGTGGGACTTGCAATGGGTCGAAACCGCGGAAACGCCGCTTTCGTATCGCGTCGAGAAGATGAAACTGTCGCAGGACAAGGCGCGGCTACGCATCAACGACTCGCTCGCCCTGGAAAAAATTCCGCCGGAGGTGTTTCAATATCGGCTCGGCAATCGCAGCGCCCTGGAATGGGTGATCGATCAATATCAAGTCAGCGAAGACAAACGCAGCGGCATCAAGTCCGATCCGAACCGGGCTGACGATCCGGAGTACATCGTGCGCCTGGTCGGCCAGGTGGTGCGCGTCAGCGTGGAGACGGTGCGGATCGTAAATGCGTTGCCGGAGAAGTTTGCATGATCGGCCGAAATTCGCTCGACATCGCGCGATCGGCTCGGCGCCGCCTCGTATCATCACGGGCAATGGCCGGGTAACTGGCTTCGCCATGGACGCCGAATACCAAGCCGTCCTGTGCATCCTCCGCCCGGCTCACGCGCCGCCTATTTCAGGGCCCAGCCCTTGGCGTTAATCTCAATCCTGCGCGCGCCGCGGTGGCGATCGTAGGCCTTCTCCATGGCCGGCACATCGTCGAAATAGCCAACCTGATACGCGGCGCCGAACGTCTCCCCCGCCTTCACCTTGCGGCCGTGCAATTCCTGGATGAAGCAGATGTACCCGCGTTGATGGCACCAGGCCTCGACCGTGACGGCCGGGTCGAGGGTCATGCCGGCGATCCACGGGCCGGGCTTGCCTTCGTGCTTGATCTGGTAGGCGCGAATCATGCGCGCGGGCAGCTTGTTGTCCTTGCGCTGGTAGAGGAACTTGTCGTCGGGCGCGAAGTCCTTCAAAAACTCCTTGGCCGGGATTTGGCCGCGGTAGCTGAGGTAGACCTGTGCAAACGTATCGCCGTTCTTGTGTTTGACATGGCCGGGCATGTCGATGCGATAGAGGAGGTTCTCCACGTCGTTGACACTGGTGATCGATTCGCTGGACACGACATGGCGAACCTTCGGCTGAAACACAAGGGTCTGCTGCCAGAGCGAGCCGGCCTTGAAGCCGTTGTGCGGCTGGGTGAAGCGGAACTTGAGACGGATGGCGACGAAGTTGTCGCCCTTGATTATTTCCGGCGTGAGCTTGCGCGCCTGCGTGCAGATTTGCGGGCCTTCGACGTAATGTTTCGCCGGATCATAGAACCACAATTCAGTTTGACCGGGTACTTTCTTTTTGAAGCCCTTTCCGTGCAGGAGCGGGTCACGGGAATAGTCGTCATCTCGCCAGCCGGGGGCAAGAAGGAAGTCCATGATGTGCAGTCCAAATCCCAGGTCACGACCGCCTGTCTTCTTGTCCAGCAGGCTCCCGGCAGCAATGCCGGAGACGTACCCCTTCTTGTTGATCTTCGCCTGGAGAGCGTCGGTTTCGATCAAGACGTAGTTTTCCGTCTCCTGTACCTTGATCGGGGCATCGGCCTGTCCGACCGCAAGACAGGCGACGGCAATAAGGGCTGTATTCATTGTGATTCTCTTTTGATTTTTGAGTGTACCGAGCATCAGCCAGTTTAGCGGGACAGGCCGGGGAAAGCGAGCAGGCCGGTGGATGGAAGATGGGCCAGCCTCATCAATGCCCTGGCAGCCTGATCTCGACGCCGTACCTCGGTGCAATCGCCAGCAACTTCTCAATCTCTTCCTTCGTCGGCGGCTGGGCGGTAGTCGCTCCCTCGGCCAGCGGCACGCCAACCTCGAAAAACATCTGCTCCAGGCCAGCCGGGGCGACCGAGATGAGCATTTTCGCCGGTTTGCCACTTTCGTTCTTGAACGAGTGCGGCGTGCCGACCCGCATGTTGGCAAACATCCCGGCCTTGGCCACGACCCGCTCACCGTTGATGGTGAAGGTGATCTCGCCTTCGAGGATGTAGAAGCCTTCTTCTTCCCGACTGTGGATGTGCGGCGGGGGACCGCCGCCAGGAGGCACGATGGCCTCGAACAAGGCATATTTGCCGTTCGTGTCGTCGCCGGTCGCAAGGAAGCGGTACACGTCGCCGACAACGGCGATGGTGCGGCCTTCCGTGGTCGCTCTCAACGTCGGTTGGTGGGTCATTCGTTTTTCTCCTCGGTTGCTCGGCCCTGATTCCTCGGTATTTTAGCTGGATGGCGAAAAAGGACCGCAAGCCAAAGGCCAGATCGTCCGGTGAGAAATGGATCGTATACATCGTTCGGTGCGCCGATGACTCGCTCTACACCGGGATCACCAAGGACGTGAAACGCCGCTGCCAGCAGCACAACGCTGGCACGGCTTCCAGGTACACTCGCAGCCGATGCCCTACCAAGCTGGTCTGGCAGGAGGCACAGCCGAGCCAGAGTGCCGCCTTGAAACGTGAGGCGGCGATCAAGGCGATGACTCGGAAAGAAAAGCTGGCGATAATCCGGGTGAGGAAGAAGGCAGGATGATTCCACTCCACGAAGACCCGCACTTTACGTTTCGTTTCGCCGATGACAGGATCATTCCTCGTTTCCATCTCGAAGGCGTGGAAGTCGGACAGCGAGTCTCAGTTTTCAAGATCGACCTGACCACCGGCGAGCGCCTGGGCCTGTTGGCGACGGCCATCGTCGGCGAAGGCGGTTGGGTTGATCTTCCGCAGCCAATCGTCGTAAAGGCTGGTGATGCGTTTATCGCCATGACCATACATGAGAGTATTCGGCTGCGTCCGGTTCAGCCGAATGACTTGCCCCGCATGTATGACCTGCAACTCGACCCGGAATCGAACCGTATGGCGGTCACAATCCCACGCACCCGTGAAGCATTCGACTCGCATTGGGCGAAGTTGCTGGCCGATCCAGGAATCACCGCCTGGGTGGTTCTTGTCGGCGATGAGTTGGTCGGGACCATTTCCTGCTTTCCAATGGACGGCCAAGATCACGTTGGGTACTGGATTGACCGGGCATATTGGGGAATGGGGATCGCCAGCAAAGCGCTCCACCTGTTGTTGCAAGAAGTCGCCAAACGTCCGCTGGTCGCCGCCGCCGCTACCAGCAACGGAGCTTCTCTCCGGGTACTCCAGAAGTGCGGCTTCGTCGTGGAGCGAGTTCGCCTCTCGCCTGCCAGCGACCGATTCCCGGAGTGCGAAGAAGCCATCCTCGTGCTGCGGTAAAGCCCGGAGTCGTCACGGCGGGATTCCCGCCGCTTGTTGGAAAGACACAACGAGGTAAGCGCACATGAAACGAAATGCAGCCAAGGGGCGGAACCAACTTTCTCGTCTCGAAGACATCCCGAACATCGGCCCCGCCGTCGCCGCCGATCTGCGCCAGTTAGGGATCAACGTGCCAGCGGACTTGCTTGGACTTGACCCGTATGCGATGTACGACGATCTGTGCCGAATCACCGGCCAGCGTCACGATCCGTGCCTGCTCGACACGTTCATCGCCGCAGTTCGGTTCATGGAGGGAGCGCCGAAGAAGCCGTGGTGGAAGTACACGGCGGAACGGAAGCGAGCGATGGCGGCACGAGAGTCAGCAAAATGACAACTCCAGGCGGCTTATTCCGGTTCGGGGCGCTCCCGGAATCCGAGGTCGATAAGCCCATCTGACCGCTGTTGAGCTTCAGCCTCTCTGCGGCAACGGTCGCAGATGACCCGACCCTCAACGCCCGATGAATGCTCCTCACAGGCGGGTTTGAGGCACACTTCGCACTCCCTGTAGAACCATGTATCCCGGTCCCTGGGGTCCACCTTCAAGATCGGCTGGAGTTTGCGGCTGCAACCAACGACGCTGCACTTCACAAAGGGCATGAAAACTCCCCCTTAATCCTTCGGCAGCTTCATGCAGGTGCTTGCCGCCTTTGCCACGAGCTTGCCGGTCTGGTCCTTGACCTCGCACTCGATGTACCCCACTGACTTCCCCGCCTTCACGACCCTGGCATCAGCAGTCAACGTCGCCTTCCGAACGGCTCGAAGGAAATTGATCTTCAACTCGACCGTCGTGAATGTCTCGCCGTCGTTCAGCGTGCTGGCGTAGGCGAATCCCATCGCCGCATCAGCGATGTCGCAATAAATGCCGCCGTGCATCGTCCCCATCGGGTTGTGGTGGCGCTCATCGGCTTCCATCTCGAAGATCGCATGACCCGGTTCGAGGGACTTCATTGAGAAACCGATCAAACGGCTAACCGGAGGCGGGGACATTTGATTCATACATGGCTCCTTTGTCGCATCGACTCTGCCAACCCCAAGATTTCGCTTCGCATCTCAGCAGCGGGCAGATGAACTTTTTGTCCGTGGCCGGGCAAGACCCACTCGAAGCGATAGTCTGCCAGCCGCTCCATCGACTCGGCCTGCTGCGGCCACGAGTACCAACAGTAATCCTCGGAAGCCGCAAGACGGCGCTCGTCTCGGTCCCAATCCAGATGATCGCCCGTGAAAAGGAAACGATTCTGGAACAGCAGGACGCAATGACCCTTCGTGTGACCCGGCGTCGGGATGGCGAAGAAGCCTGGAGCTAACTCCCACGGCCCCAAACCTTCCAGGACGATTTCCGCACCGGGCTGCGACGACAACTCATCCCGATGAATGATGCGTCGGCTCTTGAAGTGTTCGGCGTACCGCTCGGCATCGGCCACGTCATCTCGATGGGTCAGAAAGATGTGGCTAATGCCGCCCAGCGCCTCCAACCGCTGCACCAGCGGCGTGACGAACTTGGGTGAGTCTATCAACCAGTTGCCTGCGGGGTGTCGGATGAGGTAGCTGTTGCCGCCATACGACTTCGGGGAGTTATAGCCGCAATAGAAGACCGGCTCCTCGATCACGAGCGGGAAGTCCTTCATTACGGCCTTCACGTCGTCGTCGCCGAGGCAGCCGATGGAGCCGGTGGGACAGGCCAGCAACGCCTGCAACGCAAGTCGTCGGTCGGCGCTGGAAACCGGCTGGGCCTTGACGAGCGACGTTTCAGCGGCTTCACCGAAGACGGAAGGAGCGATCTGCCGACAAGCATCGCAGTCAATGCAGGTCGAATCGACGTAGAAATCGCCTGGGATGTTTTCCGGCACTCGTTTCTTGAGGTTTGCCATGACCAGCCTCCCTTAGCTTCATTTTACCGCCAGCAGGGGAATCAGGGCTGAAGCAGACGTGTGGCGAGTGACGCCTTCAGCGAACGGGAGCGTAAAATGACAATAGAGAAAGTGAATAGTGCGTTGTCGGAGTGAGAACCGTCATGCTGCTTCACGAATTCAACTGGAAGAAGGAAGTGATTCAATCCACCGACCCGGTGTTGGTCGATTTCTGGGCGTCGTGGTGTCCACCGTGTCGAGCGATGAACCCGACAATCGAGGCGCTGGCGAAGGATTTCAAGGTCTGCAAGGTGAACGTGGACAACAATCAGGAACTCGCCGCCCATTACAGCATCTCCTCGATCCCGGTGCTGCTGATCTTCAAGAGCGGGCAGATTGCCGCCCGTCACGTCGGCATGACACCGGAGGCAATCTTGCGAACCGAGATGCAGAAAATGAGTCAGTCGTGAGCGAGCATTCAAGCTCCGAGGACAGGCGGTCCTGGTGAAGCTGCATGTTTGTCTCGATGCGAAGCGGCAGGGTTCAGCGTGTGACAACTGAAGTAAGCCGGAACCGTCCGGGAAGGAACGATTATGACCTCCGACGAAACTCCCCGCCCGATTGATCCCAGGGTCCGCATCGGCCACGTCCACCTGAAGGTCGCCGACCTGGAGCGGTCATTGACGTTCTACTGCGGCGTCCTCGGCTTCGAGCTTACGCAACGGTACGGCTCGCAAGCGGCGTTCGTCTCGGCGGGCGGCTACCACCACCACATCGGGCTGAACATCTGGGAAAGCCTGGGCGGATCGCCGCCGCCTCCGGGGACGACGGGACTGTATCACACCGCCATCCTCTACCCGACCCGGCGTGCGCTGGCCGACGCCCTCCGGCGTGTTCTGGATGCGGGCATCCCGTTGGACGGGGCCAGCGATCACGGCGTCAGTGAGGCACTTTACCTGCGTGACCCCGACGACAATGGCGTGGAGTTGTATTGGGACCGCCCGCAAGACGCATGGCCTCGGACGCCGGAGGGTGAGTTGGCGATGTTCACTCGGCGGCTCGACCTGAATGGCTTGCTTCGAGAAGTTGAGTCGGCATCCAATGCACCCAGGGTCGAAGGCGGGCCGAAGGACTTGTGAGCCTTGATTGGGATGATGTCCCGGCGACCTATTTCATGATCTTCGAGGCCACTCCCCACTCGCCATCGAAGACAAACTGGTTCAATGACTTCCGGTTCCTTGGCGAAAGATCACGTTCCCGGTACTTCTCTGGCAACGTGTTAGGATCGGCGGCATAGCCAATCGCCAATCCGGTCAGAGGTTGAACGCCCTCCGGGATGCGGTAGGTTTCACGGGCCTTGTCCGGCAGAATGCCGATCATCTGATGGACGAATAACCCACGGGAAGTGGCCTCCAGGGTTAGGGTGGCGCTTGCAAGGCCGAGGTCATGGACGGCGGCGGCGTTCGGCTTGCCGTTGAGGGCGAACTGGAGGCTCGTGCAGCCGAGGGCCAAGACCGGGGCGTCGGTCGCCCATGCTTGATTCCCCTCGACCAAGCAGGAGAGCAGACGCTCAAACGCATCCGGGTCCGCTTTCGTCGCCAGGATATAGCTCCACGGCTGCTCGTTGTAAGAGGATGCCGCCCAGCGTGCTGCCTCGAACAGCGAGCGGAGGTCGTCATCCGGCACAGGCCGGTCGGAGAAGGCATAAGGACTCCACCGTTTTGCGATCAGTTCGTGGATCATGTGGTCAGGACGGGCCTGCTTTTGCACGTTCATCTCTTGATTCTCCGATGGATGGGACTGGACTTGACCTCGTTCATCTATGGAAGATCGAACAGCATGACCTCGGACGGTTTCGTGGCACGCACCACAAGTGCGGCCTCCTCGGTTACGGCAGCCCCGTCACCGGCGACTAATTCCAGATCGTTGAGCAGGACTGCGCCCCGAAGCACTTGTAGCCAAGCGTAGCGGCCCGGCTTGAGTTCGTGGGCAACTTGCTGGCTGTCCCCAAGCGTCGAGAGAAAAACCTCAACATCCTGTTGGACGGTCAGTGAACCGTCTCGGCCATCGGACGAAGCCACGAGCCGCAGTCGATTCGTCCTCTCCTCGACAGGAAAGGTACGTTGCTCATAGCTCGGAGGCAATCCTCGTTGCCTGGGTATGATCCATATCTGGTAGAAGTGAACCGGCTCTGTCTTGGAAGCGTTAAATTCACTGTGCTGGATGCCGGTTCCAGCCGTCATGCGCTGGAATTCGCCGGGGCGCAGGACTTCACCAGTACCTAAGTTGTCCTGATGGGCTAATGCACCGTCCAGAACGTAAGTGATAATCTCCATGTCACGATGGCCGTGCGTGCCGAAACCCTGTCCCGGTTGTACCCGGTCCTCATTCATCACCCGCAACACCCGGAACCCCATGTAGTCGGGATCGTGATAGTCGTTGAAGGAGAAGGTGTGGTATGTGTCGAGCCAGCCGTGCTGACCGTGACCTCGTTGATTCGCCGCTCGTTTTTTCAACATGAAAAGACTCCTTTATGTTTCGGATGCCAAATCAGTTGGCATCGCTACTGGTGAATGACTCGTGGCGGATTGAGCTAACCCGGCGACAAGATGCGTCACTAACGGCGGGTCGTCTGCTACATGGAAAGCACGCAGTTGCTCTTGAACGATCCGGTCTGCCTCCGTGACCCGTTCATGCTGGCGAAGATGTTCCACGAGTGAGCCAACCATGAAGACCTCTACGATGCGGCCTGGATCGGAAACATCATGAAATACATCCCACCACATCGCCCCGTCTCGGAGTCGGGCCATGCCAAGTGGCCTGATCGCAGCCATGAATCCCTGCACTGATTGCGGGTCAATGCGGTATTCAACCGTCACCAGCACAGGGCCACGATCATTGCCCAGGCCGGGCATCGCAGGCATCTCCGGCCAGTGGCGGGAGGGTTCCAGGTCGGCGCTTTCGCTCTCCGATAGCTGGAACCAGACTGCCGCTATGAGTCCGGCAAACAAGCATGTCGCCGACGCCGTGAGCGCCAAAGACGGCCCCACTTGCTCTGCTGCGAGGCCCCAAACGACACTTCCCCCAGCCATTCCACCAAAGAAGACGAGCAGGTAAACCGCCAGCGCCCTTGCCCGCACCCAGCGAGGAACTGTTGCCTGGGCCGATGCGTTCAACCGTGTCAGGGCGGCGAGCCACGCCGCCCCGCCGAACACGAGAACACAGCACCAGAGCCAGTAGTACGGCAACCATGCGAGAGCGAGTATTACGGCGCATAGCGTCAACGTCGCAACGGTCACAGTGCGGTCGGCGTTGAGCGACCGAACCAGGACTGGCAACACCAAAACCGCAATCACCGCACCTGCACCGAAGCAACCGAGGAGAATGCCATAGTGTGCTGGACCCAGGCTGGCATCCTGTTTCATCAGGACCGGAAGGAGTGCCAGAAGGCTGCTGGCCCCCACGACGAATGCAGTCCCCCGAACTAGAACGGCTTGAAAGGGCGGCGCATGTAAGACGAATCGAACACCGGCTCTCATTGCACCTGCAAACCGCTCGGCGGGCAACGTGCTTGCATCTTGAGGACGGTCCCATTGCGATAGGACGACCAGTAGCCCCACGAACGAAACGGCATTGAGCAGGAACGTAGCTCCTGGACCGACTGCTCCAATGACCAGACCCCCTAACGCCGGGCCAATGGCTCTTGCCACGTTCATTGAAACGCCGCCGAGAGCGACTGCCGCAGGAATCTCTTCTCGTGGAACAAGCTCCGGCGTGCTTGCTTGCCAAGCAGGAGCGTTCAGTGCAGAGCCGAGGCCGAGCAGAAATGTCATCGTCAGCAGAAGCCACGGCGTCATCAATCCAGCAAACGTGAGGCCGGAAAGCACAACCGCTACTGCCAACATCCAACCCTGAGCCACGAGAAGGACACGTCGGCGATCTCCGATGTCTGCCAGCGCCCCTGCGGGAATGGCAAGGACGAAAAAGGGGAGGTTCGTTGCCGCCTGCACCAAGGCAACCATCAAGACCGAGGCCGAGAGTTCGGTCATCAACCATGCCGCCCCGACGTTCTGCATCCACGTTCCGACATTGGATGCTAAAGACGCAATCCAAAGCCATCTGAACAAAGGCCGACGCAAAGGCGCATAGGCCGACGACCGCACTACGTCTCTGGACGGCGACGACTTTGTTGATGGCGGGCCATCGTTCGTCCGTCCATTTCCAGCCTCCAGTGTGTCAATTTCGGACATAAGAATGCTGGCCTATTTGTTACTCACATAGGGAGTGGAGGGCCGCTTGGCTTTGACGCCCCACTACCCCAAGCCCGATCCGAGTGGCTTGCGGAAGACAACGGCATCAAGCGAGAACCGGCCCGGTCCCAATAGGAGAAACAGGACAGCACAGGCGAGGTAAACGGCAGCAAGTTCAAAGGATGGGCCGGTCATAGCCACGAACGGATGTCCTTGCGGTAAATGGTATGTGGCGAGTGCCACGAGCATGACCCCAGCAATGCCGAGGGAGGCAAGCCGGGTCAGCAGTCCAAGGATGAGAAGAAACCCGCCGCCAAACTCGGCAAGAGCGGCCAACATCTGCAAGACGCCGGGCATGGTGGCCTCTGGTCCCATCCATCCGAAGGGATGTTGAATCTTCGGCCACCCGTGGAACAGGAAAGCTGCTCCCACTACCAGCCGCAGTAGGACGAGGCCCGCCGATTCGAGACGGCCTGCCGTATCGGTATAGAACCAGTGTCGCATGTTTTCGTCTCCTTAATATGCAAAGCATTCGCAACCAAGGCCCCACAACGGTTCCCGACTATCCCGCCGAGCCAAGCCGAGCAGACGGTGCAAAAGTCCATGCGAACCGTCGGCGCAGGCGTGAGCCTTTGTGACCCTATCCTGTAAGTGACCGGCCTGCTGGTAGCCTCCGTAGACTTTGATCGGCGACCAGTCGGGCATCACAGACAGCGGCGGTGGACCGAGGTTGGTAAACTCGCCCGCCCCGTACACGACCTTGCCGCCCACCACGGTTAGCAGCGACTCGATCCCCTTGATCTCTTCCTCCGGCACTGAGAAATAGTCTGCCGACAGCACCGCAACGTCCGCTAAGTAGCCGGGGACAATCGCCCCTTTCTTGTCCTCCTCGCCGGAGAACCAAGCGCTGCCAACCGTATACCGGCGCAGGGCCTCCATACGGTCTAGCCGGTTCTCCTCCGCATAGAGCGCAGTGCCGCCAACAGTCTTACCTGCAACCATCCAGTACAGCGACACCCACGGGTTGTAGCTGGCGACACGAGTGGCATCCGTCCCAGCGCCCACCGGGATGCCGGTGGCCAGCATTTTCTTGATCGGCGGCGTGTGACGAGCGGCGTCGGCTCCATAACGATCAATGAAATACTCGCCCTGGTACGCCATCCGGTGTTGGACGGCGATGCCGCCGCCCAGCGCTTTGACTCGCTCCAAATTCCGCTCCGTGATCGTCTCGGCGTGGTCGAAGAACCAGCGCAGTCCGTTGAACGGCACGTCCTTGTTGACCGCCTCGAAAACATCGAGAAAGCGGCCAATGGACTCGTCGTAAGTTGCGTGAAGGCGGAACGGCCAACGGTGTTCGGCCAGCAGCCGCACCACCTGCGTCAACTCCTGATCCATCGTTCCGGCAAGGTTAGGTCGGGGTTCGAGGAAGTCCTCGAAATCCGCCGCCGAAAAGACCAGCATCTCGCCCGCACCGTTCATGCGGTAGAAGTCGCTGCCCTCGCCGGGCCGGGTCATCTTCACCCACTTCGAGTAGTCATCGAGTTCCTGCTTCGGACGCTGGGTGAACAGGTTGTAGGCGATGCGGACGGTCATCTCACCCCGCTCGTGCAGTTCCTCGATCACCTTGTAGTCGTCGGGATAGTTCTGAAAGCCACCCCCGGCGTCGATGGCGCTGGTGAGGCCCAGGCGGTTCATTTCCCGCATGAAATGCCGGGTCGAGTTCGCTTGCTGATCCAGGGGCAGCTTCGGCCCTTTGGCGAGCGTGGCATACAGGATCGTGGCGTTGGGCCGGGCGATGAGCAGGCCCGTGGGATTGCCCTGCTTGTCTCGCTGGATTTCTCCACCGGGCGGGTTAGGCGTGTCCTTTGTGTAGCCACACGCCCTCAGCGCCGCCCGATTGAGGATGGCTCGGTCGTATAGGTGCAGCACGAACACCGGCGTATCGGGAGAGACGGCATTGATCTCCTGCAAGGTGGGCATTCGGCGCTCGGCAAACTGAAATTCAGTCCAGCCGCCGACGACCCGCACCCACTGCGGCGGCGGCGTGCGCCGGGCCTGCTCCTTGAGCATCCGCAGGGCGTCGGCCAGCGACGGCACGCCGTCCCAGCGCAGTTCCAGGTTATAGTTCAGCCCGCCCCGAATGATGTGCAGGTGAGAGTCGTTCAGGCCGGGGATCGCTGTGCGGCCCCGCAGGTCGATTTCCTGAGTCTGGTCGCTTCGCAGTTCGAACACGTCCTTGTCGCTGCCCACGGCGACGAACTTTCCGTCCTTGATGGCGACAGCCTGGGCGAAGGAGCGGCGCTCGTCCTGCGTGGCGATCCGCCCGTTGTGTAGGATTAGGTCTGCCATTTCTTGTTCTCGATGGCTGGCGGGCATGATCGTCTCTCCCTTACCGAGTTAGTGAGACGGCTTGAGCAGCCGTTTGGGGAAAGGCGGCTGGCCGTGGACCATCGTGTAGGCGTACTCGACCCCTTGTCCGTAGGCCCCGGCGTGGGTCAGCACAATGTCCATCACGGCGTCGTACTTCTCCTTCCTGGCCCAATCTCGCTGGAACTCCAGTAGCACTTGCACCCACGTCACCGGCACGACGCCTGCCTGAATCATGCGCTGCATGGCGTTGCGATGGGTCGTCTCGCTGATGCCCCCGGAGGCATCTTCGACGGCGTAGACCTCATAGCCCGCTTCGAGCGCCTGGATCGCCGGGAAGCACAGACACACTTCGGTCCACAGGGCTGCGATCACGAGTTTCTTGCGCCCGATCCGTTCGACCTCGGCCACGAATTTTTTGTCCTCCCATGAGTTCATGCTGGAGCGCTCGATGGGGTTCTTATCGGGGAAGACTTCGAGAAGCTGCGGCCACATATAGCCGCTAAACGCCTTGGTTTCGACGGTCGTTAGGATCACCGGCACGTCGAAAATCTTGGCGGACTTAGCCAATCCGACCGTGTTGTTGATGAGCAACTGCCGGTCAATCGACGTGACGCCAAATGCCATTTGCGGCTGGTGGTCGATGAAGATGACCGTGCAGTTCTGCGGTGTGAGTAGTCCGTGAACTCGGTTGGCGGGGCCGGATGCTTCAGCCATGAGCTTTCTCCTTCGCTGCGTGAGGGTGGGACTCGAAGTTCCACAATCATTGTTCGCCGCAGCGAAGGTGAAGACGATCCGGCAATGGGTTGACGTGGGCCTCTACCTTTCGATAGAGGGAAGGCACTTGCCCAATTAGTCCGACCCCAATCTCTAGGCATTGTCCATTCGGACAAGGCCCCGCTTCAAGGCTGTCGTGACGGCCTGCGTGCGGTCATGGACGCCGAGTTTTTCGAGGATGTGGTTGACGTGAGTTTTCACCGTCCCCTCGGTAATGTTGAAGTCGGTGGCGATTTCTTTATTGCTGCGCCCGGCGACGATTCGGCGCAGCACGTCTAGCTCTCGCTCGGTCAATTCCGGGCTGGCCGTTCGCTCTGCTAACTTGGCGGCGACGAGCGGCGGCACGCAGGTCTGGCCTTGGTGGACCTTCTCGATGCACTCCACCAACGCCTCCAACGTCACGTCTTTAAGCAGATATGCCTTGGCCCCTGCCTGGAGCGACTGGTAGATTTCCTCGTCGCCGTCGTAGGTGGTTAGCACGATGATCCGTGCGATGAGGAACTGCTCTCGGATGGCTCGGATCACTTCTACTCCGCACACATCCGGGAACCGCAGGTCGAGCAGCAGGATGTCAGGCCGATGTTGAGAATACTGTTCAATGGCCTCTTTGCCGGTGCTTGCCTCGGCTACGATCTCCATCGACGGCAGGCGTTCGAGCATCGACCGAAAGCCCTGTCGGACCAAGTGCTGATCGTCGGCAATGACAATGCGAATCGGGTTCTTGTTAGCGCCCATCGGCTTTCCCTTCGGCATCAGGCGGCACAGGGACCGCTACCGTGATTGACGTACCGATTCCTGGGGAGGACTGGATCACCAGCCGTACTCCCATTTGCTCGGCCCGCTCCTTCATGCCGGTCAGCCCGATGCCTTCACCCTGGCCCGCTTCGAGGTCGAAGCCCTGCCCGTCGTCCTTGACATGCAAGCGCACATCGCAGTCGGTGTAATTGAGTTCCATCAGGACGTTCGATGCCCGTGCGTGTTTCAGTACGTTCGTCAGCGACTCCTGGCCGATCCGCAGCAGGTGTGCTTCCATTTCGGCGGGGAGCGGACGGGGCCGACCATGCAAGCGAAAGTGAAACTTTTCCTGCCGACCCGCCGAACGGCAGCCAACAAGTTGCTGCAAGGCTTCGGCCAAATCGCCGCTCTCCAGCGCTGCTGGCCGTAACGCCCGCACGGAACGGCGGGCCTCCCGCAAACTCTCCCTTGCAAGCTGCAAGGCGTTGCCGATGTGGACGGCAACCTCATCCGGTTTGGTAGCGATGATGTGGCGGGCCGCTTCCAACTGTACAGCGATGGCGGTGAGGCCGTGGGCGAGGGTGTCGTGGATGTCACGGGCCATGCGGCTGCGCTCCTCGCTCCGCAAGGCATCTTCGGTCTTCCTTCGTGCAGAAATGTCTCGGCAGAAGGCGGCGATCCAAACTCTCTCGGCGTCCTCGAACCGGGCGAGCCGGACCTCGGCGGGAAGCATCCCGCCGTCTTTGCGACGGAACAGACCCTCGACCATGACCGGCACGCCAGGGGCCATTACCCGCCACAGGTTCAAGATTTGTTCCCGGTTGTCGTTGACCACGAAATCCCACGGGTACATGGAAAGCAGTTCGCCCCGACTGTAGCCGAGCATGGCGCAGGCGGCGTCGTTGACGTACACGAACCTCCCATCCAGGCCGTGCAGGAAGATCGCATCCGGCGTCAAATCCCCCAAGCGTCGGAAGATTTGCTCGCTTAACTCGGCGATTTCCGAGTCATTGCTTTGTAATGATCCAGAGGTCGTGTCAGTCGGGGTCATATTGCACGTTCCCAACAGGGGCCGAGGAATCCCTTTCCTTCAAGCAGTTCGGGCAATACCACGGAGCGGGTGTCGTTACAGGCTTCGGGCTTCGCTTGCGACACTTGGCGCAGTGGTAGCGTTTGCCCTTCACGGCGGTTTTGGGCCGAGCCTGCTTACCGCTCCTGAAAATGTTCTTCGCCATTACCCTTCCTGCATCGACTCCTCACCTTCTATTTTACGCCAGCGGGAGATACCGGCGTGACGCCCCACCAGTGGCGACGATGTGCGGCGACCGCCCAATGCTCAACCGCTCCTAACATCTGGCTTTCCTGGCGTGCTTTCGCCGCCGACTCGTTTGCTGCACCAAGCTGCGATGAACCACGAGAGCGGCACGAGAAGCATGAGTTGCATGAGAGGCCACAGCCCGATCCCCAAGATCGGCACGATGGGCATTCGCTCGTTGTACGACCAGCGACCGGAACCCAGGAACTTCCATTCCAAGGCCGTTGCGAACAGCCCAGCCAGCAATGTGCCGGTAAGGTAAATGTTCCACGTTCTCTCGACTCCCCACCGCCAATTTCCAGCGGCGAGGCAACCGATGCCGTAGATGGCGAGGGTCATTGCCACGTCACTAAGGGCCGCAAAAGCGCAGGGCAGCGCTGTTTCTGCCCAAGAGCGCTCGGCCATCTCGGTGTAGGCTGGCATCTGGAACATCTCCCACAACCAGTTCAGGCCGAACGCAGAGAGAGTCAGTGCGAGCAGGAACATCCACAGTGAAGTGTCAGGAGATCGCACGGCTTCCTCCGAGTTACCTCAGCCGCATCGTCCTCAATCGCAGCGCATTGCTTACCACCGACACGGAACTGAAGCTCATGGCAGCGGCAGCGATCATCGGGTTGAGCAACAGGTGCGCCGAGATCGGGTACAGCACGCCCGCCGCAATTGGCACGCCCAGGGCGTTGTAGATCAGGGCGAAGAAGAGATTCTGCCGAATGTTCCGCATCGTGTGGCGACTGAGATTCACGGCCTTCACAATGCCCCGCAGGTCGCCTTTGACCAGCGTGATCCCTGCGGACTCAATCGCCACGTCGGTCCCGGTCCCCATTGCGACCCCGACATCTGCTTCGGCCAGGGCGGGAGCATCGTTGATGCCGTCGCCCGCCATTGCCACTTTCCGGGCCTCGGCCCTCAGCGCCTTGATCCGCTCGTGCTTGTCTTCCGGTCGGACCCCGGCGTGGAACTCGTCAATCCCCAACTTCTCGGCCACTGTTTTGGCGGTCTTCTCGTTGTCGCCGGTGAGCATGATGATTCTCATCCCCAAGTCGTGCAGGGTTTTCACCGCTTCCAGCGTCGAAGACTTGATCGGATCGGAAACGGCGACCAGACCGGCGAGTTTTTGATCCACTGCGACGTACATCACCGTGCGACCTTGCTGTTGCAACTCGTCGGCACGGGCATCCAGGGCGGCAAGGTTCTGCACGTTTTCGCTGGCGAGCAGCGACCGCTTGCCGATGAGAACCTTCTTACCCTCAACGGTTCCGTGAACGCCGCCGCCAGTCACGGAGTTAAACTCTTCGACGGTCGGGACGGACAGGTTCCGGTCTTTGGCCCCAACTACGATGGCATGAGCCAACGGATGCTCGCTGTTTTGTTCGACACTGGCCGCATAGCGCAAAAGGACTTCCTCAGCGAAAGGGGAAGCGGCTATGCACTCCGTCAGCTTCGGTCGGCCCTCAGTCAGTGTCCCGGTCTTATCGACCACGACAGTATCGACCTTCTCCAGCGTTTCCAGCACTTCGGCGTTCTTGATGAGAACGCCTTCCTTCGCTCCTCGGCCAATGCCGACCATGATCGACATTGGCGTGGCGAGGCCCAGGGCGCACGGACAGGCGATAATCAGCACGGCCACTGCATTCACGAAGGCCCAAGCCAGGGCGGGTTGCTCCGGCTGCACAACGGCCCACACGAGGAATGTGATGACGGCGCTTACCAGGACGGCAGGGACGAAGTATCCTGCCACGGTGTCGGCGACTTTCTGAATCGGCGCTCGGCTTCGCTGGGCGTTGGCGACCATGTTGACTATCTGAGAAAGCACGGTGTCCTGGCCGACCTTTTCGGCAACCATCAGGAAGGAGCCGGTTTGATTGACCGTCCCGCCGATCACGGGATCGTCCATCTGCTTCTCAACCGGCATCGGTTCGCCGGAAATCATCGACTCATCGACCGCACTCTTGCCTTCCGTAAGTCGGCCATCCACGGGGATTTTTTCGCCAGGGCGCACACGCAGAATGTCGCCGTGGTGGACCTCTTCCAGCGAGACTTCACGCTCTTGGCGGTCTTGCACGATGCGGGCCGTGGGTGGGGCCAGTGACAGTAACTCCCGGATGGCGGCTCCAGTGCGGCGTCTGGCACGAAGCTCAAGCACTTGTCCGAGCAGGACCAGCGTGACGATCACCCCCGCCGCCTCGAAGTAAACATGCACCGCCCCATGATGCCGGAAGTCTTCAGGAATGAGCGAAGGGAGCAGCACGGCAACGAGGCTGTATAGAAATGCGGCTCCCGTGCCGATGGCGATAAGCGTGAACATATTGAGGTTCCAAGTGATAATGGACCTCCAACCACGCTCGAAAAAGGGCCAGCCGCCCCATAGAACCACCGGCGTACTGAGCAAGAGTTGTAGCCACAAATGCAGCGTGCTTCCCAGCCATCGGTCCACCGGGACGCCGATCATGGGAAGCATCGACAGCAACAACACCGGCACGGTCAAGGCAGCAGCGACCCAGAACCGGAGAGTCATGCTCCGCAGTTCGGAGTCGTCTTCCTCGCCGTCTTGCTGGACGGTCTTCGGCTCCAGGGCCATGCCGCACTTCGGGCATGTTCCAGGTCCGTCCTGCTCGATCTCCGGGTGCATCGGGCAGGTATAGATGACCTTCTGCTTTTGAGCCGAAGAACGGGCCGGTTCCAGGGCCATGCCGCACTTCGGGCAGTTGCCCGGCTTGTCGCTCGTCACTTCCGGGTGCATCGGACAGACGTATTTTCCCGATGTCTGTTCCTCGGAAGCGGGCTTTTGATCGTGGCCCTTGTGGTCATGGGCGGTATGCGTTTTCGCTTGGGCGAGGCTGCCGAGGAATTTCTGGCGGCAATGCTCGCTACAAAAGTAGACAGTCTGGCCGTCACGCTCGGCACTTCGGGCGGTCGCTTCATCCACGGTCATGCCGCAGATCGGGTCAGTTGCCATGATGATTCACCTTTACATTTACCGCACATGAACGAACCGCAAGGACGTGGACTTGAAAACGATGACTCTCGGCGGAATTTGGCTGCCGCCGAGAATCGAAAACAACCGAGGACTTCAGCCGGTTTTACTTCATCTTACTGGCTGAACCGCAACAAGCCTTCGGTGCGACACTACCGTTGGCTCCCTCATTGCGACCTTTCTGCATCGCCGAGCAGCAGCCCGAATTGGCGTCAGCCACGCCGCTGGCAGATTTGTCCGCACAGCAAGCGACTCTTGGGGTGCAGCAGCTTGCCTTCTTCTCTACCGTTTTATCGGAGCAGCAACCTGCAACCTTTGCGACGGCCTTCGTGGGGCCGCAGCACGCCTTCGCCTCCTTGCAGCAGGCCAAGCCTTCCGTGCAGCACTTTTGAACAGCGGCACAACAGCCCTTGTTCTCGGCGCAGCACTTCTGGCCCTTCTCACAGCAGCCGAGCCGAGCGTTTGCTTCGCAGCAGGCGCTCTTTCCTTTGCAGCAGGCGAGCTTGGCAGAACAGCAGTCCTTGGGCTTTTCGTCAGCGACGACCGCTCCGGTCAGCAGCAGGCCCAGGGCGAGGAACGAACCGGCAAACAGTTTCGTAAACATGGAATGATCTCCAGTGAATGTTGTGTAAAGAATCAACGATGACTGCGCAGACGTTGAGCGCAGCAACGGGGCCATCAGGGCGGAAGACGGTTGATTAGCGAGAAGGGAGCGCAGTCTGCCGATTAGCAGCGCCACACGCAAAGGAGAATTTGCAGGCTGGGACCAGACCGGACGGGGGCGAACTCTGCATCGTCGCCAATAAGAGAGCCGACGTTCAGAGGGACATGATCGGCAACGACGTTGAAGGCCAAGTCGTGAGTCTCAGCCGTTTGGACCGAGTTCTCAGGCAATGCCGCATCTCGTTCACAGCAGCACTTGACACTTGGCTTGGCGGGGGATTTCCCGGAATCACACGGAGGCTTCGGGGCCGTCTTGTGGCAACACGACGCCTTCTTCACCGGGGTCGAATCTACCGGGCCGTTCTGCACGAAGACACAGCACGATCCTGGCGGGAGAGCCAAGATCAAGCTCGTGACGACGGCAATGAGTTGTTGAAGGATAGCGGTCATGGCACTCAATTATACGCAGCACGGGTCGGAAAAGTTCTCTCGCCTTCACAACTCACGGCTGGTTTCGCCGCCGTTTGACTAACTCCCGTTGACATTCCCGGAAATCGCTCTTGACCCCGTAGTATGGTACGGGGTGTATGATGTCCTTGACGAGCGAAAGGACCGAGCGATGAAGACGTTGACCATCGGACAGCTTGCTGACCGGGCAGGAGTTGGGATCGAAACCGTCCGGTTTTACGAGCGGGAAGGACTGCTCGAAGAACCGGCCCGGAAAGACTCCGGCTATCGACAGTACGAAGAAAGCGTGGTTGCCCGGCTGCGGTTCATCAAGGGGGCCAAAGACCTTGGCTTCTCGCTGAAGGAGATCAAGGAACTCCTGGCCCTTCGGGTCGATCCGAACACGACCTGCGCCGAAGTCCGCAGCAAGGCTGAGGCAAAGATCGCCGACATCGAAGAGAAGATTCAGACGCTCCAGAGGATGCAGAAGGCGCTCGTGAAAGTCACGAAGCAGTGCGGCGGTCGTGGGCCGACGAGCGAATGCCCGATTCTGGAGGCGATGGAACCGCAGGAGGCCGACTGATGGCACAGGGAGATCGAAATGGCGTTTGGCGTCGATGGCTGGCGGTGCTGCCTGCCATCGGTGCAGCCCTGCTGCCGAGAATTACCTGACCATGCACCCTCCCGGCGTATGCGGGCCTCCTCGGTTCGATGGGGTTAGCGTTCTTGCTCCAGACGGCGTACTTGCTGCCGCTTATGGTCGTCACGCTGTTACTGGCGGTCAGCGCCCTTGGATTTCGGGCGAACAGGCGACGAGGATATGGGCCGCTGGCCGTTGGAATCGTGGCGGCGGTCCTCGTGATCGTCGCCAAATTCGCCTGGGAATCGGACTGGATGACTTACGGCGGGATCGTGTTGCTCGTCAGCGCCTCCGTCTGGAACTCCTGGCCGAAGAAGTCCGGCTATCAACTGATCGGGCTTGGATTAGGAACTGAGTTTTCGGAACAAGTAGGAGGATCGAACATGGCTACGAAACGTAAGGTCGAAATCTTCAGCGCCGGGTGTCCGGCTTGCAAAGACGCAATCGCTCTCGTCCAGCAGATCGCATGTCCATCATGCGAAGTCAGCGTGCTGGACATGAACGATGCAAAAGTGGCGAGCAAGGCCAAGAGCCTCGGCGTTCGGTCTGTACCCGCCGTGGTGATCGACGGCAAGCTGGCCGATTGCTGCACGGGGCGGGGGCCGGACGAGGCCACGCTGCGTGCGGCGGGGCTGGGTCAGGCCATTGACTGAGTGGACGATCTCAAGTGAGCGGTCACGGTGACTGCTACGTTCGATGTTTTCTTCGAGGAGGTAATCATGCGAAAGTGGATTTTGGCTGCCTTGGTCGCAGCGCCGTTGGCCGCAGCCGGTGGTTTCGGGCTGGTCTATGCGAACTCGCAGGCTCAGTCCTACACCTGTCCCATCACCGGAGAGGTTCTGCCCTGCGAGAAGTGCTGCCCGCTCAATGAGGGCAAGCAGCAGGCTCCGGAGCAGACCTTCACCTGTCCCATCACCGGAGAGGTTCTGCCCTGCGAGAAATGCTGCCCGCTCAACGAGAGCCAATGACGCTCGGCAGGCAAATGGAAGATGCAACACGCCTCTCGTCTTGATGAGGCGTGTTGCGTTTTCAGCGAGTGTTCGAGTTCCTGGTTTCTACTTCGCAGGCAGCGTCCCAACAAATCTCACCGCCCGCTGAATCCAGTCCTTCAACTGGTCATCGCCCTCGACGCCCTCCGGCTCGACCGCCACCCAATTCCGCATCGGCCTGCCGGTGATGTCAAACGCCCGGACGTGCGGCTCTCGCAGAGCCGCTTCCCCCTCATCGGAGCCGAGACGGGCGATGAGCCGGTCCTTCCAGACCCCGGCCAGGGCGTTGCCGTTGAGCAGGAAGCATATGCAGCCGAACATCTTCCTCTCCTCGATGCCTTTCTTCCGAGACAGGGCGTCACGGATGCGGGCGGCGAGGGTTTCATCGAAAGCCATCTTTTTCTCCGAGTAGCAAGTCAGTTGTCGGTCGTCGTGAGCCACCGGGCGAGAGCGCCGTGTCGTGTCGCCCTGGTCATTTCTGCGCCTTCAAGCGTTCATCAATGGCCTGCTTCCAGAGTGCGGGGTCGCCCAATTTCACGGCGGCGTCCATCACCGACGTTTTCCAAAAGCAGTGCCAGCATGTTGAGCCTCTGCTCGTCCGACCAGAACATCTTGCCTTCAATCAGTTCGATCTTCTCCGGGCAGAGGTCGTGGTATTTCTGCTCAATCTCGGCACGACTCCACTTGCGACCCTGACGCTGAATGTTGAATTCCATTTTTGGGCCTCCATTGGGTGATGGATTTTGCTCAATCGTCGCCTCAAATCGAACTTCGAGGGCCGCTGATTTCCCTAACAGCCGTTATCCGCACGCCTTCAGCATCGCCGCCAATGGCTCCGGGTCGGCTAGCCGGTGATCCGTGCCGACCTCGATCAACGTCGCACCTGAATTCCGAGCTAACTCTTCGCTGTCGGCAAACGGAACCACGTCGTCGGCCCGACTGTGCAGGATCACCGTGACGGGCTTCACCGTCTTCGCCGTCCCGTACTTCTTCCACGCCGGGCAAAGCATTACGAGCTTGGCAGCGCCGCTCTTGATGTTCATGGCGACGGCCCCGCCTCGGCTCGATCCCACGATGACCTGGGGTTGGTGTTTATCGAACTCGGCTTGGGCGGTCTTGATGGCCTGGGCGAAGTCGCCATCATCGAGCGCCGGGTTGATGACGGTGTGGCCGTGCTGGGCGAGGTACGTCGGTTTGATGCCGCCAGGAACGCTATGCCAGCCGTGAAGGAAGAGAATCTTCATGGGGTCAAAGCGGCCCTTTCCTTCAAGCAGTTCAGGCAATACCACGGGGCGGGCGTCTTGACAGGCTTCGGGCTTCGTTTGCGGCACTTGGCGCAGAGGAAGCGCTTGCCCTTCACGGCAGTTTTCGGGCGAGTCTTCTTGCCGGTCCTGGGAAAGTTCTTCGGCATCGAAACCTCCACACGCATTTTATCGGGCGTGCTGCTCGGTGACGCACTGAGCCGTGACGCCTCCGGCAAGCAAATGCGTAAGATGACGGCAAAGAACACGCCGCAGCATTGAGGACTGTGCGATGAACCTTTCCGCCGTGGAAGCCATCAACCGGGTCAACGAGTCCGTTTCCGTTGAAATGCTCGTTCAGAAGACGAAGAGTTGCACCGGCTCTTGCCAAGTCTTTCTCGACTCGGAGTCAAACCATCGTGACCCGAAAAACCTTGGCGTGGTCATCACGGTAGAAGGACGACCGAAATTCACCGAAGCAGGCATTGACGACCCGACCGTTTACTTCAAAAGCAAGACCATTCGAGTTCGTGGCGTGGTGATCCGCAAGGAGAAGGGGCCTTACATCGAGGTAAGCGACCCCAGCCAGATCGAGTTGGTAACGTGAGATCGGGCTGAAGCCTGCCGATCCGTCACGCATCGCCTTTTTCAAGAGCTTGAGCCGCCTCTAGCATCATTTTCTTTTCCTCCTCCGACATTTGTTCCACGTTGGCGATCAAGCTGTTCGCCAGCGCCAATCCATAATGCTCGAAAACTCCCTTGCGGAGCCTGAACAAGTCCGCTCGGTAGCCTTCGATGCGAAAGTAGTTCGCATACCAGTGGTTCCAACCATTTTCGAGCAGCCTGCTCTTGGCCCTCCTGTGCCAGCCGTCGCCCTGGAACTCCTCAAAGAACACGACCATCCCGTTGACCGGGTTGGCCTTCGCTTCCGAAGTCAGCAGGAACCGCCTGAACTCCGATTCGGCTTGAAGCGCCTTGCTCCAGTTCATGCGCAACTTGACCTCGACCGTCAGTCGCCTGCCGTCAGTCAGCAGGATTGCTCCATCCACGAACAGGTTCTTGAACCTGAAAACCGTCTCGATGCCAAGGGCATCCTTATTCGCCAGCAAGAAGTTGAAGACCTCGCACTCGAATTTGCGAGGCAGCTTGGTCGTCTCCGGTAAACAGAGTGGAGTGACGAGCGGCGTCACGACTGGCTTGCGGCGATTCCGATCCTCCGGCTTGAATTCCAAGCTGATTAGATCGGCAATCGTGGTTGGTTTTGGTTTCAAGGACTCTCCTCGATCTTGGCAGTCAGCAGGTGGGGTGCTTCGTCGTCATGCCGTCACTCTCCCAAAATCCCCGCCAGCGCCTTCTCCAGCATATCCATCCGTGCCAAGCCCGCCCTGAGCGATTTGGAAATGCCGGACTCACCCCAATACGCCCCGGCCAACTGCCCGCAGATCGCCCCGGTCGTGTCGGCATCATCGCCCAGGTTGACGGCACGCAAGACGGCCTCCTCGAAACTGTCGGCATCGTGGAAAGCCCACAACGACGCTTCCAGGCTCTTGACCACCCAACCCGATCCCTGGATGACGGGCGGCTGCTTTTGGCGAAAACTCCCCTGGGCAATTTCCTGAATCAAGCGGTGCAGAGGCTTGATGGCATTGAGTTGCAGCAATGGCTTCCATTCCGGGGACAAAACCTTATCACGATCCTCCCCGTGGATCAGAGCGGCGAGAACGGTCGCCAGATACCGGCAAGCTGATATGCACTGATTGCTGGCGTGCGTCGGCAAACTGGATTCCTCGGCGAGCCGTGAAAGTTCTTCGATCTTGCCGGGAAAAAGACCGGCATACCGGATCGGCACGGGAGCCAGACGCATGATCGAACCATTGCCACTTGCCTCGTCCGAACGGTCGCCGGAAGTCAGTGCATTTTTCTCGGCGACGTAGTTGCTCAACGCATCACTGGTGGTGATCCCGATGTCGAAGCAGCGCCCGTTCACGGAATACTTGCCGGTCTTCCACCACTGAACGTATCGGTCGGCTTGGTCGTTCAAGTCCCAGCCCACGGCGATGCTGTCGGCCAGGGCGAGGGCCATACTGGTGTCGTCGGTCCATTCTCCGGCCTCTAGGCGGTGCGGCCCACCGCTTCGGTAGCCGGTGACAGGTGCGAAGCTGCCTGGAGATTTGAACTCGACAGCGGCTCCGAGCGCATCGCCCACTGCCAATCCGATCAAGGCTCCTCGGCGACGGTCCTTCACGATGTCCCCTCTGTCATTCAAGTCACGCCTTCTCGTGTTGCTTCAGGTAGATCGTGTGGCATTGACATTCAGCAATTCCGGTAGCCCCGCCCAAGAGGACTTCCTCGGCGATTTGCAACTTCTCCGCACTGGTCGTGGCGTTCCGCTCCAGGCACAAGCGGCGGTACTTGGTATGCTGCCCGAACTCGCCAGTGAGTTTGAGTTCGAGCCAGATCAGTTTGATGAAGGTCGGCATGGCGTCCCCTTGCGTTTGTCGCCCAGGAGTAAGACGGATTCGGCGGTGGCATGGTTCGTCATTGCCGCTTCGCCCGCTTGCCCCAGATCATCTCGTAGGCGGGCCGGACCTCGCCATCGAGATTCGCCGCCATCCACCCGGCCACGTCCTTGATCGAATCATCCACGAAAGAACGACGGCACGCCCCGCAAACATGGACGAAATCCAGGCAGCGATTGAACATACCGACCGGACGAAGGCCGAAGTTGACCAGGATGGTCGGCGTGTCGCAATTCAAGCAAGTCCCAGGGGCCGCCCGCCTCCACGCCGACTTCATCGCCGCCCAGGGGATGCGGTTGTCTTCAGTGTTGGCCCAGCCGAAGCCGGACCAAGTTCCAGGAGCGGCCTGCCAGTCGTCGGCTTCTATGGTGAAGCGGTTGGCCCATTTGCTCTGGAAGAGATCAACGGGGAAGTCGGGGGCGACCTTGGAGCCGAACAGGAAGTCGTCACCGTGCTGCGTGGTGACGGTTTCCCGCTTGCGGTCCCGCAGCACGACTTTGATTTCATTCGTGGCCAGCCGATGTGCCTTGAAGAATGGCCGAAGGTCGGCACGATGCGGCCCCCAATGGTGGACGACGACCTGTCCGTGGTAAAGCTCGATGAGGTTCAGGCGGCAGCGCCGGACGACGAGCCGGATGATGCGGTCGGCGTCGTTGGGTGTGAGCTTGGCCAACCCCTCGGCGGCACGGGCCAGGATAGACTCGTCCTGGTTCTGCAACGCCCACGCCACGGGATCGGCGACCGGCCAAGAGTTCAGGGGATCGGCATGGATGACGAAGAAGTGGTCGGGGTTCCGGGCAAAGAGGCTGCGGGGGAGGATCAACGATGCGATGGCGGCGGCGGTGGATTTGAGGAAGTGGCGGCGGGATGGATTATTGAAGAACACGGTTCGCTTCCTCCTTTCGATTTCCCCAGCAGTCAAGACACTTTCTCGTGCCTCCGAGTTCGCCGTTGACTGGTTCTGTAAAGCGGCCCGCCAAGCAGCATTCGATGAAGGTTTGGTGGACATCAACGAGGACCGAGATTGTTGATGGCCGTCTTGATTTGAGTACAGACTGGACCAAGCGCAGCCGCCCAAAGGCTCGCATTCTTCGGGTCAGTTGGCGGAACGAAAGACAACGGGTTAAGGCCCAGCAGGTCGCTCGGCATTTTCAGCTTGATCCCTCGTGGGACTACCATGAAGGTGCGTTGCCGCCCGATTTGGCCCATGAATAGCCCCAACTCAAAAACCACATTGTCTCTGGGAGCAACGCTCTGCCGCTTCCTGCTTCGGATGACATCCTCTCCCATCACGACGGCGATAGCGAAGTCGGCGGTTGCGACTTCTCGTTCGAGGTCTTCCATCGTGTACTTCGTCGGGCCAAACACCTGATCGGTCCACACCTTTACGACGCTTGGGAGATGATCCAGCCCAACTTGAATTTGTTCAGCAACGGTGAGGCTTTCCGCAGACGAGCAGATAAAAATGTTCGGCAATTCATTTGGCCGACGAATCAGCCCGTTCCGATTGCGGAGACGACCGCACAGTTCCACGGCAATACGCCGCCAGAGGTCTGGGAATGCTGTTGCGATCCGACTGAACTCTGGCTCTGTGACTTTCGCCACAACGGATTTTTCCGCAGCTTTGACTGTTGCGCAGCGGCGAGCCTTGGAATCAATCAACGACATCTCGCCGACGTGTGTGCGGGAGTGACGAACAGCGACCAAGCGGCCATTCGCTTCGACGTTGAAACTTCCAGAAATGATGAAGTAGATGTCGTTCTCTTCAGAGTCCTGTGAGATCAAGACATCGCCATCCTGAAGTTCCCGCATCTCGGATGCCCGGAGGAGTTCATCAGCGATGTCATGGTTGCCGTGGACAATCACTTGGTCGGCCAATTCATTGGCGAGCAAACGTCTTCCGGCGTCCCCCTCAAATCGCTCTTTCATCGCTCACCGTCTCCGATTGACAAGGGCCTTCATAGCCTTCCCAAGTGGCAGTGCTTGAATTTCCTTCCGCTTCCACACGGACACGGATCATTTCTTCCAATACCACCGGCGTCTCGAACTGCTTCCCGAATACCCTGAAGCCCATGCGAGCGATCTTCCCCCGGCCATTTGGCTTTTCTCCCATCAAGTCGAGAACGAACAAGCCGACGCTGGAATATTCGCTGCTTGAAAAGAAACGTATGAGTCACAGCAAGAAGGTCATTGAGCGAAGTCGCCTCACCGAAGTCAATGCCCGATTCGCCTGGAACAAACAAGCAGAGCCGCCAATCGTCCTCAATATGACTGTCCCCGCCTTTTTCCCAGCTATCACGATGACTCTCCAGGTAGACAGACGGAGATTGGTTTCTGGCGGGGAAGTTTGGCGGGTAAGTGATCCTCAGCTTGACTGTTTCGTAAACGTGGCCGTGTTCCGAAACAACGTGGAACAATCCACGAACAAAGGCACAGCCCGTTCCCTCGATACCAGCCTCGAAGTCTTCCAGCGATGCCGCAGCAATCGCCTGCTCCCGCTTCCACCGTTGCGGCATGGCCTCGTGCCATTGCATTGCATTACTCCGACATCCACGGCTTGCTGTTGTGCCACGGCTTCGCTGCCGCTGTTGCAGTTGTCGAAACACGAACTTGGCCCTGGCTCACGGATGCTCCCAGAGTTCCAGTTTCAGCAGCCTTTTCTTCCTTTTTCTCGTCCAGCTTTGAGAAGGTTAAGCCGGTTGCAACGTAAGCCGAACCTTGCTTCGTGAATTCTTCCTTGACCTCCTCATCATCAAGTTGGTCGTACATCTCGGACGAAATACGGATTTGCTTCGCCGCCGAAATGTACTGAAGCCGTTCGGCTTCCGTGACTTCTGGGCCGAAGCAGATTGTGATCCGCTCCCCCTTTTTGCCGAGTCGAGTCACGATCACCTTGCCAACGTCCAGACCGACCGCAACGTGAATGTCCTTTCGGTCGGTCAAATGCTCGTTGAGGACATGCTCCATCGAAGATTGCAGCCCAATTGCGAGATCGACGGCATCCTGGCATCGGTCGGCGTGACTCGATTGGCCGCTCGGAAGGTGCAGGATTCCCAAGATGCAATCGCCACGATGTTGTAGCACCAGCCCTTCGTAGTCGGTTTCTGCGACCGAATGGAATTCCGACCGGATCATGTGGAACTGGCGAATAAGGCTGACCACCTTTTCGTCGGTTTCAGCCTCCTGGACATAGCGGGTGAAGCCGTCGAGATCGGCGTAAAAGGCGATTGCCTCAGTCCTCTTGCAGTTACGCTCGCTGAGACTCGACACATCAATCAGAACGGTCGCCTCTGAAATCTCGATTTCAGAGAGAGCCAAAGCATCTCGATGCTCTTCGGTCTTTTTTCGCCAAGCAGCAGGCTTCCAGACCACGCCGAGTTTCTTCGCCAACTCTGGATGGGTGGTCCACCGCAAGCCAGTCGCTCGGTGGGTCTGGACGCCGGAAACTGCTTCATCCTTGACGAAGTATTCCTGGAGGAAGTCCGGCAGCACGTCGTACATTTCCGACGTGATCGTGATCGTGTCTCTGCCGCCTATGATCTTCGCAGCAAGATTGGCGCATGTGCCGAGCGAGATCAGTTCCCGCTTTCCGGTTTTCCCGACATTGGCGAGGTAGCTTGTACCACTCGACAAACCCACGGCGCTGTTGAAGTCACGAACGTCGTTGAAAACGTCGTTGAAGATTTCCAGGACGTAGGTGTTTTGCGTTATGGCATGGGTCACAGCGAGCTTGGCCCGGTTGCCATCCTTCGGGCTTTCGTCGCCGTCGTAGGGCCTGAAGACAAGGCCGTGCGCCCGCACGGTCTGACGCTGGATGTCACCAACGTCGTCCTGGTCCATGAGTTCGCCTTGGACTCGCCGAAGTACGCTGGAGGCCCGCAGAAGTTTTCGCTGCTTCTGCAAGTCGTTCCCGGCGTCTTGAACTGCCCGGTGGAAGTTGGGTACGTCAACGTAAAGGTGAACGCCTTTGGCACGTCGAACGTCCTTCTTTCCCAGGTTCGTGAAGTCCATTGTCCTGGCGAGGTCTTGGACATTCAGATCAAAATCGCTGAAGTCGTTTGCCCTGACCCGCTCCTTCGAGCGCTTCTCGTTCCAAGCCATCTTGATTCTCCGTTTCAGAACGAGGGGTTGGCGAGCGGCAAGAATGCCGCAACCCACGACCAATCCCTTAGCTATCGGTATACACTATAGTTCGCAAAACAGGAAGTCAAGACGGCAGGCGGTTGAAAAGCCACGAACGAAGCCGTAGACTGTCTGCCACGGATTTTTGCCGAGAGTGTGGGTTGCCCCCGGACAAGGAGCATCGAGTGACTGGCGTAGGCGAGCGGATAAAGGAGAGGCGTCTGGAAATCGGCTGGACGCAGGACCAACTCTGCACAAAAGCAGGTTTGTCCAAGAGCTTTTTGTCGGAATTGGAGAACGGCAAACGCAGCGTAAGTGCCGCCAATCTTCTGGACATTGCCCGTGCGTTGAACGTCTCCCTGGATTACTTGATGACGGGCAAAGCCAGCAAGGAAACGCCGAGCGAAGTGGCGTTACCTTCTTCGCTGGCAAAGTTCGCAGCAGAAGAAGGACTATCGCTGCGACAGACGTTGATGTTGCTTGACATGCACAAGCAGATTTTGGCCCACCGCAGCGCCAAGAAAAAGGAAGGGCTTGAAGGGGTGGATTGGCAGAAGTTTTACGAAGGTGTGAAGGAATTTCTGGAAAACGAATGACCCGGTTGGACGCTGCCACTGAAATTCTCGAACTCGCCAAAGAACTGGGCGTCGGCGCAGCTGCGCCTGTGGACGGCATCCTCGATTACTGCCGTCACCGCATCGACGGCTGGGTTGCTGAGGCTGGCGGCGTTACGGGCATCGACGCCCTGGAATCGCTCGTTACGAAGCGGCTTCAGATGGTCTTCGAGGAGATCAGGAGCGAAGAGGATTTCGACCGGCTCACCGAGGTTTATGCACGAGGCAAGAAGGAATTCGTCTTCGCCGGAATGCGGACGAAATTCGATGACGACGGCAACCCGACCTTCGGTGCGTTGGTGCTGAGGCGGAATGCGACGGCTGATTCGCCGGATCGGTTTGTCGCCGTGATCGACTGCCGTGGCAACAAGCTGGCCCGTCGCTTCTTCACCCGCTGGCACGAGATCGCCCACCGACTGACAACCCACGCCGATGGCGGTGCAACGGAGCCGGGCTACCGTTCGGAACACGATCCCATCGAACGGATGATGGACGAAATCGCCGGTCACGTTGGTTTCTACGGCCCGATCTTCGACCCGGCGTACCAGCAGGCCAGCTTTGGGAAATCGCACCTGACCTTCAGCACGGTCGAGGCCATCATCAGCGAGGCGTTCCCCACCGCCAGCTTCCAGGCCACGCTGTTCGCCTGCGCTCGTCGCCTGACGACGCCGGTGGTCTACTTGGAAGCGGCCCTGGCCCACAAAAAAGAAGTGAAGCGAAAGCTGGCGACTCCAAGCATGTTCGGTGACGACCCGCCGCCCGGTGAACTGCGAGCCGTGAAGGTGATCCCGAACAAGGCGGCGCAGCAGGATGGGTTCACGATCCCGACCAACATGCGTGTGCCTGCGGCTTCGGTGCTTCATCGTCTCTTCGATGCCGAACCGTTGACCGATGATGATGACAATGAAGACCTGAGCCAATGGGAATCGAGAGGCAAGACGCTCGAACGCCGGGCCGTGGTCGTGGAAGGCCGGAAGGTTGCCGACCGGGTGATTGCGATTGTGCAGCCGGTGGAAAAGAGGCGTGCTAGAGATCACTGCGCACAGCGCAACTCCTTGTTCACAACATAAGAGGGTAGGGTTTTCCTTCATACAGGAGCGAATCAGGAAGAGACAACAACAACCAAGGATGAAGGCTCGTGGAAACACTCAGGGCTGACCCATGATTCCTGACACGAAAAACCAGTATCGCACCATTCTGGAGAACGAGCCTCCGGCGTTCTTTGATCGTGTCAACACGCCTTGGGATCAGGTTCCCGACTTGGAGGACTACAACCGCCAAGCCTACTTGCGCATCGTTCGAGCGCTCAAAGACCTCACCCGCTTGTCACCGGGCCAAACCGGATCAAACACGCAAGGCGTGCTAATCCTCGGTGAAGCGGGAACTGGCAAGACGCATTTGTTGATGCGGGTCGCACGGAATTTGGCCGAGACGAACCACATCCTTTTCATTCGCAAGCCAAACAACGAGGAGGCTGTCGCACAGCATATCTGGGCTAACGTCGTCAGCAGTCTTGCGAGGACCATCCCAACCAAGACAAGTGTGCGAAGTCAGCTAGACGACTTGTTGGCACACGTTTTCTCCAGAGTGCTGATTCCCGAATTCGAGCAGGACATCCGTGACGACAAGGATGCCGATCAGAAGCGCCGTTGGGTCGCCCGGCTTCAAGAAGACCCGTACAACCTGTTCAACATGCTGGGAGAGGGTGAGAAGCGACAGGACAATCTGGATCGAATCAGGAAGCGAACTCTCAAGTATCTCCAGTTCACTCATCCTGACGTGGACCAAACCATCGCCCGTGTGCTTATCACCTACTGCTTCGTCGTCCGAGAGGATCGAAAGCGAGTTCTGCTGACGTGGCTTGCCGGACAGGACGTTGACGAAACTGAGGCCAAAGACTTGGGCCTACCGCCGTCCTGGGTCACTCTGAATGAAACGTCCGGCGATGCTTCAACCCAACAGCAGCGTGAAGATCAGGCGCTTCGGGCGATTCGTACCGTTGGGATTCTCTCGACATACTATCAACCGCTCATTCTTGCATTCGACCAACTGGAGGGCCTACGGGATCAGCCACGCCTCACGCACAAATTGGGAGATGCCGTGCGTGAAATCTTCACGATGGCTCCGAATTTCCTCGTCATCACCTGCATTTTTCCATCGCTATGGGAGACGTGGTTTTCTCCGACGCTTGACCAGAGTGTGAGCGAACGCATCGCCCAACAGGTCGTCAAACTCGATACTTTCGGGCCGCAGCATGGCCTCAATCTGCTGGCAACGCACCTGGAGCCATCGTTCATTAAGCATCGACTGCCGACGAACATTTTCCCGTTCACCCCGGAGGACGTGCAGCAATTATGCCGCAAGGCCACTTCGCCCCGCTCGTTCATTCAAGTGGCCCGTCACGAGTTTCAGTCTTGGCTCGATGGCAGCCTTTCTTCATCCGCAGGAGTTCCTGTCACTACCAGCAAGACGGTTTTTCAAGCGGAGATTGATGACGTAATCAAGACCGCCCTTGCTCGTTTCGAGGAATCACTGCGGAAGTCGTTCGCATCGGAAATGGTGCTGGAACAGGACTTTTTCGGTCGAATCCGCACCCTCACGGAAACACTTCTGTTCTCGTCAGGAAATGGCGTCGAATTGGGCAAGGCAACTTGCCGCCATTTCGTGATGCCCCCGAATGTGATTATTCGCCATTCAGCGAGCCGAACCTCACTGTGCCTTGCGGTCATGAACAGCGAGGGGACATCCTTCGCTGCTCGTATGCGCAACCTCAATAAGTGCCTCAAGGACGGGGATCAGTTCACCCACCTATTGATGATCCGTGATCGGCGGTGCAAACGACTCGGTGCGAAGAGTCAAGAACACCTAGAAGATGCACAGTCCAAAGGGGCAACCTACGTTCAGGCCGGTCAGGATGAGATGACGTGCCTCAACGCTGTTTACGACACGCTTGTTGCAGTCGAAGAACACGATCTCACGGTCGGCGACCACGAGATCGACAAGCGGCAAGTCGTCGGCTTTCTTCGGAATGAACGTGTCCTGAGCAAGACCGAGTTCTTCCGACATGCGGGACGGCACTGCCCGCCCTTGGCAGAGGTCGTTGGAGTGGAAGGGCCGCAGTCTAGCCATCTACCAAAGCCGACAACTGCACCACCAGTTCAACGACAGCCGACTGAACCACAGAAGGCTGTGGCGAGACCGCCATTGTCGCCGCACCCCAAGAATCCGCAACCGCCTGTTCAGAAGGCGATGGTGGAAATCGTCATTGGTGATGACGTGTTGGATAGTCCGCACGTTGGCATTTTGGGGGAACTTCGTGACGGGCGCAAGAGGCTGGGCATTTCATTGACCAAACCTCAGTGTTTGGTCTTGCTCGGATATATGGGGTCCGGGAAATCCTATGCTTTGGGCGTCCTGATCGAGAACGCTCTCCTGACGCAGCCAGGGCTGATCGAGCAGTCACGTCCGATGAGTGTCGTTGCCTTCAACTATCGTCGCAATCCACAATCTCGCTTTGAACATGGCGGCTTCGCCATACCCAACAGCGAGCCGGGCGAAATCATGACCCTGGCTCAGAAGTACGGCGCACAGCCCAAGGCGGTCGAGACAGTTAATGTGTTCGGCTATCAGGAGGAATTGCCCCGACGTGCAGCGGAGTACGGCTCACTCAAGTCGTTTCCAATTCAGTTCCGGCCCGATGAACTCGGTGCGGAGCATTGGGAAATCCTGATGAAACCGCCGACTCGTGAAGCGGAGTACATGGACATCATCCGGGACATCATTCAGAAACTCTTTTATCAGGAACGACTCACCTTCAAGAACCTTGAGCGGGCCATCCAGACCGACGAACGGATGTCGAATACTCAGCGGCGTCGGGCGATGAATCGACTCAGCTTTGCGGAGCGCTGGATTTCAGACAATCGCCCCTACGAATGGGCCGATGTGCTTCAAGAAGGGTCGCTGAACATCTTCGACCTCCGAATGCAGGCGATGGAAGCATCGGAAGCACTGAAACTCTGCCTCATCATCACTGATTTGGTTCGTCGGACGAAAAACGGTGTGAACAAGATGGTCGTTTTTGACGAGGCGCACGAGTACGTCGATTGCAAGGAACTCGTCGGCGAGTTGGAGAATGCGATCACGCAGATTCGGCACGATGGCTTGTCTTTTGTTCTGGCCTCGCAGTTCCCGGAACGCATCCCGGAGAGAATCTTCAAGTACCTCCTCACACGCTTGATTTTCAAGCTGCCCAACGCCAAGGCAATCAACTACGTTCGACATGCCGCTCCCAACTTGGAAAGCCTTTCGCCGCAGAAGGTTTCCAACCTGGACCTGGAGCAAGGCGTGTGCTTCGTACAGACGGATGACGACTGCACTGACATCTTGATGCGAGTACCGCAGGCTCTTGAAGTCCGGCCACGTTGCACCATGCACGGAGGAGCGACCATTCGTCAGACAGAAGTACCAGGAAGTGAAGTAACCTCGGAAGTTGCCGAGGGCGAAATCGAGCCGGAATTCGAGGAGTTGGAAGCCGAGCTTTGTCCGGCTTGCGGTGAGGAACTTGTCCTCAAGCGAAGCCGTTCGGGGCCGATGATGGTGTGCAATACTTACCCCAAATGCAAATACGCTCGCAGAGCGTAGGACGAGTGGCGACGTGGCAGAAACAATGCTGTGAATCGCAACAAGGCTTTTGGAACCATGACAACAAAAGCGTTACCAATCCCCGAAGTCGGGCAAGCCGTGCGGGTGCGCAGCCGTCTGGCCACGGTCAGGGCGGTTGAACCCTACGACAGCCGTACCGTGCAGGGGCGGCTCCACGTCGTTGATGTCGAATACCTCGATGATTTCCGCTACCCGGAAGCCGAACAACTCTTGTGGGAAGTCGAGGCCACGGCGTCAATCCTCGGCAGCACGTCGCTCCCCGGTGTAGACGCCAACCGGCCAGACAGTCCCCAGGCCCTTCAAGCATTCGTCAACGCCCATCGGTGGACCCGGCTGAACCGTCTTCGTGAGAAGGACGGTCTGGAGGACGAGCCGCTGCTCGGCGTCTGGAACTCGGCCATCCAGGTCCATCCGTACCAACTGGAGCCGGTCATCCGTGCGCTGTCGATGCCCCGTGTCAGCCTCCTTCTTGCCGATGGGGTGGGCCTGGGCAAAACGATCCAGTCGGGCCTTGTGCTGGAAGAGTTGCTTCTGCGGCGGCGCATCCGGCGCATTCTCGTTCTTTGCCCGGCGATGCTCCAGCGGCAGTGGAAGTACGAGCTTCGTCGCAAATTCAACCTCGATTTCGAGGTCATCGACTCCGACTCGACCTTCCAGCTTCGCCGCCGCCTGGGGATCGACACGAACCCGTGGAAGGCATTCCCTCGCATCATCACGTCGATGGACTATCTGCGAATGCCCGACATTTTGCAGCAGTTCCTTCAGGCATCGGGGGCCGGACCTGACGCCGAGGCCAACGGCCATCGAACGATGCCGCACGCTCCGTGGGATTTGCTGATCGTGGACGAGTGCCATCATTTTGCACCGCAGGCAGGCAACCGGGCCAGCCAGCGGACCCGGATGCTGCGGGAAGTGCGATTTCTCTTCGAGCATCGCATCTTCGCCTCAGCCACGCCGCACAACGGCAAGACGGTTTGCTTCACCGGCCTGCTGGAATTGCTCGATCCCATCCGATTTCAGATGACGGTCGAGATGGACGAGAAGGACAAGAGCCATCTCACCGAAGTCCGCATTCGCCGGTTGAAGGACGACATCAACAAGCAGTCGTTGCGCCCGCCTTTCGCCGAGCAGTTGCCGCCCGTGGAATTGCCGATCAGTATTACGGCAAAGGAATCGGCCCTGTACGAAGCCTTGCGGGAATACCGCAATAAGGGTCAAGCGGCCCTGGGCAGCGCATCGGCAGCCGAACGCTGGCTCAGTCAGTTCATCTACTCCTTGCTCACCAAGCGCCTGCTTTCCTGCCCCCTCGCTCTGGCCCGGACGTGGTGGAGGCACTTGGAGGACGATCCCGAAAACGACGTTGACGCACCAAGGCTGTTCGACATGGCCCGTGTCTCTGCGGAGCGTGCCGAAGAACAAACGAAAAGCGACGACGAGAAGTCGATTCTCGAAGAAGATGCGGCCCGTTACAGCGGCGCATATTTTCGGAGCCAGAACCAAACCGTCGAACACCTTCAGAGCCGTGTGAACAAGGCACTGGAGGCCCTCGGATATGACCGGCGAACCGTCGAAGACCCCGGCAAGCTCGCTGCGTTGGCCAAGAAGTCCGACTCAAAGACCGAGGCCCTCGTCGCCTGGATCAAGAAGAACCTGTTCGCTGGCGGCAAGCTGCGTGACGACGAACGCCTCATCGTCTTCACCGAGTACAAGGAGACTTTGTTCTTCCTCGAACAGCGGTTGCTTCAGGAGGGCTTCGACAAGAACACGCTCCGAATCCTCTGCGGCGGCATGAATCTCGATGAATTCGAGGCCGTGAAATCTGAGTTTGAAGACCCGACCGCCGCCGTGCGTCTGCTCCTGGCGACCGATGCCGCATCCGAAGGCATCAACATGCAGGAGTGCTGCCGCTGGGTCATCCATTACGACATCCCCTGGTCGCCCTCGAAGCTGCAACAACGAAACGGTCGTGTTTCCCGCCACGGGCAAGTCCGGGATGTCAGCGTCCATTATTTCCGCTGCAACGAAGAAGAGGACATGAACTTCCTTTTCCGTGTTGCTGAGAAGGTCGAGCAAGTGCGTCAAGACCTGGGCAGCGTGGAGCGCATCTTCGATGCCGCCATCCAGCGCCACTTCCAAGGCAAGAAGACGAGCATCGAACAGGTCGGCCTGTTCGTCGGCCAGCAACTTGAAAACGATCCTGCCAGAGAACTCGACCACGAGTCGCCCGGCGAAATTGCCGACATCACCCGCCGTGCCAAGGAACTCCTCGAAAGCACCGATAACCGGCTTGGCATTTCTCCGCTGGCGCTCCACGACATCCTTCGGGCGGCGATCACGGTCGAGGGCAATGGCTCGATTGAGGAGATCGCCGGTCGCCCCGGCTTCTATCGACTCAAGCCGCCAGCACGATGGGAAGGACTCGCCCGCCAAACGCTGACCATTGGCTCTCGAACCGACCGCATGGAATTGGTGTTCGATGCCGCCCTGGTCGAAGAAGAAGTTTCCGGTCGCCGGGTCATGCGGATCAAGAAGCATCAGGTGTTGTTGCGGCTGGGGCATCCGATAATGCGGCAGGCGATGGCAACACTCAGCCGTCAGTTACATGATCCTGAAGGTCGCAATGCCGTCTTCCGCTGGTCCATTGCGGCGCTGCAACGCACCGGTTTTGAAGCCCTGCTCGTCTTCCATTACACGCTCACCGCCATCAACGAGTTGCGGGAACCGCTGCACGATGAAGTCCTTTCGTCGGTGTTCCGCATCGAGGGGAACAAGATCGGGCTTGTCGAAGATCAGTTCAAGCAAACCGTGCTGCAAAGCCAGCTTCATGCGATCAAGTCCTCGGTTCGGCTCGATGATTGGATGCGCACGCTCCGTGGCCACTGGTTCCAGCACAAGGCCGAACTGGAAAAGTATCTCGGTCGGAAGGAGGCCGAGATGGGGAAGGTCTTCGCTGGTCGTGCCAGCACCGCACTGAAGCGAGAACTGGATGCGGCCAAGGAGAGTTACCGCTACCGGCTCACAGAATTGAAGGAGCGAAGCCGGGAACAGGAACTTACCAAAGTGGCCAAGGAACTCTTGCGCCAGCAAGTCGAGGCCACGCAGCCGACACTGTTTGAAGAAATCCAGGAAGAAGCCAAGTTCCGGGTCCAGGAGCTTGAAGAACAGATGACCGTCTTGAGGCAAGACGTGGAGCGAACCCGTGACTTGCTGGAGAAGGAACGCAAACACCGTACCGAGATCGTGCTGCCCAAGCGGTTCCAGATTCGTGAAGTGCGTGTGCTGCCCTTGGCGCTCACCTACGTTGTCCCGGCGACTGCGGAGGACGTGCGCCCATGAGCCAGACCGACACGGCACACGCATGGTGGTCCCGATTGCGCCATCAAGGGTTGCTCCTCTCGCCCGTGGTGATGGTAGAGCGTTTTCCCACTGCGCCACCCGCAGCGAAGTTTCCGGCACTGCCGAAACTGCGAGACGCCCGAACCCGCTTTGAATCACATATCGACGCCGGAAAGCACGGCGCTGACCGGGACCAAGCGGCGATTCTGGGCTTCACGGATGCGCTCCTGGAGAATTTCGTTGGCCACACGGGAAGCCGGTTGGCCAAGCAGCACAACATTCCAGAGAACCTCACTGCCGTCGTGCGGATCGGCAGTCGCTCGGACACCATCCGTCCGCACCGGGTCGTCTTCGGTGACGAAGCCGGGACCACGCCTGCATTGCTCGTCATGGCCGACACTTCGCCGCAAGTGGGGCGAGGCCGGGGCCGCACCGTCTATTCCCGCTTCCTCGAACTTCTGCGAGGCACGGGCCATCGCCTCGGCCTGCTCACCAACGGCCAGCAGTTCCGGCTTATTTATGCGGGCCTCGACTTCGAGTCGTGGTGCGAATGGGAAAGCGACCGCTGGTTCGATGAAGGCGAAGGGACCGAGGAACTCTGCGGCCTGCGCCAACTCTTGTCGCCTGAATCACTCAAGCCGATCAAGGAAGCCGTCTCCGGCCTGCTCGACGGCGTTGAAGAATCCCGCAAGCGCCAAGCTGATTTGTCGAGCGTGCTGCGGGAGAATGTCCGGCAAGCCGTCGAGCTTCTGCTGGAAGAAGTCTCCACCGCCAACCGGACCAAACCCGATCTCTTCGCCCTCCTGGTGGCGCACGGCGACGACCGCAAACTCACGGATGCCGAAGCTCACGAGGCGATGTTCCAGGCCACGGTGCGGGTGGTCATGCGTCTCGTGGTCTGCCTGTTCGCCGAGTCCCGGCAACTGCTGCCGGTCAACGATCCCATTTATGGGCAGTCCTACGGCGTGCGGTCGCTGTACGAACTGCTCGATGAAGTCACCCGCTACGAAGGCGGCACGCACGCCCTGTTCAACCGGCAAACGGCATGGCATCGGTTGATGGCCCTGTTCCGGCTGATCTACAGCGGCTCGGCCCACGGCGCATTTCCGATGCGGGCCTACGGCGGCGTCTTGTTCCGGCCCGGCGACGAGAACAGCACCGACGCCGTGGCTCGTGCCTTGCACATCCTCGAACACAGCATCTCGGTTGGCGATGCCACGATCTACTACGTCCTGCGCAAACTATTGCGTGGCCCACTTCCGGTCATCAAGGGGAAGTCAAAGACGTTCGTGGATGGGCCGGTCGATTACACCGATCTCCGCACCGAGTTCATCGGCCTCATTTACGAAGGTCTGCTCGACTATCGCCTCAAGAGGACGGACGAGCAGATCGGCCCGCAAATCTTCCTGAACCTTGGTCGTGAGCCGGTGCTGCCACTCGCCCGGCTCGAAGACATGCTGACCAACGACAAGAAGGGCCTCAAAGACCTGTTGACCACGCTGCGAAAGGAAAAAGTCACGGCCACGGCAGCGGACGAAGAAGAGGAGGCTGAGGAAGATACCGACGACGCAGACGACGGTGACGAGGAAACGACCGAGGAAATCGAAGTCGAAGCGGACGAAGCGGTGGTCGCCGTACAGCGCACCGGGGATTACCTCGATTCCGTGGAGGCGGCAAAAAGTTGGGCCAGGGAAGCCGTGGTTCTGGCGGCGCTGATCGGCAAGCAAAAGGCCAGAGAACCCGATAGCGAGTATCAGGCCCGTATCGAAGTCGAGGCGACCAAGCTCATCAAGAGGGTCGTGGCCACGGGCGAGTTCTATCTGGTCCGAGCGGGCAACACCCGCAAGGGAACCGGCACGTTCTACACCCGGCCTCAATTGGCCGTGCCGACCGTTCACCGCACGCTGGAGCCGCTCTGCTACGACAAGGCTGAGGATGGCACGGATGGCACGCTTATCCCAAAAAAGCCGGAAGTCATCCTCGGCTTGAAAGTCTGCGATTCATCCTGCGGCAGTGCGTCGTTTTTGGTCGCCGCTTTGCATTACATGACCGATGCCCTCTACAAATCGCTCTGCCATCACCGCAAACTGGACGACCCGGTACAAACCAAGAAGATCACGCTCCCCTACGGTCGGCCACGCACGAACAAGGACGGCGAGGAACTTGTACCCTTCCCGCCCAATGATCCCCAGCGGGGCGATACGTTTGCCGAGCGGATCAAGGCGTTATTGCGGCGGCATGTGGTCGAGCGCTGCATTTACGGTGTGGACATCAACCCGCTGGCCGTGGAGTTTGCCCGTGTCTCGCTGTGGGTCGAGACGCTCGATCCCGAACTGCCGTTTTCGTTCCTCGATCACAAGATCAAGGTCGGCAACTCGCTGGTCGGTTGCTGGCTGGACCGGGTGGAAGACTATCCACTAAAAGCCTGGGAGCGGGAAGGCGGCGATGGCAAAGACGGTCCCCGCACGCTGCGAATCGAGGAGTTTCTGAAGGGTGAGAAGATCGGCAACCGGCGCAGCGGCGATGGCCGGATTAAGAAGGAGATGCGGCAAGTCATCGACAGCAAGTTCAGCCAGCAGGCCAGTCTTTTTCCTGGTGAAGCAACAACCACCGAAAGCGTCGTGGCGCTGGCCCGTACCGAATACGAGCAGTTGCACGATCTGCCGATTGGCGATCCCGACGAACGGGAGCGATTCTACCGGGAACACATCGAACGAAGTCAGCCGCTATGCACCCTGACAGCGGCGATGGATGAATGGTGTGCCGTTTGGTATTGGCCGACTGACGAAGAATCTCTTCGCCATGTCCCGACACCACTGACGTTTCACAAGCCATCCGTTGAGAAGGACGCCCTCGTGGAACGTCTGGCACAGGGCGTGAAGTTCTTCCATTGGGAACTGGAGTTCCCCGATGTCTTCACACCGGAACGGAGTGGGTTTGATGGGATGTTAGGAAACCCACCCTGGGACGTTATCGAACCAAAATCTCAAGAGTTCTTCACCGAGCTTGACCCACTATATCGTACTTACGACAACCAAGCTGCCCTACGCAAGCAAAAGGAATTCTTCGAGAGCATGAGCGGGGTCGCCGACCAGTGGCACGAGTATATCGGCCAATTCAAGTCGCTTGGCAATTGGGCAAGAAATGTGGCCGAGCCATTTGAGATGACATTAGCAAGGGGCAAGGATGGTGACGGCCTTGCGAAGTTGTGGGCGACCCACCGCCGACAGCATGTGTGTTATTCAGACTCACACCATCCGTTTCGTCTGATGGGTTCAGGAAAGCAGAACGCCTATAAGCTATTCGCCGAGGCGTTTTGGATGCTCCTACGGTCGGACGGTCGCTTGGGAATTATATTGCCCGCAGGAATCTATTCCGACTTCGGAACAAAGGACTTGCGTGAGGAATTCCTTCAACGGGGACGGCTCGACTTGGTGTACGCCTTTCAAAACGAAAAGCGAGTCTTCACCGCCGCCCACCATGCTGCAAAGCAAGTTGCTCTAATTGCGACAAAGGGTGGACACTCAACAGCCTTCCAAACTCGTTTTCGTATGGGTGTCGGAGACTCGCCGGAGGCACATGAGATTCCCGACGATATTCTTGGTCGCCATTCTGCTGCGATGGTCTTCACTCCAGAGGACGTGCGAACGAATAGCCCTAAGACACTCAGCCTTGTCGAATTCAGGAGTCAGCGTGATCTGAGCATCTTCCGCAAGATTTATTCGCATTCGTTTCGCATCGGTGAGAAGCCCTTGGGATGGGAGATTGTGTACACCCAAGAACTGAACATGACCAGCGACTCCAAACACTTTCCCCCAATTGACAAGTGGGAGGCGAACGGATTCAGCGCCGACGAGTATGGGCGTTGGATCGGGCCGAACGATGAAGTAGCATTGCCTTTGAACGAAGGCCGGATGATTGGTCAATTTGACTTTTGCCAGAAAGGTTGGCTATCAGGAAAAGGACGGACTGCTATCTGGTCTTCAGTACCATTCGACAACAAGCAATGGAGGCCACAGTTTCTCATCGCAGAAGCAACCTACAGACGCTTAGTTGAATCACCTGATCGACCGAAGATTGCCTTCATGGATGTAACCTCATCGACAAATACTCGCACTTTCGTAAGTGCTGCGATTCCTTGGATGCCCGCCAATCACAAGGTTCCCACCCTATCGCTTCTTGGCCAGAATTTGCTGAAAACGATTGGGCTGTTGGGTGTGTGCAATTCGTTTTGCTTCGATTTCATGCTGAGAAACCGTTTTGCCAGCACTTCTCTCGCTTGGTTTGTTTTGGAGGAACTACCGATTCCAAATCTGCTTGAGGCCGAAGAAGCACATTCGAGCGTGTTCCGGTTGATCTTGAACACAGTAGGGTTGTCTTTCATTCATCGACGCTTTGCTCCTGCGTGGCTGCGGTTGAAGCGCCAGTACGCTGAACTTGCAAAAAAGGAATGGAAGCATTGGTGGGCCGTGACCGAGGCCGAGCGGCTTCGGCGACGGGTGGAGATCGACGCCTTATCTGCTGACCTCTATGGCCTGGAACCGGATGATTTCGACTGGATCGTGCGGGACGACCCGAAAGACCCGAAGGGATTTTACCGAGTTGATCGTGAGCTTCCCTTCCGAGAACGATTGACCGGCCTCGCCGCCGCTACGTTCCGGGCGCTCAAGGAAGGCAAGTGGTCCGCCGAATCCGCCGCCACGCTCTCGAACGACGAGTTCTTTGAGATCATCGGCATACCCGAACTGACAACCGGACCGGAGCCGCTGATTCGCAAGCGCACCGGCTGCCACGTTTGGAAGCCCGAAGCGTTCGGCCCCGACGACCCCCGCCACGGCTGGACCTGGGGCCACTGCTGGCAAGACGCCGTGGCACTCCTCGGCAGCGAAGAAGCCGTGCAGAAGTACATCGAAGGCGACACCAAGCCTGCTGAAGATGGCGACGAAGAACCGAAGCGGGACGAAGACGGCCCCAAAGACCTGTTCGGGAACCCGATCCCGGTGAAGCCGAAGCAAAGGAAGATGTTCTAGGCCGTGGTCAGTTGAGGCCCAGGCTTTCGGACGTTCTTCGGGACCGTGACTTTCGGTGGCTGCCGGTTGTCCCTGAAAAGCGCTCTGATGATGATGGTGTAAATATCGACCGGCATATCCCGGTGGCCTTTGAGGGATGCCATCAAGATAGCGTCCACAGCGATGTCCAGTTCTGGGGCGGCATCGGGGCCAATGCGTTGGTCATCGAGGCAACCGAGGTTGATGCTCTTGTCATCCAGGCAGATTCGGCGCACATTCTTCACCTTGAAACCCGTGATGGTTTCGGAGCCGAACTGCCGAAAAACCGTCAGGTCAGAATTATAGCGGTGAGCGAACGCAGGTTCGTCGCAGATGTAGCAGAAAACGCAGTCGCCCCTTTCCGAGTAGGCGGCTTTGTTCTGGTCAAAGACTCCTGCTGTCACATTGGCTGGGACTTCGAGAGCAGCCTCTCGTGAGAGGTTGACCGGATTGCCGAAACGCAACGGCCAGTCGATTGGATACCCAGGTTCCCCCGGATTCTCCTTCACCCAATCCCAATCGAAGACGAATCCTTCCTGGTCCACATAGACGACGTATACCATATCGGTCGGAGCGGGATGGCTCTGACCTCCACCATCGTAGGTCCGGCGAGGCTTGCCGCAAAAAATCAAGCCGTTGCGGAGCCGTTCAGGACTTCCCTCGCCCCGATTGAGTCCCTCGAAGACCACCGTGGGCGCAAGCACCGTTTTCGTGGCGCAATTCAAGAGGCCATGCCGAACGTAGGCAGGCAGGCTTTCCAGACTCTTCAAGTCTTGTGGATCAACCCGCAACACGAGTGGTTCTGCGCTGCGGCGAGCTTGCAAGCGCTGCCGGTCGGCGTCCCAGGTCGAGCGATCACCCAGCTTGAAACGAGCCTCGGCCTCGCTGATGGGAGTGCCGACGAAATCCTTCCCCTGGACCGTAGAGACGCCCTTGCCGTCAACTTCCAGCAAGAATCGCTTGATGTCCGGGACCATTTGAGCCGGAAGAGAAAGGTTATCTCCCGACCGACTGAGCAGGCACGCTTCCGATGTGGAACCGCCCGGCTCAATCTGGTAAGTGCTTCGGACCACGAAGCGAATTCGGTTGGCAAGATCGGCAAGCGCACGCAGATTCGCATCCGCCTCGTCGTTCACGCCGTCACAAGCCAGGAGATAGAACGCTTCACGGTCTGAGCGGTACAGCGCCATCAGCGCAGGCCAAGCTGAAAGGCTTGAGCTTCCGGTTTTTTCCAGGGCGCTGCGAACCCGTATTTCAGTTGGATTCATGACTCGCTCCTGTTTGTTCCCGGACTTCAACACGTCCTCCCTCTGTTTCGTCAATTTCAATGCCAATCCCCATGCTCATGTAGTCTTCTTCGGTTTGCAGGTGCAAGTAATTGAAGTATAGGTCGTCCCTTTCAACCAAGTCTTCCTGTTTCCACAAGTTAGGATCGAAATACGGCGAAGGAATCGTCTCGTCCGTATGATAGTGGCCCTTGTAACGGTTTTCGCTGAATTGGGCAAGATCGCCAAAGACTCGTTGCCGCACGTCAAACGTGGGCGGTTCCTTGTCTTCTGGAAAAGACCCTCGCTCTGCAAGCCAGGTTCCACGAGTGCTGCCTTCCGTGAGAATGCCGATGGTCTTCATCGCCTTGGGCAACGCCCAAAAAACCAGCTTGTCACGAGGCATATCAGCTAGGCGCTTCGCAAGGTTGGGATCACGTCGCATGGCCCTCTCTACATGAGTACGAGCCATGTGTCCAACAGAGTTCATCGAGTAGGCCATGCCGCCTGGGATGCGGTGATCTCGCCACCAACGTCCATCGCCTTGCGTCGAGAAGTAGTTCACTCCCACCTTCCAAGAACGCCGCTCGGTCTGTCCTCCATCGGCAATTTCCAGCAGCAGTTCGTCGTGAATGATCGTGTCCTTTTCCGAAACTCCCAAGTAAAGCTCGCAAAACCGTTGCGCCAGATTCAACAGGGCTTCTCCAGGTCTGGCCCTGGCGATCCTTTCCGAAATCGCCACGATGATGAACGCATGGGTTTCTCCGGCAACGGCTTGTCGCTTCCAGTCCTGGCGATCTTCTTCGATCCGTTGCCGAATGCCTTCGTCGCTTCTTGCCAGATCGTTTTCGGTAAGCAAGCAAAAGGCCAGCCGCTTTTGCTTCGCTTCCATCTGCCCGAACAAGCACGGCTGAGACTCGGCCAGCCATCCGTTCAGGGCGTCAAGTTTCTCCTGCCGAGTTCGGCGAGGATCGAAAAGTAGCTGCTGGCACTGCTGCACGTCATCCGAGAACGGTTGCTGGTCACGCCAAGGGTCGGCTTGAAGCTGCTCGATCAGGTCGCTGACCAACCAAGTGCCATCCGCCATCCGCCGTTCCTTAAAGCTCGGTGCAGCCTTCTCGCCCGCCAGCCGGGTCCGGGTAGCCCGGCCAATTAGCTATTATCAGCACCCTCCCACCCACCGTCAACGGCCCGGATCGAAAGGCAAGCCTGGATTCGCCGGATGGTGAATGCGCCGGTGAAGTCCTGCCAAGCTACCGCAACTCCCGCCCAGACCGTAAAATACGCCCACGCTTGAACAAGGAGGTCACGGTGTTTCTTTTGCTGATGGCCAGAGGCTCGACGTATGCCCATCAACCCGGTCCAATTTGCTCACGGCGTCTGCGACGAGTTCCTCCGGTACTTGTTCTCGGCGTTTCCGTTGTCCGACCCGGAACTGGCCGACCAAGCCCGCAAGCTCCTGGAACGTCCGTCGTCGCTCGACATCCCGCTGGTCAAGGGGCCGTTCATCTCGCTCTCGGAATCGTTCGCCAAGGGGGAATCGGTTCAGAAGATGGCCAATGACGGCATCCTGCATTCCGTGATGCCAGGGCTGATCGGCTACCCGACGATGTATCTGCACCAGCAACAGGTGTTCGAGGCCGTCCGAAGCAAGCAGCATGTTCTGGTCGCTACCGGCACGGGTTCGGGCAAGACGGAATCGTTCCTGTACCCGATCATTGACGACCTGTTGCGTCAGCGGGACCAGGGGACCACGACCGGCTTGACGGCGATCCTCGTCTACCCCATGAACGCCCTGGCCAACGACCAGTTGGACCGTCTTCGGGACATGCTCGGCGGCACGGGCATCACCTTCGGCCAATGGGTCGGCACGACTCCTCGCAACGAAAGCGATGTGCAGGTTGATCGCTTCGAGGGTTCTTCTCGGCAGGCATTCCTTGACGCCCGGCGTAAACGCCGAGAAGAAGCCCAGACCGAGGATCGAGCCGTGCGCCCTCTGGCCCCGCTCGAAGAGTGCTGCTCCGAGGAAGACATCCAGACCCGGCAGCCTCGCATCCTGTTGACCAACTTCCGGCAACTCGAAGTCCTGACGACTCGCCTGCCCGACGTGCAGATGTTCGCCCAGGCCCCGCTCAAGTACCTCGTGTTTGACGAGGCACACACCTACGCCGGGGCGACGGGTGCGGAAGTAGCCTGCCTCGTGCGACGGCTGCGAGCCTTGGCTGGCAAAACGCCCGACCAGATCACTTGCATCGGCACGTCGGCCACACTCTCCGACCCCGCCAAGAAGGAGCAGGACAACGACGAAACGACCCGGCGCTTCGCCTCCCGTTTCTTCGGCGTCGATCCGAGCAAGGTGAAGCTGATTGGGGAATCGTATGTCCCCCGTCAGTGGCCGGATCGTCGTTACAAGCCGGTCGCTCCCGCTGGCGACGGCATGGCCCGCATCGGTCGGGTTCTGAGCGCCGTGACCGAGCCGGTGAACGTCGCTGTCATCAAGGGCGTTGTGGAAGAATTGACCGGGCAATACTTCGAGCCGGGAGAAAGCTGGCGGGACTCGCTGTTCAATCATTTGGTCACGAACGAATACGTTTTCCAGGCGACTCAAATCCTCAAGCAACCTAAGTGGCTCGACAAGGCGGCGTGGAATACCTCGCAGCGCCTGGCGCTAGGGCGCTTGCCCGAAGGGGACCGGGCCAGCGCCGAGCTTCTGGCATATCTGGTGCTGGGAGCCGCCGCTCAAAAGAGTGGTGACTCGTTGCTGCGCCCCAAGGTGCATTTCTTTATCCGGGGCCTGGATGAGATGGTCGTGGCGCTCGACGGAACCGAAGCTGCGCCAGCGATGAAACTGTTCCTGTCGCTGGCCGATGCGAAGGAGCATCACGCCGGTCGGCATGACGATTCCTTCTTCCCGGTGCTGACGTGCCGAAGCTGCGGCCAGCACTTTTTCGAGAAGTGGTACAAAGACCTCGAATACTCCAGAGGGGCCAAGAACCAACTCAAGGACTTCGACCACGGCAACGCCACGCAGAACGACGACGGCAGCGACAATGCGTACTGGTCCACGTCGCCCTCGGAAACCGGCACTCGGCTGATCGTCACCAACCGTCTGCTCGAAGAAGCTGATGGCGGTCCTTCAACGAAGTCCGGCAAATGGCCACGGGCATTCTTCTGTCGCCAGTGCGGGGCGATGCACCGTAGCCCTTCGCCACGCTGTTTGGCCGATGGCTGTGGCCACAAGGAGCCGGTTCTGCCGCTCATGGCGTTTGGTTCCGGCTTGTCGTCGTGTCCGTCTTGTAGTTCGACTTCGTTCCAGATCGGTGGTCGGAGCATCGAACCTGCCCGGAAGGTGCAGGCCGTGACGGTCGCCGACGTTCACATCTTGGCCCAGGCCATGATTAACGCCGCCCCGGATGGCCACAAGAAGCTCATTATTTTCGCCGACAGCCGCCAGGATGCGGCGTTCCAGGCAGGCTGGATGCAGGATCACGCCCGGCGTATTCGCCTCCGGCACATGATGTACTCCGTCATTGATGCCAGCGACAGCAGGCTGGCGCTCGATGGCGTCACTGACAAGCTGATGGACTTGTTCCGCAAGGATCAAAACCTGATCGACGCCTTGCTGCCTGAACTGACCGGCGAGGAGGCCCCGGCGACCTTCGGCCACAACAAATGGGTTCCAGTCCACAAGGCGCTGCGGTACATGGTGCTGCGTGAGTTCACCACCGGCGTTCGCCGCACTGACTGCCTGGAGTCGATGGGGTTGGCACGCCTCGTCTACGACGGCGTGACGGTGCAGAGCAAGGGAATAAAGCAGTTGGCCGAGACGCTGGGCGTGTCGCCGCAAGAAGTGGTGGAAGGGGTCTGCCTTATCCTCGATAACTGGCGGCGGAATCGCATCCTCTTCTTCAGCGGCGACCCGATTTTCTCTCGCTACCATGCCAAGGATGATCCCTACATCCAGGCGGGTTTATTGCCCTTGCGGGACTTCCACCCCGAACGTCTGCTCCTGGAGCCAAACGACAAAGACAAACACGCCCGGAGCATCCTCGCCCGAAAGGGGGCGTCGGCGATCCAAGCGCTGTTGAAGAAATGGGCTTCTCGCCCACAGAGCTTGGATGTGGATGCCGCCGCAGTCCTCCTGTGGGAGTTTCTCACGGTTGAGACGCACATTCTTCGCCGATTGAAAATTCGGTCCCGCAACGACGAAGAAATCGGCATTGAAGTCTGGCAGATTGACGCCGCAAAAATGGTCGTGGAGAAGTGTCAGGAGCGCCATCGTTGCACAACATGCCAACGTCTCGCCACGAGGCCAGCGCCGAAGGCCGTCTGCACCCGGCACAACTGCCACGGCACGACCACGAACGAGCAGCCCAAGCAGGAAAACTACGATGTGTGGCTGATGGGGCGACCCTTCGTGATGGTCAGCGCCGAAGAACACACGGCCCAGGTTCCGGGCGAAATCCGCAACCGCATCGAGAACGATTTCAAATCCCGGAATGGCCGCACCAACTGCCTCGTGGCGACCCCGACCCTGGAGATGGGCGTGAACATCGGGGCGCTCGACATGGCCCTGATGCGGAACGTGCCGCCACGCCCGGCGAACTACTGGCAACGAGCCGGTCGAGCCGGACGTGAGGAACGCATGGCGGTGGTCGTGACGTACTGCCGCCGCTCGCCGCACGACCGCTACTTCTTCGATGACCCGCTGCGCATCCTGGGCGGGGCGATTGAGGCTCCGACCTTCAACCTGCGTAATCCGCTGATGGTCGCCAAGCACATCCGGTCGGCGATTCTGTCCGAGTTGTTGCTCCGATCTCAGCAAGGAAACGGCCAGACCGAACGAATCCATGCGATCATCAAGGGGCTGTTTCCCCTCTTCATCCGTAACTACCTGTTGGATGAAGAAAATCACTTTCGAGAAACGCCGACCAGCACGGCCCCGTTGGGCGAGTTGCTTCGTGAGATCAAGGATTCCTTGGCAGATCGGTTGGTTGTCCTATTCGCCCAACACTGGCCGGAAGAGGCGGCTGAACTCGGATCACGGTCGGCCATCGAATCGGCCATTGGCGAAACCGCCAACGAACTCGATGTCGTCATTCGGCGATTGCACCGCCGCCTGAGTTGGGCCAGATCAACACGCTCCGACTTGCACCGCAAGAAGGACACGGGCCTGATCGAACGAGAAGAAGAACAACTGCTGCGGCGGTGCGATGAGTTCATCAACTCCATCGTGACCTGCGACCGGGCCACCTACACGCTCATGGTCCTGGGGGCCGAAGGTTTCCTACCCGGCTACGGCGTGTACGAAGGCGGTGTGAAGGCGTCCGCTCGACGTGGCTTCGCTCGCCAATCTGGTCCTCGTGCCTTCGATCTTTCACGCAACAACGTGGTTGCCTTGCGGGAGTTCGTTCCCGGCAACCGACTCTACGCCAATCGTGGCACGTTCTATGTGAGCCGGTATCACCTGGGGGCCGACGAGACGGCACGCATTCGCACGCTGCACGTCAACGTCGAGAAGAAGTACGTCACTGACCACGCTGGCGATGCGGCCTATGGGCAGTCAGGGGGCGTACCGATTGACGCACTGCCGCTGACCGACCTGGACCTGGCGCACGAAAGCCGGATCACCGAGGACGAGAACCTGCGATTCTCGATGCCCGTCTCCGTGATGGGTAGGCTTCGCAAACGCAATCGTGGCGGCAAGGCGCTAAAGATCGGCGACCAGGAAGTTGGCCACGTTCGAGGCCAGGGAATCGAACTCGTGAATCTCGGCGAAGCTGGCCGGGTGAAACAGCGTGAACTCGGCCACTGGATTTGTTCGGTCTGCGGCGCTGCCAAGACCCCGTATGCCGTGCCTGCGGAGATTGCACATTTCTTGAAGATTCACAAGGAGCGCTGCGGAAAAGACGTGGCCCGCCTCGCACTTGCGGTGCAAGCCGACGTGGACATGCTCCAGTTTCACGCCGTTGCCGATGAAGCGGAAGGAATCAACATCGGTGAGGCGATCCGCACGGCGGCGACCCGCCTGCTCGACATGGGGACGGACGACGTGCAACTGCTGATCGTGCAGAAGTCGGACGACAAGCTCGATCTGCTGATTTACGACCCGATGCCGGGCGGATCAGGGTTGCTCGAACAGATGCTCGCCCGCTGGCAGGAACTCATCGCCACGGCAAAGGAGTTGTTGGCCGGTTGCGTGCAAGGGTGCGAGACGGCGTGCTATTCATGCCTCAAGACGTTCCGCAACCAGTTTCATCACGAGATGCTGAATCGCCACAAGGCTCTCGAATTGATGGAGCGGTTGAACTGTCCCCCGGAAGGGTATCGGGACATCGTGCCGCTGTTCGAGGAAGAACGCCTGGAAACCGGCACTCCATCGAATAATCCAGAGGCTCGTCTGCTGCGGTTGCTCCACGATCATCATTTCCCATCGGGCGAATGCCGCAAACGGATCACAACATCGCTCGGCATCGCCACGGAGCCGGATTGGGTTCACGAGCCGACGAAAGTAACGGTCTACCTCGACGGCATGAGCCGTGGGCTGCATGGCGATCCCAACGTCGCCCGTAAGGACCAGATCATTCGACAAGCCGTGGAACTCGATGGCTACACGGTCATCGTCGTTCAAAGCCGTGACCTCGACGACCCGCAGGCGGTGCGGTTGCACTTGCGCAACATCGCACAGGCGATGGGCGAGACGAATCTGCCGGTGTTTGGCGACGGGGAATTATCTTCCGCTTCGTCTATCGCCCTCTCTGTGGCCGATGAGCTTTTGGCATATTGCGACGAACGCTGCAAGGACTTGATCCGGGCGTGCGGACAGAACGGGAAGTCGCTGCCGGAAGTCGGCTACGAGCTTCAAGACGATCAAGGCCGAGTTTGCGCCGAGGCCGAGCTTGCGTGGCCATCGAAGAAGCTGGCTGTTCTCGTCCCGGAACATTCGGACGCAGCAGCGGCATTCAAGAGCCAAGGCTGGAAGGTGTTTTCGGTCGATGACCTCGCCGCTCAGAGTCAACAACTGCTGGATTCTTTGTCGGAGTGACCTGCGATGCCCACCGTTGCCATCGCCAGCGATTTTCTCGAAGCCTACGCTCGGATTCCCCGTGCGCAGCAGAAGAAGGTCCGTGAATTCACCGAGAAGTTCCAGGCCAACCCCAAGGCCCCAAGCATCAATTACGAGAAAATCCACGCCGTCAAGGACGACAGAGTGCGAACGGTCAGGATTGACCAGCAATATCGAGCCATCATCCTGCACCCCGGCAAAGCGGATGTGTTTGTTCTCGTCTGGGTGGACAACCACGACGAAGCGATGGATTGGGCCAAGAACCGCACCTTCGAGATCAACCCGGTCACGGGGTCATTGCAGGTCTTCAACGTCAGCGAGGCGGAACAAGCCGTCGTGCCTACGAAGAAGAAGTCGGTGGGCCTGCTCGACCATTTCGATGACGAGTTGCTGCTTTCCTTCGGCCTGCCCGTGGTGCTGCTGCCAGCGGTGCGTGGCGTTCGACAGCCGGACGATTTGCTCGCTCTCAACAAGCACCTGCCTGCGGAATGCGCCGAGGCTCTGATGTGGCTGGTTGAAGGATTGCCGCCCGAAGAAGTTCGAGAAGCGGTCGCCACTCAGAAGAAGAAACAGGTGGACACGACGGACTTGGCGAAGGCGTTGGAACACCCGGATTCTCGACGCCGGTTCGTCACGATCCTGTCGGACAAGGATTTGACGGCCATCCTGAATGCCCCACTGGAGAAGTGGCGGGTCTTTCTGCACCCAAGCCAGGAAAAGCTCGTCTCGAAAGAATTCAAAGGCCCAGCCAGGGTTCTCGGAGGCGCTGGCACGGGGAAGACCGTTGTGGCCATGCACCGTGCCAAGCACCTGTCCAATAATGTGTTCACGGCAAAAGACGACCGCATCCTATTCACAACCTACACGGCCAATCTTGCGCAGAACGTCGAGGAAATCCTTTCGACGCTCTGCCCTGAATGCAAGGACCGGATCGAGACGATTCACCTGCACTCGTGGGCTGCTCGGTTCATGAAAAGCCACGGGGCCGGGTTCGACATCGCCTACGGTGAAGACCTCGATGACTGCTGGGAACAAGCATGGGCAGGGGTCGAAGAGACGGCCTTCGATGTTGGGTTTCTCAGGCAGGAGTGGGAACAGGTGGTTCAGGCCAACGGCATTGAAACCTTGGCCAACTATCTCAAAGTTCCTCGTACTGGCCGGGGCCATACGCTCACCCGACCGCAGCGGGGCCGGGTCTGGAAAGTGTTTGAACGCTACCAGCAAGTTCTCGCCCAGCGGGGTAAACAGGAATGGCTCCAGGCGATTCGCACCACTCGCCGCTATATCGAAGAGAAGAAGCCATCGTTGCCTTATCGAGCCGTCGTGGTGGACGAGGCCCAGGACTTCCACGCTGAAGAATGGAAGCTGATTCGTGCCTTAGTCCCGGCAGGTGCGAATGATCTTTTTCTGGTCGGAGATGCGCACCAGCGCATTTATGGCCGCAAGGTGGCGCTGAGTCGCTGTGGGATTCAGATTCAAGGGCGATCCAGCAAGCTGCGGATCAACTACCGCACAACCGAGCAAATCCGGGCCTGGGCGATGGCCATGCTGAAAGGCGTCGAGGTTGATGACCTGGACGGAGATAAAGACACAGCGCAAGGCTACAAGTCGCTTCTTTCGGGATCGAAACCCGAACAGCACCATTTCTCGACCAGCGAGAAAGAGCAGGAGTTTCTTGCCGGGAAGCTCAAGGAATTGCTCAAGGACCGAAGCCCAGAAGACATCTGCATCGTGGCAAGGACAGCCAAGATGCTCAAAGACGATTATCAGGGGTTGCTCCAGAGCCTAGCCATAACCCATACGGTTCTGGACAAGAACAAAAGCGCCGCAGGCGGCGGGGTCCGGCTTGCAACCATGCACCGAGTCAAGGGCCTGGAGTTTCCCGTCATGATCCTGGCGGGCATGAACTCGAAGACGATGCCTCTCCGTGTTGCGTCGGTTGAAGGCGATCCAACCAGCAAGGCGGAACACGAAGATCGGGAGCGGTCGTTGCTGTTCGTTGCGGCGACGAGAGCTAGAGATCAGTTGCTCGTGACTTCGTGGGGATCGCCGAGTCCATTCTTGGCTGCCCTGGGAAAGTAATCGCACAACCACCGCCGACAATGAGCGACAGAAGGAATATGACCGACGACCTTCCGATCCGTGATCCCGACCAGATTCGGCTGGACTGCGCCCGGAAGGTCCGGGCCGTCCAGGTCAGCGACCACTTCCAGGCGATCCTGGGCTGCCTGCTGCGTGAAGACTGGACCACGCCCAGACTGGTCGAGATGGTCATCACGCCGGACGGCCACTTGCTCGGTCGTTGCGATGGCGAGGCAGCGTTCAAGGCGTTCTTGGGCGCATCCGCAGACCTCATCAAGAACATCCACGGCGTTGCGCCCGTCGCCGAACTCGATGGCGACGAAGTGGGCTTTCTCGTGGCGAAGGTTGCTGAGATTAAGAGGCAGAAGTAGAGGCTAAAGATGGTGTGGGACATATTCATCAGCCACGCTTCGGAAGACAAAGACGCCGTGGCTCGTCCGTTGGCTGACACGTTGATCCAGCATGGACTCAACGTATGGTACGACGAGTACACCTTGACCTTGGGGGACAGCCTTCGCCGGTCCATTGACAAAGGGCTGGCCGGTTCTCGATACGGGCTGGTCATTCTCAGCCCCCATTTCTTCGAGAAGGAGTGGACCCAAAAGGAACTGGATGGACTCGTCGCCAGAGAAGACGGCTCCGAAAAACGCATTCTCCCGGTATGGCACAACGTCAACCGGAAGGATGTCGTGTCGTTCTCACCGCCGCTGGCAGACAAGCTCGGCGTCTCCACCACCAAAGGACTGGATCACGTCGTCCGGGAGATCATTCGGGTGCTGAAGCCCGCTACCTTGACAAAGCCCGCAACTGAAGCGACCAAGGGTAAGCGGCCAGGACCGAAGAAGAAGGCGGGATTGTCTTCATCTGTTGCAAAGCGGAGGCCAGTGGCAACATGGGTCATGCTCGACCGCTTCTTCTTCCAGGCGAGTGGCGTTCAACAGACCCATGATGGCGAGTTCTTTATCGAGGTTGTTCCGAGTAGCACCGAAGAGGAGGCCGACCTGCAATCGCTTTGCCCAAGCCGTCACGGTGGAAGCTCCAGCGTACCGTTTGCAGTCCGAAATGACGCCCACCTTGTCCATGTAAAGAAGTGTGAGAAGGAACTGGCCGGTCGCTCGGCCAAGTGGAAACTCACCCTCGCTCCCGATGACCGTAACTTTGGAAGCGGCGGGATTGAGGCGACGATCAACGAAGGCGGTAAATCGCACACGCCAGAGGAGATTGCTCGGCTGCGTGCCGGTCGGCTGCTTCTGAACGATCCGCCCCTCCAAGAGCATGATCGCAGGAGTTTCCATCATTCACTGGTCGAGAGTGCCATTACTGGCTCCGGCAAGTATCCGGTTCGTGCGAGCGTAATTCGCTCGATATTTGATTCTTTCGGCAAGCGGTCCCATTGGAGAGAACTTGCCCGCCTACAGGCGGTCTTTCTCCTCAAGGCGACGGGGACGGTGGAAAGCATCCTCGACCTGACCATAGGGCCGGTGCGAGCGGGGCAGGTCGCCGTGACGTTTCGTGGGCGTCGGCGATCACCATATACGGGAAAGGAACCGATCCCGGTTGAAGTCTCCGGGGAGTGCAAATTGAAGTGACACCAGGGAGAAAACCATGACCAGCATCGAATCGACTTTCGGCATGACAGAAGGCGAACGTATTCTGTTTCGACTTCGGAACCTTCACCATGAGCGAGTTGAAGCAATCCACAAGGACAAGGCCCATGTCCCGCTCAACGATCCTACTCGGCTCGTCGTCCATCTCATGCCGGAACAAGCAGCAGGTACGCCGAAAGAGTTTTCGGCGGCTGAACTGAAGCGGGCAGCGCAGTCGATCCGACCTCTTGGTGCGAGAGACGGAGGCTATGGCGATAGCCGGTTCAACGCAGATGGGTTTCTTCTTTATAGCGGGCGGGAGGCCGTTCGGTATTATTCGCAACTGTATCGGAGTGGCGTCTACGAAGGGGTGATGGCCGAGGCCGTTTTTCAGCAGAAGGATAAGGCGAAATCACTTCGAGAAAACTGGTGCGAAGAGGCGATGCTTGGTGCGATGGCTGGCTACTTGCCGTTTGCGAAGACTCTCGGCCTGGAACCACCAATCTGGATGTTCTCTGCGATAGCCGGATGTGAGGGTGCGAGGATTTGCATTGACCGAACCTGGGGCGACCACTCGAAGGATGCCATTGACCGTAGCATTGTCTGGCTGCCCGAATTGAAGATCGAAGCGTTTGACGCCGATCCTGCCAAGTTGCTTCGTCCCGTTTTCGACGTGCTTTGGAACGCTGCGGGACTGGAGCGGTCGTTCAACTATGACGAGCAGGGAAACAGAAAGCCACGGCAATAGGCACGGATGACACCGCCAGAATCCTCAAGCAACTCAGATCGCAGAGAAGTGATGATCGGAGCTGACCATGACACACGACGACGACAAACCTCTGACCCCGGCCCAGGCCCGGCAGAAGCTCCAGAAGGGCCTGGAAAACTACTTGGCGGGCAATGCCCCGGAAACGATTGTGTTCCGTCTCAAGCGGACCAAGAAGGCCAGCGAGACGTATCCGCTCAAGCTCACCCAGCAGCAACGGGAAACGCTGCTCGAATTCACCAACCTGAGCCGGAACCTGAAGAAGAAGATCGAGCAGGCCGGGGATGGCACGCAGATCGTCCCTGTCACCTGGAACGAACTTCACAAGCTCAACGATGAAACCGGCCAAGTCGCATACTATGCCCGAAGCCTGCACAAGAAGCGCCTGATGGCCGTGATGAGCAGAGTGGTCAAGTTCTTCGAGGAAGAACACGCCGAGGTCTTCGACCTTGATGCGCCGATGACACGCAAGCACCAACCCGCAAAGACCGACCTCCTGTTCCAGTTCAAGATCACGCTGCTGGACATCAAACCGGCGATCTGGCGGCGCATTCAAGTCTCGGACTGCACGCTGGTTGATCTCCACGAGTACATCCAGGCGGCGTTCGGCTGGGAGAATTACCACCTGCACCAGTTCGAGATCGACGGCGTGCGATACAGCCAACCGGCCCCGGACGGCGACGATTTCGATATGGACTTCGAGGACGAGACGGATGTTCTCTTGAGCAAGCTGCTTCCGAAGTCGGCCAAACGGACACGTTGGATATACGAGTACGATTTCGGTGACGGCTGGCGGCACGAGATTCTGTTCGAGGGGTTCCCGCCCATTGACCCGAAGGCGAAAGCCCCGCTGTGCCTCGAAGGAGAGCGAGCTTGCCCACCAGAAGATTGCGGCGGGCCGTGGGGCTACGGTGACTACCTTGCTGCCATCGCTGATCCCCAGCACGAGCAACACAATGAAATGATGGAATGGCGGGGACCGTTCGATCCAGAGGCGTTTGATGCGAAGAAAGCGACGAAGGCGATGAGGAAGGTGAAGTGACGGACGGCCAGTTCCGGGAGACGATTGGACACCGATGAATCTCAAACGAATCACCATTATCCCGTTCATCCACGGCAAGCTCACTCGTGATGGCAAGATGAGCGAGCCGGATATTTACTGGATCGTGGAGAAGTGGCTGGAGCGACACCCGGAGATCAAGAAGAGAACGCAAGACATCCGGGTTAGTCGTGGAACGATGACGTTGCCTCACGGCGGCAAGACAGACCTTATCCGTGCCACGATCATCGTCGGCGAAGACATCGAAGGATACGACCTCGCTCAGGATTTGGACCTTTACGAGTATTTTCTATCGGACGATCAGGGTGATCGAGAACTGTCGCAAAGTGGTTGATTCCAAATGCTGCTACCTCTACACGAACTCGAACTGTTCTTCAGGCTGCACCGGGCGCTCATGTTCTTCGTGAATCAGCGCCTCAAGGTGATTCCCGATAAGCTCGCCTCGCCGGAAGAATTCGCCGCCCTGTCACCGGAGGTTCGGGTCAAGGTCCGTGACGCCTTGAATGTCCATCTCGATCTGATCGAGTCGTTTGTCGATGAAAACCCGGCTAACCTTTCGGACGATGAACTCGACATCGTGCGTTCGTGGCGACATCTGGTTGCGGGCAAGTTCTACGTCTTCCGTGAACTGGCGAAGTACACGGTGTTCCTCTCGACTACCAGCCCGGCCATCGCATACGGCGTCCTGGCGTTGTCCCAGCCGTTCGAGGACTTGATCGGGCCGTATCTGCCGGTGCTGACCCAAACGGTCCTGCTGCCGTTCAACGGCATGATCGTCTACGACGGCTTGATGAGCAGCTACAACATTTCGTTTGGCCCTGGCATCCGGCGAAATCTCAATCAGGATTTCAAGGATGCCAAGGCCCGGCACGGGATCGTCACGTCCCTGCCGATGTTGAAGGAGCCGCTGCCTCCCAAACCGCCGAAAATCAAGCCAGCCCCGCAGCCGCCGTCCAAGGAAGAAAAGGACGAGGTACTTCATGTCATCATCGGCTTGCTCGACCAGTTTTGCAAAGAGCATCTGAACGAAGAATATGCCGTGCTTTGCCGCAAACTGGCCGAGAAGCTGGCCCGCAAGCGCCCGTCGCCCTTGCTCCACGGCAGTCCGAATGCGTGGGCCAGCGGCATCGTTCGGGCCATCGGCGGCGTAAATTTCTTGCACGACAAGAGCCAGACGCCCTACATGCGGTCCACCGACATCGACCATTATCTCGGAACCAGTCCAAGCAGCGGGGCAGCGAAGCTGGCGGCAATCCGCAAGATGTTGGGGATGCACCAGCTTGACCCCAACTGGAGTTTGCCGAGCCGCCTGCAAGACAACCCGCTGGTGTGGATGCTTCAGGTCAACGGCTTCATGGTGGACGTTCGCCATGCTCCGAGGGAGGTTCAGGAGATCGCCTTTAACAAAGGATTGATCCCGTACATCCCAGCAGATCGTGAGCAAGGAGGGTGAGAGATGGCGAAGAAGGTGAATCCACTCACCGGGCGCTGGCGCATCATGTCGATGTCGGCCTGGGAGGACGATTTCCTCGATGAAGAGGTCGAGGCGTACATCGAGTTTGACAACAAAGGCTGGGGTCACTTTCACTTCGGCAACGTCCAAGGCCAAATGGACTGCCGCCAGACCACGAGGGATGGCGAGCCAGCCGTCGAATGGTCGTGGGATGGCAACGCCGAGATGGACGCCGCCCAGGGCCGGGGATGGGCCGTCATTCGGGATGGCGAACTCCACGGCATGATCTTCTTCCACGGCGGCGATGACAGCGAGTTCGTGGCGAAGAAGGCCAAAGCAAAAATGGGGAAGTAATCGTGGCACGCCAAAAGGAAAAACTGAAACTCGGCGAAGGGGCAGCCTTCGACCCAGCACGGCTGAAAGAGTTGCCCCAGGAGAACGAAACCTGGGAAGCTGACTTTGAGGCCCTCCCGAAGCCGCCTAAGCAGAACGAAAGACACTTCCTTGGCATGATCGTCTCGAAAAAGAGTCGCTGCATTCTAGCCGAGATGCAAGTTAGCCGCCCATCGGTCAACGACATGGCGACGATGCTCGCTAACGCAATGTCATCCCCCTTGTCTGGAGACGCTCACCGGCCCAGCCGCATCTACGCCCGATATTACACGCCCTGGGATGACGTTTACCCTCATCTGAAAGAAATTGGAATCAAGGTTTCGGCTCATCGGGAATTCCCGTGGATATACCTTCTTTTTCATGAACGCTTACGCCAGATGCGAGAAATGCGTTCTCCTGGGAAGGTCGAACCGACCGCAGAACAGGCGAAAGTGGCCGAGATGTTCCCTGCACTTTCCAAGTTCGTTCGAGAGTGCGGCTTCATCGAAATTGGCGACCTGGATGGGTGCGGTTTCATCGTCACGGCAGAGGATTACGACGGCGTGCGAGTATTCGAGGACGACAATCTCAGCACCTTGGTTGAGGCGATGGCCGCTCTTGAGAAGGAACTGAGCATGTGGTTCGGCGAGAAGAAGGGCAAATTGACCGGCGTGCCAAAAACAGTCAGCAAGGGTTCGCCGCAATAGGCAGAGGACGACGAGTGACCGAGCAATAAAGATGCACGAAGAGGATGCGACCGTGACGGACGAGAAGAAAAAACTGAAACTCGGCAAGAGTGCATCTTTCGTCAAGACGCATCTGAAGCAGTTGAAACAAGAGAACGACATATGGGAGGCCGACTTCCGGGCATTGCCGAAATCCAAAGGCGAGCCGGAAACGCATTATTTGGGATTGGTTGTCGCTCTGCCCAGGGGGAATCCCCTGGTTTCCATGTTGGTGGAATACACGCCCAACGTCAACGATCTGGCCGACCTCCTGGCCGATGCCATGCGGCGACCGATGACCGACTCCACCCATCGGCCCCGGCAAATTCTGTTGCGAGACAATTCACGCTGGGAAGAGTTGTTTCCCCACCTGAAACAACTCGGCATCGAAGCCTCGATTCAGAACGAACTCCCGAACGTGGAGGAAGTCTACGAGGACTTTCTCCGGCAGATGCGAAGGGCAAAGTCCAGCCCGTTGATTCTGTACACGCCAAAGCCGACTGATGTTCAAAAGGATTACCCGGCCATCGCCATGTGGGTTCAGTGCTACGGCCACATCGAAATCGGCGACCAAGAAGGCCAAGGGTTCGTTGTCCGGGCGCTCGATTACGGCGGAATGGTGTTTGAGGACGACAAGCCCCGCACACTGGCCGAGGCGATGGCTGCTCTGGAGAACGGGTTGGCCAAGTGGTTCAAGGACGAGGGGATTAAGGAAATATGACCACTACCAACATCTTCGATGACCTCCCGCAGCAGTTGCCCAAGGAAGTCGTGCAGACGCTCATTCGTGCCGCCGACGTGTGCATCGAGCGGATCATCTCGCACAGCCACGCCTCAGCAGCAGACTTCTGGTACGACCAACCGCAGCACGAGTGGGTGATCGTGCTGAAGGGGGCGGCGAGGTTGCAGTTCGAGGATGGCATGATTGAGATGAAGGTGGGCGACTTCATCAATATCCCAGCATTCAAGAAGCACCGGGTCGATTGGACGACGCCGGACGAACCGACCGTGTGGCTTGGCGTGAGATACAACGCCGATCTGGAGGCGACGGGCCGATGAAGAAAGAGAGAAAAACACCGAAGATGGAAGCCGAGGTCCGGCTGCGCATCGTCCTGGTCGCTCCTCCCGCTGGTGTGGAGTTTGGCATCCAGGAGGGAAAGGGCAATGATTACACGACGATCCAGAAGCAGCGGTCGAAGGATGCTGACCTCAGCTTCGAGTTCTCGGTAACAGTCAAGGATAACCGTGACGACGGTTTGCCGAACTTCCTCGGCCCGCTCGCACAAGGACCGACGAAGGGTCGATTCATTTACATTGACATCGGAAAGTCTGCCGGACAGTTTGACTCATGTTGGGAGCGCCGCATAAAGGTTCCCTTGGGTGGTATCACCTGGGACATGATCGAGAAGGCGTCCACGAAAATGTTGCTCGAAGCCCGGTTGCCTGGGACCGGCAAGGACGGCGGGCCGAGTTGTGCGACTGTGAAGCCCACGGATGGGTGGAAGTTTTGCAAACGATGAATTCAGGAGACAAAACATGCTGACCAATCCGCATACCGGAACACGAATTGACGAAGTTGCACCGGGCATTTACCGCATCAATACTCCCTTGCGGATCGACGCCATCCCTTATGGGTTCAATCTCAGCCAATACCTCATCCTTGACGATGAGCCGATGATCTTCCACACGGGCTGGCGGAAGTGGTTCCCGTTCGTGTCGGAAGCGATCTCGAAGGTCATCCCGCTCGACCGCATTCGGCACATCGGTTACTCGCACTTTGAGGGTGATGAAGCCGGAGCAATGAACGAGTTCCTGGCTGCTGCCACCCACGCCGTCCCGTTCGCCAGTCACGTCAGCGTGATGACATCGCTCAACGATTATGCCGACCGCCCAGGGCGAGGCTTGGCTGATGGCGAGACGTTTTCGACCGGCAAGAAGACGTGGCAGTGGATTGATACGCCGCATGTTCCGCACGGCTGGGACTGTGGCGTAATGTTCGACCAAACGACCAGCACGTTACTGTGCGGCGACCTCTTCACGCAGGCCGGGGCGGAAACCATTCCCGTCACCGAATCGGAAATCCTCACGGCCAGCGAAGCGATGCGTAAACCGATGGATTACTACGCCCACTCCACCAAGACTGCCACGGTCTTGGAACGTCTGGCATCGCTCAATCCCACGACGCTCGCTTGTCAACATGGGAGCGCCTACCGAGGCAATGGTGCGGGCTTGCTGCAAGAACTCGCTGCGATCCTCGAAAAAGAACTGCGGGATGAATTAGCCTAACTCCACGAGGATAGCCACGCAAGGAAGCACACCGATGACCAACACCTTCACTCCAGGCCCAGCGCCGAACACAGTCCGCAGCACCGATGGCAAAGTCCTAACCGCACCCGAAGGCTGGATTCTGTTGCCGCCCGGTGACGCCGCCCTCACCCGCAGGGTGAAGGCTGCGGGAGATCATTGGGTCGTGGCCGAAAAGCGGGGCCGGAAGGTTTTCTCCAGGGGCATTTGGGCTTTAGCGACGACCGTTGAACGAATACGGGCCGATCTCGAAGCCGAGCGCTCCACCGAGGGGTTCGCCAAGAAGAAGGACGCCGACGCCCGACGCCGGGAGAAGTCGCAAGGACAATACGTCGGAGATTTCAACGAGGCGGTCGTGGCGTTCCTGGCCTTTCATGAAAATCACGCTGATCTCGCCGCCCGGCTCGCCAGGGCCGTCACGGATCACGCCACGCCGGTCGGCTCCGGGACCGTCGCTCGAACTCGTCGCATCCCGGTCGAGCAGCGGGCCGAAGCTGCGGTCATCGCTTGGATGCGACACAGCACGACCGGCTACGACGGGATGGTGATCCCACGGGTTCGAGGTAAACGACGAGAAGTTCGTCGAATACTGGCCCGGCGCTCTCATGAATTGTTGGAGCGGTATCGTCGGGGAGAGCCGGTCGGAGAAGAGTGTCCGTTACGGGTTGCACTGAACCTGTGATGAATTGTGCCGAGCCTTAATCTTCGTCGTCATCACTTTGCTGTGACTCGTCGGCCAACTTCGCCGCCAATTCTGCCTTGTCCCGGCAGAATACAAGTCGCACGTCGGTTTCTGCCTCGGACATTTTGTCGGCTCGCTCCACATCCACGAGGTCCGAGAGCAGATCGAGATTCTGCACAACTTCCTTCGGCACTGGATAGCAAATCCAATCTCTCCCTGCGGCGTCGTTTACAGTGAACGAATGTGGTTCGGTAAGGGCGAAGTGGGCGTTCGCTCCTCGAAAGCACTTGTAATAGATGCCAAGGTCATCATCGGAGGTCATAGGCGGCTCGAAAGAAAGACACCAAGTTTCTTCCATTCTATCAGTCATTACGCCCGCCTGTTCTCGGCCCGATCCACGTTGGCGGCGAACGCCCCCTTACCCCCGGCACTGCTCGACCATTCGATTGGCCCATTTCACTTTCTCCGATTGCAGTGAAGGCAGCGGGTGAAGGAACTTGTTCGTCGTTCCTTCTTTCAGCAGCCCCCTGACGAGCTTGGCATTGATGAGCTTCGATAGGCAGCGTTCGATCAACGGGTCAAGGTGCGGACTCACGCCCCACGCACGGATCACGGGAATCCCGCTGGGCAGCTTCAACGCAAGTTCGGCGGATCGTCGGTCAGAGAAGACGGAATGGGCGTCGAACAAGTGTTCTTCCTCCAGTCCTTTGAACTGTTTGAAGAACACGCCGCTTTTGGGACAACGCAAGTCCGAGAGGTTCAGAACTCGAACGTGCCGCCAATCGCAGTAGTGCATGATCCGCATCACCTGATACTGCGTCGTGTCCGGCTTCGTCGGGACCAGCGAAATGGGCAACTCGTGGATCGCCTTGGCTTGGATACGATTGTTTACCTCGGTCAACGGTCGAGACGAGCCGGGGTTCATCATGATGAAAATCGCATCGGGCTTGCGATTGGAAAGAGCAGTCGTCTTCTTCGGAGCGTGATCCGCTTCGACGATTTCGAGAACGCTTCGACACTCGACAACTTTCTTCGGGGCGACCTGGACCGAATAGAAGTGGCCGAACACGTCGAACTTGCTTTTCAGTTCCTCTGCCGGAATGAATCGGACCATCAGTCGCCCCTTGAAGGCTCGCCCGTTGCGATCTTCTCAAGTTCCTCGATTAACGCCTCTTGCCCCGCCTTGATCTTCCGTAATGCCGCAGGCACGCCGAAGAAGTCGGCCCGATCCATCTCAGGAAACTCCATCTGTCGCCCTGACTTTGGAGGCCATTCCATCGTGAACGTGTTGCTGACAATCGCACTCGGATCGCAGTCGCCCTCGAATGCCCAGGCGTGGACGATCTTGCCTCCCTTCTGCTTGATCGGCGTCAAAGCGATGAAGGGGCCGGTTGGCGTGACGCCAGTTTCTTCCTTGAATTCCCGCTTGGCGGCTTCGAGTAAGTCTTCGCCCGGCTCGATCTCCCCCTTGGGAATCGTCCAAGCCAGTTCGTCCTTGTTCTTGAAATAGGGACCGCCCGGATGGGCAAGAAGCACCTGCAACTTGCCATCGTGAATGCGGTACATCAACAATCCGGCGCTGACACGAGGCATGAACAGGAACCTCCGACTCGGAAGACGATTTCGCTATTTTATCTGGTGAATGGCCTTGCTGGTCAGGCCGAAGATTCCGAAGTATCAAGTTGAATAGTCCGTCGCCGGTTTTTTGGAGATTACGATGCGCATCCTCCCTTCCCTCCTGGTCCTGGTTCTCGCCGCCCCGATCCTCGCCGACGAGCCGAAGGTCCATCGTGGCATTCCCTACGCCGAGCCGAAGAATGAGCGGCAGATGCTCGATGTTTACGCCGCTCCCAACGCCAAGGATCAGCCCGTGGTCTTGTGGATTCATGGCGGCGGCTGGCGAGCCGGTGACAGGTCGAGCGTCCAGAAGAAGCCCCAGGCGTTCGTGGACAAGGGCTACGTTTTCGTCGCCACGAACCATCGCTTTTTTCCGACCGTGACCGTGAAGGAGATGACCGGCGACATCGCCAAGGCGATCCGGTGGGTCCACGAACATGCGAAGGAGCATGGCGGCGATCCCAAGTCGATCTTCGTGATGGGCCATTCATCCGGCGCACATCTGGCGGCGCTGGTTTGCACGGACGACCGCTATCTCAAAGCCGAGGGCCTGCCCCTGTCGATCATCAAGGGCTGCGTGCCGGTCGATGTCTCCGTCTACGACATCCCGAAACGGCTCAAGGACGGCGGTGCGGTTGCGACTGCCACGTTCTCCAAGACGTTTGGCGAGAAAGATGACTCGCAAAAGGACTACTCGCCCGTGGCGCATGTCGCCAAAGGCAAGAACATCCCTCCCTTCCTGATCCTCCATGTTGCTGACCGGCCAGAAACCAAAGTGCAATCGAACTGGTTTGCCGACAGGTTGAAGAATGCCGGGATTTCAGCGAAGGTCGTTGCCGCCGAAGGGACAAACCACGGGACGATCAACGCCAACCTCGGAAAATCAGACGACAGGCCGACCCAGGAGATGTGGGAGTTCCTGGGGACGGCGTTGAAGAAGGAACAGGCAGGCCCGGTCGTCAACGGCCTGCAACTGACTCTGAGCGCCGACAAGATGGAGACGGTGATTTCCAAAGACGGCAAGACCGAGAAGGCCGTGGCGCTCAAGTTGACGTTCACCAACGTCAGCGACAAGGCGATCAAGTTCAACGCATACGACTTCAGTTGGAGCCGCATCAAAGGTGATGTCAAGGCAACGCCAGCCGACGCCGTGAGAATGCAACGACTCGCTGCTGATCGGAAATTAGCGCCTCCGGTGGCCGGTGACTTTTTCGAGATAAAGCCGGGCCAATCCTGGTCGCCGGGCAGCAGGCTTGCGTTTCCGGGTTCTTTCCCCGAAAACGTGGGGGCGAAGGTGGTGTACGAGGTCGTCAGGCCCGGCGAATTTCGGGTGCGGTTCAGGTACTCATCTGCCAAGATCGACAGTCCGCTTGCCGATGACATCTGGACCGGCGAGGTAGTCAGCAATGAGGTAGTCATCACCGTCAAGAAGTGAAAGCCATGTCCAGGAAGGCAATCAAATGACCGAGCAAGCCGAACGCATCCGAGCCGCCGTGGAAAGGAACCCTCGGAAAATGACCCTGCAACTGGCCCGTGACCTCGGCGTGCCGGAGGTTGAGGTCATCCGAGCATTTCCATCTGATCGAGTCATGGAACTCGATATTGCTCGGTGGGAGGAGTTGCTTCAGAGCTTCGACTCCTTTGGCTCGGTGCGGGTGCTTGTGTCCAACGGGGCAACGACAATTGAAGTGGACGGGCAGTTCGGCGGTTTCAGCACGGCGGGCGAGTTCTTCAACGTGCAAACCGAAACCCTAGACATGCACATTCGCTGGGAGCAGTTGGGCGCTGCGTTCGCCGTGGAGAAGCCGGGCCACATGGACGGCATGGCAACTCGCAGCTTCCAGTTTTTCGACCAGACGGGTGCTGCCGCCTTCAAGGTCTTCCTCAACTTCGGAGGCCCAATTGCGCCTGAGCGAGAGGCGCTGTTTATCGAGTTGCGGAGCAGGTACAAGCGATAAGTGGAGAATCAAATGTCGAATGTCTGGAAGTCCATGATCTTCTTCACCCTCCTGAGCGTGATTTGCCCTGCTACAGCATCAGGCCAAGAGAAGCCCGTTGTTGGCGTGATCCCGAAGGCGCAGAAGCCGCTCAAGCTGGACGGCAAGCTGACCGATTGGGACGGGGCCTTTGTCACGCCGGTCCACGTCGGCCATCCCGATTTCACCAATCGTGGCGGGCAGTTTCTTTATCTCTGGGACGAGAAGAGCCTGTACATCGGCCTGAAATGCCTCGATCAGAAACCGGCCCATGTCGGCAAGGACTCCGAACTCTACAACGGCGATGCAGTGGAGTTCTACCTCGACACCCGGCGTGGCGACAAGCTGGGCGATGCGCCGTTCGGACCCGGCACACTGCATATGTTTTACACGGCATTCACCAACACCGACCTGAAGCCCCGACTTCAGGTCCGACCCTTACCGGCGTTCAAGGATTTCAAGCTGCAAGGGGCCGAGGTCGTTGCCGCCAAGACTGCTTGGGGCTACACCGCCGAGTTCAAGCTGCCGTGGGCAAACTTTCCAGATTTCGCCCCGAAGATCGGCGAGATCATCGGGATCGACTGCGAGCTTTGCAGCAGCGACGGCGGGCCACGAGTTGATCGCACCTTCGTCTATTCCGGTCCCGCCGCCGTTGGGAGTCCTTCGGCGTTCGGGCGGGTTCAACTCGTTGACAAGATCGAGGCCAGTTCCTTGAAGCCGTATGGACGAGTCTTGCTGCCATTGAGCTTGGCGAAATCGGCCAACTACGCATGGTTGTACGGCACGGTTTGCGTGTCACCGACCATTGAGGCATCGGTCGCCAAGCTCGAAGGCAAACTCCTCGACGCTGGCGGCAAAGTGCGCAAGTCCTCGACTGGCAACAGGAAGACGCAGGACGGCGGGTTCACGCTTTGGACTGCCAGTTGGGAGATGTTCGATGTGCCGCCTGGGGTCTACACGCTCGAACTCACGGCGACGGACAAGGCCGGTGGAGTGATTACGTCGAGATCGGAGAAGGTGATCCACGGGAATCCGGCGCTGACGAAGTGAACGGGCTACGTCAGATCACCCCCGGAGCCAGAGGCTTCTACCCGGAACAACCCATGAGTGACGCCATCAACCCAGAGGGAGCCTCCCGTCCCGACCGTGACCGCCGACTTCGCCAAGCTGACCGTTTGGGCCGCATCCTCAACGTGCTGCGCTTGATTCAGGGCCGGGGAAAGTGGAACGCCAAATCCATCGCCAACGAACTCGAAGTCACCGAGCGGACGGTCTACCGTGACCTGCAAGCCCTGGAGTTCGCAGGTGTCCCGTGGTTTTATGACGCCGAGGAACAAAGCTATCGAGTTCGAGCCGACTACCGCTTCCCGGTTCCGAACCTGACCGAAGACGAAGTTATCGGTCAAGCCGTGGCAACGGCCATCACCAAGGCGGCTGGCTTGGATGTGGCCGGGACCGCCGCTCCGACGACGCAGAAGATTGCGGCGGCATCCGATGATGACACGAAGCAGCTTCTTGCGGACACCGAACAGGTCGTTTGCGTTCTGGGGCTTCAACTGGCTGACCACAGCAGGCATCAGGAGACGATTCAGAAGGTGCAGCAAGCGCTGATTCAAAAGCAACGAGTCGGCGGCACTTACACTAGCCCATACGAGCCGAAGCCCGTCGAACTCCACCTGAACCCCCTTCGCCTTTGCCTCATCAAGAACGCATGGTATCTGATCGCACAGCCTGTCGATGACGACAAACCGAGAACGTACCGGGTCGCCCGTTTCGACCGCCTCGACGTGTTGAACGAGGCGGCGGTGGTCCCTGCCAACTTCGACTTGAAGGCGTACTTTGGCAATGCCTGGGCCGTCTTTCGTGGGGCCGAGTCCTTCGATGTGCGAATCAGGTTCGTGCCTGACGCCGCCAGGATCGTCACGGAAACGCAATGGCACGCCACGCAGAAGGCCACGCCTGCGCCCAATGGAAGCGTCGTCCTATCGTTCCAGATCGACGGCCTGGAAGAGATTTGCAACTGGTTGTTGGGCTGGTCAGGTCGAGCGGAAGTTCTGGAACCGAAGGAGCTTCGGAAGATGGTAGCGGACAAACTTCGGTCAGGGCTGGCGCTAAATCAGTGACGCCGCTTTTAGCACTGACCCATCCGAGTCAGTGGGGGCCGTTATACTTCTCTCGTGGACCCCAGAGAGAGGTACGCCCGGCTATCGGGCAGCGAGTCAGCACAGCCTGGCGCAAGCCGAAAAAAGGCCCGTGCTGGCGTTGAGCATCGAAAACCCCAATGCTCTCTGGGGCCACATTTCTTGATTTCAGAATGCCCCAGGGCCGAGCATAACGTGAAGAAGGTGAAGTTCACGCTCCGGGGCAGGATCATACACACGGCCCATCGGACCTTTGAGATCGTGGTTCCCGACGAGGAGAATGTGCAGCTTTACGACACAAACACCGTCAGCGAGCTTGCTGATGACGCCAAGGCGGTGTGGCAGATTACTGAATACGGCGACGTAATTGAGGACGAGCATACCATCGACAGCGTGACCGATGCAGAGGAGAGTTCACCGGCGACCTTGGACACCAGTGACCCTCGGATAGCCCGCATCTGCTCACTCTTTGGAATTGACCCAACTCGCCATGATCCCGGATTGGGAGACGAACCACCTGTTTCTATCTGATCGCCTGGAGGATACTTTTCCGGCCCTGGTCGCCAGCTTGCGCTCCGTGTTGACAGGCGTGACCATCGACACCATCGCCGACACGTCCGACATCTGGTGTCGTGACTATATGCCGATCCAACTTGATGAGGGTCGGTTCTGCCAATTCGTGTACGACCCCGATTATCTTCGAGAACACCAGCATCTCATCACGCCGCCCGACAAATGCCAGTTGTCCTTTATGGTTGACTGCGGCCAGGAGCCGCTTGTCCTCGACGGCGGCAATGTCGTGGCGTCACGAACCAGGGTCATCCTCACCGACAAGATTTACAAGGAGAATTCTTCCATCGAGCGCCCCAGGCTGCGGTCGGGGTTGGAGGACATTTTCCAGGCCGAGTGCATCCTCATCCCGAAGGAGCCATACGACATGGTTGGCCACTCCGATGGTGTGGTCCGGTTCGTCGCCGAGGATCGTGTTCTCATCAATGACTATTCCGCCGTCGATCCGGGTTACGGGACGAGGCTGCGGAATGTGCTTGAGGAGAAGGGTCTGGAGGTCGAGACACTGCCGATGTTTCAAGAGAAGGCCCGTCGTCAACCCGGCGATCTCCACTCGGCTGTGGGCCTTTACATCAACTATCTCCGGGTTGGTGATGTCGTGGTGCTACCGGCATACGACATGCCCGAAGACGAGGCCGCTCTGAAAAGAGTCCGGGATGTCATGCCCGATGCCAGGGTGCTACAGCTTCCGTGCCGTGACTTGGCCGAGAAGGGCGGCGTCCTGAACTGCGTGTCGTGGACGATAAAGGCGAGGCGATGATCGAGGAATAGAACAACATCATGAAAGTCTGCATTCACCGAGGTACGAAAGAAATTGGCGGCACTTGCGTCGAGATCGAGGCCCAGGGCAAGAGCCTCGTCCTCGACGTGGGCCTGCCGCTCGACGCATCCAATCCAGATGAAATTCCACTGCATCCGGTCAAGGGGTTCGCTGCGCCCGATGAGTCATTGCTGGGCGTGGTCATCTCCCACCCCCACCAGGACCACTACGGCCTCGCCCACCGGCTCCCGGAAGAAACGCCGTTCTTGATCGGCAAAGCCGCCGAAGCGATTCTTGACGCCGCCGCCTTGTTCTCCCCGTCTGGCCTCAAGCTGAAAAACGTGAAGCATCTTACGGATCGCACGCCCATTGTCCTGGGGCCGTTCACGATCACGCCGTTCCTGGTCGATCACTCCGCTTATGACAGCTACGCCGTCTTGGTCGAAGCCGATGGCAAGCGCCTGTTCTACACCGGCGACTTCCGGGCGCATGGAAGGAAAGCCAGCCTGACGGACAGGCTGATCGAAAACCCGCCGAAGAAAGTGGACATCCTGCTGATGGAAGGAACCTGCGTCGGGCGAGAGGACAAGACTTACACCACCGAGGACGAACTCGTTCCTCAGTTTGCCGACATCTTTCGGGCAACGCCAGGGATGCCCCTGGTGTGGTGTTCGGGCCAGAACATCGACCGGATCGTGACGATTTTCAAGGCGTGCCTCGCCTCGAAGCGGCAGTTCATCGTTGATATGTACACCGCCGAGATTCTGCGAGCGACCGACAATCCACGGCTGCCGCAGGCCGAATGGAGCGGCGTTCGAGTCTTTTTGCCCGACACTCAGAGATGGCGGATCAAGAGGGAGAAGGCGTTCGACATTTCCGATAGCTACAAGCCGCATCGCATCCACTGGAATCAACTTGCCGGAGCAGCCACGAAGTCCGTCATGTTGTTTCGGCCAAGCATGGTTCGTGACCTGGATGGAGCCGAATGCTTGCAGAACGCCAGTGTGGTCTGCTCCGTCTGGGACGGATACCTCGAAGGCGAGAAGAATCAGTGGTTCGTAAAATGGATGGCAGAACGTGGCCTATCGGTTCGCCCGTGCCACACTTCGGGCCATGCGTCTGTGCCAGACCTGCGACGGATGCGTGATGCGTTCCCGGATGCCGTCGCCGTGCCGGTACATTTGCAGGATCGGCAGCGGTTCTCGGCGCTGTTCAGGAATGTCCGGTTGCGTGACGATGGGGAGTGGTGGGAGGCATAGGCTTGGTGGAGATCGAGTGATGGCAATCCGCATCGACGGTTACTCTGAACGTGGGATGGTAAATGCCGTCTGTGAGGACATCATTCGTGCCGATGACGTGCTTCAGCTACAGACATTTCTTTCGTGGTGTAGATTTCCGTTTCAGCAACAAGGTGTCCCTGACTTCAGCGGCATTACAGCAGCCCGTTTCCTCGTAGAACAGGGCTTTTCGGATTTTGGTGATCTTGACCTGCTGATTCTTCTCGATCATGTTGACCGCAAACAAGCGATCCTGATCGAAGCCAAGGTTGCGACAGATAACCCCAAATGTGTTGACGATCAGTGGGCTGACTTCTCGTCATTTCTCCGAGGCGACCGCAAACACACGTCTAGCCTGTTCGTTCAAATTTACCGTAAGCTGAGGCTGATTGAGCGTGTCGCCAACTTGAACCGACCATTCGAGCCACACCCCATCTGGGGAGATCAAAGCCTTGGTGCGAATCGGGTTGTCCTCAAAGCGGCTAAGTTACTTGCCGAGTATCGTGCGAATCCCTGGTACGTCGCCCTTGTTCCAGACGAAAGCAGTGAAGTCGCACGATTCTTTTCGACATCACTGCGAGCCTTCAATCACGACACACAACAACTCCCAAGTTGGGATGTTTCTCGAATGGGGTATCTGACGTGGCCCGATCTCGACTCTCACATTAGAGGCGAGCCGGATCAGACCAAATGGAAGCGGAGCCTTTCTGCCTTCGATTGGAATGAGCATCAGATTTACCAACAGCGGTGTCGTGAGTCCGAATCAATAGCGGCTGGGACGGTTGCAGCTTGGAATGGGCAACGAATCGTTATTGTTGTACCAGCGACACGAATGCCCAGGGCGATTTCGGCTTTGCCCGACATCGACATGGAATACTTTCCCAAGTCCTTCCTGGTGCGGGCTGAGGAATTGAAACCGTTGGATGACCCTAGAATTGAACTCGGTGTCCATCAGCCCAAACGAGGGCTGACCTACTATTGGCATCCTCCAAAGACAGAAGAATGTCAGCCTTCCGACCGAGCGCCTGTGCCAGCACCGCCGCAGCTTGTGAATGTAAGGCAGGCCGGGTGGGAAATGACGAGAGTTATCCAGGTGAACGCAACCGGGATGGAGGAAGGTGACGAGTTTCATGTCTTTCCTCATCATCTCCAGAGGCGAGCCGTTTAGGTGAACTACGGCTGTCCCGGAGTCGTGAAATGACACAGGCTACATTGCCCGTCCAACTCTGGCGTATAAACCTGAAACCCGACAGCCAACAAGGGGTCGATGCGGCGACGTTCTGTATCGACCGGAGCATAGTCGGGATCGGCTGGGCGCTCGACCCTGCGCCAACCACGAAGGAAGACTACTGGACACGGGGACGGGCGCTTTACAAGAAAGGCCGAAGCTGGTCGGCGGCGGCGAACGCCATCCTTCACCGCATGAGGGTCGGCGACCTAATCTGGACTCGCAATCGCCAGGGCGTTTACTACCTGGGCAAAATCGCTGACGAGTGGCGGCATGAGGTCGGCCCCGATTATGTCGTCGCCGACATTGCCAACGTGCGACCCTGCACTTGGGCGAAGGTCGGGGCGATGGACAACGTGCCGGGATCGGTCATCAACTCTTTCCGCCCGGCGTCTACGGTCCAACTGGTTTCGGACCCCAGCGCCGCCCTGTACTCGCAGCTTCTCTTCGGTGAGTTGACCGGGCAACCGTTCACTCCCCCACCCGGAAAGGTCGCTGCCGACATTCTTCAACTGCTGTCTGCCGAAGACCTCGAAGACGTTGCGGCGGTGTACCTGCAAGTCACCCGTCGTTGCATCATGTTTCCAAGCACCTGCAAGATCAGCACGATGGCGGTCGAGTGCCTATTCACGACGCTCGATGACGGCCAACGGCTCGGCCTTCAGGTCAAGAGCGGTTGGACCCCGATCAACCAGGACGACTACGCCTCGTTCGACGGGACCGCCTACCTGTTCGCAGCGTCGGGGAAGTACCTGGGCAGCCCCCACCCGAACTGCGTGTGCCTCGCACCGGAAACGATGCGTTCGTTTGTGTTGGAGAACAGCCGCCTGATGCCGGGCAAAATCCAGCGGTGGATCAGGTACGCTGAATCAACTCATCGAGGAACCTGATCGGTCGCAAACCAAAAAGCAGCGTTTCGGAGAAACCAGGGCAATGAACGAAGCATACCGAGCCTTGTTAGATGCAAGAGTGCAGGGCGCTGTGGCCGTTGCGAAGGCGTACTCGTCACTTCACCACAAGTTGTTGAAGGGCGAGCTTCGAGAGATCGTGGTGCGAGACTTGCTACGCCCGTTCTTCCCCAGCGACATTGGATTGGGGACTGGCGAGATCGTCTCCGCAGTGGCGGGAGCCGATCACTCTTCGCAGCAGGACGTGATTCTGTACAACCGGCGAATCTTACCCCCGCTGCTGGGCGACGAGCGAACGGGCCTGTTCCCAATCGAATCGGTGCTTGCCACGCTGGAAATCAAGTCGCAACTTACTGTTGAGGAATTGAAGCAGGCACACTTGAACGCCAAGAGCGTTCATCGGCTCGAAACACAGTCTGGCGGCGACAAGGAGAAGGATGCAGCGGCGGCGCACATTCCTCGATTGACTTGTCTTTTGGCGTTTGACACCAACCTCGCCGCAGGCGGGAAGCATGAGATTGCCCGTTACGAGGAGATAAGAGACGGTAGATACTCGCAGCCGCCTGCCAACAAGGAGGATGGCCCAGGTCTACTGATTCCGAAGCATGACCCGCCCTACCTCATGGTCATTTGCGTGGTGGGCCGGGGCCTATGGTGGTATCACTATGAACGCAGAGAGTTCCTTGAGGTCACGATGACTCGCCCATTCGATGAAGTGGCGGCATTGGTTGCGATCCTGGGCAATAGCTATCGGACCTTGACCACGCTTCGGGGCGAGCCTCCGATTGGGCGGTATCTGTTTTCATTGGGCGAGCAAATCTTCGATTCGATTCCTTTCGAGATACTGCGGCCCGATCTGGCGGCGAAGGCAAATGCCTCGGCAGCAAAAATGCTTGAGGAGATTAGGAGCAAGCGCCGCTCGCAACCCTCGGCCAGTGATCCAAAGAGCGAATCGCCAAAGTCAGATGGCTAGACTGCGGCTCACGGCTTCTCCCCCAACCTCTTGGCCTTCTCGAAATCCATTCGAGCTTTCTGATCCTGGCCCAGCGCCTGCCAGCAATACCCTCGATGCAGGTAGTGAGCGCCCTTCGTCGGCTCCCGCTCGATGGCCACGGACCAATCCGCTTCGGCCTTTGCATATTCCTTCAGGTTGAAGTAGCAGCTTGCACGCTGATGGTAGAAGACCGCAGCCTTTGGTGCGTGCTTCATCGCATGGGTTACGTCCTCGGCGGCTTCGGCGAAGCGATTGGCCGTGGCATGATCGGCGGCACGATTGGAATACAGCCGGGCCAGCAAGTCATTGTATGGCTCAGGATCGGCGGGCAGCAACTTGAGCGCCTGCTCGCCGTCAGCGATGGCGGGGTCGAATTGACGCAGTGACGCATACGCCAGCGCTCGATGCTTGCAGAAGTCTGCGTTCTTCGGGTCCAAGTCGAAGGCGCTCGTTAAGTCGGCCAAACTTGCTTTGAAATCGCCGCTATTGAACTTGCAGGCTCCTCGCTTTGCATACGCCTCGGCGTTGCTCGGATCAAGTTCGATGGCCTGGGTGTAGTTCTCAATGGCCCGGTCGTAGAATTTCTGCTCGAAGTTCTTCTTGCCCAGGGCCAGGGCCTCCTCGACGGTGACAGCCTTCGTGATCGGCGGCTTCTCATCGACGTGACCATTGTTCCTCGACCACAGAACCGGGCCGCTGGATCACGCTCCAGGGCCTTGAGACAAATTCGGTGCAGTTCAGCAGGCAGACTCACCGGCCCCACCTTGGCCCCGGCGACGATCTCCTGCCGCAGCACGTTCGGCTCGGAGGAAGAGTACGGCAACTTCCCGGTCAAAAGCTCGTGCAGGACGACGCCCAAACTGTAGATGTCGCTGCGGGCATCGACCTCCTTCCCTTCAAGCTGCTCCGGCGACATATACCGCAGCGTGCCGATGGAGGGAGCGAACTTCCCGGTCTTGGTCGCCGACTGTGCGATACCGAAATCGGCCAGCAGCGCCCGCCCGTGGTGGTCGATCAGAATGTTGGCAGTCTTGATGTCTCGGTGGATGACGCCGTTCTTGTGGGCGTAATCGAGGGCATCGGCGATCTCCGCAACCCACCGGATCGCCTGCTCCTGCGAGATCGGCTTCTTGGCAACGAGTTGGCCCAGGCTCCCGCCTTCCACGAATTCGGACACAATGAAGCAAGTCCCGTCTTCCCGGCCCACGTCATGCACCGGCACGATCCCAGGATGCTTGAGCCGGGCAACACGCCGAGCCTCGGCCATGAACGCCTCGGCTGAGTCCAGGCGGCTCGGCTTCGGCACTTTGACGGCGACGGCACGGTGAAGCTCCAGGTCGTATGCCCGCCAGACCTGGGCAAAGCCGCCTTCGGCGATCAGGTCATCGAGCCGGTAGCGACCGGCGAGAGTGCGGGGTTCGTGCTTGGTTTCTTGTGGGGCCGTGGTGTCGGCAGGCGGAACTTCAACGGGCTTGTCGAGCCAAGACGTGACCTTCAGTGCATTGATGCGGCGGGCAAGTTCATCGGTAAGCTGCGGACAACCCTGACAGAGTTCAAGGGCCGGAACATCCTGGCCCTGCTCACGCAGTTCTTCCCAGCGCACCAGGAGATCGGCCAGAAGTTCTTCATCCTTGTCGCTCACGTTTCAATGCCTCGTACAGTTTCAACCGGGCCGAGTGCCAGCGGCGCTTCAGTGTGCGGAACGAAATTCCCAGCACCTTGGCCGCTTCTTCCTGCGTCAGCCCCTCGTAATAGAGAAGATTGAGAACTTCTTGTTCGCTTTCGTCCAGCTTTTCGACCTGGGCGTGAAACTCGCTCCACCCGGCCAGATCATCCGGCTCCTCGGCGCTCTCATACAGCGATCCCCCCTCGTCATCGGCGGGCTGCCCGTCCGTATGGTGGTTGGCCCCGCCTCCCTCCGGCCCGAAGTGGTGCTTCGCCAGATCGAGCAATTCACGCCGAACCTGCACCGCCGCCAAGTTGAAGAAGTGCCGCACCGACTCGACCCGGACATCGGCGAGCGCCCGGTGCAACCGGACCATCGAGTTCTGGAACACGTCGTCGGTTTGCTCCCATCGCCGCAGGTTCGGGTAGCCGTGGAACATCTTCCGGGTGAGCCGCAAGAGCCGGTCGCAGGCATGGTTGAGCAAGGCA
>JACPPF010000102.1 GCA_016191165.1 Planctomycetota bacterium
CAACTTCGCTCCGAGGCGTTTTATCCCCGCTCTCTCCTTCGGTATTACTTTACAAGATGTGCCGAATCGCGCGGTCCACCGCTCGCGCGGTGGCCCGGCCCAACGCGCGTTTTTGGGCCGTTATCAGAGCGTTGCTGACAGTGGGGAGGCATGCATAGCACGGTCGATGATCTCGGCATCGTCCTTCAGATGTTTCTCAACGGAGGTGTCTATGACGGGAAACGCATTTTGGGCCGGGCCACGGTTGAGGCAATGATCTCGGACCAGAACAAACCGCTCCGTCAACCCTGGGGTTTGGGGTGGGGATTACAGACGTCCTCGGCGTGGAATGCATTCGGCGATTTGTCGTCGAATCGAACCTTTGGTCACAGCGGCGCCAGCGGTACCGTTGCGTGGGCCGACCCGCAGCGTGAGTTATTGTGTGTGGTCCTCACCACCCGGCCGTGGGGCCAGGACCGGGGCTTTTTGCTCCGGAGAATTTCCAACGTCGTTCAGGCCGCCATTAAATGACCGCGTTACCACCGGGAACGTGCCGTATGCGCGCTCAGGGAAATGAAGTCGCACTTGACCGAAATCTTGTTCCAATCGGACCGTTTTCGATTGCAAACCGTCACGTGTTGGTTAGGATCAATCGTGTCCTGCGAAAAGGTTCCGATGACTGGGCGACATCGGTGCCGGAGCGCGGGACATTTCGTGCGCGATTCACGTTGCGAAGACTAATCTGATGGACATCCTGCACGTCGACATGGACGCCTTCTTCGCATCGATCGAGCAACGCGATCGGCCCGACCTGCGTGGCAAGCCAGTGATCGTCGGCGGCGTCAAGGGGCGAGGCGTCGTCAGTGCGGCATCCTACGAAGCACGCAAATTTGGCGTCCACAGCGCAATGCCGATGTCCACAGCGCGGCGGCTCTGTCCGCAAGCCATGGTTCTCCCGGTGCGGATGCAGCATTATGCCGAGATTGGCCGACAGATTCGCGACATCTTCCTGTCTTTCACGCCGCTGGTCGAGCCGTGAGTCTCGATGAGGCTTTTCTGAATGTGCGAGGCTGCGAACGGCTTTTCGGCACGGCTCCGGAAATCGCTCGCAAGATCAAGGAGTGCGTCCGACCCAAGACCGGCCTGATCGCCTCGGTGGGCGTGGCGCCGAACAAGTTCCTCGCGAAACTGGCCAGCGACATCGGCAAGCCGGATGGCTTCGTTGTGTTGACGCCGGACAAGGTAACGGAGTTCCTGTCGCCACTACCGGTCAGCCGCATCTGGGGCGTGGACAGACACCGGTTCCACCGACCTCGCCCGAAACCGGGTCCGGGGCGGAAAGGAGCCAACAGATCATGGCGACAGAACAGGACCTGGCGGAAACGTGTCGTTCGCGACTCCTATGGATGACGCAGATCGGGCACTGCACCCAGGACATCGCGGATTCTCTGAGCCACAACCAACCCCAAAGTGCGGCCGAAGAATCGCATCTGCTCGATTTGGTTCGCAAGCATCAGGAAATGGAGCGGATCTACAAAACGTTAATGACAGATGCAGGCAAGCACGCCGAAAGCCGATGGAAGGGCTTGGAAGTCCCAAGATTTCCTCGAAGCGGAAAGGTCCTTTGAAACGCTAATGCGGACCTGCTCGTGACCTACCAACGACGGTGGGGCGGCCGCTGGCTAGGATCTTGTCAATAGCCCCAATTCAAACGGTAGCGCCTTCATCTCGTCCTCGGTGAGCACTTTCCCTTCCGGCAACCGTCCTTGGAGCCTGAGTACAACGGCCTGATCGCCGGGCTGCATTTCGATCGCCACACGGTTTACCGGCACTTCGACGCCCAGTTGCAACGTCAAGAATTGCGCCGACGCGGCGTGGCCGACCGCGGATACGAAACCAAGACGAATTATCGCTTTCGCTTGATCGATCGCCAGCGGTTCGAACCGCCATTCGCCAAAGGCAGTCAAGATGGGAGTGTTGAGAATGAAGACGGTTCCAGAATGAGGTGCTGATGCCGCGGGGTTCATGTTCCATTCTCCACTAAAACCAGAGTGAAATCGGGGCGAGGCTCTTCTCGCAAGGAATGAGGCCTAGGTCACTACTTGACCGTGGAGGCGGGGCCTCCAAGGCGGTCGCCAACCTGTGCGTCGAACAGCCGTGGCCGAAGTGTGCCGATACCGCGATGATGCGTTCGATGTCTCGCCCGGCCAACTCTCGAACTCGGGAGAGTTGTGCATCGATGAGCGGATGGCCAAAGTTGAGGAGAAGCATGTGTGTCACTCTGGATGATCATGTCCCATCGAATCGATGGCTGCCTGCCACTCATCGAGCAAGTTATTGAGTCGAGTCTTGAACCAGTCTGGTTTGTTTGGTTTCTTGCGAAACCCAGCATGCTGAATGTCGTTTCTCACTTCGGTCGTTGGGTCAGGGTGGCCGTCCCGATAAGCCCACTGATTGTCCCACTTCTTACGTTCATCGTCATTAAACTCATCCGCACCTGGATGATCGCAGTTCCCTGGTGCTTTAGCTGTGCTCCATCCTTCACGAAGAACTGAGATGGCCTCACTGTATCGCCCCATTTCCTGATAAAGGCGGGCCAGCTTGAGAAGGGCCAGTTGTCCTGCTTTCGTCGACAGCCTTGCTCCGCCGAGACGCAGCGGCTCGACCATCGCTCGCACCTGGTCGAGCACCACCGCCAGTGCCGGCAGATGTTGAGCGACCTCGTCCCTCGTCCGTTCGATCGCATCCCAGAGACGCTGGGCTGAAGGCTGTCTCCCGATCAAGAGCGAGCCGGTTCGGATCGTGGTGAAGTCGTCACCGAAGGCAGACAGTGCCTGGGCAAGCGCGCGAAGTTGCGATTGTGTGCCTTGCCGACCAGTCATGGCCCATTGCCGACTCAGTTCACGGCCTAACGCTTCCGTCGGCGCGACCACGTCATCAGCTTGTCCGGTTTGCAGAAACATCATGAGGTTCCGCGACCAGGAGAGCACTTCCAGAAATGGGGTCAGTTCCCAGATCGGGCTTTCCTGTTCGGACCCACGATACTCGCCGTACACCACGCGAATCTGCGGTGGGTTCGGCAGAACTGACTGAATGTACTGAATGCAGGCCGCCGCGAAGAACGGCTGCATCCGAAAACCGTGTGTGATGTCCAGCAGAACGGGACAATCGCTGGTGCGGATCACCTCGACAATGGCCCCGAACATCTGCCAGAGTTTCTGTGGTTCGCCGCCGGTCGGGACACGTACTTGCCCAGGAACGGGGTGTCCAAAGCCTGACAACCCTTGAGCAAGTGAATCCCCGTGTTGGTTCCAGGCCTCCGCCGTCGCGATCAGGCGGATCTCGTTCGGCTTGGTGAACAATGCCAGGGCATGAGCCACGTACTGCGTTCGGCAAGTGCTGCTCTCGAAGGAGTAGGTGGTCTTACCATATTTGCCCGTCCCGAGGAAGCTGATCAGCCGCATGGAGCCCTCACTTCTTGGCCTGTTGCGGCCACTTGAATTGAACATGGCGATCATTGATGGGAGCGATCACGAGACGGACTGACATGATCTGATCACATTCGATGGCGCGGTCGCCTGCCACCGAGTCCATGTTTTGATTGACTCGCCTGTGGTCGATCCCACCGATATTGCGGGTTTCGAGGGTCCTGGTTGTTCCGATAAACGGCGATTTCGTCGCCGTCTTGCGGCAGCTTGTCAGGCGGGGGCGGAATGCCGTAAGCCAGTACCCCGCGAGGTTTGCCTTTCTCCTGCACGAGGTACTGCACCTTGCCGCCAATTTCGCGCCGCTCCAAAACCTTGACGAAGACCTGTTCCGGGGCGAGGCGCGCGGGTTGGACGATTTCCGGCACTTGGGCCGCCGGCCCAAGTGTTTGCAGCGGGGCCGGCTCGGTAAGCACCAGCGTGGGTGCTGGTTCGGCAAGGGCCAGCGGCACCGGCGGCGGGTCATCGGGAATGGCCAGCTCGGACACCGGGTCCGAGGGACGAACCTCTCCCCGTGGCCAATGCACCGGCAGGCACAGTCCGAACGCCCAGTGAATCACGTTTGCACCGATGCCCTGAAGATGGCAAACGACATCGTGGGCGAGCAGGTCGTGCATGGGAATGGCCCGACCCAACCAGCCCCGGGGCGCTGGCACGCGAAAGCTAGCGCCGGGACGCAATAAGATCAGCGGCTTTTTGAACACGTTTTCCAGGCCGAAGTCCGGGCCGAGTTTACCGTACTTGGTGAACGCTTCCCAGGCTCCGTCCGTCGGGTCGTCGCCCGCAGGCTGGAACGTGGAGAGTGAAACGCAGCCATCGGCGTCAGCCACCTCGTCCAAGTCTGGGATCGGTTCGATGTCGCCGTCCAGACGGAACTGGCCCTTGCCGGCCGAGCGATCCGAGCCGAAGCCCCACTGCGTCAATTCGCGGACGAGCCGCTCGAAATTTTCGCGGAACTCTGGGACGATGCGGGCGTAGACGGTCAGGTGGCGCATTCCCTTCTTCAGAACCGATTCTTCGGTCGGGAAAAGGCCGCCGCCATCATTGGTGGTGTTCGAGGCCCGCCCAATGGTGTTGCGCAGTTGCGTGTAGTCGAGTACGCCCGCGTCGCGGAGCATCTCGCCGGTCCCCGGTACGGCACCGGCCTGGAGTTGGCGGAAGGATTCGGACAGCAACCACCGCGCCCGCTTCAGAGGTTTCCGCAGTTCGGCGGGAACATCCAGGGCCCGTACCGCCGCCGGCAGCGGCAGCCGGTCGCCGGGGAAGGCGTCGGACAGCACGAAGGGCGGCCGGCCAGCCAGCGCCGGCTCGATCAACTGCTGCCGCAGAACGTCGTCGCCCTCGGTGCGTGCGCACGTCCAACACAGCAGCCCGCCGAGCGTGTCGGCCTGCCACGGCGTGCGCCAGGGCGATTCGGGAATCAGTCGAAAGCGGTAAAGGTTCATGTCATCTCGTCACAGGGTGAACGTCGTGCCGTCCAGTTTCAGGTCGCGGAACTCGATCTCGCCGGAGCCTTTGCTGATGCCCGAACCCAGGCCGGTCTGCTGCAAGGCGCGCAGGCCGTCCTTGACGAACTCGACCAGGGCGTCACCGCCAGTCTTGTCATTGTGCTTGCAGCCGGCGTCCAGATCCCAAACCTGGATGCCGATGCGGAGCGTGAACTCCGAGCCGGCGACGACGCGCTCGACCTTGCGCGGGTGCATGGCGGTGCCCGTCTTCCGGTCGATGACGTTCTCGGACTTCAGCTCTGTCTCGCCGCCGCGCACACTGGCCGCATCGCGGACGACGATCCGCGTCGGACCTAACTCGTGCCTGGCCTTCTTGTGTGGACCAAAGACGCGGCAAACGAGACAATCCGGTTTAGCACAACCACAAGGTTCGTTTCCGCTTAATCTGCCTAGTCGTTGTTCCTGCTCCGAGCGCATTTTCCCCTTGATCGAGGAGCCGGGAATGTACGGCCGGAGCGTGACTGGGTGCTTGATGCACGTGAGGTCCGTGCCGCCGATTTGCAAGAGTTCGTCGCTGCCGCCGACGCGCAGGCCGCTCAGGCAATGAATGACGCCGGTGATTTCGTTGTAGCCGGTCTTTCTCATCATCAGTTCCTTTCGCGTTCTTTGAAGAATTGGGACCCGAAGCCGACCAACGCCTCGAAGTGCGGAAGGAAACCTTTGAGGAAATCCTTCTCGTTCTTGACGGCGGCGACGTTGCTCTTGATGAAGTCGTGGAAATCAATGGGGATCTTCGGCGGCGACTTGCCAAAGGCGTCGGCCGCGGCCACGTCGAGCTGGCGGAAGGCCGCCTCCTCCGTTGCCCACGTCGAAGTACCGGCTCGCACCTTGGCTTCGATGGCCCGGCAGTGCTGGAAGAACCGCCGAATCTGGTGCATCGTCAGCGGCGGCTTTGCCTCGCCCATGACTTGTGCAATCGGCACGAGGCGATCGCGAGCAACAAATTCGTTGCGCAAATTGCCCGCCGCGTCGAAGTAACCACTGCGGCAGAGGATGTCAGACAGCAATTCTTCATTTGGCGGCATCGGTTCACTCCTCTTCGCCCGGCTTCCGCGTGGCGGTGAGCGCATAGCGGACGATGGCGGGCAAATAACGCACGTGAAGTTGCTCCTGGTCATCGAAGTCATTGATCAGTCGGTCAGCCCACTGCCGGGCGGGTGCGCCCTTCTTCCAGTTCCGTTCCACGTGATAGGCCAGCCGGGCCGTGGCCAGTGGATCGGGCTTGTCGCCGTGTCGGGCCAGCGCCAGTTCCAACAAGGTGTGAAGCCAGCCGCGCTGGATGTCGCCGGCGATCGCCCATTCGACCAACTGCCGGGCTGCGCCGATAATGGCGTCGTGAGTCTGCCACAGCCACACTTGGCCGAACGCCGCCAGCCGGTCCTTGCCGCTGTCCTTGGCCTCGTTGAGCAGTGATTCAGCCCGCTCCACGGCAGGCTTGATCGGCCGTTTTGGCTTCATCAGCTCCAGGCCGGCGCTCAGCGTCAATCTGTGGTCGCGGAACTCTTCCGCAAACCACCCACGCATCGCCCCGGCGAAATCAACCATCACGTTCCAGGGCCCGACCATGATCAGGTCGTCGCCGCCAGCGAAGATCGTGTAGATCGGCGACCAGCGGCTGTTGCGGCTTGCCAGTTCCTGCCTCAATCGGCCGGCAAAGAAGGCGTCGAGCCGGTCGCTCAACTCCCGCATGGCGTCGAGGCCGCCGGTAGTCAGGAGATGGTCGAAGCAGACGCCGAGCGAATCGGCATCGGCCTTGAGCACGGCCAGCAGCGGGTCGCCCAGGGCTTGTTTCGCCAGTTCCGTGAACCAAACGGGCGCTCCGCGGGCGTCAGTCGGCACATGGGCCATGAGCCGCCGCTGGATGAAACGGTCATTCGGACACCACGAGGGACGAGTCTCTGGGTCCTGAAGGTTCGCAACCGCCAAGATTCCCGGCCCGGTAGTGGCAGAATCGTTCGTCACCACATTGATGCCCAGGCCGAGCATGGCCAGGTCTGCCGCTTGCGGCGCTCCACGGATCACCAGCCAGCGAGCGCGAGGCAGCTTCTGGCCAATCTCGCGGTTCTGGGAGCAAGTGCGACATACAAGACCCCGTGCGCCATCCGCATCTACCTCGTCCTCAGTTGCGGGTGCATGATGGCAAAGACTACAAGGGGTATCGAGCGGGTCGAGAATGAGCCGGGCATCGTTCCAGGTGGCTTTTGAGAAAGGCGCCCAGGGTTGAGCCTTCTTTCGCTGCAGTTCTTGCTGCGCGGCCTGGTAGGCAGCCTTGTCCGACTCGGTGGAATCGGCCCAGGCGAACGTCAGACGCAGCTCACCACGCGTTTCCCGCAAAAGCCACTCGTTGATGCCGTGTTGCTCTTGAAGCAGCGCATTCTCCACATTGAGGGGACTGGAACCTTCAAGTAGAAATTTTCCCGCGCCGGAAAGCCGAATGGAATCAAGAGGCCACTTCAGGGTGCTGAGAACCCGCAGCGCCGCCGATTCCGCAAGGAGTTGCACGGAAACCGAACGCGCGCGAAGGCGTCGCGCCTGGCCGCCGCCGGTCTCGGCAACGTCAAAGACATAATTTTGGATGCCCGAAATATCGCCAAGAATGATCATGCAAGTATCCTAACTAACGGCTACATTGCATCGTTGTAACAACATTGCGCGCTTCGGCTCACACGGTTTTTCAACACCTCTACCCGAACTTGAAGACGACTTGCCAGCGTGTCGCCCCAGACTGCCGACTGGGCGGCCCGCAGTTCCTGCCGGGTCGCGTACTGGGCACCCACGGTCGCCCGCCACCAGAACTGCAACTGACCCCGGATCGAGGTCGGGCGGATCGGAAAGCTCGGATCGTTGACCCGCGTCGAGACACCGCCGCCGAACATCGGCGTGATCAACTCGATGTCATAACTTCGTTCACCCGTCCGTCCCGGGGTAGGCTTCGGGGGGCAATCGGGGATGTCTTCTGCTCGCGGCATGGGTAACTCGCGCCTCAGTGTTAATACCACCTGGTAGCCACTCGCCATCGGGCAATGGGAAAGCCAAAATAACGTTCGGCCCAGGGTTAAAAGCATCATCACCAGGGCTTCGTCATGTTTCCTAAAACATAACGGACGGCGAATCGTGGGCATGACAGAAAAATAATCAGTCGAGCCGAAAACTCAGACCGCCACCGGCGATCAGGACCCTGGGTTGGATGCTAAACGGCTGCACTCGTTTGCCATGCCAGCGTTGACGGAGATAAAACAGGCGTTGACCTGGTTGGGCCACGTCGAATAACAAGGCGAAACTCATCTCCTTTGTGCCGGGCGTCAAGTCATAGAAAACATTCTCTGCGCGGGCATTTGCCGAGAAGTCACGTACGACGTCGCCTACGCTTCCCAACATTTCGGAAATTCCTCCAAATTCTTTGCCGTCGACATCCAGGCGCCAACCTTGCCTTTCAGCGATCCGGCGGGAGAGCATCATAGCGTCGTCGCGCTGCTTGGACAAATCGCTTGTGGATAGGACCAAACACCGGGTGGGACGCAGTGAGCCGACGGCAATCGCGACCAGTTCCGGGTTCTTGCTGGCTATGGTTATCAGATGAGAGCAATCCGAAAGGAAGTTCCCATTTTTTAAGGTCTCGCAACAATGCAGGACTACCTCGTCAAGGAGATGGTCGCGGTAGAATTGTTCGACTAAATCTTCTTCCCACTGAGTCAGGTACCACTGTTCGCGGTCGGCACGCGAGTCGTCGGAGCCGGGGGGAACGTTGAGAATGCGGAGATATTGGCGCAGCGCAGTTGGGGGAAAAGATTCGTTTTCCGGCAAGCCGACCAATTCGACACTCGCGTGGGAACGCTGGGCGGCCGCCGTCGCGGAGGTCGGCACAAATAGCGTTTTCACCCCAAACGCGGCGGCGAGTGCGAGCTTGACCGGGATACCGTCCACGGCGCGGATGCCATTGGTCCAGGCGGCCGTGGCCCACACCTCCGAGTTTGGCTTCCCGCGTGTGGCCGCCACCAGCACGCCTGCTGCCAGCGCCGCCCATCCCGATTCGTACCTCAGCCTCAACTCGCTCATGTCCGGATCGCCCAGTACCGGATGCGTGCGAAGACGCCAACCCTTGGCGGCAACCTCCGGCACCTCGCGCAGCGAATCGAGGACAAAGTCGGCAAAGTCGGCCATGCCCTGCGGCAGCCGTGGACTGTGCGTTTCCCCTTGAACCCATTGAAATGGCAACACGAAAGCTGGCCGCAAGAGTTCGACTCGGTCCACTTCCTCTCGTGCAAACACAACCCAGCAGGTACCGTGGGTTGCCGGAAGTTGAGGCCGCTCTCGCCAAACTGCGCGCTGCGAGTCCGGCACGGCGTCGTCGGTAGCCGCCAATTCCAAAACCTCAGGAAGCAAGCACCACCTAGCCAGCGAGCCGAAACCCAGGGCCAACCCTACGGCGTCATAGGCCGTGAGTGTCTCCAACGGTTGGCGGCATCCTTCGCGCAAGGCATCCCACTTTAAGGACCTTGGCATTAGGTCGGCTCCAGCTTAAGTCGTCGGCAATCGTTCCCATTCGATAGGATCTGCACCAACGAAAAGAGACAGGGACGGCGTGCTTTCCAGCAGCGGTAAAAGTTGAAACACTGCTTTGCCGGATTTGTCCACGAGCGACTCAACGCCATTCAAGACGACAGGCTGACCAGCCAGGTCCGTGGCACGCTGGTGATCTGGTCCGATAATTGCCAGGGCCACCCTTTCGGCCTCTACCGGATCAAGAGAAATGGTCAGGCGCGCGTGGTGTCCACCTGGCCCAGCCCATTCCCAGGATTGAGACTTCGGCTCGCCCTCGTCCCTAGCACGGGCCATCGGGCGATGTCGGATCCGCTGCACCAGAGCGTTGGCGACGAAAACGAACTTCTGAAGGTCCGCAGCAATCGCCGCACGCTGCTCGAGAAATCGCCGGACAAGGGGCCGTACGACAGCTGCGGGCAAAGGCTCCACGGCCTCCATTCCCAACTCTGCCTCAACCTCTTCGGCAGCGTTCATCACGGCCTCATATTTCAAGGCAGTCAGTGCCAGGCCGGGGTCCTGTTCAAGCAAATCTGGTATGAGCGTCGCACCCACTGCCTGAACGTGGACACTCGCCGCCAGGAACAAGTCGGCATGGTGCAAGCACCATGCCCGGCACCCCTCAAGTTCCTTCTCCAACGCCGTGCCGCGTTTCCCTAAGCGTGCCGCCGTCAGGCAGACTAACTCCGCATCATCGAGGTCCGTCAGCAGGCGCTCGGCGAAACGACTTCGTTCGTCGGGGAGCCAATCCTCTTCGTAGGAAGCATCTAATTGACGCGCTTCTTCACTCCACGCTGCTGGATCCGGAATGGTCATGGCGAGACCAGCTAACTCCCCCCCGCGCTCCTCAAGGACCGATTTGACCTTGGCGACGAGATGTTGCACATCATTCTGAAGTTCCGGGCGAACCCGCAGCAGTTTCGTCCAGGCGGAGAGGAGATCATAGGCCGCAATCGCTTCGAATGGCGGACCCGTGGAGGTGCAGACAAAAGCGGCGTCAAGATTGTCGATCCACGTATCAACGACCAGGCGCGGGTCGGGCACACCGTTTCGTGTTGCTACCAAAGCAGAGCGGAAATACGGGTTGGTCATCATGACGATCCTCCCCGGCCGCATTGGCGGCGCAAATCCTTCCAATGTTGCAAGTCCAGGCAACTCCGCGGCGGCAGAAACTTCTTCACCAGATGGTAATGGCGAGTGACCGGCTCCCCGAACATGTTCACGCCTGCATGGCATGATTGCCGCAGAAACTGTACAGCGGGGCGGAATACCAGGTAGTAGCAGCGTTCCTCCTTGTTCCAGTGAGCTTCGCGCTGTTCGCGGAGGCGGACGTCGCGGTCACACTCGTCCTTCGACCTTCTCCCGGACCGCATGCCACGATTGCGGCAAAGGTTTCCCTTTTCGCCTCGCTCCGGGCCCTGACGGACAGCCTCGGCACTGCCCGCGCCCGCCAGGAACGCGGTGCGCACGCTATTGTCGATTACCATCAGGATACCACTGGTGCCGAACGACACAACGGTGCCATCTTCGTTGGCATGCCAACTGAGGAGGGCGGCGTCTTCGGCGTCTCGCGAAACTGCTTCAAGGTAAAGGTTGTAAAGCTCCTGAACAACAAGGCGACCGCCGATCTCGCCGGATTCCGCACACTGCCAATGTGCGTCCTCCACCTCGGGATCAAGAATCTTTTCGAAGTCATTGGCGACGAGCACCCATCCACGGCATTCCGGTACGCTCAACAGGTGATCGCAAACGTGCCGCCATGCAGTCACGGTATCGCGAAAGAAGGCCACGCGAATGGTCGGTTGCGCAGGATTCAAGACGGCGCCGAGCTGAATTTGCTCAGCAACGCCCGGATTTGTGACCGTCATGATTCCCCCCCGGGTTTCTGGACTTCCCGATCCGCGTCTTGCAAGAATGGTGCGAATAGCTCGTCCCAATCCGACGCCGTGACCTCCTTCCGGGCCATTTCCTTGGCCCGTTTACACCAGTGACGCCAAACATCGGGCGTGAGTTGGGTTTTACCAGCGAGCAACTCGTTTATCAAACCACAGAACCTTTGACCGTTGCACCAGTGTGGTGGTTGACTGAGGCAATCCTGGAGTGCAATCCAAATCTCGCGAAGCAGCGGCCATCCCGCCCTGAACGTCAACTCGTCGTTTGTCCACGGGAGGTGGGCAACCAGAAAATCGCTAAAGCCGTGATCGCCAAAATTCGACTCGTCGCCGGCAAATCCTCGCAAACGGCGCGCCAAGGCCAGCCGAAGTTGTACGAGAAGAATCGCATAGTAATGCACGCCGTTCCCACGAGGCGACGGGAAACAACGCTCCAGCCGTTCAATCTCTTTTCTTAGCCGTTTCAGATCCGCCTCAAAGCGGAATGCGGTGAGTAGGTCCTGATCCTCGCCTCCCTGGGCCGTGGATGGGCGTTCGGAGATCAACTTTACGTGTTCACTCAAGGAGACACCGATGACCCGGCGGCGAGTCCGATCGAGGTCGGCCCGTCGCCTGTCCAAAACCACCTGGCACCAGGCCTGATAGCAGCCTCCGCGGAATCTCTTGCGCTTCTCCCACATCCAGCCCACAGCTTCGGAACACAATTCAGAATTGGCACCGTACTTATGGTTGGCCCAGGCCTGGATCATTACCGCTAGTTTTTGCCATGCGGCGGAGCGCTGTTCTTCGGGCTTCGTATCGTCGCAAGTAACGAGTGCCAACTCCGTGGGATCATCGGGTAACGACGTGGGGAGAGACATGGCGCGCACTCCAAGGGTGGGCGCAGGCGATCGGACAATGAAGGCCGTCCGGACCTGCTGGGTTCGCACCATTTTAACGTTGCCTTTGTGGCGTGCCACCTAATTCCTCCTCAAACAGTACAACGGTCTGTCCTCCCTTCGCATGACAGGAAAATTCGCAAAGGCTCCACCGATTCGGTCGGGCCTATTGGAATTTTGTCATGGCGAGGGCCAGCCGGCCGTTTTCCCTGGTAGGAAGATTACGATCCCGAAACCGATCGAGAGTTGGCAAGGTGATTGTTTTGATCGAGATGCTCAAGAATGCCTTTGCGCGCTCGGTTTTGGGATGGTGGTGAGAAACAACCGCAGTCCGACACAATCCAAACGGGGATCGATCTAAATGCCCAAAGACAAACTCGACTTGGAAACGGCTTTCACTGCCTTAACCGGTACTCCGCCGTTCCCCTGGCAGCAGGCGCTGTACGAGCGCTTCATCGCCGATCGCTCAGACAACGTCCCAGAATCGTGCAACCTTCCCACCGGCCTGGGTAAGACAAGCGTCCTTGCGATTTGGTTGATCGCACTGGCGACCCATCCGGAGAAGATGCCGCGACGGTTGGTATACGTTGTCAATCGTCGCACGGTTGTGGATCAAACCACCACCGAGGCTGAAAAGCTAAAAGGCAACGCGAAAATAGCAGGCGTACCCGAGCCCGCCATCAGCACACTACGAGGCCAATTCGCCGACAATCGTGAATGGTCCGCCGACCCGTCCCGGCCGGCCATCATCTGCGGCACCGTCGACATGATTGGCTCGCGTCTCCTCTTCAGCGGTTATGGCGTCGGCTTCAAGGGCAAACCCCTTCATGCTGGCTTCCTCGGCCAAGACGTGTTACTGGTGCATGACGAGGCGCACCTGGAACCAGCGTTTCAGGATCTGATCAAGGCCATCGAAGCGGAACAAAAGCGATGCAACGAATTCGGGCAGTTTCGCGTCATGGAGCTCACCGCCACCTCGCGCGAAGGCGCCAATGTGTTCAAGCTGACGCCGGAAGAAGCGGAAGTGCCCGACAATCCGCCCGCAGACGGCCCGGAGCCGCTTCGCACGGTTTGGAAACGCTTGAAATCGCGAAAGGCCTTGAAGTTCTGGCCAGAGAAACGTGATTCCCTGGCCAAGCGAATTGGGGAGATCGCGCGCGACAAGTGGAAAAACAGCAAGCGGGCCATCTTGATCTTTGTTCGCACCATCGCGGATGTGAAAGCGGTTTACGACACCCTGACCGACAAGAAACAGGGCGTCAACACAGATCAGGTTCAGGTTCTCACCGGAGTCCAGCGGGGGCTTGAACGCGATCGCATGGCCAACCCGAAGCTGACGACGGGTTGTCCGATCTTCGCCCGCTTCCTTTCAAGACCCAAGCCGGACGCACCGGATAGCGAACAGTGGAAAACAATTCCGAAGGAAGGAACCGTCTACTTGGTCTGCACATCGGCGGGAGAAGTCGGCGTGAATATATCTGCGGATCATATGGTCTGCGACTTGGCGACGCTCGACAGCATGGCACAGCGCCTCGGGCGGGTCAATCGGCGTGGCGAGGGCGAAGCGGTCATTGACGTTGTTTATGAATCCGATCCGAATCCGAAACCAGCCTCGCCGGAATTCGAGGCCGCGCGCTGGGAAACCAAGAAGATCCTCGATGGCCTGCCGACGAGCACTTGGGACCCAGAAGTGGGTCGCAAGGAAGCATCCCCGCTGACGCTTCGCAGGCTGCCTGTGACGGATGATCAGCGGCGTGCCGCGTTCGCCCCGCCGCCGACAATTCTGCCGACCACGGACATTCTGTTTGACGCCTGGGCGCTCACGACGATCCGCGAGCCGCTGCCTGGCCGACCGCCGGTGGAGCCGTACTTGCATGGCTTGCCGACCGACTGGCAACCGCCGGAGACGTATGTAGCGTGGCGGCAGGAAGTGTGGGAACTGCGTCTGCTGGATCGCGAGGATCGCAAGGAGTTGGCCAAGTTCGCGGCCGAACTCTTGGAGAATTTTCCGCTCAAGCCGCATGAGTTGCTGCGTGACACATCCGCCCGCGTGTTGGAACGCTTGAAAAACCTCAAGGCCTCACCCGAGACACCCGTGTGGTTGGTATCGGACGGGGGCGACGTCGAGATTGCGACGCTGGGAGAGATCGCGGCAGGCAAAAAAGAGGACCTCTATTTCAAGACCGTGTTGCTGCCTCCGGAGGCGGGCGGTCTATCCCCACAGGGGATGCTCGATCCGGCGTCGACATCGGCGGCAGATGTGTCGGAGGAGTGGTTCGAAGACAAGGACCGGATGATTCGCCTGCGTGCGCGGGTATGGGACGACGCCGAGCCGCCGCCGGGGATGCGTCGCTGCCGTCCGCCCATCGACACCAGGCCGGACGCTGACGAATCCGAGGAATCGCCGGCGAAGCGGTTTTGGCACTGGTACGAACGGCCGGACAAGGCTGGCGAAGGCAAAGCCACGGCCCATCGAAAATATGAGCTTCGAGCTCACCTCGATGATGCTCGGGCCGTTACGGATGCGATGGTTGCCCGCCTCAACCTTTCCGAGCCATTGCGATCCGCAATCGTCGTGGCGGCCATGTATCACGATCTCGGAAAGAACCGCGCCGTTTGGCAGCGATCGATCGGCAACGTCAACGTGAGCGTCCCGCTTGCCAAGTCGGGAGGCCGAATGGAGTTTCGCGAATTGAACGGTTATCGCCATGAACTCGGCTCCATCGTCGATGTCGGTGAATGCGAGCAATTCAAGAGGCTCGACGCCGACATGCAACAACTCGTGCTCCACCTGATCGCGGCCCATCACGGCCGGGCAAGGCCCCATTTTCCTGCGGACGAGGCATTCGATCTTGAACCCAGGGGCCGTGACGTGGAGACACTCGCATCGGAAATCCCGCGCCGATTCGCGAGGTTGCAACGGAAGTATGGCCGCTGGGGGCTGGCGTATCTTGAATCGCTGGTGCGAGCCGCGGACATCTCAGCCTCTCAAAAAGCGGAAAAAGGAGGTGAATTATGAGCAACCCGACCCCAACGATCCGCGTCAACGTGAATGTGACGAACCCGGGCCAATTCTTCGCGTGCTGCGGCCTGCTGGAACTGGCGGACCGGCTGTGGCCGGGAGCGGAGGGGTGGTTCGAGGAGCGGGAGTTTTGCGTGGCGTGTGGGGGGACGCTGAGGCAGTTATTGTCAATCCTTATGATGGACGAGCCCGAACAAATCGAGCGGTTGGAGTGCAATGGGTTAGAAGTGAAGAAGTTAATTGCGCCGTTACGTTTCTCCTTTGATGGCGGATCTACGACAGCTTTGACTCTCGATGCATGGACGACGATAAGGCTGGACAAAGGAAAAGCTGAGGTTTCCGCCAATTCGCCCTGGAATTTCTGGTCCGGCCAACAAACGTCACATGGAATCTGGTGCGGCCTCCGTGCCGTTCTCGCAGCGCAATTGGCGAATTTCCAGGAGGAGGACTACGCCAGTATTTTTTCGAAGCGCGTCTTCCAAAAGGGTCGCTTCGGTTTTGACCCTGGTCCGGCATGGAACGCCCTGGATGTCGGCTTCTCACCCAATGAACATAGTATGGAGGTCGAATCGTCTGCATCTGCAGAACTGCTCGCGGCTGTTGGGTTGCAGCGATTCAGGCCGCTGGTAAGCTTGGATCGCGAGTCTTTTCAATACGCGACATGGAACGAACCTTTGGCTCCGTCCATTGCGGCGGCCGCCATGTGCGGCGGTATGTCGTACCACAGGTCGGTCTGGTATTGCGGAACAGTGGTGAGTCGCGGCCAGTATGCCGCACTCGGTTATTCTTACCCCATTTCCAAAGGAGTGTCCGATGAGTGAACTAGCCAAATTTGATCCCTGGATCAACGACGGCGGCCCAGCGGCCCTCGTAATTCGCGAATACCTCGTTCCCGTCGAAGGCGCAGACGGGGTCTTTTTCCCCGCCACATATGCGCCTCAGCAAGGCGCCGACAGGGACGAAAGGAAGTTTCAAGGCGGCTACAACATCGACGTGTTCCCAGACGGTACGAACGTCTGCCTTGTGGACAGCGTCGGCTCGCAAGCAAACCGGATCGAACCGTTGTTCATGGAGGCGGGTTACGCCAATCTGGTTCCGCAACTATTCGTTACGTTTCCTCCGAAGGGATTGAAGCTCAGCCTGCTACTTGCGAATCACCGCGCCGCCGATGCTGTTTTCCGCAGTTCGCCTTTCGAGGAACGCTTGCGACACGCCTTCACTGAAGTGCTTCGGGGCAACAGCGAGCCGTTAGCAAAAATCGCTCCGACCTCGCTCGTCTTTGGCGTCTGGGACTCACGGGATACGTCCGCCAAATTGCCACGACTGGTGGCGTCCACAATTCGAGCGTTCAATTTCAAAGGGCATACGCGCTCGGCGAATTTCCTCACGCAAATGACTATCGATTTGGCCAAGCTCGACATTCTTCCCGGGGCGGATTCGAAGGAAGGCTTCAAAAACGCATTGGCCTCGCGAGCTCCTGGCGGAATTCAGTTGGCTGCTGGTGGTTCCATTCGGCGCGACGCCACGCTCGGGCTCGCCGCTCTTCGTCGGCTTACCGTGGCAGAAAGAGATGGCACCCAATCTGAAGAACGGACGATAAAGCTTCGGCGATACATTCTGGGCCTGTCGTTGGTCGCGCTAACCGCACCAGCAGAGTCCTACCTTCGTCAGGGATGCAATCTCGTGCCTGATCACGATCAACCGCGGCAATTCAAAGTCGTTAACTCAGACGGCTCGCGTCTTGACATTTCTTTGGCCCATCCCGAGGCCCAGACGTACGCGGCCGCCGCTGCGGCGGCATTCGGCGTTGGTAAGGATGATGAACAGCCCTTTGACGCAGCGATTGCGGAGAAGGCGGCGGAAAAGCCCGACAAGGTCAAGGGCGATGTTGTCTCGGTGGATGCCACGGCGCGTACGCTCACTTTGAAAACGGGTAGAGGTAAAGACATCAAGGAGGTCGGGATTGTCACCACCGACACGACCAAGTTTCAGAAAGGCAAGGAAGACGCAACCTTCGAAACCGTGGTAACGGTCGGGGCAAAGCTTGACGTCGAAGTCGTTTCAGGCGCTGCAGTCAAAGTGGCTGGGAAACCCTAACCGGAGGCCGTCATGAAACACTATCTCTGCATCTCCATCCGGTTCCTTCATCCGCAGCCGTCATTTCACGGTCGATCCGATGGCGGCGAACCTGAATGGCCGCCGTCGCCACTGCGGCTCTTCCAGGCGATTGTTGATGCCTCCGCGAGTCAATGGCGCGATGCCCGATTCGTCGAGGTCGCGGATCGATTCATCAAATGGCTTCAATCGCAAGCGCAGCCGATTATCATTGCACCAGAACATTACGTCGGAACACCGGTAAGGATCGCCGTACCAAATAACGATCTCGATGTTTGGGCCGGGCCGTTGTCAAAAGGCAATGAACCGAAGAAACAGCCGAATGAGCTTAAGACGATGAAGACGGTTCGCCCCACCCACCTCGCGGGCGATGCCGTCCACTACCTCTACTCGCTTTCCGAACCGTGTCCGCACTTCGATACCTTACGCGACGCCGCTCGCTCCATCACTCATCTCGGCTGGGGCATCGATATGGTCGCTGGCGATGCGACCATCGTCTCCGCCGAGAACGCCGCCAAACTCCCTGGCGAGGTCTGGCGGCCTTGTTCCGACAACCGCGGCACGGCGCTGCGCGTTCCCATACCTGGTACCCTGGAGGCTCTCATGTCCAAACACGAGGCGTTTCTGAATCGTCTCTCCCCCGACGGCTTCAAGCCCGTCCCGCCCCTGGCCGCGTTTGACGTCGTCCACTACCGTCGGGCGACCGATCCGGCGCCGCGCCCCTTCACTGCCTTCGGCATCCTCAAGCCCGATGCCAGCGGCAACCGCGCGTTCGAGACCACGCGCCGCTGCCGTGATGTCGCTGGCTTGATTCGACACGCCACCGGGAACGTTTGCGAGGGCTGGCCGTTCGGCAACATCGCGGGCTTCGTCCACGGGCACGACGGGCCGGACAAACAGTTGAAGGGCGAGCACGCCAACGACCGCTTCATGTTCCTGCCTCTGCCGAGCATCGAACGCCGCGGCGACCTCGGCAACCACGTCGGTGCCATCCGGCGCGTTCTCATCGCGGCGCCCCCTGGCTTTCAAGATCGCATCGACTGGGTTCGGCGTCGCCTGCCGGGTCAGGAGTTGGTCGCCCCCGATGGCGAGATCAAGGGCTTGCTCAACATCCTTCCAACCAAGGACTGGGTACTTTCCCAGTACACCAAGTCGGCTCATGCCTGGTCCACCGTCACACCGGTCGTCTGGCCCGGCCATGACGACCGCGATGCCGCCAAAGCCGAAGCGATCCTGCGCAAGGCGTTCGTCCACGCCAGCCTGGCGCCGGAGTTGGTCGCCGGCATCGAAGAACTCGAATGGCGCACCGTCGGTTTCCGCGCCGGCGTGGACCTCGCCCATCGCTACCAGCGCCCGGACCACATGAAAGGCCGGGCCTACCACGTTCGCGTCCGCTTCCCGCATCCCGTGCCCGGCCCGCTCGCCGTCGGCGCCGGGCGCTACCGCGGCTTCGGATTGTTCGCCGCGGACGAATGACACCCCCAAGCCCCGCCATGAGCGCAGCGATTGGCAGGGGTCGAAATCCCCTTGGAGTCCCCGTCATGCTCGACAACCTCGAATCCCTCGAAACGGTCCCCGCACGGATGCTCAATGAATTTACCTACTGCCCGCGCCTCGCCTATTTGGAGTGGGTGCAGGGCGAATGGGCCGACAATCCCGATACGCTCGATGGCAAATTCGTGCATCGCAACGCCGATCGGCCCGAGCATAAGCCGGTCGCCACGCCCGGCGAGGAAATCGCGGGCGATGATCCGCTCCACGCCCGCTCGATTCGGCTTGAAAGCCAGGCCCTCGGCCTGGTCGCCGTCGTGGATATTCTCGAAGTCGATGGGGAAGTCGCGACGCCCGTCGATTACAAGAAAGGCCACGCCCCCGATCTGCCCGAAGGTGCCTGGGAACCCGAGCGCGTTCAGGTGTGTGCTCAGGGGTTGCTCCTGCGTGAGGCCGGCTTTACCTGCACCGAGGGAGTCATCTGGTATTCGGCCTCGCGCCGGCGCGTGCGCATTGAATTCGACGATGCGCTGGTCCTGCGCACCCAGGACCTGATCGCCGCTTGCCGGGCCATGGCGTCAGGCGGGCGCATGCCTTTACCCCTGGTCGATAGCCCGAAATGCCCGCGCTGCTCGCTCGTCGGCATCTGCTTGCCGGACGAAACCCATTTGTTGCGGCAAGACGCGATCGCGGCGGATCCGGACCTGGCGAAAGACGTGCCCATTCGCCTGTTGCTCGCCCCGCGTCCCGAATCGGTCCCCTTGCACGTCATCGAACCGGGCGCCCGCATCGGGAAACGAAATGATCGGCTCATCGTCGAACTCAAAACAGAAAAGATCGGCGAAGTTCGCCTCAAGGACATCTCCCAGGTCTGTCTCTACGGACCCGTGCAAGTCAGCACCCAGATGATGAGCGAGCTCTTTGAACGCGAGATTCCCGTCTGTTATTTCTCAACCGGTGGCTGGTTTCGCGGCATCGCCCACGGATTGCCTCACAAGAACATCGAACTGCGCATCCGCCAACACGCCGTCGCGACCGATCCCCCCCTGGCCCTGGCGCTCGCCCGGCAATTCGTCGCGGGCAAGATTCGTAATTGCCGAACCCTGCTGCGACGCAACAGCGACGGCGACGGCATCCTCGATGCGCTTGCCCAGGCCGCCCGGGAAGCCGAGAAAACCGACAACCTCGCGTCCCTTCTGGGCATCGAAGGCATGGCCGCCAAGCGGTACTTCGCCGGTCTCGGCGAACTGTTCAAGGAGGAGCGAGGCTTCCGCTTCGATGGCCGCAACCGCCGTCCGCCGACCGACCCGGTGAATGCGACCCTGTCGTTCCTCTACGCCATGCTCGCGCGGGAAGCCACCGTGGCGGCGCTGGCCTGCGGACTGGACCCCTACCTCGGGTTCTTACACCAGCCCCGGTACGGCCGGCCCGCGCTGGCGCTCGACCTTGCCGAGGAGTTTCGCCCCCTCCTTGCGGACTCCACCGCACTCTCGCTCTTCAACACCGGCGAACTGAACCCCGACGACTTCGTCTGCCGCGCCGGCGCCGTCGCGCTCAAACCGCCCGGCAAGAAAGCCATTGTCGCCGCCTGGGAACGCCGGTTGCTGTCGGATGTCACCCACCCGATCTTCGGCTACACCATCTCCTACCGCCGCGTGCTCATGGTGCAGGCACGCCTTTTGGGCCGGGTCTTGCTTGGCGAATTACCCGAATACCCAGCCTTCAAGACGCGGTGACCCCATGCGCTCCATCTACCTCGTCGCCTACGACGTCACCGAGAACAAACGCCGAACCAAGATTTTCAAGAAATTGAAAGGCTACGGCGAATCGGTACAATACTCCCTGTTCCGCTGCGCCTTGACCCCGGGCGAACGTCTGCGTTTGCGCAGCGAAATGTGGGAGTTGATCAACCACGCCACCGATCGCGTCCTTCTGGTTGACCTCGGACCCGACGAAGGTAGAGGCCGATCGGCACTCGAATCGTGGGGAAAGCCCCTGGAAGATCCGGCCAATCACACTGGCATCTTGATCGTATGAGATCAATAAAAGGCGTGCGAGCGGTACGATGCCTGAAAAACCCCCGGACCCGCTCGCAGCCGTAACGTTCTTTGACAACTTGAGTTAGGAAAAGGAACTTGAAACCCGCTCCCGGGGTGATAGGATGGGGAAGGGTCGCTCGAAACCACGCTCGCAAGTCCAGGATCCGCTGAAAGAAAGGACGCGAGCGGTCTCCACGGCTTCACCGCCGTGGCCGAATTGAAGCGCATTGACGATTTGTTTGATTCGCTTCGCGCTCTCTCCGTCTCCACGGCTTCACCGCCGTGGCCGAATTGAAGCTCCGATCCTCTTCACTCCGAATTTCCCACGCCTCTTGTCTCCACGGCTTCACCGCCGTGGCCGAATTGAAGCACGAGGTCCGGCGAGCTGTGATGCTTTTTGCCGATCCGTCTCCACGGCTTCACCGCCGTGGCCGAATTGAAGCCCTGTACACCGGGTTGGTCGGTAACCCGGACGCCAGGTCTCCACGGCTTCACCGCCGTGGCCGAATTGAAGCGATTATTGCCGCTACCACGAACCCTACCAATAATTCGAGTCTCCACGGCTTCACCGCCGTGGCCGAATTGAAGCGTCTCTGTTTCGGGCAACTTTCGCCCGTGTTTCGGGGTCTCCACGGCTTCACCGCCGTGGCCGAATTGAAGCCCTTTCCCTTCACGCACCCGGAACGGGTGATCCTCCGTCTCCACGGCTTCACCGCCGTGGCCGAATTGAAGCCGTGGCATGGGAGCTAAGACCGGGAAAGCATGGATAAGTCTCCACGGCTTCACCGCCGTGGCCGAATTGAAGCCGGTCTTGACCTGCTTTCGCGCGTGCTTTGTGCCGGGTCTCCACGGCTTCACCGCCGTGGCCGAATTGAAGCGGCCAGACCAACGAGCAGATGTACCAGGACACGCTCGGTCTCCACGGCTTCACCGCCGTGGCCGAATTGAAGCGTGGGGGAAGTTGATCGGCTGCGAGCGGACGCGGCGCGTCTCCACGGCTTCACCGCCGTGGCCGAATTGAAGCATACTTTGGATGACTCTTAATCGCGTCGCGCATTTCGGTCTCCACGGCTTCACCGCCGTGGCCGAATTGAAGCTACGTCAAAAACCGTGGATAATTTGAGCTTAACATGGTCTCCACGGCTTCACCGCCGTGGCCGAATTGAAGCCACGCTACCTCAAATTCTTGATCTCTTACCGATTCGGTCTCCACGGCTTCACCGCCGTGGCCGAATTGAAGCTTCTGCATGGTGTGCCGAATGCTACGCCAACGTGCGGGTCTCCACGGCTTCACCGCCGTGGCCGAATTGAAGCGATAGCAGAGAATCGCCTGATCCGCAAGGAATGGTCTGTCTCCACGGCTTCACCGCCGTGGCCGAATTGAAGCATCGCTTCTCCTCGTCCCCGTCGTTCGCACAGAGACGGTCTCCACGGCTTCACCGCCGTGGCCGAATTGAAGCCTTGCTGAACTTCCTGAACACGCTGATGGCGTGCGCAGTCTCCACGGCTTCACCGCCGTGGCCGAATTGAAGCAACAAACTGCGCCGTGTCATCGATCAGCATCCGGCAAGTCTCCACGGCTTCACCGCCGTGGCCGAATTGAAGCGATACCGATTCTTGCCTTGCCCCTGTCCACGAACAGGTCTCCACGGCTTCACCGCCGTGGCCGAATTGAAGCCTTGTAGTTCTTTCATGCCATCTCCCCGCCGATCACCAGTCTCCACGGCTTCACCGCCGTGGCCGAATTGAAGCAGGGCCACCTTGAGCATGCCGTCCTGCACAAAGACAGGTCTCCACGGCTTCACCGCCGTGGCCGAATTGAAGCCCCACTTCTTACGGGCCTGGCACGCGACGATGTCCCGTCTCCACGGCTTCACCGCCGTGGCCGAATTGAAGCCCTCCTGTCACGCTGGACTGGCTACTACTGCGGAGAGTCTCCACGGCTTCACCGCCGTGGCCGAATTGAAGCCAGATCGGCCAGGCCGACCTCTCCGCCCGCCGGTTGGTCTCCACGGCTTCACCGCCGTGGCCGAATTGAAGCCCCCACGGAAGTGGCTTAGCCACAAAACTCCAGTCGCAGTCTCCACGGCTTCACCGCCGTGGCCGAATTGAAGCAATGATTTCCGTGATTCCGAATCTCGGCGGACGCACGCGTCTCCACGGCTTCACCGCCGTGGCCGAATTGAAGCGCCTTCAAGCGAAGGACAAACAGGTCCGGCCCTTCGCGTCTCCACGGCTTCACCGCCGTGGCCGAATTGAAGCTCCCCTTGCGGAGTGGCCTTCGGCGCGTTGAGGAAGGTCTCCACGGCTTCACCGCCGTGGCCGAATTGAAGCGGGGATCGCTGGGACCTGGTGAAGCTCGTCACGCAGGTCTCCACGGCTTCACCGCCGTGGCCGAATTGAAGCAACGATCCGAACAGCCTTCAGTACACATGGGACGGCGTGTCTCCACGGCTTCACCGCCGTGGCCGAATTGAAGCTTGTACAGCCGGAGCTTGATGCCATTGTCGAGGATTTGTCTCCACGGCTTCACCGCCGTGGCCGAATTGAAGCCCGACGAACGGTTGGCCCTGCGTTCGTTTGTGGACCGTCTCCACGGCTTCACCGCCGTGGCCGAATTGAAGCATCACCGGTTTTGCAACGCCAACGACCCCGTCCCGTGTCTCCACGGCTTCACCGCCGTGGCCGAATTGAAGCACGCCATTACGGTTACTCTGGCCAGCCTTGCCATCGTCTCCACGGCTTCACCGCCGTGGCCGAATTGAAGCCATGTCGAAGCCGCCTGGTCCGCCGCCACTTCTTTGTAGTCTCCACGGCTTCACCGCCGTGGCCGAATTGAAGCGCCAATTGCTCACATAGATGGCTCTTGCCGCATCCAGGTCTCCACGGCTTCACCGCCGTGGCCGAATTGAAGCCACTCCAAATTTGTCAGCGATGATAAGCCAATGACTGGTCTCCACGGCTTCACCGCCGTGGCCGAATTGAAGCGTTCCGGCTTGCTCGCCGACGTAGGTTTTTTGTATTGTCTCCACGGCTTCACCGCCGTGGCCGAATTGAAGCTGAGCGATGGACCAATTAACGTACAACCAATAAAGCCTAGTCTCCACGGCTTCACCGCCGTGGCCGAATTGAAGCAGCGGCTACGCTGCCGCGACGATCACCGCGTGGGGCAAGTCTCCACGGCTTCACCGCCGTGGCCGAATTGAAGCTGGCGGGCTTAACGATCGGGCGGAATACCAAGCTAGGGTCTCCACGGCTTCACCGCCGTGGCCGAATTGAAGCACCGCATCGGTAAGCGCGTCCGAAGCCATACCAGGATCGTCTCCACGGCTTCACCGCCGTGGCCGAATTGAAGCAGCCTCCGGAAGCGGTGTGCCGTATTTCCCAGGCCATGTCTCCACGGCTTCACCGCCGTGGCCGAATTGAAGCGTTCGCCACGTCCAGCGCAACCTGTTCCATGTCCGGCGCGTCTCCACGGCTTCACCGCCGTGGCCGAATTGAAGCCCACACTCTCGCCGAACGTCGAATGGCAGGTGCGGGCGTCTCCACGGCTTCACCGCCGTGGCCGAATTGAAGCGCTACACGTTAACATGGCATCGCATCCTAGCTCTAAGTCTCCACGGCTTCACCGCCGTGGCCGAATTGAAGCGGAAATCATCTGCGTTCCTCCTTTGGGGGGCGACCAGTCTCCACGGCTTCACCGCCGTGGCCGAATTGAAGCTGCCCATCAACGCAAAAACTGAAAGGGCAATCAACACCGTCTCCACGGCTTCACCGCCGTGGCCGAATTGAAGCCCAGAGGGAATTTTCCGGTTGAAGATCGTTCATCGCGGTCTCCACGGCTTCACCGCCGTGGCCGAATTGAAGCCCGGCTGTGCGCCGAGACCGTCTCGAACTGAAGCCCGTGTCTCCACGGCTTCACCGCCGTGGCCGAATTGAAGCGCCGGCGTGCGCCTTAGCCCCTTGCAGCCGGCCGAGAGGTCTCCACGGCTTCACCGCCGTGGCCGAATTGAAGCGCGACGACGGGCGTTGTCGCCAACGTCGGTTTCGCCCGTCTCCACGGCTTCACCGCCGTGGCCGAATTGAAGCGGAGTACGGCAACGAAACGACCGGCGCCGACGCACAAGTCTCCACGGCTTCACCGCCGTGGCCGAATTGAAGCGCCGACCGTGTTGCCCAGCACGAAAGCGAATTTCCCGTCTCCACGGCTTCACCGCCGTGGCCGAATTGAAGCGCACGCTTTGACGTGGCGGCGAACACGGGCGAGTTGGTCTCCACGGCTTCACCGCCGTGGCCGAATTGAAGCGGCGAACACAAGGAAGCCGTGCGCCAATACGAAGACGGTCTCCACGGCTTCACCGCCGTGGCCGAATTGAAGCCCATTGGCTGAGTAAGCCATGAGTGGAATACCGTCGTGAATAGCGACAATTAACCTTCCCCACCCGCGACAATTGTCCTTCCCCACTGGATATCGGAACTTGGGCCAGCCGGGCGGCGACAATTAACCCTCCCCACTGAACACCTGGACATAACTGGC
>JACPPF010000054.1 GCA_016191165.1 Planctomycetota bacterium
CCCTCGGCCCTGAGCCGCAATATCTCCCTGACACTACGCATCGGCACTCTCTCGGCTGGCATCGGCTCTCCCCTGCTGCAGGCCGGGGGAGCCTATGAGGTTCAACCAGAGATCGAGCGCCCGCCACCCACAGGGTGGCCGACGTCAAATCGGAATCGGTGGCCGGCTTGGATCGAAACAGGTGGCCGGCTTCAAATCGGAATCGGTGGCCGACTTCAAATCGGAATGCCTGGCCGACTTCCGTCGGAATCCGCAGTAGTATTTTATGACGATACTACCGTAAGTGGAAGCTCCATAAGGGGTGGTTGCTGCGACAGTTGGATGATCTGCCGGAGTAGCGTGGTATGCCAATCCGGGGACCGATTTTTGCAGCGTCGGAGGTCCCAGTTTGTTAGAAGCCGAGTACGGGAGAGGCTATTGGGGGAACTACTTTTGTACAACCAGCGCGTTGCTTGTGACCAGGAACCTACGCGGTGCCAAGGGCCGCTGAGCTAAATGCCTCCTCGCAAGCGGCCAACGCCGATCCTTCCAAAACTTCCGACTTGTACCGCTTACACGACAAGCAACGGTGCGATGTTGGTAGGCGAGTCCGAGATCGTGTTGAGCAGACCAGAGCTGCGTGCTCTCAAGGGCAAGGTCCAGCTCATATTCACCTCTCCGCCGTTCCCGCTGAACCACAAGAAGAAGTATGGAAACCTGCGAGGAGGTGACTACGTAATGTGGTTGGCCAAGTTCGGGCCAATCATGCGCGAACTGCTAAAGCCGGACGGGTCGATCGTCATCGAACTCGGGAATTCGTGGGAGGAGGGACATCCCACGATGTCCACGCTGCCAATGCGAGCGCTGCTCTACTTCCAAGAGCAGAACTTCTTGCATCTCTGCCAGGAATTCATCTGCCACAATCCGGCACGACTTCCGAGCCCCGCCGAATGGGTAACGGTTCGGCGAATCCGCCTGAAAGATAGCTATACGCGGCTTTGGTGGCTATCACCCGACCGGTATCCAAAGGCCAACAACAGGAATGTCCTCAAGCCATACAGCGCGGCCCAAACCAAGCTTATCGAAAGCGGCAAATTCAACACCGGGCGCCGTCCATCTCAGTTTGTCATCGCAGAGAAGAAGTTCGCAAAGAACAACGGCGGTTCGATCTCTCCGAACGTGCTCTCCATATCAAATACGCGATCGCGAGATGGCTATCAGGAGTATTGTCGAACGAATGACATTGAGTTTCACCCTGCACGAATGCCGATTGAGCTGCCTAAATTCTTTATCAATTTCCTTACCAGTCCAGGCGATATCGTTCTCGATCCGTTTGGAGGGAGCAACACGACAGGAGCGGCAGCTGACGAGCTCGGCCGCTACTGGGTGACCGTCGAACCAAATGAATCGTACGTTCGTGGTTCTATGGGGCGCTTCGACGCGAAGCAGCTTCAGCGCTATTCCGGACGGTTGTCAGGCAAAGCTAGCCGTCGGTAGGCTGGCCGTGTGTTGGTGCGGCGAGAGGCGCGCGGGTGGGCTACACGCCTTTCCCTTCCATCTCGTTACGGTCTTGAAATCGAAATCTTCAGTGCAGTTTTTAGCTTGCTTCGTGCGGTTGCTGAAATTGCATAGTAGAGCGTATCTCTCACGTTCTGCAGTTTCATGCCTACGAATTCGTTGCGAAACATAGCAATGAGAAGAAGGCATATACCGTTTACTACGTGCCTTTCACGAGTCTGCCACATGCCCGCTCTTGCCGGATCCGTACTCCAGAGGAGAATTCGATTGATTTGGTCCGTCATCCGGAACGTTGCTGCTGAGCCATGTACAGCACGAGACAGCAAGGAATATTCCTGAGCTAGCATCTCGAGTCCAGTAAGCGTCTTGTCGACGCCCGATAACGCCGGATGTCGCTCCATGTATGCCATGAGGTCTGAAAATCCGATGCGATGAGCTCCTGTCTTCCACTGTTCTAGCTCGATCGGATGATCCTTGTAGTACAGCGCGCATAGCGTGTTTTCTACGCAACTTCGAAGTGATTGCAGCGATCCGCGCCACGCACCGAAGGACGCGCTTACGTGTGAAACTAGTGCGTCGTTGTGTGCTTCGAGGAAGAATGCGGCACTGTCCTTGTCCAACTTTTTCTCGACCACATACACTCGCAAGGCATTTAGACTGCTTAGCCGTCGGTAGCTGTCGACGAATATGCTGCTGCTGCCTTTTAGCTGAGCCCAGTTGCTAGCGATCTGAGAGGTCCACTGTTGATGGAATACCTGCCAGTTCTGGTCAATTTCGTCTTCGAACGCGGTCATGATTTTAGGAGTTGCTGCAGCGCCCGCATGAGCTCTGGTGATGCCTTCGATCGTTCTTTGCCTGCGGCCGCTACCATTGCCTGCCGTGCAGCAGGGTTCTGCTCAAGATAAGTGAGTAGCTTTCCGAGCACATCGCGCGACGCATCTCGCGGCCTGATCTGAATCGGAAATTTGTTCTCTTGTATCACAGCTTCCCATTGCGTCTTGTCAAACGCTGAAAGCGCTACAAGCGTGCTTAGCGCTACGGGGATGTTCCCGGGATGCTCTTTGGAGGTCGATCTAATGTCATTAATGAGCTGATCTAAGGGCTGATCTGAGGTCTTCTCCAAGGCGCGCGAAAGCGCCAATAGAGCCTTTGCGAGTTCATGAGTCCTCATTTCACACCAATTCGCTTCAGAAGTTCCGTACCGAATGCAGCAAACTCTCTCTTTGCCTCGGCGTCGGAGGAAGCAAAGATTGACTGGTTCTTCGCGGCAGATTCCGCAACGGCGGACCGTTCAGTAATCTCCGCGGTCAGCACTTTCTTAGAGAAAGTTTGCCGCAAAGCTTGAGTGGTTTGGCTTCGGAAGTGAGATCGTCGGCCTACACGGGACATAACAATCCCAGCGTGGACTATTTCTGCCTCGAGCGTATCGGCCATCTTCTCAATTCGATTGAGTAGCAGACCGACGCCGAGACCGGAAAGAAAGTCGGGAGACACAGGCACAATGTAATGCGTGCTGATTGCAATCGCGTTTTGGGTGGGGAGTGTAAGGTTGGGCGGACAGTCGCATATCACTATGTCGTATCCGTCAATAAATCCTTTAAGCGCACGTTTGAGAATCTTCTCGCGGGCCATCTCCTGTCCCAAGTCCAGATCGATTGTAAAGAGATCTAAATGGGAGGGTATGAGATCGACGCCGCTGAGAGCGTTCGTCTTGCAGACCTCTTTTGCTGATTTTGCTTTTCCTTCAGCGCTCGTATGCTTACGGAGGCCGAATAGGTCGGCGACCGTGCCGTGTTTTTTTGCATGATCTTGCCAGTCCTCGAACGACATGCACGAGAAGGTCGCGTTAGTCTGAGGGTCTAAGTCTATAAGCAGAGTCTTATGGCCTTCCGATGCGCACTGCGCTGCGAAGTTTACGGATAGGGCCGTCTTCCCTACGCCCCCCTTGAGGTTGACGAAGGAGACTACCTTGCAATCTTGGCTCGCCATCGCTGCTCGTTTCTCGCTGCCCGCGTGTGGGAGATCGTCAGCCTAACATTTGGCACGTGAGATGCTCAATGAGGATGAGATACTTTTAAGTGTGCATCGTGCAGCGTAGCCGAAAAATAGGTTGGCAGCACGTTGCCGCACTGGTCGACGACGGCATCCATACGCCGCATTGCGCCAGTTCTGCCGGCTAACGCTCCAGCAACACTCCTTCGACGCGCGTCGAGCGCTCCGACTTATCTGCGGTCGCGGGTACATCCAGCGCCGTCCTGGCCCGCACGACATCGAACCCCTTTCGCCGATACCACGGCGGCACCACCGTCAACCGGCCGGACCTGATGGAGCGCGCGACCGTCGTCGCCGGTGGGGCCGGGCGGGAAGGGCTGCGGCGACGCATAGCGCGGCCGCTCATGTCTTGGCGTAGGCGATGCTCATGGTCTCGGCAACACAGGCCGGACGCTCCTTGCCCTCGATCTCGACGGTCCATTGGTATGTCATGCGAATGCCGCCGTTTGGCATGTCGTCGGCGGCGAGCAGCTTCTGGCGGCCGCGGATGCGCGCACCAACCTGCACGGGGCTGGTGAAACGCACTTTGTTCGAGCCGTAGTTTATGCCGTTCCGCACATTGTCGATCTTGAGGACATCCCGGCTGAAGGTGGCGATCACGGCCAGGGTAAGATTGCCGTGCGCGATGGTCTTGCCGTCCGGCATGTCCGTCTTGCAGCGCTCGACATCGACATGGATCCATTGATGGTCGCCGCTTGCGTCGGCAAACGTGTTGATGCGTTCCTGTGTCATGACCAGCCAGTCGCTGACCCCCAGCTCCTGACCGACCAGCGCCTTCATGGCCTGCGGGCTCTCCCCGATTCGTTTTGCCACCATGCCCTCCGTCAAACCAACCCGGCCCGTATCCTGTACCGTCACCCGACCTGCAACTTTGCCCAGGTGTCGCGCAGCTCGATCGTGCGGTTGAACACCAGGGCGTCCGAGCGGCTTGTCGAGTCCGGGCAGAAATAGCCCAGCCGCTCGAATTGCACGGCTTCGCCCACGGGCATCTCCGCCAACGAGGGTTCCAGCAGCGTGCCCGACAGGACCTCGAGCGAGCCTGGATACAAGTCGCGGTCCAGATCGCCATCGGCTCCCGGGTCGGGGCGGTTGAAGAGGGTACTGTACAAACGGACCTCGGCGGGGCGTGCGTCCCGGCCCGACACCCAGTGCAGGGTGGCTTTCACCGTTCGACCGTCCGGTGCATTGCCGCCGCGGCTCGCAGGATCATAGGTGCAACGCAGTTCCACCACGTTGCCATCCGCGTCCTTCACGACCTGGCGGCAGGTGACGAGATAGGCATAGCGCAACCGCACCTCTCGTCCCACCGCCATCCGGAAGAACTTGTTCGGCGGGTTCTCCATGAAGTCGTCGCGCTCGATGTAAACCTCCCGGCCGAAGCG
>JACPPF010000055.1 GCA_016191165.1 Planctomycetota bacterium
TCGGGGAAGGTACAAGGAGTCGGCAGTGGACCTGGCATAGCGGCTTCCTTTCCTTGCCGGGTTTTTTTCTGGGGGTTCACCTCCTTATACCAAAAGTCTAAACTAACCACGACGTTATTTGTGAAACGGACCACTAAGGTCCATTTTTGGGTCTCTCGGCTTGGCGTTTAGCGCTTGCGCGGCGCCGCGCGAGCGCTAAACGTGAACACCTATTGGTTATTTTTCTTGTACCAGTCCATCGTCTCGCCAATCGCTTCCTCGAAGTTGACGCGCGGGCGGTAGCCCAGGTCGAGCATCGCCTTCTCGATTGAAAAGTCGAGGCTGTAGCCCATGAATTTCAGGCGCGTGAAGTTGAACAGCGGGGCTTCTTTCGCGCCCTTCATCTTGGCCATTTTTTCAGAGAACCAGGTCACGATCCACGCTAGCCACAACGGCGGCGTCAGGTGCGGGTGCGGCAAATCCATGGCGTTGGCGACCGCCTCGATGAACTTGCGCTTGGACACAAATTCGCCATCCGTCAGGTTGAACGCCTCGCCGACGGCCTTGTCGCCCTGCGCCGCCAGGAAGACGGCATCCACCAGGTTCTCCACGTAAATCGTGTTCAAGGCGCCGTGCCCGCCGCCGGGATAGCGCAGACGGCCCTTACGAAGGCCATCGATGATCCGCGGCATCACCGTCTTGTCGCGCGGGCCGTAGACGAACCCCGGGCGCAAAATCACCACCGGGACGCCAAATTCCTTGTAGTAGTGCATCGCGAGGTGTTCCGCCTCCACCTTCGATTGCGAGTAGGCGTCGTGATGGCTTTTCGGCAAAGGCTCGGTCTCTTTCGTGCCGTCGTGGTTGCGCATCGGATAGACGCCGAGACTGCTCATGTGGATGAAGCGCGACAACCCCAGGCCCTTGCAAGCCTCCAGAAGGATGCGCAGGCAATCCACGTTGACGCGGCGGTATTCGTCGATGGGCCCCCAATCGCCAACGCGGGCGGCACAGTGGACAACGACGTCCGCCTCCGTCACGGCTTGCCGAACCAGATTCGGATCGCTCAGTTCGCCGCGGTAAAGAATGGCTCCCAGTTTCTCCAGGGCGCCCACGTCACTTGAAGACCGCACGATGGCGCTGAGCGTCTGCTCGCGGCGCACGCACGCCTCGGCCAGATGGCCGCCGACAAAACCCGTCGCACCGGTGATGAGATACCGCATGAATGCCAGTCCATTTAGCCGCGGGGCTTGCCCCGCGTGTTGAACCCCGCCGCGCAAGCCCCGCCGCTAAATATTACAAACCTGAACTTCCCTTGACAATCTACCGCCGCTGGGCTATCTCGCTCGCGTCAAATGGAATGCGCACAGAGTATCAAGCTTTCCGAGGATCCCCCATGTACGGGACGAACGGTGCGAGCGAAATGAAAGTCTCGGCCTTCCGCATGTTTCTGACGCTGCTGGGCCTGGCCGGCTTGTGCCTGGCGCAGCGTTCGAGTCTTGCGCAAGAGGCCGGCAATCGCGTCATCGTCGCCAACGTTTACCTGGATGGCGTCCGGAACGTCCCCATCGAAAGGGCGTTGCTCGAACTACACACCAAGCCGGGCCGTGAGTATTCCCAGGCCGAGGCTTACCGCGACATCGATCGCCTGGCCGCGTCCGGTCTGTGCCGCCCCCTGGCAGTCAAGACGGTAGCCACCAGCGATGGCCGGGTCGATGTGATCTTCGTCGTCAAGGAACACCGCAGCGTGGTCCGCGAGGTCATTTTCAAGCACGCCCGCCTTGGCGACATCAAGGAAATGAAAAACCTCACGCGGACACGAATCCGGCGGGGCATGCCGCTCAACAAGGAACTCAATCAGCTCGCCTGCTTTGAAATTCAGGACTACCTCAAGAAACAGGGCCACTACTTCGCCAACGTCAGCCTGGAAGAAGGACAAAACGACGGCGACACCCGCGTCGTCTTCAACATCACCGAGGGGCCGAAGGTGCGCGTTCGCAGCGTCGAGTTCACGGGCCAAAAGGAGCTGGCCAGCTCCGCCCGTCTGCGCACGCAAATCGAAACGAGCCGATCGTTCCTGCAAACCTGGGGCGGTACCTTCAACCCCGCCGTCGTGGACCATGACGTGGTCAAGCTCTCCGAATATTACCGCAACAACGGCTACCACAAGATCAACGTCTCGCGCGAACTGCACTTCAGCGCCGACATGCAGTACGTTGACATCGTCTACCATATTCAAGAAGGCGAACGCTTTCGCGTCTACGACGCCGGCGTGATCGGGTCCAAAAACCACACCGTCGAGCAACTCTCCAGTTTTCTCACCATCAAGAAAGGGGAGTTCTTCAACGCCAAGTCCGTGAACGACGATGTCCGCAATCTCACCGACTACATCGGCTACCGCGGCTACATGGCCGACGTGCGCGAACTCATCACCGAGGTGCCTGAACAGCCCGGCTTCGTCCGCGTGCAGTACGTCGTGGAAGACAAGCCGATGGCCTATGTCGGCCAGGTCATCATCGTCGGCAACACCGTGACGCAGGAACGCGTTATCCGCCGCATGCTCGAAGGCATCCAGCCCGGGCAGGTCTTGCGCTACCCCGAACTGCGCGCCGCCGAGCGCGATCTGGCCCGTCTGAGCATCTTTGAAATGAAGCCGGAGCTGGGCATTCGCCCCACGGTTCAGGCGCTCGATACCCCCGGCCCGTTCAAGGACATCCTCGTCAAGGTGCAAGAGACCCGCACCGGCAGCTTCATGCTTGGAGCAGGATTAAACTCGTCGAGCGGTCTGGTCGGCAACATCGTACTCAATGAACGCAACTTCGACCTGTTCCGCTACCCGACCAGTCTGGCCGACCTGTGGGAGGGGCGCGCATTCCGCGGCGCCGGACAGGAATTCCGCATCGAAGCGATGCCCGGCACGGCGATCCAGCGTTACACCGTCAGCGTCCGCGAGCCGTACCTGTTCGATCGGCCCTATAGCCTGCTCACCAGCGCCTACTACCGCGACCGCATCTTCAATGAATACACCGAAGGCCGACTGGGCGGGCGCGTCAACCTCGGCCATCAGTTCACGAAGGAATGGGGCGCCAGCGTCGGGTTTCGCGCGGAGGACGTGAATGTGCGCAATGTCGCCGCCTTCGCTCCCCCCGATTACACCTCGGTGCTCGGGCATAGCTCGATCTTCGCACCCGGCGTCACGGTCGCCTGGGACACGCGCGATTCGTTCCTACGTCCAACCGAGGGCGGCCGCGTCGAGTTTTCCTACGAGCAAGTTTTCGGCAGTAATTCCTTCCCGATTCTCAACGCCGAGGCGAGCCGTTACTTCACCCTGTGGCAGCGGCCTGACGGGTCGGGAAAGCATGTCGTCGTGGCCCGCACGCAGATGTCCTGGGCCGGCGACGACGCACCCGTTTACGAACGCTTCTTTGCCGGCGGCTACATGAGCTTGCGCGGCTTCCAGTTCCGCGGCATCGGACCCAACACCGGCGGGTTCATGGTCGGCGGGCGGTTCCAGTGGATTAACACGCTCGAATATCAGATTCCGATCCGGGCCAACGACAACCTCTACTTCGTCGCCTTCCTCGACTCGGGCACGGTTGAAAACAACTTCGGCATCAACGACTACCGTGTCTCCGCCGGCTTCGGCCTGCGCATCTCCGTCCCGATGATGGGCCCGGTGCCAATCGCTCTGGACTTTGGCTTCCCGATCGTGAAGTCCAGCACCGACATCACCCAGCTCTTCACGTTCGGCGTGGGTATCTATCGCTAAGCCCGCTTGCGGCGTGGCGGGCGAAACCGCAAGCGGCACTACTCCACAAACTCGACCTTGACCGGCTCCGGGATGACGCCGGCGCGGTGCGCTTCTTCAAGCAGGCGCGCGACGGCCGCTCGGCCACGCGGGCCGTAATCGAGCGTCCATTCGTTGACATACATGCCGACGAAGCGATCCGCCAGATCGCGTTCCATGTCGCGCGCATAGTTGAGGGCGTAGCTCAGCGCATCCTGGCGGTGATCGAGGCTGTAGCGAATGCTTTCCTTGATGAGTCGGCTGACGTTACGAATCGTTTCGGCGCCAAGATCGCGCCGCACGACATTGCCGCCCAGGGGCAAAGGCAGGCCGGTTCTCTCCTGCCACCAGACCCCCAGGTCGATCACCAGGTGTAGCCCCTGATTCTGAAACGTGAGCTGCCCCTCGTGAATGATCAACCCCGCGTCGTATTTCCCGGCCGCGACCGCCGGGATGATCTCATCGAACGGAACCACGTCGTAGGCGAATTCCACCCCTCTCCCTCCGGGAGAGGCGTCCGGGGTGAGGGCGCCCCCCAGCAACAACCGCAGCGTCAAAAACGCCGTCGTCATCGTGCCGGGAATGGCGAGCCTGATCGACTTGAGATCGCCCACCGTCATCGGCTTGCGCGCGACGATCATGGGGCCATACTTGTCCCCCATGCTACAACCGCTGGGCAGCAGGGCGTACTTATCCAGAAGGAACGCATACGCATGGATGCTGACGGCGCTGACTTCAAGTTCGCCGCTCAGCGCCCGACGATTGAGCGTCTCGATGTCCTGGAGTTCGTGCCGAAAAACCAGATTGCCCGTATCGATCTTGTCATGCGCCAGCGCGTAGAACATGAACGCATCATCAGGATCAGGGCTGTGGCCAACGCGGATCATTTGCTTGGTCATGGAACCTTCCGAGAGTGAGGGTGGAGCGGGCGGAACGTTATTCTACGAACCGCAAACCCCAGGCGATTGATAACGCCCGCGATCTTCGTTTAGCGCCCGCCTGGCGTCACGCGAACGCCAAGCCGCAAGTGGCGTTCACAAGGGCGCCGGCAGGTCGCGCCGGCAGAACCCAATCCATGCCAACACGTACCCGCCCGCACCCGTCGAGATCAAAACGCCCAGATGAAACCAGATGCTCCCCTCGGAATGCCATGCCGGGCTCTGCATGATCGGCTGAGGCCGATAGTGATAATAAATGGTGAACGGCCGCAGCCATTCGACCTCAGTCCACATCTGGCCCAGAACGTTGATGAGGAACATGCTCAAAAAAAGGGAGATGGCCACACCCCAGACGCGCGCTCGCGATCGGCCCAGCGCGGAGAACGCCATCGTCACGCCGCTGATCGAAAAGAGCAGCGCGAAGACGCACAGCAGGGCCGGGAGGAAACGCCACGGGTCGATGCTGCGGGCGGGCAGGTCCTGCAAACCCATCCAGCTCGTGCCCAGGTAGGTTCCGATCCACATGACGATGCACAGCGTCGGGAAGATGATGACATCGACGCATAGTTGGGCCAGAACGATCTGCGACCGCCGGATCGGCTGGGCCAGAAGCAATTCCATCGTCCCGCGGTCGATCTCGCCGGCGATGGCGTTCGCCGCCCGCCCGAGCGCCCAGATGCCGAGGATCGTGAGGACCAGGGGATGAACGTAGGCGATCGACATCATGTCGCTGGGCTGATCGAGGGCGATGCGGTCGCCGCCCATGATCGCTTGAACCATTTGGCCCATCATTTCGTCACGGCGCAGGACCAGGTTTTGCAGGAATTCGAGGCTGATGCCCGCGCGCTGGAGCCCGGCCAGGATCTCCGTCGTCACCCGACTCGTGATGCGCGACCACAGCAGCTGAAAGAGAAACAGCAACAGGGCGACGACGAACCACGCCATGCGCACGTCTCGCAATAGTTTTCGCACCAGAACCCAGGTCATTCCAAAAATCCTCGCCTTTTCGACGGGCCATGCCGGTTCGTTGTTCGTTGGTTGGGGCGAGTCCAGCGAGGCCCACCGACGTTTCGCAACTGCTCAGTTGGTTTCGCTGCGCTCGACCCACGCCACCGCGTTCTAATCACCCAGCTGATGAAAGCGCTGGTAGATCTCCACCAGGCCCATCGGTTCGATCTTCAAATCCGCGACGGGCAGTTCCGCGAGCCAGCGGAGCAAATCGGGGAGCGGGCCCGTGTGCTGGAAATGCAGCTCCAGCCCCTGCGTTGTCAGGGCCGCCACGTTCATCGGCGGGGTGAGTCCGGTCACGCCCTCGGTGAGCACGACGCGCACGCGCCGCACCTCGCGCAGCTCGCGCATGTTCTGCGAGTGAACCAGCCGGCCCTGCTGCAAGATCGCCACGCGATCGCACACCTGCTCCACCTCGGACAGGACGTGCGACGAAAACAACACCGCCTGCCCGCGCTTGCCCGCCTGACCCAGCTGCGTCAGCAGATGATCGCGCATGTTCGGGTCGAGCGTGTTGGTCGGCTCATCGAGGATCACCAGCGGCGTCTCGGGCAACAGCACCTGCATCAACGCGACCTTGCGCTTCATGCCCGACGACATCTGCGCCAGCGGCCGGCGAATGTCGATGTCGAAGAGCCTTTGCAAATCGTGCAAACGACTGGAGGGGGTGTAGGCGCGCAAGCGCGACAGAAACTCGATGAGCTGAACGCCGGTCATATTTTCATAGAGCCGAAGCTCACCCGGCAGATAGCTGACGAAACGGCGCGCGTTGACGCTGTCAGCCCAGCAATCGTGTCCGTTGATGGCGGCGTGGCCGGAGGTGGGGCGCAGGAAACCCAGAAGCAAGCGAATGGCAGTGGATTTGCCCGACCCGTTGGGCCCGAGGATGCCGACGATTTCACCCGGGGCGACCTCCAGGTCGAGCCGTTCCAGGGCGGTGATGGCCCCGTAGTATTTGGTCAGTTGTTGAGTACGCAACAGCATCGTGCTTGGCCCAGGCAAACCGCACCAGCGTGGTGCGGCGACGAATGGACGACTCTCGAAGGTCGGGATTAATTTACTTTATGATAGACGCCAATCTGGCCTTTCATGTTCCCGTCGAGGTTCTCAAGAGTCAAGGTGTTGCCTGAACGCCGAACGTATTTGCGCACGGGAATACCACCGGCGGCAATCTTGACTCCGCCGATTCGGGCGTGTGTGTAGGTCCACTTCATTTCAGATCCCTTCATCTCGTACTTGAAATACTGCAGGCCGCCGAGGATCTCGGTTTCACCGGTGCCATCGGCGCGGAATTCGATTTTGACGACTTCCTTGAGCGCATTGTCGTTGGGGTTGTTTTCCCAGCGGCCAACGACATCGGGGGGCCCAAATCCTGGTCCGAACAAGAACCACCCGCCGATGCCGCAGCCGCAGCAGGCGAGGAGGGCCAGCGCCCCGCCGCCGAGCAGGAGGATCATCATCATCGGGCTGCCGGCTTTTTTCTTTTTCTTGCTTGAACGGGAATCGTCGTCGTCATCCTCGTCGTCATCCGCGGGTTTCTTTTTCGCGCGTGGCTTGTCGTCGTCATCCTCGTCGTCATCAGCGGGTTTCTTTTTCGCGCGTGGCTTGTCGTCGTCATCCTCGTCGTCATCAGCGGGTTTCTTTTTCGCGCGTGGCTTGTCGTCGTCA
>JACPPF010000103.1 GCA_016191165.1 Planctomycetota bacterium
GATCCCCTGGCTCGGCAAAAAACGCCTGCGCCTGGTCTTCGGCTGAGGCTCCGTGGGGTTAAGTCTTGTGCTAACATTTGACCCGCCAACCGGGTCGAAATGTTAACACGACGAACACGCGTGGGAATCCAGGCTAGCCTGGATTCCCACGGGCTTCAGTCGTGTTAACATTTTTCCGCCAAAACGGTCGCGATGTTAGCACAACACTTAACCCCACGGAGCGCTTAGTGAAGTGGACCCCATTCATTGGGCGCAAAAACCGCCAAAGTAAGTTAGACCTCGCCCGCAAACGAAGCTCCACGCCGGGTTGTGTGGGCGGGAGCCTCAGCCTCAGCCGTCGGGGGCCTTGCGCAGCGAAGGCGAACGGACGCACGCCAGCGATTAATGCCGCTCAGCGTGCCGGTATCTGGCGACCGTTCTCGCTGCTCTCATCCAGGGCGAAGATCGTGATGTGGTTCTCTCCCCGGAGTGGAAACCGGTGCAGCATCTCAACGCCATCAAGCCGCTGAATCCCTGGATTCAGGACATCGCCAAGGGGAGTTTCCGCAAGAAGCAATCGCCCGTCATCAAAGGATCGGGATGGGTGGTCAAGAGCTTGGAGGCCGCGCTGTGGGCGTTCCATGACGCCAGCACATTCGAGGAAGCCGTCTTGCGAGCGGTCAACCACGGGCCAGCAGCGCCTCTTGAAATCGGCGGTACAACTCCTCGGTCAGTATCCAGCCCCGATAAATGATTTCACCGCCATCCCCAGGTGGAAGGCGATTGAAGGCGAGGTCGATTTCCCCAGCAGACAACGCCTCTTCATCGAAGAGGAAGCAAGAAAAGCCCAGCGATTTCGCAGCGTCGAATTCGGGTTCAAAGATTGGCTCCGGCAGCTTGCGCATCATTGGGTTCTGAGGAAAGAGGAGATTCATTTTAGATCCCTGGAAGATAAACGTGGGGGCAGATCGCTCCACCCCCACAAGGTTCAATCAACAACTTCGGTGATGACGCCAGAGCCCACCGTCTTGCCGCCTTCCCGAATGGCGAAGTGGCTCCCGATGTCGAGGGCCAACCACGACAACATCCACGTGCGCGGTTACAAGGAAGAGGGCACAATTACTACGGCCTTCGATATGACGGTGCTGAACGACCTGGACCGGTTCCATCTCGTGATGGACACCATCGACCGCCTGCCGCAGACCGGCGCCAAGGGCATCTATTTGAAGCAGCAGCTCAAGAACAAACTGATCGAGCACAAGCAATACATCGACTTCCACGGCGAAGATATGCCGGAGATTCGCAACTGGAAATGGAGCCGGGCGAATAGCGTTCGGAAGGATCAGCGATGAATTTCAATCAGACCGGCCAGCGGATTCTCACGATCAACACTGGCTCTTCCAGCCTCAAGATCGCCCTCTATGAGGGGGGCCAGGAAGAGACGCGGATGCTCTCGGGCCACGTCGAGCGGATCGGCGTTCCTGGCGGGCGTTTACGTCTCACGGACGCCAACGGCGCGAGCTTGATCGATCAGGGAGGTGACCTTCGGGACCACGGTGCCGCGTTGGATGCGGTGTTGGTCTGGTTGCCGGGCTGATCGCGCACGATCTGCGGGTGCATGGGGCAGGAGTATTCCACATTGGTGGCCGCCGGAGCACTGCCGACGGGTTCCAGGGTCATGCCGCACTTGGGGCACGTCCCTGGATGATCCTGCCGGACTTCCGGGTGCATCGGGCAGGTATAGATTGTCCCGCCTGTCGATGCTGACATGCCGCTTGTTTCCGTTGCATGCGGCTTGAGGTATCGCTTCGGGTCCGCTTGAAACTTCTGCCGACAAGAGTTCGAGCAGAAGTAATAAGTTCGTCCATCGTGTACGACCGAGCCTGCCGCGTGTGACGGATCCACCGACATCGCGCAGACCGGATCAGTAACAGCGAGCAACTCCGCTGGTGAAGTGGAATGTTGCTCAGGGGGAATTTTGTCAACGGTTTGCATCATCCTTCTCCTCTTTTTGGTCTTCACTCGGCCACCAATGGGTTACGTGAACAGGACTAACCGCTCTTCTCCATTACCGCCCTGGTGTGTCGAGCAATCATCAAGTCCTCATCGGTCTGCATGACTCGCACAATTGTCGAACTGCCTTCCCGCGAAATGACGGGGGCGTGCGCTTCGTTGCGACGCGGGTCCAACCGGATGCCGAGAAACTCCAGGCCCTCACAGATGCGCAACCGGACGGACGCGGCGTGTTCCCCGATCCCTCCGGTAAAGACCAGGGTATCCAGTCCGCCCAGGGTGACGGCCAAGGCCCCGAGGTACTTTTTCGCCTGATAACAGAACAGCGCGACTGCCTCCGCGGCATGCTCGTCCGCAGATTCTCTTTCGAGCAAATCGCGCATGTCCGCACTGGTCCCCGAGACCCCGAGGAGCCCGGCCTCCCGGTTGACCAGCTCATTCAGCGCGGCCGGCGTCATCCCCGTTCGGCGTGTCAAGGCCGACGGGACCGAGGAAGACGCGCCGCTTGACCAAGTGCGGGTCGGCAACCTGTTGCGCGTTCGGCCCGGCGAAAAGGTTCCGGCCGACGGTGTCGTCACGGAGGGCCGTAGTGCAGTGGACGAGTCGATGATCTCCGGCGAGCCGATCCCAGCCGAAAAGGAGCCGGGCAGCAAAGTCGTCGCCGCCACGGTCAACGGCACGGGTGGGTTGCTGATCAAAGCCGAGAAGGTCGGCTCCGACACACTCCTCGCCCAGATCGTGCGCATGGTCGGGGAGGCCCAGCGCAGCCGCGCCCCGATTGAGCGAATGGTCGATCAAGTTGCGAGCTACTTCGTCCCTGCTGTCGTTCTCGTCAGCCTCCTGACTTTCGCGGTCTGGAGCCTTTGGGGGCCGGAGCCAAAGCTGGCCCATGCTCTTGTTAACGCAGTGGCAGTGCTGATCATTGCGTGCCCATGCGCACTCGGGCTGGCCACGCCGATGGCGATTATGGTCGGCGTCGGCCGCGGGGCTGAAAATGGCATCCTCATCAAGAACGCAGAGGCGCTCGAAATTTTGCAGCGGGCCGACACACTCGTTGTAGATAAGACCGGCACGCTCACTGAGGGCAAGCCCCATCTCGTCGCGGTCGAACCCGCCAATGGCTTCACGGCGGACGATATTTTGCGGCTCGCGGCCGGGCTGGAGCGTGGCAGCGAACATCCGCTGGCAGCTGCAATTATCAAAGGCGCGGAAGAAAAACACCTGACCATTCCCACCTCGCAGGACTTTCAGTCCGTCACCGGAAAGGGAGTAACCGGAACCATTGGAGGCCGCAAGGCCGCCTTCGGCAACACGGCTCTGATGGCCGATCAAGCGGGTATCGCGGCGATGCAAGCCCGGATCGAGGAGCTGCGCGGCGAAGGGCAAACGGTGATGCTCTTGGAAATCGACGGCCGCTTTGCCGGGCTGATTGGCGTCGCCGACCGAATCAAGGACACGACCCTGGAAGCCATTCGCTTGCTTCACGAGGATGGGCTGCGGATAATTATGTTGACCGGCGACAGCCAGCGCACGGCCGAGGCGGTGGCGCGAAAGCTGGGTATCGATGAAGTGATCGCCGGCGTCCTGCCGGGCCAGAAGAGCGAGACAATCAAGAAGCTCCAGGCCGAAGGTCGGGTCGTCGCGATGGCGGGGGACGGGATCAACGACGCCCCGGCCCTGGCCCAGGCCCCGATCGGCATTGCGATGGGCTCGGGCACGGACGTGGCGATGGAGAGTGCCGGCGTCACGCTGGTGAAGGGGGACCTGCGAGCCATCGCCCGCGCCCGCCGGCTGAGCCGGGCAACGATGAGCAACATCCGGAAGAACCTGTTTCTAGCGTTCGTCTACAACCTGGCCAGTGTGCCGGTTGCCGCCGGCGTGTTGTATCCCTTCTTGGGCATTCTGATCGACCCGATATGGGCCAGCGCTGCTATGGGCCTGAGTTCTCTATCGGTGGTAGGAAACGCCCTGCGGCTGCGGCGGGCAGAACTCTAAAAGCCACGCGGCACGCAATATCATAGCGCACCATTCCGTTGAACTTGCCGTGACGCAAACCTTCCCTCTTTTCTGGCGGGCTGGAGTCCAAAGCCATTATCGAAAAAAATCTGTCCGACTTGCTCGCTGAAACGGATCGTGAAAAAATCCCTCTTGCCTTTGCCGCCCCAGGCCGTAGATTAAAAATGATAGGTTGCAACGATGTCGTCGGACGACTAGATGAAGAGCATACCAGCATAGCTGGAAGGCTCGTCGAAGGGTAAGCCGACGTGGTCGAATGCCTCAGGGTATTCTGCCACGTCGGCTTTTTTCGTTTGCGGTGGAGTGGAACGGTCGCAACTACAAGGACGAACTCCAAGGGCCAACTCGCCTTAACCATGGCGTGCCAGATCGCCCAATGCGGCGGGCGAAACTTTAGTACCAGCAGAAACATGGCAACTTCGCACACCTTTGGAGGAAATCGCCCATGTGACGCTGGTTCGGCGGCGACGGGTGCGAGCGGGCGTTAGGTGGCGTTAGGTGAATATGGCTGCCTGATCCCGGGAAAGCTTTTTGAGCGCTCGGGAACGAGAAGATTACGGCACCGAAATTGCAGTGCGAATAGACATCGGCGTCTTTCACTTGTGAACAGCCGTCGTCTGACACGGACACAGGGACCCAAAGTTGCGTGCTGCGGCTGGGTCATCTGTGGCTTCCCGAGTTGCGGACGAAACTTTAATAGGAAGCGCGATCCTTGTGGGATCGTGTGACCGGATCCAGGCCCCAACCCTTTATTTCAAAGGGTCAGTGGGTAGTAGGGTTCCAGATAAGGAGTTTGATCATGATGTGTCTCACGAAATTCACTCCCGCCATGTTGGCGATCGTGGCCGGCGCGTTCCTGGCGATGGGCACGGCCACGGCGCAACGCACGGGCGGCGGCCACGGCGGCTACTTGGGCGGCCGCGCGCCCGCCTACCACGGCGTCTACTACGGCCAGCCTAACTGGAACTACGTCGTACCGCATCGTTCCACTTATGCGGGGGGCTACTACTCGGTCGGCCGGACCCACTATTACACCCCGACCCCCATCGTCTCGGTGTTTGCGGCGCCACCCGTCGGCACCACCGCACTGCCGGTGCAAAAGCCCGTCGAGTTGACCTTCGGGGGGTTTGCCCGGTATCAGGACCTGGCCGGCCGACTGGTGACGGACGCCAACGCCCTGTGCCTGGACATGCACCACAACTACCAGGGCAACAAGAACTTTGCCGAAGCGTACGGCGAGGCCTACGGTGTCCTCCAGGCGGCCAAGTACCTGCAGGGCAACGAGCACAAGGGCCACAAGGAGACTATCGGCAAGCGCGTAGCCGAGATGCATGGCCTGATGCACCACGTCATGGACGAGACGCGCGGCTGGACTCGGACGGCCAAAAGGCAAGTGGGCGCGGGCACGCTGGAGGAGAATATGGCCGGGGTGGAGGCTGTCATGCACCACCTCGCGTATGACGCCGGCATCAAACAGAATGAACCAGCCCCTGGAGCGGCCCTGCCCGTGGTAGACCCGAAGGAAGAAGCTCCCGCGCCGGCTCGCAAATAACGTTGAATCGTTCCCACACATACGGCCGTCCTGCGCGGACTGCAGGGCGGCCTGACGCAATGCCTATAAGTGCAGGATCGTGCAACCTGATGAGTTAAGCTCGACCGCTGTGCGACCGAGTGACCGGATGCAGGCCCCAACCCTTCATTTCGAAGGTGCGGCCGGCGCCAGGGTTCCGACAAGGAGTTTCATGATGATGTATCTTACGAAATGGTTCAGCGCCGCCACGTTGGCGATCGTTCTTTTGGCATTGCTAACGCTCGCGGGCTGCAACCCTCACCCTCATTAGTGGGACGTGATCTGTCAGGACTATTAGTTAGTTCGGCCGCTGAGATGCCGGTGTCCGGCAAGAAAGCGGCTAGCCTGGATTCCCACGGGGCCCTATTGAGCTAACGAAAATAGCATCGCGACCGCGTTTTTTTCGTGTGTCAGCTGCACGACGCGTTACAGACGATTTTACCGAAAATCGAGAGAAACCGATTGCTAGCTGATGATGGCCGTTTCGGGTATCCCAGAAACCCTGTGTTTTTCGCGTTTTCCATGACACGCATTTTGATGAGGGCCGTCATGATCTATTGGTTATCGGTTTACCAGTAACGCCAACAAGTAACACGCCGCCCGCAGATTCCTTGGTTTTTTTGGGGTTTTGCATCTGAAATTGATAGCTCCAGTACCTTCCATGGGAATCCAGGCTAGCGGTCTCAGACGTTCTGGGACCGGCGACGCTGGCATCTTTTTGAGGATCGACGAATGCACGAACATGCCGAGCACTTTACGAAGTGCGCCAAAGCCTGCGCTGACTGTCAGCTCCAGTGCGACTCTTGTTTCACGCATTGCGTGGCGCTGCTGGCCGACGGCAAGAAGGAACATGCCAAGACGGCGCAGCTCTGCGCCGACTGTGCCGAGTGTTGCAAAAGCTGTGCAACCCTGTGTGCCAGGGAGAGCCCCCTCGCTCGCCTCATGCTGGAGTGTTGCGCAAAGTGCTGCGACGAATGCGCCGCGGCGTGCGAGAAAATCACCGGCGACAAGAACATGGCGGCCTGCGCGAAGTCGTGCCGCGATTGCGCCAAGGAGTGCCGGGCAATGATCAAGCACCTGTCGCACTAAACTTGGCCCTTGCCGATAGGCCGGGCGCGGGCGTCAAGGGGCGTCAAGCCTGTGCCCAGTTTGCTTGTTCGACATGTGCCGCGGCTGTGTCAGCTGTGGCTTCACGAGTTCTTCAACATTTTTTCTGGGGAGTTAGCCATGGTTGAAACGATGACCAGTTACAAATGTGTCGCCTGTGGGACGATCAAGACGATTCCGTCAGACCAGAAGGTTCCCACCTGCTGCGGCAAGGCGATGCAAAAAACCGAACTGCAGAAGCCGGGGGAAAGCAAAGAAGGTTCCTGTTGTTCGTGAGCCCGCCGAATACCAGACCCTCTCGTTCGAGCAATGAATCAGGCAAATGACAGTCAGTCAATGTTCTTAACCAGAGTCGAACTCCAATTACGAAGGAATACCATGGAAAAGTTCAAAACCGTGGCTACGTCACGCCTGGCCGTGTTTATCGGGGGCGCAGTGCTGGCCCTCCTTGTGACTTTGCCCTTTGTGAGTAGCGCCCAGGACAAAACGGACAAGGCAAAAGATCCCGACCCGCATGCCAAGCACAAGGACACGCAGCCTTCTGGCGACAAGAACTTGGCGAGCCAGATCGCGGACTTGCAAGCCAAGGTCGCGAGGCTGGAAGCCGCGTTGGCGAAAAGCTCGGGGAGCATGAGTGGCGGCATGGGAAAAATGAAAGACGACAAGATGATTAGCGGCATGGGTGACAAGAAGAAGGGCATGGCTGGCATGGGCATGGAAGACGACAAGATGATGGGCGGCATGGGAGCCAAGAAGAAGGGCATGGGCATGGGCATGGGCATGATGGAAATGAAAGGCATGGGCATGGGCATGATGGACATGGACATGATGGAAATGATGGGCATGATGGGTATGGCGCCCAAGACTGCCGGCGGCATGACGGGCATGAAAAGCATGGGCAAGATGCAGATGAAAGCCGCTCTGCCGGGCTTCCCCGGTGCTTCGCATATCTACCACATCGGGGCCACTGACTTCTTCCTCAACCATCCCGAACACATCGACCTGACGGCCAAGCAAAAGGGCGCCTTGGGCCGCCTGAAGGAGAAGGCCATCCTTGCCAAGACCTCCGCTCAGCGCAAGATCGATGAGGCCGAGCAGGAGCTTTGGATCTTGACCGCAGCCGACGAACCGGACGCGACGAAGATCGAGGCCAAGATCCAGGAAACCGAGAAGTTGCGCGGCGCCCAGCGGATGGCGCTCATTCGAGCCGTCGGCGACGCCGCCAAAATGCTGACCGACGATCAGCGCGCGGCGCTGTTGGGGACCGGGGCGGATAAGACTGCCAAGCCCGACCCGAAAGCCGGCCACAAGATGCCTTGAACGAGTCTAACGGTTGAAAACGCCCTCGCCCAAGGGCGGCCTTCACTTGAAAGAAAGGATCTAAACAATGGCAAAAACGCTGAAACGGCCGGCGGCAACAAACTTTGCGTGCCTTGTCCCGGCAGCTCGCGAGGTTTTCCTCGCGGGAACGTTCAATGGTTGGGATCCAAAGGCGACGCGAATGATCAAGGACGCCGAAGGTAACTGGCGCGTGGCCGTGGCCCTCCCTCCGGGTCGTCATGAATTCAAGTTCGTGGTCGATGGCGTCTGGTGTTGCGAGCCCGGCTGTGAAGGTCCGTTCCATGGATGTCCCAAGTGCGTACCCAATTCGTTGGGCACCATGAACCGATTAATCGAGGTGAAGTGAACATGAGACATCTGTCTTCCTCAAAAACTCCGAGCCGGCTTTTCGGTCTCGGCATGTTCGCAATCCTGATCGGACTGGCCGTTGCGCTTCCGGGTCACGGCCAGGTGTCGCCGGAGGAGCACAAGAAGCATCACCCCGGGGACAAGGAGCAGGACAAAGCCGGAATGCCGGGAATGGCCTCCGGCGGCAAGGAGCCGGCGAAGGGGATGGGCGGCGGCATGGATATGGGCAAGATGATGGAGGGGATGGGGAAGCCTCCGCCCAAGGAGTTGTATCCATCGCTCATGAGCCTGCCGGAGCTAACGTCCGAACAGCGAGATCAGGTCCGGAGGCAGGCGGATGAGCGAATGCGCTCGGGCGTGGTACTTCTGGGCAAGGGACTGGACCGCCTCGGCGAGGCGGCGGAGAAAGAGGATTACGAGGCCATGCAGGAAGCCACTGCCCAGGTGCGCGAGGCCCTCGCGCGTTTCGAGAGCGGCCTGGCCGCCCGTCGCGCCTTGGCCGACGGCAAGCCGCCGCGCCAAGTAGCCCTGCAATGGTTCAAGGGCGAAATGAACCTTCAACCGCCACAGGGTGTAGAACGTCGAGGCGGTAACTCCGGGACATCGCTATTTCACCTTTTCACGATGGCTCTTCTTATCGCGTTCGCGCTGGCGATGGTCGCGATGTACTTCTTCAAGATGCGCCGGGCAGCGGCCCTCTTTGAGCGTATCGAGTCCGACTCGGGCTCGCCTCCCCCCGGTTCCGCACCGCCGCTTGCCGGGTCGCCCGCGCCAGGCGCTAAAGTCGCACCACCTGCAAAAGATGCCAAAGCAGTTCCGCCTGCGGTGGACCCCAAAGTCGCGGCTACGGCAAACGGCAAACAGGCAGCACCACCGGCTGATGCGAAAGCTGCACCGCCCGCGGCAGAGGCCAAAGCCGATCCCCCTGAGGTGACGAAAACATGAGCCAGCTGTCATTCCAAAAAGCCGCTACGCCTGTGGCAGACACTCAAGCCGGACCGGCAGCCGTTTCGGAGCCGACCTCCGCGTCGCCTATGACTGCGAATTGGCGAGGGTACCTGCGTGTCGGAAACATCGTCGCGGAAACCCCAGGCGTGAAAACGTTCCGCCTGCTTCCGTCGTCGGGCGACCGCTTCCTCCCTTTCACCTTTGTGCCAGGCCAATTCCTCAACGTCGCGTTCTGGATTGGCGGCGCGCGGATGAACCGCTCGTACTCCATCTCGTCCTCCCCGACGCAACGCGAATACGTAGAGGTGACCGTGAAGCGTGAGCCGCGGGGCGCGGTTTCTCGTCACATCGTTGACCTGCTCAAGGTGGGCGACCTGATCGAAGCCGCAGGCCCGGTCGGGAAGTTCACGTTCGACGGGACGGAAGCGGACAGCGTCGTTCTCATCTCGGCCGGCGTCGGGATCACGCCCATGGTGAGCGTCACCCGGTATCTCACCGAGCGGGCGTGGGCCGGAGACATTTTCTTCATCTTTACGTGCCGCACTCCAGCCGACTTCATCCTGGGGAACGAGGTTGCCGCGCTTCAGCGTGCCAATCCGAAGTTGCACGTCGCGGTCACGATGACCCGATCGGAAGGGACGGACTGGAAGGGGCCGCGCGGACGCATCACCAAGGAACTCCTCACGCAGACGGTCCCCGATCTGGCGTCGCGGCGAATCCACCTGTGTGGGCCGCTGCCGATGATGGAGACGACTAAAGCCATCCTCGCCGAACTCGGCGTTCCTCCGGATAACCTGAAGACCGAACAATTCGGCGCGGTCAAGCCCGCCCCGGCCGCCGCCGCGACCTCATTGAAACCGACTGCCACGGCCACGGGCCCGCTGGTCACGTTTTCAACGAACAACAAGTCGGCCAAGATCCACGTCGATCAGACCGTTCTCGAACTCTCCGAGGAGCTTTCCATCGGAATCGCATTCTCTTGTCGCATCGGCACCTGCGGCGTGTGCAAGGTGAAGATGACCTCCGGCGAGGTCGAGATGGAGGTGCAGGATGCACTCGATGACGACGACAAAGCCAACGGCATCATCCTCGCCTGCCAGGCGAAGCCGAAGAGCGACATCGCGGTGGAGGCATAGCCATGAAAGAACGTGAGCGCATCATCGTCGCCGGCGTCCTCTGCGTCTTGCTGTTCGCCTGGCTCGGCTTCCTCGTCCACCGTTCGCCGCGCTTTGCGGGCAGCGGAGTTGGGGCGGTGTTCGGGATCGCGGGGGCCGTGCTCATGCTGGTCCCGCTCGCGTATCCGACCGTCAAGCGCATTCCCTTCCTCAATGCTCGGATCACGCCGCACGTTTCGTTGCAGTCATTGATGACGCTACACGTCTACGCGGGCATCCTTGGCCCGCTGCTGGGTATCATTCATACCGGCCACAAGTACGACAGCTGGTTGGGAATCACGCTGACGGCAGTAATGCTGCTCGTCGTCGTGAGCGGGTTCATCGGTCGCTACCTGCTCAGCTACGTCAATCAGGAGATTAAGGACAAGTTGCTTCTCTTGCAGACTGCCAGGGGGGATCTGGATAGCGCGTGGGGGGCGCTCAAGAACGCGCCCCCGGGGATGAATACCCTTCCGAAGTCGCCCCTTCTGGCGGCAGGCTTGGCGTCCTTGGGGATCGACCTTCAAGTCGGCGGGCCGGCTGGTGAGGTCACCAGGCTTGCCGAATCCGTGGCGGATCTGGAGTACGCGATCCGTACCCACGAGCTTTTCAAGCGCTGGTGCAGCCGATGGCTGACACTGCACCTCGTTCTTTCCGTGCTCCTTTACGTGCTGCTCGCGCTGCACATCTGGGCCGGGATTCATTTCGGACTGAGGTGGTTCTCATGAAACTCTGGCACATCGCAGCCGCGGCGGCGATCATCGTGACGCTGTTTGGCGCGTACTACTTCTTCGGGAATCATGGCGGTAGCGAGGGCTCGGGAGTGTTGAGCAAAACAGCCTGGCAGCGCATGGCCCTACCCGGGGAGCTGTCCAAGGCGCATGCGTTTCTGGAACACAACTGCGCGGCCTGTCACACGGCCAGCAAGGGTGTCGAAGCCAGCAACTGCATCGCCTGCCACGCCAACAACGAGTCGTTGTTGCAACGCCAGCCGACCGCGTTCCATGCCGACGTGGGTAGCTGCGTCGAGTGCCACGCTGAGCATCGAGGAACCGATCAGCGCCCGACCAAGATGAACCATCTGGCGCTAGCGGAGATCGGCTTCCGCCAACTGAAGGCCGACCATGCGCCAAACGGTGAAAACGAACGGGTGCGGAAAGACCTCCTCGCCTGGATTGGCCAACACCAACCCACGGGCCACGGGTCGGCAGGCCATTCGAGCCTCACCCCGCAGGAGGCGGTGTTGAATTGCGCGTCCTGCCATTCCACCAAGGATCGGCATTTCAAGCTCTTCGGCCAAGACTGCGCCCAGTGCCACACGACGACGAAGTGGACGATCCCCGAGTTTCGGCACCCGTCGTCGCGATCGATGGACTGCGCTCAGTGCCATCAGGGACCGCCGAGCCATTACATGATGCATTTTGAAATGATGTCAGCCAAGTTCGCTGGAAAGCCGCACGCCAAAGTCAACCAGTGTTACGAGTGCCACCAGACGACGGCATGGAACGACATCAAAGGCATTGGCTTTTTCAAACACCACTAGGTCAACACCGGGAGAACACCGTGAGCACCGAAGCAATGACCGAACCTTCCGCGGAACACCTGGAAGCACTCGTGCAGCAACGATCGCATGGCCGGGTCCGTAACTTACGCGTGTTCGTCCAGGACCAAGGCCTGATCCTGCAAGGGCAGACTTCGGCTTACTACGCCAAGCAACTGGCCCAACATGCGGCAATGGAATTCAGTGGACTTCCGATCTTGACTAACGATATCAAAGTGCGCTGAGTCGCACTTTGACAAATGGAGCAACAGAAAGCGGAAGATGTGTCACCAAGGAAACCGTGTGTGCTTCCTTGGCATCTTCCAATCCAGACGAGGAGAAACCTGATGATGTATCGCATTTCGTTCCTGACGATTGTGGCCGCGGCGCTGGTCGTTCTGACCGGGCTGTCCCAAGGCGGCGCGGGCGGCAAGGCCCAAGAGGCGACGGTCGTCAAAGTCGGTGACAGCAAGATCACCCTCACCTTCAAGGGCAGTGACCAGAAGCACACGCACGATGTCGCCAAGGACGCCAAGATCACCTTGGACGACAAGAAAGCCAAGCTCGAAGAGCTGAAGGAAGGCTTCCACGCCAACGTGACTATCGACGACAAGTTTGTCGTCACCAAGATCGATGCCCATTCGAAAAAGAAATGAGGCATGTGTCGGAAGCCGGCCCGTGAGGTTTCTCACGGCCCCGGCGTCCGGCAAGTGAGGATGCTGGAGAACGGCCCTATGGGCATGGCGAGGTATCCCTCTTATGAAGTACGCAGTCGCGCGCATCGCACTCTATATCTTCCTGCTCCTTGCGCCCCTGTCCATGGCGGCCGTATTCGGCCCGGGCGGCCACGGGTTTCTCGGCGAATTGGGCAGGTCGTTTGCACTGTTAGCCTTCACGATCGTAACCATGCAGTTTGTGTTGAGCGCACGGCTGAGCTGGATCGAGCGGCCGTTCGGGCTGGACATGCTGTTCCGCTTTCACAAGGCCATGGCCGTGTTCGCGACTGTGCTGCTGCTTCTCCACCCCGTGCTGTTGGCGGCGGGCGGGGCAGGCTGGGCTTTGCTGATCGGCTTCGATGTTCCCTGGCATATCTGGCTGGGCCGGTTGGTCCTGCTCGTTCTGCTCACCCTCGTGGGCATCAGTTGGTTTCGGCTGGCTCTGTGCCTGGAGTACGAGCGCTGGCGGCGCTGGCACAACGCGTTGGCAGTGCTCCTACTCGCCCTGGGCTTCGTGCATAGCTGGAACGCCGGGCGCGACCCGACCGCCGGTCCGCTACGGTTCCTCTGGCCGGGGTTGGTGGGTGCGGCGGCCCTCGCCTACTTATATCACCGCGTCGTGCGGCCCTTTTGGCTTTGGCGACACCCTTACCGAGTGGTCGAGGTCATTCAGGAGACGCCGGAGGTGTGGACCATCAAGCTCCGCCCGCCGGAGGGCCGACGATTGGGCGACTATCTGCCAGGTCAGTTTTGCTTCCTGACTCTGAAGCGGGGGCGGGGTCTGCCGACCGAGGAACACCACTGGACGATCTCGTCCAGCCCGACCGAGCAGGGGTTCATCACCTTCACGATCAAGGAGTCCGGCGACTTTACCGCCACGATCGGCCAGACGCGGCCCGGCGACACCGCCGCCGTGCTCGGCCCTTATGGGCGCTTCTCGTACGTGTTGCACCCCGAGGAGGGTGACCTGATCTTTATTGCGGGCGGCATCGGCATTACCCCGCTGATGAGCATGCTGCGGCACATGCGCGACACGCGGGCCGACCGGTGTGTGCTGCTGATTTATGCAAATACGACCCAAAGCGATATCGCGTTCCGCGACGAGTTGGCGGCGATTGAGGCGGGCGCGAGCCCCCGCCTGCAAGTCATCCACATACTGAGCCGACCCGAGGCCGGCTGGGCCGGCGAGACCGGCCGCCTCGATCGCGCGAAGGTCGAGCGACTGTGCGGCAAAGATGTGGCGGACAAGGCGTACTATGTCTGCGGCCCGCCGGCGATGATGACGGCGGTGCTCGCGATCCTTCAGGAGCTTGGTGCAGCCCAGTCCGCCGTACAGGTCGAACGGTTCTCGCTTTTCGAAAATTAACGATTAACGGTTGTCCAGCGGGAGAACGGTCATGGAGCGGATATGGAATTTGAAGTGGGTTATTGCGGTGGTGATCGTCTTGACGACTTTCGTGGCTATCGGCGTGGCGGCGTGGCGGTCCTCCGGCGGTTCGCAACGCAGCGGAGCAACGCATCCGAACCAAAGCCAAGAGACCGGAAAGGAAGCGGGCCCGGATCACCATCGCCAAGAACACAAATGAACCATTCGCATAACCCTCCAGGCGATAGCAGTACCATGAATACTATAAATAAGAACTCCACCGCCTTTGGTGCACCGGGGATTGAGCCACGCTGGACGTCCAGCGCCAAGGACGGAATTGGCACCGCGTATCACAGCAGCTCCTGCATCTGGTTCACGCTCAGCCACGGCATCGTCAACGAGATCTATTTTCCCCACGTCGATTCGCCCAATACACGCGACCTACAGTTCCTCATCACCGACGGCGAATCGTTCTGCCACGAGGAACGGCGCGACCTGCTTCACAAAACCGAATACCCGGAGCAAAACGCGTTGTTTTACCGCCTCACGAACTCCGACCGTGAAGGCCGCTATCGCCTTGTCAAAGAAATCGTCGTGGATCCGCACTCGTCGGTTTTATTGATGCAAACGCGGCTGGAAATCTTGGACCCGAAACTGCGAGGCAAACTGCGTCTTTACGCTCTGCTCGCCCCACACATGAAAGGCACTGGCAAGAACAACTCGGCCATGTGGTGTGGATTGGATGGCCGCAAGCTCTTTGACGTACAACGGGAGGACATCAATATGTCCTTCGGTTGCACGCCCGATTTCACGAGGCGATCCGTCGGTTACGTCGGATTCAGCGATGGCTGGCAAGACTTGATGGACAACTTCAAGATGGATTGGGAATTCGAACAAGCCAAGGAAGGCAACATCGCTTTGATTGGAGAGATAGATTTATCGCGCGGAATGGAGTTCACGCTGGGCGTCGCCTTCGGGAACACTCCGCACAGCGCTTCGGCCCACCTCCTGCAAGCGTTCGCTACCCCTTTCGCCGACCAACGCGCGAAGTATGTGAGCCAATGGCAGCGCAGTATTGCCGAGGTCGATCTCAGCGCGCACACCAAAGACGGCGGTTCACTGATGCGCTTGAGCCAGTGCGTGCTGCTCGCGCATGAAGACAAGATTTTCCAGGGCGCCTTCGTGGCGTCGCTGAGCATTCCCTGGGGCGAAACAAAGGATGATCGCGATCGCGGCGGGTATCACCTGGTCTGGACGCGCGACATGGTGCAAACCGCCACGGCGCTGCTGGCCTGCGGGCAAACGGAGTCGCCGTTGCGCGCGCTGATCTGGCTGGCGTGTGTCCAGCACGCCGATGGCAGCTTGCCGCAAAACAGTTTGATCACGGGCGGGGCTTTCTGGAAAGGAATGCAACTGGATGAAGTGGCGGTGCCGATTCTGCTCGCCTGGCGATTGCAGCAAGCGGACGCGCTTAGGCAATTCGATCCTTGGACGCTGGTCTCGCGTGCCGCGCGTTTTTTGGTCCTGCACGGGCCAGTGACCGCCCAGGAACGTTGGGAGGAGAATTCCGGCTACTCGCCTTCGACGCTGGCGACCATTATCGCGAGCGTGGTGTGTGCGGCGGAATTTGCGCGTGGCAGAAAAGACATACTCGCGGCAGACTTCTTGCTCGATTACGCGGACTGGCTTTCGGCGCATGTGGAAGAATGGATGGTCACCAATCGCGGCGAGCTCGTGAAGGACAAACCGCGGCACTATGTTCGCATCACGCCCGCCGATCCGAAACAAGCCGTCGCTTCGCCTAACCCGGATGAGGCTGAGATTGTTGTAGCTAACGGAGGCGGCAAATATCCGGCTCGCAACGTCGTCGGCGGCGATTTTCTCCACCTTGTCCGGCTGGGGGTTCGTGCCGCGGATGACCCGCTCATCGTCGATTCCGTCGCAGTGATCGATCGAGTGCTCAAGCGCGATCTGCCTCAAGGGCCATGCTGGCGGCGCTACAATCACGACGGCTATGGGCAGAAGGCTGATGGGAGCGCCTACGACGGGACGGGCGAAGGTCGCTCTTGGCCGATCCTGACGGGCGAACGCGCCCATTACGAGTTGGCGGCCGGACGCGATCCGTTGCCGTTCATCGAGACGATGGAAAAATTCGCCAACGAAGGCGGCATGTTGGCGGAACAGCTTTGGGACGCCGACGATTTGCCGGCGGGAAAGATGAATCACGGCGCCCCGACCGGCTCGGCCATGCCGCTGTGTTGGTCGCACGCGGAGTATCTGACCCTGGTGCGCAGTCACAAGGATGGGGTTTGTTTTGACCGCATCGAGCCGGTTTATCAGCGCTACGTTAAGGGCGGGGCAGGCAGCAAATTTGAAATGTGGACGCTCGCTCACCAGCCCCAGCGGATCGCCGAGGGGAAAACGCTACGCATCATCACCGAAAAAGCGGCGACAATTCATTGGAGCTTTGACGGATGGGCAACGGCGAATGACCTGGAGACGCAGGATGCGGGATTCGGTTGCTGGTTCGGAGATTTGCCATCGGGCCAGCTCCTGGCCGGTGCCCGCATCGTCTTCACATTTCTTTGGCGAGAGGGATGGGAGGGAAAGGATTTCCAAGTCGCCATTCAGGCGAGCTGACGACGGCCTGGGATCTCGTGACACCGATCCTGGAGTAGTTTTGGAGACGGCAACACATGACTCAGCCCTTATACGACGACATGCTCGACCGACTTCAGCGCGACGCGTTCTCTTACTTCGTGAAAGAGGTGAACCCCGCGAATGGATTGGTCAAGGATTGCACGCGCCCGGGTTTCCCCGCCAGCATCGCCGCCGTCGGTCTGGCGCTGGCGGCTTATCCCGTAGGCGTCGAGCGGGGGTTGCTTACGCGTGCCGAGGCGGTCGCGCGGGCGTTGACGACCTTGCGATTCTTCTGGACCAGCCACCAGGGGCCCGAGCCGGACGCCACCGGCTTCAAGGGCTTCTACTATCACTTCCTTGACATGGACACCGGACGGCGCGCTTGGGACTGTGAACTGTCCACCATTGACACGACGCTCCTGCTCGCAGGAGCGCTGACCGCCGGCTTGTACTTCGATGGGGATGTGGCCGAGGAGCGCGAAGTGCGTGAACTGGCGGACGCGCTCTACCGCCGCGCGGACTGGCAGTGGGCCCAGAACGGGGAGGCCACGCTCACGCACGGATGGAAGCCGGAGAGCGGCTTCCTGCCCTACCGCTGGCGGGGCTACGACGAGGCCACGATCCTTTATCTCCTGGGCCTCGGCTCGCCGACGCACCCACTGCCACCGCAAAGTCACGCGGCCTACACCTCAACGTATAGTTGGAAGAACATCTACGGCTACGAGTTCCTGTACGCGGGACCGCTCTTCATCCACCAATACTCGCACGTCTGGATCGACTTTCGCGGGATCCAGGATGAGTACATGCGTGCCAGGGGCATCGACTACTTCGAGAACAGCCGCCGCGCGATCCACGTGCAGCAGCAATACGCCATCCGCAACCCGCTTGAGTTCCGGCGCACCTGCGGGTGCCACCAATGTGAATGCTGCTGGGGTATCACCGCAAGCGACGGTCCGGGCCACGCAACGCTAATCATTGACGGTATCGAACGCCACTTTTTTGATTACCTGGCCCGCGGCGCGCCCTACGGCCCCGACGATGGCACCATCGCTCCATGGGCCTCGGCCGCGTCCTTGCCTTTTGCCCCTGAGATTGTTCTTCCGACGATTGAACACATGATCCACCTCGGCGCCGGGCCAACGTCATGCCCCTACGGCCTGGTAGCCAGCTTCAATCCGACGTTTCCCGGTCCGACGCCTCTTGGCTGGGTATCTCCCTGGAATTACGGGCTCAACCAAGGGCCACTCGTGTTGATGGTGGAGAATTATCGGTCCGGCCTGATCTGGAGTTTGATGCGCCGCTGCCCTTACCTGGTCGCGGGACTGGGCCGGGCAGGTTTTTCCGGCGGCTGGTTGGGGAGTGGTCGTGCCAAGTCAACTGCTGGACCGCGGCTAACTCGAAAGGAACCTTTTCATGTCTGAACAAATCGGCATCATTGGTCTGGCTGTGATGGGGGAGAACTTGGTCCTGAATTTGACGGACCATGGAGCCTCAGTGGGCGTGTACAACCGCACCGCCGAGCGGACCCGAAAGTTTATCGAGGGGCCAGCCGCCGGGCGGCCCGTTCGTGCGGCGTCGTCGGTGGCGGAACTCGTCGGGCGGCTTGAACGGCCGCGGCGGGTGCTCCTGATGGTCAAGGCTGGCCCGCCAGTCGATGCGGTTCTGGATGAACTCGTGCCTCACCTGGAGCCGGGAGACATCATCATCGACGGCGGCAACTCCCACTTCCGCGACACGGAACGCCGGGCCGAACGGCTCGCACAGAAGGGTTTGCTCTACGTGGGCATGGGCGTCAGCGGGGGCGAAGAGGGAGCCCGTCACGGCCCGAGCCTCATGCCGGGTGGCCCTCGCCCGGCCTACGAACAGCTCGAACCGCTCCTGAAAAAGATCGCGGCTCAGACCGACAGCGGGCCGTGCGTAACTTTTGTCGGAACCGGCGGCGCGGGCCACTTCGTCAAGATTGTGCATAACGGCATCGAGTACGGCGACATGCAACTCATCGCCGAGGCGTATGATTTGTTACGCCGTGGGGCGGGGCTCTCTTCGGCGCAGCTCGCCGAGGTCTTCGACACCTGGAACCAGGGCGAACTCCGGTCCTACCTCATCGAGACCACCGCCCGCGTCGTCGCGTTTCCCGACGACCAGGGCACCGGCGACATGCTGATCGACCGGATCGACGATCGCGCCGGCCAGAAGGGGACGGGCAAGTGGACTACTCAGGCCGCCTTGGACCTGGGCGTGCCGGTCCCGACGATCACCGCGGCTGTGGATGCTCGGCTCCTCTCTGCCCTGAAAATCGAAAGGCAGAAGGCGGCCGAGGTCTATCCGAGCCGGGCCGGGACCAATTCAAACGGCGCCGCTGACCGGGGTATCTCGGTGGATCCCGCCGGCCTTTCCGTTGCGGCGAAAGAGGTCATCGACGAGGTGCGGCAAGGGCTGTACGTGGCCAAGGTCTGCTCCTACGCCCAGGGCTTCGCGCTGCTGGCGGCCGGCTCCCGCGAGTACGGCTATGGCCTGGATCTGAGCGAGATCGCGCGGATTTGGAAGGGAGGCTGCATCATCCGGGCGGCTCTCTTGGACCCAATCCACGCCGCTTTCCGGGGTGACCCTGGGCTGTCCAACTTGCTGCTCGATACGGGCTTCGCCCGCGAAATCGCCGGCCGCCTCGGCGCTTGGCGGCGAGTAGTCGGGCGCGCACAGCAGTGGGGGATCCCGGTGCCGGCGTTCTCGGCCTCGCTCGCGTACTTCGACAGCTACCGTAGCGCTCGCCTGCCGGCCAACCTCGTGCAGGCCCAACGGGACTACTTCGGCGCTCACACCTACGAACGGATCGACCGTCCGGGAATCTTCCACACTGACTGGACGAAGACGGTGAGGAAGTAGTCGCGGCGAACAGCAAGCTTCCTCCGCAAATGGATGCTTGAAAGAACGCATCAACCAAGGGAGTTCCTGCCATGTTAAGAAGCTATGTTGTGGCCTTACCGGCCGTGTTGACCATCCTTCTTGCCGTCACAGCGATGGGGCCAGGCCAAGCGGGCGGGCCGGCGCCAGTGGCGTTGCCGGACTCCGGCAAGGAGAAGCTACTAGCCCTCAAGATCCCGGAATCCCTGCGGGCACGCCACGAGTCCTTTCACGCGGAATTCGTCAAGGCGACGAAGGAGCCCGGCAAAGTCGGGGACGCGGCCCGAACGATCGAGAAATTGGGTACAGCCCATTTTGCGAAGGCGAAGGATGCGTTCGCTCCCCTCGGACTCTTACCCGAGCTTGCAAAGGGAAAGGTGACGCCGGAAATGGGTGAGGCCATCAAGAACGCCGAACGGCTGAGGGCCGGGCTGCCGCAAATCCACGGCGAGCACCGCGAACTCTTGGCGGGGCTCAAGAAGCTTGCGGAAGTCGCCAAGGAGGAAGGGAAGGCGGACTATGTGCGCTTTGCCGAGAGGCTGACCTTGCACATTCAGGAAGAGGAGGAAGTCTTGTATCCGACAGTCCTCCTGATCAGCGAGTACCTGAAACGAGGGCTCAACAAGAAGTGACGTCTCTCCGCTTTTTCGTTCCGGTCGCGGAGCGCAGGCGCGGGATGAAATGATAAGTCACGCGAAATCCTCTGCTGCCTGGCAATATACTACCTTATCAGGACTCACCTGGAGCTTGATGCGTCGTTGCCCTTATCTGGTCGCGGGACTGGGACGGGCAGGTTTTTCCGGCGGCTGGTTGAGGAGTGGTCGTGCCCCGTCGGCTGCGGCGTCGTGCAGAACTGTCTAACGCATGGCGGCGTGGCGCGCCTTTTGCTTTCTTCCACAGGCTGGCGGGCCTTTTGCCTTAAATAAGGAAGGTGCACTGTGCGCACGTCATGCAGAATTGTCTTCGGGCTGATGTCCATCGCCTTTCTTGGTGCGATTCTGACTGCCCTCACCGCCGACCAGCCCAAACACCAGCACGACAAGGGAAAAAGTCCGAACGAGCCCGGGCAGGGGAGAGCCGCCGAGGAATTGCCACGGATCCCCCCGCCGGATGCCCAGGCGGCCCAGGTGCCGGCGGGCTACCGGGTCGAGGTCGTGCTTGCCAACCTCACCTACCCAACCAGCGTTGAGTTCGACGACGCGGGCGCGATGTACATCACCGAAGGCGGATCCATCTACGGCGACGATGTGGCGCCCGCACGCATCTTGGGTGTTCGGCCCAAAGGCGAGCCGGAAACGGTGGCCGAGCACCTCAATGGCCCGATTACCGACTTGCTATGGCATGACAAGCGCCTTTACATTTCGCACCGCGGCAAGATCTCGGTGCTGGAGGTTGGTAAAGTGCGCGATTTGGTGACCGGCCTGCCTAGCCTGGGGGACCACCACAACAACCAGTTGACGGTGGGGCCGGACGGCAAGATCTACTTCGGCCAGGGTAGCGCCACCAACTCCGGCGTCGTCGGCCTGGACAACTTCAAGATGGGCTGGCTGGCCAAGTACGCCGAAGTTCGCGATGTGCCCGCGAAAGACATTCGCCTCAATAATCAAGCCTTCGAGACTCCCGACATCCTGACTCTTCTGGCTGACAAACCCCCAGGGGACGGAATGCAGGGCAAGGATCAAATGAAGGGCATGAAGAATATGAAGGACATGAAGGACATGAAACACGGCGGGAACGGGACGAAGGCCAAGGATGAAATGAAGGACATGAAACACGGCGGGAACGGGACGAAGGCCAAGGATGAAATGAAGGACATGAAACACGGCGGGAACGGGACGAAGGCCAAGGACGAAATGAAGGACATGAAACACGGCGGGAACGGGACGAAGGCCAAGGACGAAATGAAGGACATGAAACACGGCGGGGACGCGGAGAAGGGCAAGGATGAAGGCCGCCGCGCGTGGTTCTCACCTATGGAGCTTCACCCGATGCTCACCCACTTCCCGATCGCGTTCCTGCTCGGCTTTGTCGCTCTTGACCTGTTCGCCTGGTGGCGCCGTCGGCTGGATTTGGCACAAGTGGCGACCGGTCTCCTCATCGCCGGGGTCCTGTCAGGTGTGCTTGCAGCCTTTGCCGGCGTTCTGGCATTTTTCACCGTGCAGGCACACACCGACGAGGCTCACGTCCTGATGTATTGGCATCTTGGCGTGCAGACGGTCGCCCTCGTCTTGTTCGGCTTGGCCGCCCTCTTGCGCTGGGAAGGCTGGACCTTGCCGCCGACCTTCGGAGCACGCCTTACCGGTTTCATCGGCGCGTTGGCCCTTTCCGTTGGGTCCGGTCTGGGCGGGTATATTGTCTACCACGGAGGCGCCGGCATCGACCCCAATCTTTTGGCTGCCGACTTACGCAAGGGTCATGGACATGGAGGACAAGCCGGCAAAGAAAAGGATCCCATGAAGAGCATGAAACACGGCGCGGATGGGGACAAGAGCAAGGATCCAGTGAAGGACATGAAACACGGCGCGGACCCGGACAAGAGCAAGGATCCAATGAAGGACATGAAACACGGCGCGGACCCGGACAAGAGCAAGGATCCAATGAAGGACATGAAACACGGCGCGCCGCAAATGGTGAACACGTTCGCCTTCCAGCCGTTCGGAAAAACTCCGCCCGACGACGGAGCCGTGCGCGGCATGGTGAAAGCCAATGGGACGATCTTGCGCATGAACCCAGACGGCTCCAACCTGGAGGTGTACGCCTGGGGCCTGCGGAATCCCTTCGGGGTGATGTGGGGACCGGACGGCAAATTGTACGCCGCGGACAACGGTTATGACGAACGCGGTAGTCGCCCGATCGCCAACGCTCCGGACTGCCTCTGGGAGATCAAGAAAGACGCTTGGTATGGGTTCCCCGACTATGCCGGCGGCATCCCCGTGACGGACGCGCAGTTCCAGCCAGAGCAAGGCCCAGCACCCAAGATGCTGATGCGGGATGTGCCGATGGCGGAAAAGCCGCTCCTGACGCTTGGACCCCACGCCGGAGCCGCCAAGATGGACTTCAGCCGGAACGCCACCTTTGGGTTCAAGGGACAGTTGTTCCTGGCGATGGTCGGCGACATGAAACCGATCACTGGCAGGAACGAGGAACGATCTGGCTTCGAGGTGGTACGCATCGATCCGGAAACACTTAAGGTGGAAACGTTCTTCAAGGCGAAGAAGAGCGCCCTCGGCCCGAAGGGCCTGGAGTACGTCACGACCGCAGGGCCGCGGCGACCCGTCGGTGTCCGCTTTTCACCTGACGGGAAGGCGCTCTACGTGGTTGACTTGGGAGCGCTGGCCATTACGACTACGGCCATCGGTCCGACCCCGCGCCCGTTCCCCCGCACGGGCGTAGTCTGGCGCATCACGCGGATCGAAAGCGCCGCGCCTTGAAGCCGATCGGAGGCTGAAGTTCGATTCCGCCCTCTCCAAATAAAAGGGAGCGACTCGAAAGGCCCCTCATAATCGTCATCCCGTTCCGTCGGCACGATCCTGACGTGGCAAAGAAACCTGCCTTCTGTTTCGCTGGGTCCTGCTGTGTGGTAAAATTCGGTTGGGCGAGCTGGCGGTCTTGCGACATCTACATTTCCGTTGGCGTTGGTTAAGGGGCAGTGTGATTGCCGAAAATCGAACAACGATTTACTTTTTGGAGGTTCTAGACAATGCATCCTGAAACAAGTCGCACCAGGTTCTTTCTCGGCATCGTCCTGGGGGGAGTCCTGGCCACGGCCGGATTTTCGCTCCTCGGCAGCGGCCAGCCTCACAGCGAGGGCCAGGCAGTCAACAAAAAGGAAGAGGCCCAGCCCAAGCACGACCAACACGCGGCGGCCAACGTCGATGTGGGCAGCGCCAGGGACCGGGGCAAGCTCATGCCGGGTTTCCGCAAGTCCGGACTGGCGCCGGTCCCGGTCGAGACTCCTGACTGCCCCAAGCTCTTCTGGGAGATGAAGAACGGAGTCAAGGAGTTCCACTTGACCGCCGAGCACCTCAAGCGCGAGATGCTGCCTGACGTTTGGATCGACGTGTGGGGTTATAACGGCAGCATGCCCGGCCCGATGATCGAAGCCGTCGAGGGGGACAAGGTTCGCATCATTGTCCACAACAAGCTGCCGGAGCCGACCATCATGCACTGGCACGGCATCGACGTCCCCAACCTTATGGACGGCGTGGAGGGCCTGATCCAGGATCCGATCCCGCCGGGCGGCACCTACACCTACGAGTTCACCCTCAAACAGAACGGCACGTTCTTCTACCATACGCACGTGGCCATGCAGCAAGGCATGGGGATGGTGGGCCTGTTCATCATCCACCCCAAGGTGGCTCACTACCCGCCGGTGGACCGCGACATCGCCCTCATCATCCAGGAATGGGCCATCCTGCCTGGTTCATCGGTCCATAACACCATGTCGATGGAGTTCAATCTCTTCACGCTTAACGGCCAGGCAGCCCCTTACATCACGCCCCTGGTCATCAAGCAGGGCGAGCGGGTGCGCATTCGCCTGGTCAATTTCAGCGCCATCGACCATCACCCGATGCACTTGCACGGGATGCAGTTTTGGATCACCGGGACCGAAGGAGGCCGGATTCCGGACACTGCCTGGTATCCAAGCAACAACGTCCTGGTGGGGGTTGCGCAGGCCCGGGATGTCGAGTTCATCGCCGACAACCCCGGCGACTGGGTGTTCCACTGCCATATGTTCCACCACATGATGAACTTCATGTCCTCTCAGGTGGGTATGCCGGGCGGCCATTCGATGAAAGGCATGCCGACGGGAGGCAATATGGGCACTGGCATGGGCATGATTACGCGAGGTCCGGCGTTATCCTCCGAATTCGGCCCTTACCTGGGACGGGGCACCGGAGAGCAAACGGGTTCTGAACGGACGGTGGGTAATGGCCCGAAAATGGATCCCAAGATGAAAATGGACGGCAAGGGTGATGACAAGATGAAGATGGATCCCAAGATGAAAATGGACAACGGGAAAGATCCCCACGCCGGACACGGCACGGCAGCCAAAAAAGTGCCGGGCTTCCCGCAGAGCATGGCCGGGATGTCCATGTATTCCGAGAAAGAGATCGCGAAGCTCAACAGTAAATGGCAAACCCGGGGCATGCGCAAGGAATGGCACGAGGGAGTCGAAGGGCTGATGACCGTGGTTCGCGTACTGCCGCCGGAGTTGTATGAACGCGTGGTTTCCGGGAAGGGAGAAGTGCGGCCCGGGGAAAGCGTGCCGGGGTACAAGGGTGGGAAGGGGCCGCATGATTTGCACAAAATGAAAAAATAGAGCAGGGAAGGCATCAACCCAGTCGGCTCCGGGACACGGGAGAAGTGCGCCGGGGCCGACGGTCCAAATCAATTCTTCCGGGACGCCGGATAAATCGGCGTGGACGGGATCGAGCAAGAAGTGAGCCCGCGAAGAAGCTCGCTCCATACGGCCCGTTACGACAGCGCAAGTTCGCCCGCAGCTGGCGTTCCTTTGACGAGAATACGGCGCCGTGCCTGCGTGGCGCGTCCCGCCTTTCACTTTCGTCCCAAGGAGTTCACCATGAAGAATGTCATCACAGCAATCGCAGCGGCCGCGATCCTGGTCGCCGTCACCGGCTCGGCCTCGGCCCAGCATGGCGGCGGTCATCACGGCGGCGGCCACTACCCGTACACGCCCTCCTATGGCCACGGCGGGCACTACTCCTACGCAGCGCCAAACTCCTACTACGGCCAGGGCAGCAGTAACTATTCCTACTCGCCCAGCTATTACAGCCAGGGCAGTGGTTCCTATGCCTACCCCGGAAGGTCGTACGGCGGAGGCTACTATGCCGATCCGGGATATAGCTCTGCCTACTACGCTCCCAGCAGTGGCTACTATTCTGCCCCGAGCTACGGAGGCGGCTACTACTCACGGGGCTATAGCTATGGCCACGGTCAATCCCATCATCGCGGCCATCATTGAGCCGCCGGCCCGGCAACTTTCACCATCAGGAAGTGTGATCAAAGCAGTCGGCCCCGGCACACGGGAGACGTGTGCCGGGGCCGATATCACGAATACGTTTCTCTCCGGACGCCCGCTGCATCAGCGCGGGCGAGGCGTGGCTTCGATGTGTCCCCCGGGCGTAGGTGCGGGCGGTTGGTCAAGGCCGTTCGATAAGAGCATGCCGTTGATCTCCACTTCCGCGCGCCGGAGATCGATCAGAGCGTTGATGTATTCCTCGGTGTACCCAAAATAGTTGCGTTCGGCGACAAGCACCTGCGGCCAAGTGGCCCGACGCTTCTTGAAATATTCTTGATAGAGTTCGTAAGCCTGCCGCGCCTTCGGCAACGTGTTTTTCTGGTAGTCATCCACGGATTGATAAGCATTCTGATACTGCGTGAAGGTGTCGGCCAACCGGCGCCTGAGCACGAGTTCCGTGCGCGTAACCTCGGCGCGGGCACGGGCCAGTTCAGCCTCGGCTTGCCGTTTCGTCCCCTGGTTCCGGTCGAAAATCGGCAGACGGATGCCGACCTGGACGTTACCGACGGTGCTTTTTTCTCCAGGAATGTAGTTATATCCCAAGCCCGCCCGCACGGTGATGTTGGGGATCGCCTCGACCTGTTCGCGCTTGAGGGAAATTTGGTCCCGCACCACTTCGGCCTGGACGAATTGCATCTCGGGACTCTCCTGCAAGAGTTTCGCCAGGGATTTCTCCCACTGTAAAGGGGGGCCTACCAACTCCAGCTTCCCGGCAAGCGGCGTGGGCGCCATTTCCGGCGTGCCAATCATGGTGACAAGATGCTCCCAAGCCCGCTTGTAGCGATTTTCAGCCGTTTTCATGGCCACGCGCGATCGCTGGGCTTCGATCTGGGCTTGGAGCAAATCAGGCTGATTGGCCTGGCCGAGGTTAACCAGTTCCTCCGTGGTCTTAATGGCGTTGTCGGCGTTCTTCAGCAAAGTGCGATGGTTTTCGATGGAACTCTGGACCGCGAGGATCTCGTAGTAGGCGATGCGGATGCCGTTGACGACGCGGAGTTGCTGGGCCATTGCTTGAATCTCGGCCTGGTACGCCTCTTGCTTATATTTGGCCCGGCTGAGGCGTAGTTTGCCTGCCGTGACGATCTCCTGCTGGATAAATCCGCCTTGAAACTCGCCCGCGCTCCTCTGCGAGCCGATTTGCTCGCCCGCGTAGCCGATGGTTGGGTTGGGGTAGAGGCCGGCTTGAAGGGCCTTGCCCCGGGACACGTCAACTCGGGCCGCAGCCTGGACCAACGTCGGGTTATGCTGGAGAGCAATCTGCTCCAGGTCCGCAAGGCTTAACGGGCCTGCCGCTTGCGTCAGCATCTTGGGCATCGGGGCAGTTGTCTGAGCAGTCAGATAGGCCGGAGCGCAAACGGCAAGGCCGACAAGAAGACAGGCACGCCAAACGGCGATGCGGGTGTGACAAAAATGCATCGAGTATCCCTCTCGTTGTTTATTCAATGTGCGTGCCCTTGCAGCACGTCCAGTCTGTCGAAGTTATCGGCTCGACTGGCGGTCCCTCGTTTACCGAAACTAACGACCTGCCCATGAAAACCGTTTAAGGCAGCGAAGGTCTAGCGGATATGCGGAAAGTTCGGGGCGGTCCAATCGCTATTTGGCATCGAGCCCTGTTTTGGCTTTCCTTTCGCTTGCCAGACCTCATCAATATCGCCCTGGAACGGAACCCGGAACTGAAAGCCGCCGGATTTGAGATTTAGAATTGGTTCCCAATAGGATTTGTAGTGGACCCAATTGTTTGGAGCAAGCGTCCCTTCGCCCTTCGCACCTTTGTCTTTGCGAAGGAGGCGACTGGGAGGGAAAAAAAAGAGGGCAGCATTGGCCCTTCACCTTCTTCCGAGGCATTTCTCCTGGTTGTAGGGAATGGAAATGCAAGCTTATCCTACCTCAACCTCCGCATGATGATCGTTTCGGTCGTCGATGAGCGGAACCCATTCCTCGGGCCGTTCGTTGCCGTCGAGCACAATCCGCTTCACCACGTTTCCGGTGCCCGTGTTCCGCAGAGTGATGTGATAGACGGTCTCACGAAAGCGATAGTGGATCTTGAAGGATATCCACCCCGCGGGAAAGCACGGCGCGAAGCGAAGTTTGTCCGCGTCCAACCGCAAACCGAGCAGCGATTCCGTGATGAGCCGATACATCCAGCCGGCCGAGCCGGTGTACCAGGTCCATCCGCCACGGCCGGTGTGCGGCGGGACGGCGTAGACATCGGCGGCCACGACGTAGGGCTCGACCCGGTATACTGCGACGGCCCCCGGGGTATCGGCGTGGGTGACGGGGTTGATCAGCGCGAAAAGTTCCCATGCACGCTCTGCATCGCCCATGGCGGCGAAAGCCATGGCGGTCCAGATAGCGCCGTGGGTGTACTGGCCGGCGTTCTCGCGTACGCCGGGGACGTAGCCTTTGATGTAACCCGGATTGAGTTCCGACTTGTCAAATGGCGGATCGAGAAGCTGGATGAGTCGAGCGTCGCGCCGAACGAGGCGGCGGTCGACGTTTTCCATGGCCTGCACCATGCGCCCCTGCGTGTCGGCTCCGGAGAGAATCGACCAGCTTTGCGAAAGGGAGTCGATCTGGCACTCTGGATTGGTCGCGGATCCGAGCGGCGTACCATCATCGAAGTACGCGCGGCGGTACCATTCACCGTCCCAACCGTGTCCTTCGATGTTGCCGCGGAGCCGACCCGCCTCGATGGTGTATTTTTCAACGATCGCGGTGTCGCCACGTTGACCGGCAAGGCTGATAAACTGCGTCAGCACGTCGTAGAGGAAAAAGGCGAGCCAGACGCTTTCGCCTTTGCCGTGCTGGCCAACCAGATTCATGCCGTCGTTCCAGTCGCCGCAGCCCATCAAGGGTAAGCCGTGAGCGCCGAAGCGCAACCCGTTGTCGATGGCGCGAACGCAATGCTCGTAGAGCGTGCCAACGTCGTCGGAAACTTGCGGGAGGTCGTAATTTGCTTCCTCGTCCGGACGCAGCGGTCTCGCCTTCAAAAACGGTACGCTCTCGTCAAGCACACCGGAGTCGCCTGTAGTCGAGACATAGCGGCATGTCGCATACGGGAGCCAGAGGAAGTCGTCAGAAAAGTGCGTGCGCACGCCGCGGCCGATGGGCGGATGCCACCAGTGCTGCACGTCACCATCGCGGAACTGGCGTCCGGCGGCACGAAGAAGATGTTCGCGCAACAGGCCGGGTTCGGCATGTACGAGGGCCATCGCATCCTGTAACTGATCGCGGAACCCGAATGCACCACCGGATTGGTAAAAGCCCGTTCGCGCCCACATGCGGCAGGCGAGCGTCTGGTAAAGCAGCCAACCGTTGGCCAAGAAATTTACGGCGTGGTCAGGCGTTTCGACATGAACCGCGCCAAGGGTCCGACTCCAGTGATGCCATACCCCTTCAAGGGCTCGGTATGCGTTGGCGGCGCCGCGGAAGCGCTGAACGAGTTGTCGCGCCTCTTCTTCACTTCCCGCAGCGCCAAGGATAAAGACGATTTCCTTCGTCTGTCCCTCTTCAAGCGACGTGGGAACCAACATGGCAGCGCACGGGTCGAGCCCCGCGCCAACGCGGCCGGAAAGTCGAACGCGGCGCATTGCGGCGGGATTCGCCGTCGTGCCGTTGCGACCGAGAAACTCGGTGCGGTCTCCAGTGATCGTTCGAATCGTTTCGCTGGCGTCAACGAAGACGACACGCTCGGCAAATTCGTTGCTGTACGGATTGCGCGCGAAAAGTGCGCCGCACACGGGGTCCAACTCCGTCACTACGTGCATGAGCGACTTGTCGCGCAGTTCGCCCAGCACGAATTCCCAGTAGCCAGTCACCGATAGTTCACGTTGCCGACCCGAGCGGTTAGTTATTTTGAGCCGGGCGAACTTGACTGGCGCGTCCGTGGCGACGTAAATGCTTAGCTCCGTGATGATGCCGTCCTCGGCGTATTCGAACATGCTGTAGCCGAATCCGTGGCGCGCGACGTAGGGGTTCTGACCGCGCGCCGGCAGAGGCGACGGCGACCAGAAGTGGCCGGTTTCCTCATCGCGGATATAGAGCGCCTCGCCGCTCGGGTCGGTAACCGGATCGTTGTGCCAGGGAGTGAGCCGAAACTCGTGGCTATTCTCCGCCCAGGTATAAGCGCAACCGCTCTCGGAGAGGACGGTGCCGAACTGCGGATTGGCGATCACGTTGACCCAGGGCGCGGGAGTGGTCTGGCCGGACCCTAGCAGCATGACGTATTCGCGTCCGTCGCGGCTGAATCCGCCTAGACCATTGAAGAATGTCAGGTCGCGCTTGGGCAACTCGGCCTCGGAAACTTCGAGCCGGCGCCGCAGTGGTTTTAGAAGAGGAATGGATAGTTCGGTGCGCCCGCGACGTTCAGACTGCTCCTGCAACGTCCCGGCGTCGTCGAAGAGGATAACGCGGGCCACGGTTTGCATGAGCACGCGATCTTCTTCCGACATCTGCTCGCCGCGGCGCACGAAGACACCGCCCGGTTTGTCCACCAGTGCTGCTTCCGGACTGGCGGCGACAAGGTCCATGATCGTGTCTTGCAGCGTCTGACGGTAAATCGAATCGTCTTCGTTCCAGACGACCAAATCGACGAACACGCCTTTCATGCGCCAATAGGCGTGAGCCTGCACGGCTTGGCGCACCAACTCAACGCGCGTGTGGTCCCTGATGCGGACTAACACGATCGGCAGGTCCCCGGAAATGCCATAGCCCCAAAGTCCCGATTGTCCGCGGCGGTTGCGAATGAGCACACTGGCCTTCGCGCGGCGCAGGGCGGAAGCATAGATGATCGAGCCAGCCAATCGGCCGTACCCTTGAGCATCTGCTTCGCTGGCGTTCAGTTGTCGCAACAAGATTTGGCTGTGCGTCCAGGCCAGTTCGAACACGCGGTCTGCCAGACGAGGGTCGGAGTATTTTTCCATCATCGCCATGGCCGACTCACGCGTTTCGGCGATCCCAGTGACGAGGTCGATCCGCATTGATTCGCGAGGTTGCAAGACGACAACACGTCGGATGCACATCACCGGATCAAGCACTGGACCGTCGCTGCCCGACAGCGGTGCCTTGCCGTCCATGGCCACGGGATCGGCCAAGGTTCGCCCGCGGCCAATGAACTTCATCCGATCGGTTTCGAATGACGCGTCGCCGACCGTCGTACCCTGGGCGGTCATCAGGTGTATCATCCACGGCGGTTTTTCTTCCGCCGACCGCGGTCTGCGCGTGCCCAGAATTGCCTGCCGATCACGAATGAGTTCCGTCTGCACGAACAGGTTGCTGAACGCGGGGTGAGACAGGTCATGGGCTGGCAGAGCCAGGACAACCTCGGCATAGCTGGTCATCTCGATGGTGCGCGCGACTTTGGATCGGTTCGTGATCGTGATCCGCCGCAGCTCAATGTCATCCTCGGGCGACACACTGATTTCGGTATGTGTGTCGATCCGGTCATCGCTGCGGCGAAACTCGGCGCGGGACTGCGTGAATATCGCCTGGTAGCGTTTGCCCGCCTTGAGCGTCGGCTGCCACGCGGTGGACCAAAGGGCGCCGCTGTCCAGATCGCGCAGATAGCAGAAGGTGCCGAAGCAATCGCGCGTGGCGTCTTCCCGCCAGCGCGTCACTGCCAGATCACGCCAGCGGCTGTAACCACCGCCCGCACTGGTAATCACGACATGGTATTGGCCGTTGGAAAGCAAATGGACCTCAGGGGCGGGCGTGCTCGGGTCGGTGAAGACGCGCATCGCGCCTTCCTCTTCGGCCGAGGTGCTCCTCGTCGTGCTGGCTTCCGCAACATGGGGGAAGATCGGCGCGACAGCCTTGGGTACACGCTCCTGAAGCAGTAGGTCGGCAGCACGCAGCTCCGGGTCGGCTTCGAAGCGGCGTTGCATCGGTTTGTCCAGGAGCAAGTACGCCAAGGCTAAGAGGCTCATCCCTTCGTGATGGGCCATGAACTGCCGGACATTGACGCTAGTCGTTCCACTCGGCAGCCGCGACGGGGTGTAATCGACCGCCTCGTACAATCCATAGGCGCCGTCGTGGCCCTCAGCCGCCAAGCGTTCGAGGTTGGCGCACGCTGCTTCCGGGGCCACCATCAGGGCCAGAACGCTGGCATACGGCGCGATGACCAGGTCCTCGGCGAGCCCACGCTTCAATCCCAACCCCGGCACTCCGAACGCGCGGTACTGATAGTTCATGTGCGCATCAATCGTGTTGTACCCCGACTCCGAGATGCCCCACGGCACGCCGCGCTGTTTGCCATAGGCGATCTGCCTGCGCACGGCCGCACGGCATGTCTGGTCAAGCAAGGTCGCCTCATAGGTGGGCATGACCAGGAGCGGCATCAGATACTCGAACATCGAGCCGCTCCAGCTCAACAACGTCGTCGCGCCCCCCGTTGAGGTGAGCATTCGACCCAGCGCGAACCAATGTTCCTGGCTTACCTGGCCCTGAGCAATCAGCACATAACTCGCAAGGCGAGATTCCGAGGCCAACAGATCATAAAAGCTGTTGTCTAGACGCTGATCGCCGACGTTGTAGCCGATCGCGAACAGATCGCGGGTCGCATCAAACAGGAACGAGAAATCCATGTCGGCGAATTCCTGGCACTGGCGCGCTAGCTGCGTCAAGGTTTTAATTCGGTCGACGGCATGCTGTGAGGAATCGATGATCGCTTGCTGCAACTGTCCGAGCCAAGTCGCGTCCGCATGCGCGACAACAGTTTTCAGCAATCCATCAATCAACGGGAGCATCGATTGTTGCGAGGCCGCAACTTCGCGCAAACTCGGCGCGGTCTCCATGCGGGACCAGTGCGCGCTAAATCCATCGAGTCGTTTGAGCTGCTCTGATGGCGGAGAAAGCGCCACCCATGCCGCGATATTATGAAGATCGTCGCGATGGTCAGTACAAGAACGCTGCAATGCGTTGGCCCACCATTGAAGCTCCTCGTTTGTTCCCGCGCAGGACGCGATCTCCGTAGCCGCGGTCACGAACCGTTGCAAAAACGCCGCTGCTGCGCTCAGCGTATCGGGCCGATTCTCCAACTCGGTCATGAGTCGCTCTAGTTTCGTCAGCACCTCAACGCCGACCAGCGGCGTGCGGTCCGCCGATTCTGTTCGGTGAAGTCCGCGCGCCACGTCCAGCAGAACACAAGCTGTATCGCGCAGACCGCCAAATATGCCAGGCTGCAAGAGTTTCGTGTCGATCAATTCGAGCATGCCGCTCCGAAGCACGAGCAGGTGACCGACCAGATTGCCGCTGTCTACCGTTGACACGTAGAGCGGCAAGAGCGGCTTGAGCGAATGAGTGTTGTACCAGTTGTAGAAGTGTCCACGGTGACGTTCCATCCGGCCTAAAGTGCCGAACGTCTTGCGAATTGGATCGAGCAGCAGACCGGGGCTGCAATAGCCAAAGTCACAGGCAGCCAGTTCTGCCAGAAGCGCTACACCGATGTTTGTCGGGCTGGTGCGCGATGCGATACCATCGGCCGGTTTCTCCTGAAAATTGTCCGGCGGGAGCCAATTCTCTTCCGCAGAGACGAACACTTCGAAATACCGCCAGGTCCGCCGCGACAGCTTGCGCAGGAAAAGCTTTTGCGAATCCGACAGGTGCACCGGCGTTGCGGGCAGCGTCCTGCTTAGTGGTCCGTTTCACAAATAACGTCGTGGTTAGTTTAGACTTTTGGTATAAGGAGGTGAACCCCCAGAAAAAAACCCGGCAAGGAAAGGAAGCCGCTATGCCAGGTCCACTGCCGACTCCTTGTACCTTCCCCGAC